>CADAPC010000030.1 GCA_902789725.1 uncultured Bacteroidales bacterium
AAACCATACATTATCACGGATATAGTGGCAAAAAGGCCTGCAAAGGCAACACCTAACAGAAAAATTAGTCCACGGGACTATTAGTTGCGGATTTTAGGATTATTTTGTTTTAAGAATCATCGGCTTGAAATTCTTAAAACATCGGTACAATAACACGTTGCAAGAGTTTTTGAAGCAGCGTTACCCACAAAGGAGATGAAAAGAAAGGTATGAGAACTGTAAATAAAGTGTATTTATAGCGCTTCTTTATCAGCCTTTCATCAGTCGATAGAACCTCCTTTATGATTCCTTCGATATATTTTTCTTTTTTTAGCCGTATAGTTACATATATCATGGATAGAATAGCCACTGGGTATGCGATTTTGCTGTATAGATTAGCATCCTGCTCTGTCAGTTTAGACCCGCTGGCTACATATATACAATAGAATAAGAACACGATGGGTCTTAACAGCATGTAAGTAAATAATCCAAAGACTACGAAGTATCCATTATCACGCCACGCATCAATTGTTTTTTCACTCGGATTGTGGAGTTTGAGAACAATCCAACAATAAATTGTAAAGAAGAATGTATGTAGAAAAGCCTTTATTAATCGCATGTTGAGAGAGGTTTTTTTGATAAACGAATGATGAAGACCTATTAGGGATGACAAGTTTAAGCTATTTATAAAAGAGTTGGGGGCTTTTAGCGTAATAGCGACCAGAAGTGATTAGTTAAAGGCTTTTAGTCGTAAAATGTTTCAATCTTTCAGCACCACCTCAACGGGACAGTGGTCGCTGCCAAAAATGTCGGTGTGGATGCTGGCCGCTTGGAGTTGGGGCACAAGGCGTGCGGAGCAGAGCCAATAGTCTATGCGCCAGCCGGCATTCTTTTCGCGGGCATGGAAACGGTAGGACCACCAGGAGTAGATGTCGCGCTGTGTGGGGAAGAAGTGGCGGAAGGTGTCGGTGAACCCCTCGTTGAGCAGTACGGTGAACTTGGCGCGCTCCTCGTCGGTGAAGCCCGCATTGTGGCGATTGCTTTTGGGGTTCTTGATGTCTATCTCTTCGTGGGCTACGTTCATGTCGCCGCAGGCCAGCACGGGCTTCGTCTCGTCGAGCCGTTTCAGGTAAAGGCGGAAGGCATCGTCCCACACCATGCGCTGTTCAAGGCGCTTGAGGCCGTCCTGCGAGTTGGGCGTATATACGTTCACCAGGAAGAAGGAGTCGTACTCGAGCGTGATGACGCGCCCCTCCGCATTCATGTCGAGCCACCCATTGTCGGGCAGCGAGGCAATGATGTCGGCTGGCAAACCGTTGGTGACCGAAAGCGGCGTGTGTTTCGTATAGACGGCGGTGCCTGAATAGCCTTTCTTGTCGGCATAGTTCCAATAGGACTGGTAGCCAGGGAAGGCGAGGTCGAGCTGTCCTGCCTGCATTTTTGTCTCTTGCAGACAAAAGAAGTCGGCATCGAGCGCTGTGAAGGTGTCAGCGAACCCTTTGCCGCACACGGCGCGGAGCCCGTTTACATTCCAGGAAATGAGTTTCATAACTTTGATGGGGTGAAGTGGAATTGAAAACTGAAGAACAGAGCCTTCCCCTTCGTCTCTCTCTCGTGGGAATGGATTCCTGTTCTTCAGTGCATTATTTTTTTTACTTATTTGCTCCGTGCCAGTTATCTGGCCTGAGCGCGGTTCTCCTTATGCGAATTTGGAGAAGTCCACCTTGTGCATGTCGCCTTCCTTGATGAAGGTGTCGTGGAAAGCGTGGGTGGCGGCCAGGTTGTGCCAGCTCTGTCCCTTTTGCGAAATCTTGAGGTAGTCCCACAGCAGTTGCTTGTAGTCGGGGTGGGCGCAGTTCTCGATGATGGCGTGAGCGCGCTGAATGGGGCTCTTGCCGCGCAGGTCGGCCACACCCTGTTCGGTTACGATAACGTTCACGTCGTGTTCCGTGTGGTCAATGTGGCTGCAGAAGGGCACGATGGCCGATATGGCGCCGCCTTTGGCTACGGACGAGCAAGTGAAGATGCTGAGGAAGGCGTTGCGCTCGAAATCGCCCGAGCCGCCTATGCCGTTCATCATCTTGGTGCCGCAGATTTGTGTGGAGTTGGCGTGGCCGTAGAGGTCCACCTCGATGGCTGTGTTGATGGCGATGAGGCCAAGGCGACGAATGACTTCGGCGTTGTTGGAGATTTCAGACTGACGGAGCACCAGCTTGTCCTTGAAGAAGTCCATGTTGTCGTAGATGCTGAGCAGCTTGTCGTTGGTGACAGTGAGGGAGCAGGTGGAAGCGCACTTCACTTTCCCCTCGAACATGAGGTCAACGATGGCATTCTGCAGCACCTCGGTGTACACCTCCATGGCGGGCATTTCGGGGTTGCTGCCCAGGGCGAAAAGGATGGCGTTGGCTGTGGTGCCCACTCCGCTCTGGAAGGGAAGGAAGCCTGGGGGGATGATGCCGCGCTTCTTCTCGCTCATGAGGAAGTTGGCCACGTTCTCGCCAATCTTGTCGGTGACGGGGTCGGCATCTTTGAAAGAGCGTGCCTCGTCGGGCAGGTTACACTCTACCACGCCCACCACCTTCTTTGGGTCGAGCTGCAGGTAGGGCGTGCCCACGCGGTCGGTCACTTTCTCTATGGGGATGGGTTTGCGGTAGGGAGGGTCGAGCGGCTCGTACACGTCGTGAATGCCGATGGACTTGGGCGAATGGAACGAGTTCAGCTCCAGAATGATGCCTTTCTTGGCCAAGCGGGCCACTGTGGGCGAGATGCCGCCAGCGGCTGTGAGATACACCTTGCCGTCTTCTTCAATGGCGCACACTTCCAGTATGGCCCAATCCACGTCGCCTAAAAATCCATATCGGAGGTCTTGTGCCATCATGCCCAGGTGAATGTCGTTGTAGGCTATCTCGCCGGCGTTCACATGCTTGCGGAACGTAGCATTGGTGGTGTAGGGGGCGCGATAACGGATGGCTTGTGCGTCGGAAAGAACGCCGTCGCATGACTGTCCTGTTGATGCGCCTGTGAAGATGCCGATTTGGAAGGGGCGGCCTGCTTCATGTTCTGCATGAGCGATTTTTGCTATCTCTGCTGTGACGGCTTTGGGAGTTCCTGCTGGTGTGAAGCCTGACAGGCCGATGTTGTCGCCGTCTTTGATGAGTGCTGCAGCCTCTGCAGCCGTGATTCTTGTAAATGCCATAGTTTTTCTTTACACAAAAATGATAAATTTGTGCAAAATTAGGCATTTTATTTGGATTGACAAAAAAAGAAGCACAAAATGTGTCTTTTTGTGCTTTTTTTGTCAAGTGACTCCTTTATATATGTAATATATGTGTCGTTGTCTATTATTTAACAGGTTCGAAGTCGTCTTCCAGCTCTTTCTTGTTGGAGGGTTCGTAGATGACCTTGTTGGCTCCGCTGGTGATTTGGACGTATTCGGGATGTTCCTTGGCGAAATTGTCCACATAGCGTATGCGTTTCTCGTCGTAAATTTCGCTCACGGCAATCAGGATGCCCGTTTCTTCCACGTCGCCAAAACCATAGTTGATGGCGGTGCCAAACATCTTCATGGTGGGGGAGAGGCTCATGTAGGCGTTCACCAATGGGGGAATGTTGTAGCCCAGGGCACGGACTTCGTGATTGAGAATCCGGTAGTCGTCCTTGAAAGTGTCTTCGCAGAAGAGCTCTTCAAATTCCTTGGGGTCGTGTTCCAGTTCCAGCGGCTTGGTGGGGATGACCAGCTCGTCTTTGTCGCCAAAATGCTTCTTGAGGAAGTAGAGAATCATGTCGCGTCCCTTGCGGTTGTAGCTGGGGTACATGGTCATTTTCCCGAAGAAGTATTTGCAGCCGGGCATGATGACGGCTAAGGCACCCAGCCCGTCCCACAGGTTGTCGAGGGCGAAGATGGATTTGTTGTCGGATCGTGTTGATTGGTATTCAAGGGTGACGAAGGAGCGCCCCAGCTCGATGGTGTGGGGAAGGTATTCCTTGATGAACTTGTCGGAAAAATGGAACATGTGGCTGGTGGCAAGTATGGGCTGTCCTTGTTCGTCGAACTGGATGTCGGGGCCGAGTATGTAGCGGTAACCGCCTATGATTTCTTCTGCCTCCGGGTTCCACACAATGAGTTGCTTGTAGGGGTTCTCCATTGTGTCGAACTTGTCCAAGTCGCAATCCTGGCCCGTTCCGCCTCCAGCGGCGCGGAAGGCGATTTCGCGTAGGCGGCCAATCTCGCGCACCACGTTGGGCGAGTCTTGCCATGTGATGACGTACACCTCGTTGTTGCTCTTGCTGGTCATGCGCAGGCGCTTGTCTTCTGTCAGTTCTGCTTTGAGCACCTCCTTGGGGATAGGTGCTATGATTTCTGCTTCCATATATAATAGTATGTCCTTATTCTTTTGCTAATTGATACACTTTCTCCTTCACCCATTGGGCCCACTGGGTGGGTGTCTTCGACTTGTCGAATGTTTGCCAGGGTATAGGCTCTCCGAACGTGACCGTGAATGTCTTCCCCTGATTTTTGTACATCTCGTCGGCCAAATAGAGCATGGCGACGTTGAATTTGATGTGCAGCCGCTTGCACCAACGGGCTATGTTGTAGAAGCGGTCGGAGTTCTGGCCAGAAAAATGGACGGGTATCACATCGCGGTGGTACTGGATGGACTTGCTGATAAAGGTTTTCTTCCACTCAATGTCCTTTATGATGCCGTCTTCGCCCTTTCGGGAGCAGAGGCCAGCTGGAAACATCACCACGTTTTTCTCCGACTGGAAGGCGGCCTCCACCATTTTGGGAAAGTTCCTTCCGTTGCGTCCTGTCTTGTTGATGGGCACGCACAGTGGGGCAAGCCCCTTGAAACTCATCAGGATGTCGTTGACCAGATAAACCATTTGGCTGTCGTACTTGTGGCAGATGATGGATCCCAGTGCAATGCCATCTTGGCCGCCTAAGGGATGATTGCTCACAATGGTGAAGTATCGCCCTCCCTCATTGCTGGGAAGAGCGTCAAGCCCTTCTTGGATGGTTCCGTTGATGTTGGTTTGGACTTTGGTTTTGCAATGCAAATAGTTCAGGCAACCGTCCAGCCATTCCACACCCACTTGCCCTTTGCCTTCGCCACACAAATGCACATTCATCCAGTCTTGATGGATGATGTTTTTTAACCATGACGTCAAAAATGAAGGAACAAACTTGGCTCTGTCCCCGAGCTTGTCCTTCAACACTTGGTCTATGTCAACTCGAAATTCTTCTCCTTCTTTTGCCATAATACTAAAAAGTGATGCAAAATTATTAAATCTTTTTGTTTTTTTTAATAAAAATGAATAACTTTTCATAAAAAGAGCGGAAAAAAGTCGTAACTTTGCAACGAATGTTGCGTTAGGTGTCAAGCGTGATTGAAAATTATAGTGAGTTAAGTGGATGATGAGATGAGGATGGAGGGAGCGCTTTTTTTCTTTCTTGTGGCATTTGTGTGTGGCGGGGGCTGTGTGAGTGGAGAGCATTTTAATGCCGTTTTTGGGGAACTTTTGAAGCCCGTTGGCTTGCGACTAAAGAAAAGTTCTGAGGTTTTTTTATTTAACTAACTTAAAAAGGTGAAGGCTTATGCTATCTTTATTTGATTTCAGCTCTAAGAAGAAACTGATAGATACAGGAATCTTTAAGGGAGCCACAGATTGGCACAGTCACATCCTCCCCGGGGTGGATGATGGCATTCAGAACATGCGGGATTCCTTGGGAGCCCTGGAGTATTTTGAGCAGATTGGCATAAGAGAGGTTTGGCTCACTCCTCACATCATGGAGGATATGCCCAATTCACCCGACGAGCTGCGTGAGCGTTATCAAGAGCTACAGGATGCTTATGAGGGACCTGTGCAATTGCATCTGGCTGCAGAGAACATGCTGGACAATCTCTTCAATGAACGATTGGCCGCCAACAATCTCCTGCCCATCGGTCCTGAAGGCGACCACTTGCTGGTGGAGACTTCTTATTTCCAGCCGCCCATCGATTTTTGGGGAACACTCGAGAAAATTAAGGAAAAGGGCTACACTCCCATTTTGGCTCATCCTGAGCGTTATCGCTACATGAATGAAGCTGACTATGATAAGCTTGTGGCTGAGAAGATTAAGTTGCAAATGAACATTGCTTCTCTTGCCGGCGGCTATGGGAAGCCTGCGCAGATGAAGGCGCAAATGCTTCTGGCTAAAGGGACTTATTCCTTCTTTGGGTCCGACCTTCATTTCCTGCTTCATTTCCAGCAGGCTGTGGAGGCGAAGGTGGTGAAGAAGGAACAAACACCTGCGCTCTTGAAAATCAAGAATGTGGCGGAGTAGGGGTTTCTTCAAAAGGAATGTAGTATGGAGCCTTTCTGTCAGAGAAAAAGTACAGCCTCATTCCCCATGTTGAAAATGAGGTCGATGATGGAGAGGTTGGGAAGGAAACCGTGTTTCTGCTGAAACACTTGGTAGTAAGTCTTAGGATGGAAGTCATCCATAGGTGTGACACCTGTGTATGTTCCCGTCCTTTTCATTTGTGGATTGATGTCGAGCAGTTCGCAACATGTTGAGATGAGTGCCTCGTTGAAATCCATGAGGAACGTCCATGGCCTTTCGTAAAGAGGGCGAAAATCATCTTGAAGATATTCGAAGAAAGGGGAGTTGAAGTAGCTGGTCTCCAAGGCATACCAGTGTTGGTGTCGCCAATCGCTGTGGGAGCTGATTCGCACGTCCTTCATCAGGCATTTCCCATCCACGAATGTGCTCTTGTCAATGGGAATGGAAAGGCTGAGTGGACCGTTGGGCGAATCGATGGTGCAGCGGTTGCGGATGGTCTGCTTGTGGTAGTTCTCATACTGCTCAATCATAACAAGGTCTTCTTTTATTAAAGCAGAGAACCAAGACATGGGGGGGAGGTAAGCTGAAGGGAAAACCATATCCTCAGTGTTTTCTATTTATGAAAAATCGCAGGCATTCACCCGCGATTTTTCATTTTCTTTATCTTATTTGATGTTATCTACCCAAGTGAAGAGTCTGTTCCAGCGCACACCGTGCGACTTTCCGAAGCGGTCGGTGATGAGCGATAGCCAGATGAAGAGGGGTTTTCCTACCACGTGGTCTTCGGGCACAAATCCCCAGTAGCGGCTGTCGGCCGAATTGTGACGGTTGTCGCCCATCATCCAGTAGTAATCCATCTTGAAAGTGTATTCGTTGGTCTGTTTTCCGTTGATGTAAATCTTTCCGTCTTTCACCTCCAGCGTGTTGTTCTCATACACTCTGATGGGGCGGTCATAGATGGCCAAGTTGTCCAGCGTCAGTTTCACGCTCTGTCCCTTGGCCGGAATCCAGATGGGGCCGTAATTGTCACGTGTCCAACCATATTGCTGGTTCAGCGGGTAGAGA
This sequence comes from uncultured Bacteroidales bacterium, assembly GCA_902789725.1. Lineage (GTDB taxonomy): Bacteria > Bacteroidota > Bacteroidia > Bacteroidales > Bacteroidaceae > Minthosoma. Next base: position 7,370 of record CADAPC010000030.1, read on the forward strand.
TTGCCCCAGTAGCCGTCCTTTATCTCCACAATGCTGTCGCAGAAGTCTTTGTTGGCTTTGAGGGCTTCGGCTGCCATGTGGGTGAGCGGAATGCCTTGGTTGTGGTCGAGAATCTTGTCGCGGTCTTCATCGCTGATATTCAGCTCTTCGCACATCTCGTCGCTGAGAATCTGGCTGTTGCGTGTATAAACTTTGTAGTTAAACTGAGCAAACGTGGGCGTCTCCTCTTTCTGCCCATCCACATAAATGATTTTATCCTTGATTTCCAATGTCTGGCCAGGCAAACCAACGCACCGCTTCACGTAGTTCTCGCGGCGGTCGGCTGGACGGGTCACCACACTGCCGTAGATGTTGGTCTTTGTAGCCACAATCTTCTTGCCTATGTTATAGAGCTGGTCGAACATGGCCTGTTGCTCTTCCCTCGGAAGAGTCTCCATCAGCGGCACTTCGTAGCCCTGAGCGTTGGCGGCTAAGCAACCTTCCTGGTAGCAGAGGTTGTAGTAATCGCCATTGTACGCCACCGCCACCGTGTCGCCGGCTGGGTAGTTGAACACCACAATGTCGCCCAGCTCCACCTTGCCAAATCCCTCCACGCGGCGGTATTCCCATTGTGGCCACTCAATGTACGACTTGCAGTTCAACACAGGAATGGTGTGCTGCGTCAGGGGCATGGTGAGCGGGGTTTGCGGAATGCGTGGGCCATAGCTCATTTTGCTCACTAACAGGAAGTCGCCCGTCATGAGTGTCTTTTCCAAAGAGGACGAGGGTATCTGATAGTTCTGGAAGAAGAAGTTGTTGACAAAATATACGGCCACCAAAGCAAACACAATAGCGTCCACCCAGCTCATGATGGTTCTGGCCACATCACTCTCCAGCTCCTTCCACCAAGTCCATTTGATTTTCTTGCTGATATAGACGTCATAAATGAAGGGCACTACGATAAGTCCCCACCACGACTTCACCCAGTATAGAAAAGCCAAGTAACAAACTGTCGCTGCGACAAACTTCACCCATTTCCAACCAGCCCATTCTGGCTTTTCGGTCTCCTGCTGCGACCGCGCTTTCTTAAAACTCTTATAATCGAATCCCATAATTATCAATTAGAACTTAAACAAGTCATCTGTACTCAGCAAACCTTCGTGCTGTGCCGTAAACTCTGCGGCAATGATGGCTCCCAGAGCAAATCCTTGGCGAGAGTGCGCATCGTGGGTAATGGTGATTTGGTCAGCCTCGCTGTTCCAAGTGATGGAGTGGATGCCGGGCACTTCGCCTGAGCGGATGCTGCTGATGGGCAGCAAGTCGGCCGCCACTTCGTCTGTTCCCTCCACCGTGCCATCGGGCTGTTGCAGATAGCCCATTGTCCAGTCCTTTTTTCTGTCTAAACGCTCCACAATCTGCTCGGCCAGCGTGATGCCTGTCCCTGAAGGATGGTCGAGCTTGTGGATGTGGTGGGTCTCCACTTCCTTTACGTCGTACTGTGGAAACTGGTTCATGATGTTGGCGAGATACTTATTCACAGCACTGAAGATGGCCACACCAATCGAGTAGTTGCTGGCCCAGAAAAGGGTTTTCCCTCCTTCTGTACAGGCCTTCTTCACGTCATCGCCATGCTCTTTCAGCCATCCGGTGCTGCCGCTCACCACCTTCACACCAGCCTTCCAAGCCTTCAGGTAGTTGCCGTAAGCCGTCATGGGTGTGGTGAACTCAATGGCCACGTCGGCACTGGCAAAAGCCTCGCTCTCAAACTCCTCTTGGTTGTCAATGTCAATGATACTCACGATTTCGTGACCTCGGCTCAAGGCAATCTGCTCAATCATCTTGCCCATCTTGCCATATCCTATCAATGCTATTTTCATCTTTTTCTTTTCTTGTTTTGAACAAATTTACTAAAAAACACTGCAAAGGTAAGAAATTATCGGCAAATAATCTCTAATTCTTAATTCTTAATTCCTAATTATTCCTTACCTTTGACAAAATTTAATACAAAAACATGGAACAACTGCTTCACTACGTGTGGAAACACAAGATTTTTCCTCTCAGAGAGTTGTGCACCACCGATGGCCGCACGGTGGAAGTGCTCAACCCTGGTCTTCACAACACCGACGCGGGGCCTGACTTTATGGACGCCAAAATAAAACTGGACGGAACGGAATGGGTGGGGAGTGTAGAACTGCATGTGAAATCCAGCGACTGGTTTCGTCATCACCATGAGGGCGATGAGGCTTACGAGAACATCATTCTTCATGTGGCTTCCGAGGTGGACGTGCCGCTGTTCTATCCCAATGGGCGGAAAATTCCGCAGTTGCAGCTTGCCGTGCCACAGTATGTGCAGGAGAATTATGCCGAACTCAACAGCAACGACTTCAATCCTCGCTGTCGCAATGTGGTAGGCACCTTGCCCACATTCCTGGTCCATAATTGGATGACTTCCCTCACACTGGAACGTTTTGAAGAGCGCGCTCGCCAAATCATGCAGCGGTGTACTGCCTTGGGCAAAGACTGGGAATATACCCTTTTCGTCACCCTGGCCAGAAACTTTGGCTTTGGTATCAATGGAGACGCTTTCGAACAGTGGGCACTCTCCATCCCCATGAGTGCTGTAGGCAAACATCGCGACGACCTCTTCCAAATTGAAGCCATCTTCTTTGGACAGGCAGGATTGTTGGATGGCGATTTCACCGACGATTATGCTCAGAAGCTACAGAAGGAGTATTGCTATCTGCGACAAAAGTTCACCCTCACCCCCATCGCCACTTCCTTGTGGAAGTTCCTTCGCCTACGACCTCAAAACTTTCCCCACATCCGCATTGCGCAGTTGGCCATGCTCTATTACGAACAGCGGCTCAACCTCTCCCGTCTGCTCAATGCCGAAACTCTGCCAGAGGTGGAAGCCCTGCTGCTCACCCATGTGAGTGATTATTGGCGCACTCATTATGTCTTCGATGGCAAACCCACGCAACCGATGGAGAGGCAGCTGTCTCCTGCTTCCCTCCAACTCATCGTCACCAACACCGTCGCCCCTATGCTTTTTGCTTATGGACGGTATAAAGGAGACCACACGCTTTGCGATTGCGCCTTTGCGTTGTGGGAACAACTCAAGGCCGAAAACAATACCATCATTCGCGATTGGGCAGCGGCAGGGGTGCACTGCGAGAATGCAGCCGATTCGCAGGCACTCATTCAGTTGCATCGGAAGTATTGTCAGCGGCGCGACTGTCTGCGCTGCCAGTTTGGATATGAATATATACGACGCACACCTGGCTTCCTGCGTGAGGAGGAAAAGCATAAGAAATGAGAAGGGCTGGCACATCTGTGTCAACCCTTCCTTCTTGCACGGGGTGAGGGACTCGAACCCCCGACCCTCGGTTTTGGAGACCGATATTCTACCAACTAAACTAACCCCGTGTGGGATGATATATCGCCCAGCGCGTGGGCTGGAATGTGATTTGCGACTCTCCGGATGGAAAAATCGCCCAGCGCGTGGGCTGGAATGTGATTTGCGACTCTCCGGATGGAAAAATCGCCCAGCGCGTGGGCTGGTAGCTCCACCGGGAATCGAACCCGGATCTAATCTTTAGGAGAGATTTGTTCTATCCATTGAACTATGGGGCCTTCCCAGTTTGCGGCTGCAAAGGTAAGGAAAAAAAATGACAAATAACGACTGGGCATCCATAAAAATCGGTTTAAATGATAAAATATAGCCTTTCTGACAGTATTTCTCGCAGAAAATAGCTATCTTTGAGGGCTAAAACCTAAATATATTTATTCCTATGAGCATAACTCCCATCCCCCCAGTGCTGAACAATCGCAGTTCAGAAAAGTTTGAAGTCAACGGCGCTTTCTGGAAAATCATGGAACAGATAAAGACAGAGGTGGAGAACAAAACCCTTGATGAAACCATCCAATACCTCGTCAGCCGAGTGAAAGGACGCTACCTCTTCAGCAAACGGCTGAAGACCGTCAACTACTCCATTGGGCAAATGAATGCCATCATCGACCAAGGTGGAGCATACAAGATGGTGCGCATAGCCGAAAGTCTGCAGAGCCACGGTATAGACCTCATTGGCAAAGCCGTGGCCGACCGTCCCCAAGTGCGTGTTGTCCTCATCGCAGGCCCATCCTCCAGCGGCAAGACTACTTTCAGCAAAAAACTCAGCATGGCGATGGAGAAGCAAGGATTGGAACCACGTTGCATTTCCTTAGACGATTATTATGTGGACCGTGAGCGGACTCCGCTTGACGAGACAGGCGATTACGACTTCGAAAGCATCTATGCCATTGATGTGGAACTCTTTCAGCGGCACCTTGCCCAGCTGCTGAATGGCGAAACCATCGAACTTCCTCGCTACGATTTCCCCACAGGGAAAAGCGTGAAGAGTGGCACTCAGCTCACCCTCACACCCAAGACAATCCTCATTATGGAAGGCATCCATGCCCTCAATCCTCTCCTCACAGACTCCATTCCCGAAGAGCGTCTTTTGCGCATCTACATCTCGGGCCTCACCGTGGCCAAAAATGATGACGGCTCCTATTTCTCCACCACCGACAACCGACTGGTTCGCCGCATGGTGCGCGACCGCCAGTTCCGCAACACCACAGCTTCTGCTACTTTAGCGCGCTGGCCTTCTGTGCGCAAGGGAGAAGAGAAGTGGATTATCCCTTTCCAACAGAATGCCGACATCAACTTCTGCACAGCCTTTCAGTACGAACTCGCGTTGCTCAAGAAGAAAGCCCTGCCGCTTTTGGAGGAAGTGCCCCGAACCGATCCCAATTACGGTGAAGCCCAGCGACTCATTTGGGTGCTCAACCGTTTCCACGACATTCCCATCTCTTTCCTGCCTTCCCATTCCCTCCTGCGCGAGTTCCTTGGAGGCAGTGCCTTCGAGTACTGAAAATCGCATCTTACCTCAATCAGCCAAACCCTTTGGCATTTGTTTTGAGTTTTACCTCAAAAAGAAACACTACAATGGACAGCCTATAATAGATTAATGGGGTGAAATTGAGAGCGGGAACCAGAGCCGAGATATTGGCACAGGTTCCCGCTCTTCGTTTGAAGTGATTTTTTCCATTGCTTTACTTATGACATGGCACGAGCGAAGCAGTTCACCCAATCAAACTGCGTAATCTCTACTGCAGTCATACCGTGATAGAGGCTGCTGATAATGGACTTCAATTTTCAAAATTGCATATTCATGCATATTATTCATCCGCTGATAATTTTTGCTGGATGCCTATAGAAATTTTTTTTCATGGGCATCCAGCAAAATTTTGTCCGCCGACCAACAAATTTTTCTCCGCGGGGGAGACCTTGTCTCTATGAAATGAATATTTATGCGGTTTGTATGCAGAGGTTGTGCTTATGGAATCCTGACCTGGATTTGTGCTGGGAACATGTAGCGCGGGTCGTTGCGTTGTGCAAGAGTGGCTTTCAGGTTGGCAGTGGTGCGAGGAAGCTTTCCTTTGAAGAGTTTCTTTCCTTTGTATTTGATGATGATGGGGCGGTCGAGATTCACCAGCTCGTCGTTGAAATGTAGGGTGAGCTGGGTGTAGTCGCATTGTGTGATGTTGACGGTGTTGCCCTCTAACATGAGGCGAACGGTGTTGCCTCGTTGGAGCTGATTGACTGGAGCAGAGAGCCAATAGAAGTGGGAATGGGGCACATCGGCTTGTTTCCAAACGATGTGGGTGGGGTAGGGATTGCGCCTGTATTGCTGCAACCAAGGCAGGGCAGCTGCATCGATGAGTTCCATCCAATGGGATTTCCCTTGTACAATATGGGTTTGGTGAATGTAGCCGGCGGGGTCTTGGACTTGAAGACTGTCCATCTCCAGTCCTCGCTGGGCGCATTCCTTGTTGCGGTTGTAGGCGGCATCGAGTTCGCCGCACCAAATCATGAAGGGGGTGTTTCGTAGGTTCAGGAGCGAAACATCGCCTGGGTGACCTGCCATCATGGAGGCACCTGCCCAGCTGTCGGCCATTCGAGGAGCCATACGCCACACGCCATCACCGCCTGCTGAATAGCCGATGAGATAGACTTTGTCGGGATTGACATCGAGGTAGGCCACGCACATCTGTATGAGGGCGGCATAGAAAGCGTCGAGGGCTGGCTTAAACCACATGTCCCAATCGTCGTAGGGAGCGCGTGGAGCTAAATACACGCTGTTTTGTGGCTTGTAGAGCTGCTTTTGGTTCTCCCATTGGCTGTCGTTCAGTTTTTGGGGCGCATTGCCTCCTCCGTGCAAGGAGATGAAGAGGCTGTAGCCATCGGCAGGTTTTTCTCCGTAGATGGTGTACCAGAAGGGCATGGTCTTGTCCCCGATGGTCAGCTTTTGGCTCTGCCATGCTTGCTGGTATTGGTTCTTGATGTCATACTTCCATTGGGCAATGAGCGCAGTCGCCTCATGCTCAGATTGTTCTCTGCTGAGTCTCTGCTGGGCAGAGAGGGGGAGGAAGATGAGCAAGAAGAGGTGAAAGAAAAGGAACCGGGACATATATGTGAGGTTGTGTAGATGAAAAGAGTGGGGGCAGAAGGCTATTCTTCCACCCCAGTGGCTTTGCCTTTGGTGGTCAGTTCGATGCCGTTGGGCAGAATCTGGATGAGTTCCTGCTTGTAGAGGTCGCCAACAGCTTGTTTGAAGACTTTCTTGCTCACGCCAAACATGGCATAGATTTCTTCTGCGGGCGATTTGTCGTGATAAGGCGTGAAGCCTTTTTCCGACAGTTTGAGGTGCTCAAACAGGCGGGTGGAGAAATCGCCAATGAGGACGCGCCGATCGGCAGGAGCATCATTTCTTTCTCCTCTGTTTGAGAGGGTGCGATGCCCTTTTGTATGGTGGTCGGGTTGGTGATTGTTTCCAAAATCGCTTTTCTCGCTGATGGCTTTCTGGAATTTCTCTATCTTGCTGGAGCAGACGATGCGGTAGGTTTTGTCGTCGATGTAGCAATAAACCTGATAGCGTTTACCCCGTTGCATGCGCACTTTCTGCTCTCTGAAAGGGCAGAAGAGGTCTTTCATGAGTCCCCAGTTAAGGTAAGCGCCGTATTCGTTGGTCCAAGTGCATTCAAGGTAGGCAAACTGGCCTACTTCGATGAGGGGATGTTCCGTGGTGGCGATGAGGCGCTCGTCCTGATCGAGGTAAAGGAACACGTCAAGCACATCCCCCACCTTTGTGCCAGCTGGCACATAGCGCTTAGGCAGCAGGATGTCTCCGATGTCTCCGCCTTCCAGATACACTCCGTGGTCTTTCTCACGCAGGACTTTCAATTGATTCCTCTTGCCCAGTTGCAGCGTTCTTTTCGGCTTGCTGGCTGAGGTCTGCTGGCTGTTGTCCATAGTCTGTTGGCTGTTGTGCGTTGTCTGCTGATAGTTGTTCATTGTTTGCTGCTGGTTGTGCGTTGTCATATTGAATTATACCATCTTTAATGTGAATTGTTCTGTCGGTTAGCTGTGAGAGCTCTTCATCGTGGGTGACAATGACGAAGGTTTGTCCGAATTTGTCTCTCAGGTCGAAAAAGAGTTGGTGCAGCTCGGCTTTGTTTTTTGTGTCGAGTGAACCAGAGGGTTCGTCGGCCAAGATGATGGCGGGGTTGTTGATGAGTGCCCGTGCTACGGCCACACGTTGTTTCTCGCCTCCGGACAGTTCGGCAGGCTTGTGCTTGGCACGTTCGGCAAGTCCAAGGAAGTTGAGCAGTTCCATTGCACGTGCTTCTGCTTGCTTTTTGTTCTTCCCGGCAATGAGGGCTGGGATGCAGATGTTTTCTAAAGCGGTAAATTCAGGCAAGAGCTGATGGAACTGGAAGACGAATCCGAGGCGCAGGTTGCGGAATTGGGCCAGTTTCTTGTCTTTCAGCTTGGTGATTTCTATTCCATCGACAATGACGGTTCCTGTGTCGGGAGTATCGAGGGTGCCCATGATTTGCAGGAGGGTGGTTTTGCCCGCTCCGGATGGTCCTACGATGCTGACCACCTCGCCTTTGTTGATGTGGAGGTCAATGCCTTTGAGCACTTGCAGCGTGCCGAAGGATTTGGTGATGTTGGTGAGTTGTATCATTGCTGGTGTTTTTTTATGGGTCCTATGGGTCCTATGGGACTTATAGGCCCTATAGTCTGTGTTAGCCCATTTCGCCAATCCATTTGCTTAGCCAGCGTCCCAGACGTGTGGTGCCAGAGGTGGTGTCGAGGCGATGGGGGTCGGTGAAGACATGTATTTCGTTGTTTTGCTCTTGCTGATCGGGGTAGATGAGCATGAGGCTGGTGTTGGAGAAGTCGTTTTGCAGTTGATAGGGGAGCCTGTTGAAGGAGGTTTGGTAAGAGATGCTTCCTTGTCGGGCTGTGACTACGACCAGGAGATGGTCGGGGTTGAGTTCGTGGCGCAAGGCGGGAAATTCTCGCCAGGAGTCCAGTATTTCGTAATCGTCTCTCACGCTCTTGTGCCGTTCGTGCATGTAGTGCATGATGAGGTTGTTGGTCGTTTCCGGAGCGTAGAAAGTTACTTGGCATCCTAAGTCCTCTACCATGCGGGCCACACGGTTAATCCAGCGGTAGAATCCTTTTTCGTATTCAGCCTTCTCTGGTACGGCTACCACAATCTTGCGGATGGTGTTGGCTGGAATGTGCAGGTTGACGATGGTGATTTGGCGCGACATTCCGTCGATGAGTCCTTGGGCAAAGGCTCCCAGGAAGGAGTCTCCCTTGTGGTGTTGGTGATGCAGCCCAATGAGCAATTCGCTGGCATCATTTTCGCGAAGGGCATGGATGGTGGCTGTCACGAAGTTGACGGCAAGGCGAGTTTGCGTCTGTATGGGCACGTCGGCTGCTGATGCTAATTGCTGAGCCATGTCCAGACACTCTCGGCTGTGTGCCTGAGTCTTTTCGCTCAGGTCAGCATCGTTAATAATGTTCAGGCAGATGAGTCCGCGGTTCAGTTGTTGGTTGCGCATCATGAAGGCTGTGGACATCAGCGTGTCGATGTTGCTGGGGTTGTTGATGGGGATGAGAATCTTCTCGTCGTCCAGCGCTGTGCTGTCTCGCCTTTGTTTCTTGCCAGATGATTCGCTTTCTACCTTTAGTTTTTTCGCAGCTTGGTCGGTGGCGATGGACGAGATGATGCAAGAAAGGAGTATCATCATCACTACACCGTCCAACACGGCACCATTCATGAGTGGAACGCCTGGCGACACTTCCAGATTCACACCCACCATCACCATAGCCAAAGCTCCTGCGGCATGGGCTTCGGTCAGTCCGAACATCATCACACCTTCTGTGCGTGACATGCGAAAAAGTTTGCGGCTAATGTGGGCTGCAATGTATTTGGACAGCGTGCCTGCAATCACCATGATTGCCACCACCACTGCGGCTTTTCCTTCGCGAAACATGGGAGCGACATTGACCATCATGCCTACTCCAATCAGGAAGTAGGGAATGAAAAGAGCGTTGCCGATAAATTCTATGCGATTCATCAGGGGCGAGGTGTTGGGGACGAATCGGTTGAGCACCAGTCCTGAAAGGAACGCACCGAAGATGCCCTCCAGTCCGCACAGTTCGGCTGTGGCAGCAGAGAAGAGCACGGTGGCGAGTGTGAAAGTGAACTGTATGACGGGTTCGCTGTATTTGCGGAAGAAGATGCGGATGATGCGTGGCAGAAGGAAGAACATGCCAAAAATGTAAGCCACGAATTTCAGCAAGAAGAATGCCCAGAACCAGACGCCGCCCGTTCCCTTGATGGTGCCAGCAATGCCTGCCAGGAAAAGCAGGGCTGAGAGCAGGGCGACCATTGTGGCTGCCACGGAAATGGTGACAGAGGGAGAGTTGCTCAGCCCGTAGCGTCCCACGATGGGGTAGGCCACCAGTGTGTGGGATGCAAAGATGCAGGCCAACAGGAGCGAGGCTTGCAGGCTGTAGTCGAGGAAATAGTAGCCAGCGGCAAAACCAAGCACAAAGGGGATGATGGTGGTGATGGCTCCGAAGGTGAATCCTTTCACGCGGTTCTGCTTCAGATTCTGCAAGTCCATCTCTAAGCCTGCCAGGAACATGATGAAGTAGATGCCCACTTTGCCAAACAACTCGAAGGAGGCATCGCGCTCCAGGATGTTCAGGCCGTGTTTGCCTATCACTACGCCTGCCAGAATCATTCCGATGAGGTGCGGAATGTGCAGTTTGCTGAAAATCATAGGAGCAAACAGAATCACACAAAGAACAAGGAAGAATATCCAGGTTGGGTCGGTGATGGGCAGATGAAGGTATGAGGTGATAGCGTCCAAAATGAAATTTTTTACAAAGATACGCTTTTTCAACGAAAAGTGAAGAGTGAAATTAGATTTTTCACTTTTTACTCTTCACTTTTCAATGAAAATGTTTACCTTTGCAGCGTTTTTTACGTAAAAGCAAAGATTTTGTCGCAAAATAATGCTAAACTCAACAAAAAGGTAATAAGATGAAAGTAGCAATTGTAGGTGCCAGCGGCGCCGTAGGACAGGAGTTCCTCCGTGTTCTCGATGAGAGAAATTTCCCGATTGACGAATTGGTACTGTTTGGCTCCACACGTAGTGCCGGCAGAAAATATACATTCCGTGGTAAGGAGTACGAAGTGCAGCTCCTGAAACATGGCGACGATTTCAAGGGCGTTGACATCGCTTTCACTTCGGCTGGAGCAGGCACCTCGAAAGAGTTTGCTGAGGACATCACGAAGTTTGGTGCTGTGATGATTGACAACTCCAGTGCCTTCCGCATGGACGACGATGTGCCATTGGTGGTGCCTGAGTGCAATGCTGAGGATGCGCTGAACCGCCCTCGTGGCATCATTGCCAACCCTAACTGCACAACCATTATGATGGTGGTGGTGCTCAAACCTATTGAGAAGTTGAGCCACATCCAGCGCATTCATGTGGCCAGTTACCAGAGTGCGTCTGGAGCTGGTGCAGCCGCTATGGCTGAGTTGCAACAGCAGTATAAGGAACTGGTGGAAGGCAAGCAGCCCACTGTGAACAAGTTTGCCTATCAATTGGCTTACAATGTGATTCCTCAAATTGATGTGTTCCAAGATAATGGCTACACGAAGGAAGAGATGAAGATGTTCAACGAAACTCGCAAAATCATGCACACTGATGCGAAGTGTTCTGCTATGTGTGTGCGCATTTCCTCCCTTCGTGCTCACAGCGAAGCCGTTTGGGTGGAGACGGAGAAGCCCATCTCTGTGGAAGATGCGCAGAAGGCCATTGCGGCAGCTGACGGTGTGACGCTGATTGACGACCCCAAGAACCAGAAGTATCCTATGCCTCTCTTCACAGCTGGCAAGGACGATGTGTATGTGGGTCGTGTGCGTAAGGATCTTGCCAACGAAAATGGTTTGACGTTCTGGCTTTCAGGCGACCAGATTAAGAAGGGTGCAGCCTTGAATGCCGTGCAGATTGCAGAGTACCTGATTAAGGTGGGGAATGTGAAGTAAAGAGCTTCTTGACGTGAAGCTCTTTTAAGTGAAGAGTGAAAAATCTAAGTTACCAGCCTTGCGGATAGAAATCCAATAGCAAAAGTAACTTAGATTTTTCACTCTTCACTTTTCACTTTCATTCTTAAAGAATTTAATGCCAAGTGGTGTCCGTGTCTATCTTATATTTATAGAGGCGAGCCAGTTTCACGTCGAAGATGAGGGTGGAGTGGCCAGGAATGCTTGCTGTAACATAGTCTTCCTCACCGTAACCGAGGGAGTAGGGCACCACAATTTTCCAGCGATCGCCTTCCACCATGTGCATGATGGCGGTGGCAAAACCCACCACATTGTTGTTGATGCCCATGATGACGGGCACATCTGTCTCTTCGTTGAGGTTGTAGGTGTTGTAGGTCTTTCCAAACACAAAGCCTTGGGAATAGGATGTGGATGGAATGAGGCGTCCCAAATAGTGTACACGGATGGAATCGTTATATTCTGGCTGGCGAGTGCCTGTTCCGGCTTCCAGCTTCTGGATATAGACGTAGTGATTGTTGTCCAGATAAGGATTGTTTTCTGATTCCACCAGATTGAATGCCAACAGTTTGCTCCATCCGTCAGTTCCTGCATTGGCAAGAGCGGCAATGGAATCAACATAGTGCTGATTCCTTGCCTGCCAATTGTCGTACTCTCCTGTCTCCTCCTTTTCGCTGCATGAGACGAAGAGGAAAGCAAGCAGAGTTAGTATGTAGATTATTCTTTTCATTGTCCGAATGGCGAAAATCGCCCAGCACGTGGGCTGGTTATTTCAGGTTCTTCAAGAGGCTGGTGATGCTCACTTGGTCTTCTATGATGCCGCGCAGGTCTGCAATGTTCACGCGTTCCTGCTCCATCGTGTCGCGATAGCGAAGTGTGACTGTGTTGTCCTCCAGCGTTTGGTTATCGACTGTGACGCAGAAGGGAGTGCCTATGGCATCCTGGCGGCGATAACGCTTGCCAATCTGGTCTTTTTCCTCGTACTTGCAGTTGAAGTGGAACTTGAGGTCGTTGATGATTTCGTGTGCCTTCTCTGGCAGGCCGTCCTTCTTGGTGAGTGGGAAGACAGCCAACTTGACTGGTGCCAAAGCTGCAGGCAGACGGAGCACCACGCGAGTGTCGCCGCCTTCGAGCTTCTCTTCGCAGTAGCTGTGGCACATCACTGAGAGGAACATGCGGTCCACACCAATTGAGGTCTCGATGACGTATGGTGTGTAGCTGGTGTTGTCCTCTGGGTCGAAGTACTCAATCTTCTTTCCGCTGTACTTAGCGTGCTGTGAGAGGTCGAAGTTGGTGCGAGAGTGGATGCCTTCCACTTCCTTGAAGCCGAATGGCATTTTGAACTCTATGTCTGTGGCTGCGTTGGCATAGTGGGCCAATTTGTCGTGATCGTGGAAGCGGTAGTTCTCTGCGCCAAAGCCGAGAGCTTGATGCCAAGCCATGCGGCGCTTTTTCCACTCCTCAAACCACTGAAGCTCTGTGCCAGGCTTTACGAAGAACTGCATTTCCATCTGCTCGAACTCTCTCATGCGGAAAATGAACTGACGGGCCACAATCTCGTTGCGGAAAGCTTTACCAATCTGGGCAATGCCGAATGGTACCTTCATGCGGCCTGTTTTCTGCACGTTGAGATAGTTGACGAAAATGCCCTGTGCGGTTTCTGGACGCAGGTAGATGGTTGAGGCTCCCTCAGCGGCAGCTCCCATCTCCGTCTTGAACATGAGGTTGAACTGGCGCACGTCTGTCCAGTTTCTGGTGCCAGAAATGGGGCAAACGATTTCCTCGTCAAGGATAATCTGCTTCAGTCCTTCGAGGTCGATACCACCTTCTGCGTTCATCACCTCCTGATAGCGCTGGTGAAGGGCATCGCGCTTGGCCTGATCTTCGAGCACACGGGCTGATGTGGCGCGATACTGTGCTTCGTCGAACGAGTCGCCAAAGCGCTTCCGTGCCTTAGCTACTTCCTTCTCAATCTTCTCGTCGTACTTGGCTATCTGGTCTTCGATGAGCACATCGGCGCGATAACGCTTCTTCGAGTCGCGGTTGTCGATAAGGGGGTCGTTGAAAGCGTCCACGTGGCCCGAGGCCTTCCAAATGGTGGGGTGCATGAAGATGGCGGAGTCGATGCCCACGATGTTTTCGTGCAGCAGCACCATGTATTGCCACCAGTATTGCTTGATGTTGTTCTTCAACTCCACACCGTTCTGACCGTAGTCGTACACGGCGCCCAATCCGTCGTAAATCTCAGAAGAGGGGAACACGAATCCGTATTCCTTGCAGTGGCTCACCACTTTCTTGAAAATGTCTTCTTGCTGTGCCATTATATTGTTGTTAAGTTTTTACTGTTTAATCGACAAAAACTTTGCAAAGTTACGACTTTCTTCACAAATATCCGTCCCTTTCTTTATAAAATAATGTGAATGAACCGAAAAAAGGCGGCATTCAGCAGGTTATGGTGGAAATTAGAAACAATCCCCACACGATTCTTCGCGAACCACATGGGGACTTGTGTACACTACTTTTAACTGATCTTTAATTACTAACGCGTTTTGGAATTACTGGAGACGGAAAGTGAGGGGGCAGGTGAATCGGACATTCACAGGTTTACCTTTGTCCATGCCTGGAGTCCATTTGTCCATCAACCTGAACACTCTGAACACTTCTTCTTCAAGTGCCTTTTTCCCTTCCTCAAACTGCTCTGGAGTGATGGTGCCTGCTGGCTGTGTGCCGTCAGGGGAAGTTGCAACCACTTTGACTCCTGCTTTGTTCTGTTCGATGGTCTTGACAAGCTTGAAGTTGTCGCATGTGCCATCTTTTCGCACCGTAAACTGCATGATGAATCGGCTTTGCAATCCATAGTCCATTGCAATTTTCGGATACTTCACGTTGGTGGAGAGAAACTGCATGAGGCCAGCAGACCCTCCCGGATAGGTTGGCATTACGTCGCATTTGTTGAGCACCTCGTCATCGTCTGGAGTCAGAGGAACATTCCCCGCAGGAATTTTTACGGCCTCACTGACCTCAGCAACCTCTCTGACGGAGGCTTTTTCTGCTGACTCTGCAAGGCTTTCTGTTGGAACAATAGCATTTTCAGCCACAGAAATTTGCTTGTTAACGGATTTCTCCGTAACTTTGCTTGCGTTCAAGGCATTGGCTGCCTCGTTGGCGTTGGCATGCTGGGTTAACACAGGGGTGGCGAATGCACAGAGTGCTACAACCGCCACTGGGATGAGGTACAAAGCCTTTGTACGCATCCACGGATTCGATTTTTTCTGTAACATCATAGTGATACGTTTTTTAAGTAAACTGTGATTAAAGCCGTTGGCAAAAGCGTAGGAACTGGAGCCAATGGCTTTTTTTATTAATAGGTTTTGGTATTGTGTGGCATTGACACCACTGCTGAGCACGTGGTCGTCCGCCTCATATTCATGCACGTCGCGCAGAGAATCGGCCATCATCCATACGAGTGGATTGGCCCACTGCATCACCTGGCAGAGATTGAGCAGCAGGATGTCGAACGAGTGGTGGTGGAAGATGTGTCCCATTTCGTGACAGAGGATGGTGTGCGCATTGCTTTCATAGTCTTCTTCGCTGATGACGATGGAGCGCATCCAGCTGAAAGGTGCCAAATTCCCCGGGTGGCAATAAATGGTGATGTCACCCTGCTGTTCTGTCCACATCACGCCATGATGGATGTGCCGATAGAGCAGAATCAGCTGAAAGCTTTTGATGAGGAGGGTAACCAGCATGCCTGCAACGTAGAGGAGGGTGAAGAGGGTCCATCGGTCGATGACCCATCCATCGAGGGAAGAACCATCGACGGCAGGATGCTGGGGCGTGGTAACCTGTTGCCCATAGCCCTCAACCATAGGCCGCCCCACTTCGATGAAGCCTTGCAGGTGGTCATGCATGGGGTTCTGCTCCCACGCCCATTCGTGGATGTTGAACAATGGGAGCACCAGCGACAGTAGCATGATGCTGAGCAACATCAAGCGGTTGAAGTGAAAGAACGACTCTCGCCTGAGCAGCAACAGGTAGGGCATGTAGAGAAGGGAGAGCGTGATGATGGATTTGATGATATAGAGTAGCATGGTGTTGTTGATATGATGGTTAAGAGGGGGTATTGAGGTTGTCTCTGTTGACCATTTCCAACAGTTCTTTCAGTTCTGATTTGGAGAGTTTTTCTTCTTGCACGAAGAAACTGACCAGCGATTTCACGGAACCGCCAAAGAAGTTTTCTTTCACATCCTCCACCACACGTTTGCGATATTCGTCTCGGCTGATGAGGGGGCGGAACCGGTAAGTCTTGCCTTCGCCTTTCAGCTTCTCTGTCGCCACAAATCCTTTCTCTGTCAGAATTTTCAGGAAAGTAGCTGTTGTGGTGTAAGCTGGTGGAGGAGTTGGATAACGCTCCAACACGTCGCGAACGGTGGCTCCCTCGCCGCCAATGTCCCAAAGGTAGTTCATGATTTCCATTTCGGCCTTGGTCAGCGTTTTGTTTTCTTTCATCTTTGCCATAAGCATTAACTAAAGTTTTCGTTATTGATGCCGCAAAGGTACTACTAAACTTTTAATTAACGAAACTTTTAGTAGATAAAATTACTTCATAAACAAAGATTTAACATCAGTTTTTAGTAATTACCTCGTCATTTTTAGTAATTAACATTTTGGCTCTTTCTCCCGACTCGTTTCTTCAGACGAAAGGCGGCTCCATTTAACTTTTTTCATGTATTTTTTTATTTTCTTTGGTTTTTTAATGGTGCGATGCGTAAAAAGTATTACCTTTGTTCGTGAAACTGAAATGATAGATGAAAGATGACATACGAAGAACAGACAAAAGAGGCAGTGGAACTGCTGAAACGGCTGATTTCCACTCCCAGTGTGAGTCGCGATGAGGCGGCTGCTGCCGATGTGTTGGAAGCGTACATGAAGGAGAAAGGGCTGAATCCCCAACGGCATGGGAACAACGTTTGGTGCGCCAGCTCTGATTTTGACGAGTCGAAGACCGTCATCCTGCTCAATGCTCACATCGACACGGTGAAGCCTGTGGCTGGCTGGCAGCATGAGCCCTTCTCGCCTGTGATTGAAGGGGATAAACTCTATGGCTTGGGCAGTAACGATTGCGGAGGAGGCTTGATGGCTCTTTTACAGACTTTTATGCTGCTGAACAATGAGCCGAAAAAGTATAGTCTTATTTATTTGGCGAGTTGTGAAGAAGAAGTTTCTGGCAAAAATGGCATCGAGCGTGTGCTGCCCCTGCTGCCTAAGATTGACTTCGCCATTGTGGGTGAACCTACAGGCATGCAGCCAGCCATAGCAGAAAAGGGGCTGATGGTGATTGATGCAACGGCTCACGGCAAAGCGGGGCATGCAGCTCGCAACGAGGGTGACAACGCCATCTACAAAGCGATGAAGGACATCCTGTGGCTCTCCGAATGGCAGTTTCCCAACCGAACAGATTTGCTGGGACCTGTGAAACAAACGGTTACGATTGTGAATGCAGGAACGCAACATAACGTCATTCCTGACACTTGTGCCTTCACCATCGATGTGCGCAGCAACGAGTGCTACACCAACGAGGAAATCTTCGCTTTCTTCCAGCAGCATCTCACTTCGGAGTTGAAAGCACGTTCTTTCCGTTTGTCGTCGTCGAGGATAGACGAGTTGCATCCCTTCGTTCAAGCCTGCATCAAAGAGGGCTTGAAACCCTTCGGATCGCCTACCTTGAGTGACCAGGCCCTCATGCGTTTTCCTTCGCTGAAATTGGGACCAGGTGAGTCTTCTCGCTCCCACACGGCAGATGAATACATCAAAATCAGCGAGATAGACGATGCCATCTCGCTGTACTTGAAGTTGCTCTCTTCACTTTGAGTTATTTGTTATTCCGTTTCCTAACTGCTGCATCCAAATCCCAGTCGTCTATCGGCACGTCGGGCAAGAGGAGGGTGCGGTAGTGGGCAAGGAATTCGTGAACGGTAGGCATGAGGGATTGGAGTTGGTCGTGGTTGTCTGTCCTCAATGCCAAGCAGATGTTTTCGAAGGTCTTCTGTAACTGCTTGCAGGTGCGTGACCCGTTGTCGGAACTTCTGGCGTATTTGTCGCCTGAGAATGTGCTCCAGACAAAGTGGTAGCTGGTACCATCAAGCGTCGTGTAGTCGGGGTCGAACTGGGCAGAAGTGTAAACCGCTAGCTTGTGGAGGCTCTGGATGGAGTCATAGATGGCTTCGGACACTTTCATCTTGTGGGTGTGGAACGTCACCTTCTTGCCTTTTTTCTTGTTTCCATCCCAACGTTGCTCCAGATAGACTAACGCTGTGTCTTTAGGACTATAGGAGAAACCGAATGAGGGAGCAAAAGAGGGTCTTGCGATGAAGAGGTGACGATAACAGGGATACTTGTCGGTCATCTTGTCCCGCTTCTCCTCGTAGGCATTGTACGCCTTCTCTCTCTTCTTTCGTGCTTTTTCGGCAGTTTTTGCACCGGATACGTTTGGCTCGTAATAGCCTGTCCACCAGCGTTTGGCTTCTTTGTCCATTCCATATCGGAAAGCCTCGATGAAGGGGGTGTTGATTTCTTTTCCTTTTCGATAACGGGGCAGTCCTGATGCCGTGAGCAGTCGGTCCGTCCTTTTGATTTCTGGAGTTTGTGCAAAGGTGCTGGTGGCGATGAGCGTCAGCAGCATGAGGGTGAGTGTTCTTTTCATGGAGCTGCCTTTTTTTAGTGTACTACATACTGGCTGGCAATGTGGTTGAAGAGGGGTGTGGAGTCGGGCACACGTTCCCAAATTTGGTAGTCGGTGCGGTAGCCTTCGAGGTGGATTTCCATGGCGAAGCAGTCTTTGGAGAGCCAGATGAAGTTCTGTTCGCGGATATTCTTGTGCTGCAAATTTGACATCAAGATTTTCTTCTTGCCTTTATAGCCAGCATATTCGATGGAGCCGCCTCGGGCGCTCTTGCTGTACATGATGGCATGTGAGTGGGTGAAGATGAGGTGACCAATGTCCATGCCTTCTTGGGCATCCTTGCGGAGTGCGTTCAGTTGCTTCTTCACATCTCGCAGTTCGTCCATCATGCCAATGAATCGCCATGTGCCGATGAAGGGGTTCTGGGGGTGGGAATCGTTGGGCGACATGAGGGCATCGAGAATGGCTTTAGCATTAACAGAGTACTTTCCTGACTCGTAGAACTCAGTGCACCAGTCGTTGTGAGGAAAGTAGAGGTGGCTCTGGTAGGTGCTCCACCATTTCAGCGTGAAGTGTTCGGCGTTGCTGTCGAAAATGCGGGTGGCGGTGGCATTGTTGGCATCGGGCTCTTCGCCTGTGTAGTTGAACACTTGTGAGTCATTCTTGTCCAGCATGAAATGGTCGTCTTGTACAGAGAACATCAGCGTGACGCTGTCCGTACATATCTTATACTGGTCGAACGGTGCTTGGATGGTGAGTCCTTCTTTGTCGATGAGCGATGTGAGTTTATACACGCCACGTGGGTTTTCGGTTTGTGCCACGCAAAAGGTTGGCATGGCGATGATGGCAGCAGTTGCCAAAACATGGGTAATAGTTGCTTTCATTGTATGAATTGTTTTATAAGTTGTGAAAAAAAATGAAGACATAGGAAATATGGAACTTTTCTCGCTGCAAAGGTATGACATTCTATCAGACGCACCAAGAAAAGCGTTTCACAAAAAGTTCACATTGCGTTTCTGTCGCAGAAAAACAGTTCACAAATAATTTACAAGGCTTTCACAATTGACTGATTCATGTGTACTTACAAAGAAAGAATGAACTTGTCCCAGTCTTTTGCCGTTCCTTCTCCATTGAATACCTTTTGCTGCATTCGGAGGCGGTTTTGCGAAATGGTGCTGTTGCCTGTTGCCATCAGTTTTGCCATGTTTGAGGGCGACACTTCCAGCTTGATGAGCAGACAGATGTGGTATTCCGTTTCCGAGAAGTTGTAGAGCGAATAGAGGTGGTCGCGAAAGGTGGGGAAAGAGGCAATCAGCCGCTCTTCGATGAGTTGCCAGTCAGCCGTTTTTAATGTCTTATTATTATGAATATGGGTGGTGAGCAACTGGCTGATGTCTTTGTCGTAGAACTGTCGCTTGCTGGATGGTGCTGGTGTCACGGCCGCTCCTTCTTTTTGTTCCTTGACTTGCTTTCGCAGTCGAAGCACCACCCTTTCTGCAAAGGCAAGCACGACGATGGCCGCAAGGATAACGCCCCAAACCGCATGCCCCCGATTTTTCGTCTCGGTCTGCAACTGCTTGTTTTTTTGGTACAGCAGGTGGTTCTTGACCTGTTCGTTCAGTTTCTGCACCTTTGCCATCATCTCAGCCTTGGGAACTTGGCTGATGGTCACTTTCTCCGATAGTCTTGCGATGGTTTGGATGTCCTCTTGACTGTACCGCATCCCTAATGTGTCGCCAATTTGCTCGCAGTAAAAGTGGGCGAGTTGCTGCATTCCGATGGCATCTTCAAACAGCCCGTTGCGCAGGTAGATGTAGCCCATTTGTGCGAAGATGCGGCTTTTCAGTCGGGTGGACAAATGAGTGCTGTCTTCCAACAAGGCTTTCTGGAAGTAGATGAGTGCCTTCTCGCCGTTCTGTAGGTCGGAATTGACACGTCCCACGTAGTAATATGCTTCGGGCAGGTGTCCGCTCTGGGCGTTACCCTCAAAATATTCAGCTACACGACAGATGAGCGAGTCAGACGTGTGCTTCACCATGGCCTTGTCATCCGCTTTCACCCTGAGCAGTTGGTAATATGCCCTTGTTCCCTCGTTCGCCTCTTCCATCAAGTGGCGGAGTGTCGCCAATCGCCGCCTCGCGCTGTCAGCATCGACCTCCGTCAGGTTGTCGATTTCTGCTAAAACAGCATCATACTGACGCCTCCTGGTGGAGCAGGTCGTCAGTATGATGAGCAGTATGAGGGATAGAGCGGTTCGTTTCAAAGCGTTCTGTTTATCTTTCTATTGTCTGCGCACGGTCAGGACCTACGCTCACAATGGTGATGGGTGTTTCCAGTTCCTTTTCCAAGAAGGCAATGTAGTCGGAGAATGCCTTGGGAAATTCAGCCTCGGAAGTAATCTTTGTCAAATCTGTCTTCCATCCAGGAAGTTCTGTATAAACAGGCTCGATGAGGCCGTCGCTGATGTCGTAGGGGAAGTAGTCAATCACACTGCCATCCTTCAACTTGTAGGCTGTGCAAGCCTTGATGGTCTCAAAGTCATCGAGCACGTCGCTCTTCATCATAATCAACTTCGTCACGCCACTCACCATAATGGCATATTTCAGTGCCACAAGGTCTATCCAGCCACAACGCCGTTCACGACCCGTCACAGCGCCATACTCATGACCAATGGCGCGAATCTTGGCACCCGTCTCGTCGAAAAGCTCTGTGGGGAAAGGACCCGCACCTACGCGTGTGCAGTATGCTTTGATGATGCCGAACACGTCGCCAATCTTGTTGGGCCCCACGCCGAGACCGATGCAGGCGCCTGCACAGATGGTGTTGGACGAGGTGACGAAGGGATAAGAACCAAAGTCGATGTCGAGCATTGTGCCTTGTGCGCCTTCGCAAAGCACCGATTTGCCTGCCTTGAGCAGATTGTTGATTTCGTGCTCTGAATCCACCAGCTGGAACTGCTTGATATACTCAATGCCTTCCATCCACTTCTTCTCCACCTCTGTGATGTCGTAGTCAGTGTAGTTGAGGCTCTTCAAAATCTCCTCATGGCGTGCTTTGTGGGCAGCATATTTCTCCTGAAAATTGTCAAGAATATCTCCTACACGCAAACCGTTGCGGCTTGTCTTGTCGGTGTAAGTGGGGCCAATGCCTTTGCCCGTTGTGCCCACCTTGTTCTTGCCCTTGGCTGCCTCGTAGGCTGCATCGAGCAGACGGTGAGTAGGCATAATGAGGTGTGCCTTTTTCGAAATGTGGAGGCGGTTCTTCAGACTGTGCCCGCTTTTCTCCAAGTCCTTTGCTTCGTCCATGAAGAGGTCGGGAGCCAGCACAACGCCGTTACCGATGATGTTAATCTTGTCACCTTGGAAAATGCCCGATGGAATGGAACGTAACACATACTTCTCGCCCTCAAACTCGAGCGTGTGTCCTGCGTTAGGACCTCCCTGGAAACGAGCAACAACATCATAGCGTGGTGTCAGTACGTCCACCACCTTACCTTTACCTTCGTCTCCCCATTGAAGACCTAACAGTACATCTACTTTCATAATTTTATATTGATTTTAGTTTGAATTTACTTGAACCAATCTGCTGCTTTGGCCAGTTCTTCGTCGATTTTGGCAAACCGCTTTTCCTCTCGTGTCATGTTCTTCTCTTGCTCTTTCGCCATCTTCTTCTTCAGCCGAGCGAGTTTGGCTTGGCATACGTTGCAAATCCCATAAATGTAAGTGCTACAGCGCATTTTCTTAAACCTTGGGGTTTTCACTTTCGACGCCGCCAGCTCGATGGTGCTATCTTGCAAGTCCCAAATCTTGTTGCAGCCTGTGCAGATGTAGTGCTGATGCAATGGGTGTCCGTAGGCATATTCATACAATGTGGCCCCTGCTATCTGGTGATTGTATATCAATCCGCATTCCACCAAGAGTGCCAATGTGCTGTAGATGGTGCCTCGGCTCACATGAAAACTCTCTGGCATCATCGACAGAATTTCATCAGCACTGTGATGCCCCTTCATTTGCGCGATGACATCAAGAATGGCATAGCGTTCAGGCGTCTTGCGCATATTCTGTTCCTCCATGAATCGGATTAGGATGTCGCGAGGAGTATCCTCATTCAGAGTGCTTTCCTTTTTTGCTCGTTTCATACAGTCTTGCACAATATGGGTACAAATTTACAGCTTTTCTTTGTGTACTACAAATAATCTGCTATTTTTTTGACCCTCTGTGCGTTTTCTTCGCTACAAGATGCGAAAATCTGTAGTGCTTTCATTGCATATTTGTTGTCAAGCGAAGCACCTGCCTGGTCAAGAAACTCATTGGCTGCATCCTCACTCAGCGTGAACCTCCTCATGAGATGACAGAGGGTGAGAAACCCGCAAGTTTGGAGCGTCTTCTCATCCCTTGCCATCCATTCAAAGGCTTTCGTACTGGCATACGGAAGGTGCTGAACCAGATAGAAGCAGAACATGGTGGCAATTTCTTCGGTTCGGATGCTTTCCACCCAAATGTCGCACACCTCGCTGGCAAATTCTTCCTTCGGCATCAGCATGCAAGCCAGAATCTTGCATTCGCGTGTGCTTTCGTGCCAAAGTGCCTGTGCAAGTTCTCTCAGCGACACAGCGCCTGCATTCTCAGCGATTTCATCGGCAATGTTCGATAGCCGCGGAAGCTCTATGCCCCAATTCACACGGTAGTCCTCCGTCTGTCTTGCATGAGCCGATGCCACCCCATTCATGTTGGCGCGCAGCTCCTTCTTGATGTCATTGATAAGGTCATTCATTGATGAGTGGGAGAGTCGCATAGTCCTTGCTATAGCGCAGCATCTGCTCTGCATAGCCTTCTGAGTAAGAGATGGTCACGTCGGTGATGTTGCCATCCTTGTCGCGCACAGCCGTATAGACAGGATTGATGAAGCCTTTGTAAGGGGCTATGTTGAGTTTTTTGTAGCGGTCGAGCACTTCTTTGTGGATGGTTGGGTCAATTTTCACACCATACGTTTCCACCAGTGCCTGTGCACCCTTGAAGTCGCCAGTCGATTTCACTCGTTGAATCTCGGCCAACAGTTCGCCAAATAGTCCACGCAGCTTCTCGTAGTCGTTGATTTTCACGTATGTTTTTCCGTCACGCTTCACCAGTTCCATTACGTTGTCCTTCTTCCCGTGTTCGTATGCCCAATGAGCAATGAGGGCACGGTTGCGCATGTGAGCTTCTTCAAGATTGTTGCCCAGATTGATGCGTACCAACTGCGTGAGCAATCCGTTTTGCATCTGGGCAATGTAACTGGCCTTGTAAGCTTCGGCGTTGGGAAGGAGACCTAATTCCACCAGTTTGGGGTCAGCCAAATAATACAGAGCAAAAAGATCGGCACGCGCTTCCTCGATGGTGCTGCCGTAAGCCTTCAGGCTGTCGCCATCCACGCCCTCCAAGAGTTTTCCGCTCCCATGTCCGAGGCATTCATGGAGGTCGGTGTGCAAATCGTCGGTCAAGTCGCCATATTTCTCAATCAGCTCAATTTCCTCAGGTCCGAAAGCAAACTCCTGCAGCATGCCATTACCTTTGGCTGCTTGATTGTAAGCGTCGGTCAGGTTGCCGATGGTTACAGATTTTGAGCCATGCTCGGCACGAACCCAGTCGCTGTTGGGCAGGTTGATACCAATAGCGGTGGAAGGGTAGAGGTCACCACCCAAAATGGCAGCCTTGATTACTTTTGCCGAAATACCCTTCACCTTTTCCTTTTTGAACGCAGGCGCAACGGGGCTGTTGTCTTCAAACCACTGTGCGTTGGCACTCAGGGTCTGTGTACGTTTGGTGGCCTCAAGGTCCTTAAAGTTCACAATGCTCTCCCAGGAGCATTTCAGTCCCAATGGGTCGCCATAACACTCGATGAAACCGTTCACGAAGTCAATCAGTGGCTCAGTGTTCTCCACCCAAGCAATAGAGTACTGGTCGAAAGTGCTTAAATCGCCTGTCTCATAATACGAGATGAGCAGGTCAATCACCTTCTGCTGCTGAGCATCTTCAGCGTATGGACGAGCCAACTTCAAATTCTCCACAATCTTTTTGAGGGCGGCTCCGTAAAGCCCCTCTGTTGTCCATTTCTTCTCGATGAAATCGCCACTTTCAGTTTTTACCAAGCGCGAGTTCATGCCGTACATGACGGGGTGAAGCGTGTCGCCCTCAGCCTTTTGCTTCTCGTAGAAAGCTTCTGCCTCCTCTTGCGAGACATTCTCGTAGTAATTGCTGGCACTGGTCTTCACCAAGTCCTGCCCTTCAGCCAAGTTCACTCGCTTCTGCAACACAGAAGGATTGAAGATGACGTTGGCAATCTCATCCGTCAGTTCTGTCTGACTTGCCAGCCACTCTTTGCTGAAGCCTGGCACAAACTTCTCGCTCCCATAGTGGTGGTGAATGCCGTTGCTGAACCACACACGCTTTAGGTACACTTCCATCGCCTTGAAGTTTTCTTCTTCGCGGTCGCCCTCATAATTGACATATACATCCTCCAACATTTTCCTGATTCGGAGGTTGTATTTCCCGTTCTGATCGAAAAGGATGTCGCGTCCGTAGAGTGCTGCCTCCTGCAGGTAGTAGATGAAGGTCTTCTGCTTCAAGGTCAAGTCCTCAAAGCCCTCTACCTTGTAGCGCAACATCTGCAAGTCGGCAAAGCGTTCGTCATTATATACAAAATCACCTCCATCGGAGGTTAATCCCTGCGGGGTGTTGGTGCAACTGGTCCCTGCAGCTAATAGTGCTGAAATCATCATTGTTTTTATCTTTGTCTTCATCGGTTATATTGAATGAATTGTTTATAAACTCTTGCACGGTTGTCTTTTTCTGCCCGTCCCATCGGTGTCAGGCGTTCCTGAATTTGTCAGGTGTAGTGCCTGTCATGTTTCTGAAAGCCTCGAAAAAGGATTGGCGGTTATGGAACCCCACCATTGCGCCGATGTCATCGACGCTGACAGATTCCAGTCGCTTGTCCTTCAGATACCGCTTGGCGTCTTGTATGCGGTAAGCATGCACAATGTCGGTATAGGACATGCCAAATTCACGCTTCAGGATTCGCGAAAGTTTATACGGCGAAACACCCACCATTTCTGCAAGACGTTTGGCTGAGAAACTGGGATTATGGTAGTTCTTTCCTTTTACGAGAAAAGTCTCGATTTGGTCTTTATAAGTGTCGGAATTTTTCATTTCGGCGACAAAGTTAAAGGTTTTCTTCCAAATAAAGAAAGAAAAGCAGGAAAAAGTGCTTAGGGTGGAGGGACAGTCGGTTTCTCCTTCGGGATTCTTCCATGTTTTCCCACAGTTGTCTTCTCGTTGTGCACTACTTGTCCAATGTTTGAGTCAACTTCCGCAAGTAAGTAGGTAAACAAAAATAGTTTATATAATTCAACTGCAGTGTTTTTACGCTTCGCGTGACAAGTCTACGGACTCAAAGGACAGTCCTGTAAGTCCCGAAAGTCCGTAGACAACAAAACATCCGCAGAGGAAAATGTAGGAGGTGATGAATTTTTTGCATGAGAATACATGTTATGTAATTCAAGTGTCACGAATTGAAAAGAACTGCGATGAACCGCATCAAGAAACGACACCAGCAAGAAGTGGATAGTGACAAGCGAGTACCTCATATAGCTGTTCGGTATTTATTCGGTAGTTGTCCAGTATTTGTTCGATCGTTTATCGAACAACTATCGAACAACTATCGAACAAGTATGGGGTATGAAAGACTTGATTCAGGAGCAGCTTCTCCAGGCAGGAGGGGTGAGCTCAGTGATGCCCGAGATCCTCAGGATGGACAGGTCCAGACGGCGATGGACCGGAGCGGACGGGTGGTGGTCATCGTGCCGTGCCTCCCTCCCCTCTCTTTTAACCCCCTCCCCCCCCTACATAGGGGGGAGGGG
>CADAPC010000031.1 GCA_902789725.1 uncultured Bacteroidales bacterium
CTATGTGAAAGGGTTGTTGCCTACTTATACAGGCTTGGACGACGCGGATGTGCAGACAGGGTTTGCGTTAAAGTTCTGGCGAGCCTTGAAGCGGGGAGACATCGAGCAGGCCATGCAGGAGATGAAGGCCTACCTTGCCGGCATTCCCTACGTGGAGGGCTTCAAGAAGAAATTGGAGGAGGTGTCTGCGGCGGAGGGTTTCTATGAATACACCATGTACCTTATCTTCTCGATGCTCAACGTCTATGCCCGCACGCAGGTGAAGGTGGCGGGCGGACGAATTGACATGGTGGTGTGGATGCCCGACACGGCGTATGTGTTCGAACTGAAAGTGAACGGCACAGCAGAGGAAGCCTTGCAGCAAATCAATGACAAGGGCTATGCTTTCCCGTACAAGACTGAAGGCCGCAAGGTGGTGAAGGTGGGTGTGAAATTCAATGCCGACACTCGTGTGCCCGAAGACTGGATGGTGAAAGAGGATAATTGATTGGTTAAAAATTAAAGGGTTAAAGTTGCTGGTTTGTGCTGGCACATCACAATCAGGGAGCTGGGATTGCATTTGTTTTTGCAATCACAGCTCCCTCCGTTTTTTATCTAAAAAACCACCTTTTCAGATGAACTGCTTACTTCATAAAGAATAAATTGCTTAGCAAGGTCTCTGCTTGGGCAGATGAAACACATCTTGCACTTCTTTCATCGCAGCTTCCGTCATGCCATCAGGTTCACTGCCCATGCTACGGGCACACATGTAGATGTTGGCAGCTTTGCAGAGTACATCTGTTTGATCAAAGGCATCCATAATGTCCTGACCTACGGCCACCGTACCATGCTTCTCCCATAACACCACATCGTGATTCTTGATTTTCTCAAGCGTTGCCTCAGCCAGCTCAACAGATGATGGAAGGCCATATGGCACTATGCCTATGCCGAGTGGGGCAAAAGCCAAGGTTTCGGGAATCATGCTCCAAAGCACACGAGTCATCTCGTCACCTTTCAAGAAACGCTGGATGTGGCTCATGGCCACCAACTCGATGGGGTGCGTATGAAGGGTTGCCTTGTAGCAGGAACCTGTTTCCAAAAGATAATTTTGCAAAGCAAGGTGAGTGGGCAGTTCGGATGTGGGCACCACCGGTTCGTCTGCAATAATCTCGTAACTGGCACAATCATCACAAATGCGAACGATTGATCCATTCTGCATGGGCCAGCGCGCCAAATCACGCATACGCTTACCCGTACCTTTGCAGTAGAAATATTTATCCCTTAATTGGGGAAGCACCATACCAATCTGCTTGATAGGTGCTATGGCTGGCAAAGCTTTGCACTCATCGTCCATAAACTCTGTGACATTCACCGTAATGTTGCCACCATTTCTTTCGGCCCAGCCCTTCTGCCATAAATAGCCTGTCACCTCAGCTATTTGATTAACAACAGCCTTGAGGCCTGGACGTCCGTCTAATATGCTCTTCATTTCTGATTTTTATTTATTTGTGATTTTTTTAATAATTATTGCCATATCTTTCCTTCGTGATTTGGTCAAGCGCTTTCCCACGTGTGTTGGGAGCGCCAATGACACCTACAATCAGAGAGATGAGCAGCAGGGCTATCATGCAATAAGCCGCCACAGTGAAACCTTCACCATTCTCGCCATAGATGTAGGTGAATACAAGTCCCCAAACTGCTGAGAGACCACGCACGATAAAGAACATGAGGCCTTGCGCTCCAGCACGGAATTTGGCCGGGAAAAGCTCCGACCCCCACAGGGCATAGAACACCTGTACGGAACAGCCATTGTTGATGCCCCAGAGGATGGTGAACACCCAAAGCCAAACAAGGTTGTTGACACCAATGCCCACAATGATGAACCAAGCACTCAGAGCACACAAAAGGCCAAACACATAAAAGATGCGGTGTGCCACTTTGTCAACGAAATAGGATATGAGAAAAGTGGTGACCACCACTACCACCCAGCTGATGCAGCTGAGCATGTTGGCATCCTTGTTGCTCATACCACCCGCCGACTCATAAATGTGAGGCTGGAAGAAGCCCATCACCGATGCCACAAGGTTCCAAGTGAGGTAGATGGTGGCTAAGAAGATGACAGTTTGGACAGCAATCTTGTTCTGAAACAACACCTTGATGTTGTCAATCAGACCAGCTCTCTTACTCGTCTCCTTCTGGGCTGTAAACTCAGCACTCTCTTGCAAGCCACGCTGCAGGTTCCAAGCTATGAAAGCCACCACAAAGAGGGAAAAGAATACCACACGAGAACTGAACACGTTGACGGCATCAATTGTCAAATCCTCACCGCCAATGGCGTATGCCAGCGATTCTACCCAACCAAACAAATAGCCACCTGGAGCAAAGAACATGCCCAAAAGCAAGATGCACATAGGGCCAATGCCCCACGACATTTGAGAGATACAGATGTTGCGACCACGATTGTTGATTTCAGAACTTTCAGATATGTAAGTCCAAGAGGCTGGCACTCCTACACCGACTGAGATGCCCGTACAGAGAAAACCTGCCAACAGCAACGGAAAATTGGTAGAGCACATGATAAGCAGCACGCCAAGCATATAAACCAACAGGTTGTAAGTGAAGATGAACTTACGCCCATACTTGTCGGCCAAGAAACCACCGATGATGGCACCAATGGCAGCGCCCAAACAGTTGGCACTAATGAAATTGAGCCAGCCAAGATGAACTTCGCTCAAGCCAAGGTAGTTCTGCCAAAGGGTCAGGCCACTGGCACCTGCCACAATGGCTCCGGCATCGAGATAGTTGTTGAGAGACACCGCCAAGGTGCTCTTCAAAGAACCTGAATTTGCCATAATTTTGTCACATCAAATTTTGCAATAAAGTAATAACTTCATGTCGAAATAACAGGTTGCTCGACTACATCAGCGACAAACCACATCACACTCAATATTGAAAATCTTGGCCACCTTCAAGATGGTGTCGATATGGTGACCCACAGCTGCGGCCATGTGGTGGGTGGGGCCTGCTTCGCTCCATTTGTTGACAAACTCACGACAACTGAGCGAGAACTTGGTGCGCATGTTAGTGTCACCAAACATAAAGATGGGTCCGTCTTCGTTGACACCTTCGGCCACCACAAACTTGAACACACCATTTTTGTCTTGCGTGATGGCAAGATAAGTGACAGGACCTGTGGGAGGATAGAACTGTGTGAGGTAGCCACCACCACTCTTTCCGTGGAACACGGGGACAATCTTCATAGTGGGTTTATGGGCTTGAGAGATATCGAAGTCGCCTGAACCTGAGTGACCGATGATGCAGATGTCTTTGGGGAAGTCGATGCTGTACATTTCAGCAAGCGTACCTGTGCCCGAAATGGTTTTCAGAATAGACATAGCCATCGCCACTTTCATGTCACCCTCCACAGCACAAGCTGTATGTTGCTTGATGAGCATGGAGAATGCAGGGATGAGCATAGAATCCAGCTTGCCAGCAATGCCTTGAGCGAAACCATCATAATGAGAAGCAATCATGCCGAGTTGTTCATCTTTCACCCACTGTTCGAAAGCAACCACATATTTTGCCATATCCCATACCTTCTCGATGGTGCCACCTCCTTCGATGTCGAACGTATCGAGAATATCCTGAGCCTTGGCACGTATGGCGGCCTCATCGTTGACGTTGTCAGCAATCGCCCACATCTTTTCCCAATCGAATTGTTTTGTATAGACAAACATGCGATGGTAGAGGTTGGTCTCGTCAATGTAGAGGTCCATCATGCCAGGATAGGGACGCCCAATCTGAGCGATGTTTGTGTCGCGGAAGCGACGGCGCACTTGAGCTGCACGACACCAATCCTCTATTTCAGCCTGTACTTCAGGATCGCCCCCTTCTACTACACCTGTAATGACAGCGGAACGTTTTCCTGCACGGTTCAAATCAGCTACCATCTCGCCAATAGCGCCGCAAGCATAAAGTTCGCCCAACCAAGTGGGAATGTCGGTCTTTGCATAGTCTGGAGCCAGTTTCTTTTGTACATTCACAATCACGACTGGTACATCCAAATCGCGAACTGCGGGTAACATATTATAAGATGTGCAGTAGGTGAGCATTTGCAAAATGACCAAGTCAACATCTGCTGCACGGAACTTATCACCTGCTGCCATTGACTGTTCCTTGGTCGTCACCATCCCCCCATCTATCATGTCGATGGTATTGGGTAATGTTTTTTTGAAAGCTTCGTACTGTGCCTCAAACTCAGGAACAAGCTGAGGAAACTGTGGAAGATAAGCTTGCAGGGCGATAGAGAACACGCCTACTCGCGCTTTAGTTTCTACTAATGGTTTGCTCATAATTGTAATATTTTGCTTTAATTAAATGGTTAATTATTCTTATCAATAGGCTTTCCATTTCGTCAAAGAGACAAAAGGACTATTTTGTATTTGTCACAGCAAGATAACGTTCGTAAGCCGCATCCCAAGCCTCAGTATCAGCAGGCTCGTAAGTCTTCATTTCAATACTTTCGGCTATGATGGAACGCATTTCAAACATATCCTTCACCACTCCTGCGGCTTTGGCTTGTAGCATGATGTTGCCGATGGCTGTGCCTTCTACAGGGCCAGTGAGCACAGGAAGCCCGATGCTGTTGGCAGCAAATTGCATCAGGTACTGGTTGTAGGTACCACCCCCTATGACGTGAAGTCTCTCAATGGGGAAAGGGGCCAGTTCTTTCAGATAGCCTAACACCTGACGGTAGCGCATGGCCAAACTTTCAAAGATGCAACGAGCTATCTCCTGATGCGTCTCAGGAACTGGCTGCCCCGTTGTTTTGCAATAAGTCCGAATCGCATCAATCATGCTTGCCGGATTGGCGAAATCTGATGCATCGGGGAAGATGAAACTCCGGAAAGCCGGTGCCTCCATTGCGCTCTTGTTCAAGTCGTTCACATTGGCTGGAGCGTTTTTGAACTCTTTACGGCTACGCTCCAAGAGCCACATGCCACAAATATTCTTCAAAAAGCGAGTGGTTCCTTCAATACCCCCTTCGTTCGTGAAGTTATACTCGAAACTCTTGTCATTGATGATAGCATCCTTGGTTTCAATTCCCAAAAGCGACCAGGTGCCACAGCTCAAATAGGCAAAGCGTTCGTTCATTGCTGGCACTGCAGCTACCGCAGCACCCGTGTCATGACCTGCCACAGCCACTACTGGCACAGCACCCAAACCCGTCATCTTTTGCACTTCGGGGGTCAGTGCCCCCACTTGCTCACTCGGATTCACATACCGTCCAAACTGACTCTCCTCCAATCCGATGGGAGCAATCAAATCTGAGTCAATCCGCTTGGTGCGGGGATTCAGCATCTGACTGGTGGAAAGTACCGTATATTCGCACACAGCCTCACCGGTCAGCATATACATCAAAGCATCGGGGATAAAGAGGATTTTCTCAGCTCCTTCCATCGCCGAATCATGGTTACGACGAAGGGTGGACAATTGAAAGAGCGAGTTAAACTGCATGAACTGAATACCTGTCTTTTCGTACACTTTTTCCTTAGACACCAGTTTGAAATATTCTTCCATCGCACCATCCGTATGAGGGTCGCGATAGCAATAAGGGTTGCGGAGAACTCCACCGTCCTTCCCCACAAATACAAAGTCACACCCCCAGGTGTCAATACCGATGGAAGCAATCTCCACCTTCTCATCAGCCACCACCTTCAATCCACGGATTATTTCATTGTAAAGTGCATAAATATCCCAAAAGAAATGGCCACCCACCTCAATAATATTGTTTGGAAAACGGGTCAACTCACGTTGTTCCAGTTTACCATCGACAATCGACCCCAGAATGGTTCGCCCACTTGTGGCACCCAGGTCAACGGCAAAGAAATTCATGTTTGTCATATACGTAGTTAGCAAGTTAAATTAGATAGATAGTAGCGACAAAGTTACCACTTTATTTTCATAGGACAAAGAAAAAATCATTTTCACCACTTTAAAGTACTATTTTTTTCTTCTTATCCCACGAATTTGTAGTAACTTTGCATCGTTTTTCACAAGTATCGCATATTCATCTACTATAAATGCATTGATTCACCTATGAAATTAACAAACCAAATTGAAGGTTACGAAGGTTACATGTGGAAACGTGAAATCAACGTCCGTGACTTCATCCAACACAATTATGTCCCTTACACAGGTGACGAGTCTTTTCTTGTAGGACCGACAGTCCGAACCACTACTTTATGGGAGAAACTCACTGAGATGTTCAAAGTTGAACGTGAAAAAGGAGTCTATGATGCAGAGCAGAAATTACCTCAGGCAATCGACACCTATGGAGCAGGCTATATTGACAAAGAGAACGAAGTCATCGTCGGACTTCAGACCGACGCTCCACTCAAGCGAGGCATTTTCCCCAAGGGAGGAATCCGCATGGTGGAAAATGCACTGAATGCCTACGGTTACCAACTCGACCCCATGACCAAGGAAATCTACACGAAATATCGCAAGACCCATAATGAGGGAGTGTTTTCTGCCTACAATAAGGACATCCGCAATGCACGCCACGCCCACATCATCACAGGACTTCCCGATGCCTACGGACGAGGACGCATCATCGGCGACTACCGCCGCATTGCCCTCTATGGTGTGGACAACCTCATTGAGGAGCGCAAGCGTTTCCTTGACCGTCTGGACATTCAGGAAATGACAGAGGAGTGTATTCAGCAACGGGAAGAGACTTCGGAACAGATTGCAGCCCTGAAGAGTTTCGTGAAGATGTGTGCCAACTATGGTTTCGACGTGACCCGCCCCGCCCAGAATGCACGTGAAGCAGTGCAGTATGTCTATTTTGGGTATTTAGGAGCGGTGAAAGATCAAGACGGAGCAGCGATGTCTATCGGACGTGTTTCCACCTTCCTTGACATATTCATTGAACGCGACATTCGCGAAGGGAAACTCACGGAAGAGGAAGCACAGGAGCTGATTGACCAAATGATTATTAAACTGCGCATTGTTCGTTTCCTTCGAACCCCTGAATATAATGACCTCTTCTCTGGCGACCCTGTATGGGTGACAGAGTCCATTGGTGGTATGGGAGTGGACGGAAGGACAATGGTGACAAAAACCTCTTATCGTTTCCTCCATACGCTGGAAAACCTGGGTCCTGCACCAGAGCCTAACCTGACCGTACTTTGGGCACAGAATCTGCCTGAAAACTGGAAACGCTATTGCGCAAAGATGTCCATCAAGACTTCTGCCATCCAATATGAGAATGACGACCTGATGCGTCCGGATTATGGCGATGACTATGGCATTGCTTGCTGCGTGAGCCCCATGAAGATTGGTAAGCAGATGCAGTTCTTCGGTGCTCGCGCCAATTTGGCTAAGTGTCTTCTCTATGCCATCAATGGTGGCCGTGACGAAATGACAGGTGAACAAGTTGGACCCGATTTTGCCCCCATCACAAGCGACTACCTCGACTACAACGAACTGATGTACAAGTTTGAGAACATGATGCGGTGGTTGGCAAAAACCTATGTCAATGCCTTAAAGATTATCCACTACATGCATGACAAATATGACTATGAAGCATACCAGATGGCACTGATTGACGGTGATGTCATCCGCACACGTGCAACAGGTATTGCCGGTCTCTCCATCGTGACAGACTCTTTGGCTGCAGTGAAATACGGCAAAGTGCGAGTCATCCGCGATGAGCAAGGCATCGCAGTAGGCTTCAAGCAAGAAGGAACTCCTTCCTTACCTTTTGGAAACAATGACGAGCGCACGGACAAAATAGCCCTTATGGTCACGGAAAAGTTCATGGAATACTTGCGTCAGCACGAAACGTACCGGCACGCCATCCCCACACAGTCCTTATTGACCATCACCTCTAACGTAGTGTATGGAAAGCACACGGGGGCCACCCCCGACGGACGCCCCAAAGGCGTGCCTTTCGCTCCAGGTGCCAACCCGATGAATGGACGAGACGTGAAAGGAGCCGTGGCAGCACTATCTTCTGTCGCCAAACTACCTTTCCAACATAGCCACGATGGCATTTCTTACACCTTCGCCATCTCGCCTTCCACCTTGGGCAAACAGAATGAAACGCAAATTGACAACCTTGTCAACCTCATGGACGGATATTTCACGCCCGACGGAGGTCATCACTTAAATGTGAATGTTTTCGACCGCGAGCTTTTGGTTGATGCAATGGAGCATCCTGAAAAATACCCACAACTGACCATCCGCGTGAGCGGCTATGCCGTCAACTTCGTGAAATTGACCCGCGAACAACAGTTGGATGTCCTTTCACGCACCATCAACCATTCGTTATAAAAAATGGAGGAAGGACAAAAGATATGGTGAAGGGACATCTGCACAGCATCGAGTCCTTCGGCACAGTCGATGGCCCTGGAATTAGGTTCGTAGCCTTTTTTCAGGGCTGTCCTATGCGTTGCGCTTTCTGCCATAACCCTGACACATGGGATTTTCAACGCCCTGTACCATTCGAGATGACACCTAAGGAACTTTTGGAGGAGGTGAAACGGTACAAGCCCTTCATCAAGAAGGGAGGAGTGACCTGTTCGGGAGGCGAACCACTCATGCAAACAGAATTTCTTCTTGAGTTTTTCCAATTATGCCAACAAGCAGGATTCCACACAGCACTTGACACCAGCGGAGCTATTTTCAACGAAAAAGTCAAACAAGTGCTACAATACACCGATCTGGTTCTTCTTGACATCAAGACACTCGATGACGACCTCCACCCCTCTTATACAGGACACACCCGCTCCAACAATCAAGCTATGCTCGACTATTTACAACAAATCCACAAACCCACATGGATTCGCCATGTGATTGTGCCCCACTACACAGACGATGACCAGCACCTCACGCTTTTGGCGAAAGAACTTCAGCGCTACGACAATGTTGAATGTGTGGAACTGTTACCCTACCACACACTCGGCACATACAAATACAAAGAACTTGGCATTCCCTACCCTCTTGAAGGTATTCCCCCTCTGTCTGACAAACAAAAGAAACATGCTACTGATATTTTCTGTCAATACCTCCAGTGTCCTATTCTATGATTTATCCAAAACTGAAAAATATATACCGTTTTATTTTCTTACTTCATACTTTTTCATTACCTTTGCACACAAATAACTTTCATTTATTCACAAAAACCTATATTGCTAACTTATGAAAAAAATCAGTTCATTGTTTGCAGTCCTTGCTGTGGCAACTGGCATGACGGCACAAACACACACTTTCGATGTGAACACCTCTAAAGTAGGTGGAGCCATTCCTTCGACCATGTACGGTATCTTTTTTGAAGACATCAACTATGCAGCCGACGGAGGTCTGTACGGCGAATTAGTTATCAACCGCTCTTTTGAATTTCCTAACCATTTCGCAGGATGGGATATTTCCGGAAAGGTGACTCTGAAAGATGATGGTCCTTTCAACAAAAATCCACACTATGTGCGTTTGGCTCCTTCTGGTCATACCGACAAGTACACCATGATTGAGAACCGTGGTTTCTTTGGCATGGGGGTGAAAGGGGGGGCCGAATACCGCTTCTCCGTATGGGCTCGCGTGCCAGATGGTGGCACCAGCAAGATTTGGATCGACCTCGTTGATAATGCCACGATGGAAGATGACCAGAAACTTGGCAATGTAGGCGTGGAAGTAAGCGGCAAGGAATGGAAAAAATACACCGCCATCATCAAACCCACGAAGACCTTTGACAAAGCACATCTCCGCGTGTGGGGTGACAGCAAGGTAACCACCGACGTGGAACACGTGAGTCTTTTCCCCGTTGATACTTACAAAGGACACGAAAATGGTATGCGCAAGGATCTGGCAGAGTCGTTGGAGCAACTGAAGCCAGGCATCTTCCGCTTCCCTGGCGGTTGCATTGTGGAAGGTACAGACCTCGCCACCCGTTATCAATGGAAGAACTCCGTCGGCCCTGTAGAGAACCGCCCTTTGAATGAAAACCGTTGGCACTACACCTTCACCCATCGCTACTTCCCTGACTATTACCAGAGCTACGGATTGGGATTCTTTGAATTTTTCCAACTTTCTGAAGAGATAGGAGCAGAACCTCTTCCTGTGCTCAGCGTTGGACTCTCCTGTCAATTCCAAAACGACATTACCCGCGGGAAAAAAGAGGATGAAGTACACGTTCCCATCGACCAGCTGCAGCCTTACATCGACGATGTGATTGACCTCATTGAATTTGCCAATGGTGACCCTGCCAAGAATCAATGGGCAAAACTCCGTGCCGACATGGGACATCCTGAGCCATTCAACCTCAAATACGTAGGCATCGGCAACGAACAATGGGACTACAAAGATAATCCTGTTTTCACGAAACGTCTGAAAATTTTCCTCGATGCTGTTCGTAAAGCACATCCAGAAATTAAGTACATTGGCACTACAGGTCCCGACTCCGAAGGAGAGAAATTTGACATGCTCCAGCCCAAAATGGAAGAGCTGAAGGTTGACCTTTACGATGAACACTTCTATCGCAACGAAGAGTGGTTCCTCAAGTCTGGAAACCGTTATGACAATTACAAGCGCGGCAAAAGTGCTCCCAAGGTGTTTGCTGGCGAATATGCATGCCACGGACGTGGAAAGAAGTGGAACCACTTCAACGCCGCCCTCATGGAGGCAGCCTTCATGACCGACCTCGAACGCAATGCTGACGTAGTGGAAATGGCCACTTACGCTCCCCTCTTCGCACATGTGGAAGGTTGGCAGTGGCGTCCCGATGCCATCTGGTACGACAACCTCAACAAATTCAACTCATGCTCTTACTATGTGCAGCAGCTTTACTCGTACAACAAGGGCACTAATATGCTTACACTCACCATGAACGGCAAGCCCGTTGCAGGGAACGCCGACCAGGATGGATTGTTCGCATCGGCAGTCTTTGACAAAAATACCAACGAAGTCATCGTAAAGGTTGTCAACACAGGTGACAAGGCTCAACCTGTCACCCTCAACCTGAAAGGCATGAAAGGAGACCATGCAGCCCAACTCATCACCTTCCATAGCGATGACCTCAATGCAGAGAATACCATTGAGAACCCCACGAAGATTGTCCCCAAGACGACATCAATCTCTGTCACGGCACCATCGCAGAGCATCACTGTTCCCGCGCGTACATTCTATATATATAAAATAAAGAAATAATCAAAACGTAAAGAAAGGAACACACATGAAAGCATTCACCGCCGCACTTGTGGTAACTGCACTGCTTGCCACAAGTTGTGCCAGCAAAAAAGAGCTCGCACAATGTAGAGATGACTACAAAGCACTTCAAGAGAAATTTTCAAACCAGTCCTTGGAGCTGAAAGAAGCTCAAACCAACGTGGCTAACTTGAACGACCGCCTGAAGGATGCCCAGAATGGTCTTAAAGGCATGCAGGCTGCCAACAAGGAATTGCAAAAAGCACTCAGCGAGAGCATCAACCAAGGTGGAGCCAACATCTCAAAGCTGGTGGACGAAATCAATGCCAGCAATAAGTACATCAAGCAGCTGGTGGATGCCAAGACCAAGAGCGACTCGCTCAACATGGCTCTGACCAACAAACTGACCAAGTCACTCTCTAAGGAAGAACTGAAAGATGTGGACGTGCAGGTACTCAAGGGTGTGGTTTATATCTCACTCAACGACAACATGCTCTACCAGTCAGGCTCTTACGAGATTAGCCCCAAAGCAGCAGAGACCCTCTCGAAGATTGCGAAAATCATCACCGACTACAAAGACTACGAGGTGCTCATCGAAGGGAACACTGACAATGTCCCCATCGCAAAGACGAACATCCGCAACAACTGGGATCTTTCTGCCCTACGTGCTTCCAGCGTAGTGCAGGAACTGCAGAACAAGTATGGTGTCAACCCAAGCCGTCTGACCGCAGGAGGCCGAGGTGAGTACAACCCCGTGGCTGACAACGAAACGGCCGATGGGCGTGCCAAGAACCGCCGTACACAAATCATCATCACTCCTAAACTCGACCAGTTCCTCGATCTGATTGACCAAGCACCAGCCGAGGATGAGCAGGAAGAAAAGTGAACTTGATTTATGGCAATAAAAATGCTGGCAGAAAAGATTTTGCTGCCAGCATTTTTATTTGTAATCAGAGAGAAAGCAGTAATTGGCAATACTGCCACACTTTAACCTGCAATCAATTCTTAAAACTATGAATGGGTGCAGGAATGCGACCTCCCCGATCGACAAATCGTTGGCTGGAGAATCTATTGACAGGCATGATGGGCGCATAGCCAAGAAGACCACCAAATTCCACCGTGTCGCCCACCGTCTTACCAACCACTGGAATGATGCGCACAGCTGTCGTTTTCTGATTTACCATGCCTATTGCACTTTCATCGGCAATGATGCCTGCAATGGTAGTGGCAGGGGTATCGCCCGGAATGGCAATCATGTCAAGACCTACAGAGCAGACACAAGTCATGGCTTCCAATTTCTCGATGGACAAGGCTCCTGCCTCCACTGCATCAATCATGCCCTGATCTTCAGACACAGGGATGAAAGCACCTGAAAGACCGCCCACGTATGACGAGGCCATCACCCCACCCTTCTTCACTTGGTCATTCAGCAAAGCCAACGCAGCCGTTGTGCCAGGTGCACCAGGATGCTCCACACCAATGCACTTAAGAATGTCGGCCACTGAGTCGCCTATGGCAGGAGTTGGAGCCAAACTGAGGTCGATGATGCCAAACGGAACCCCCAGACGACGACTGGCTTCTTGTGCAACAAGCTGTCCAACACGAGTAATTTTAAAAGCAGTCCTCTTGATGGTCTCACAGAGCACCTCAAAATTGGCCAAGCCATCCGTTCCCTTTCCAATTATTCCCTGACCATTGCATGTAGTCTTCCATCCTTTGTCTATCTGCTCCAACGCATATTTCACAACACCAGGACCGCTTACACCCACATTGATAATAGCATCGGCCTCGCTCACACCATGAAAAGCACCCGCCATAAAGGGGTTATCATCGGGAGCATTACAGAGCACCACCAATTTGGCACAGCCCAAAGAATCAAACTCTTTCGTCTCCTCTGCCGTCTGCTTAATGATGTCGCCCATCAGACGTACAGCATCCATATTGATACCCGTTTTTGTCGAGCCAACATTGATACTGGAACAAATGCGCTCGGTGCATGCCATAGCCATCGGAATGGAGCGGATGAGCAATTCATCACTCTTGGTCATACCTTTCGACACAATGGCTGAATAGCCTCCCAAGAAATTCACACCCACCTCTTTGGCCGCCTTGTCCAGAGTTTTAGCTATCTGCACATAGTCGCCTGGAATGCGACAACAAGCACTTCCCACCAAAGAAATGGGGGTGATACTGATGCGCTTGTTGACAATGGGAATACCAAACTCTTTCGAGATGTCTGCACCTGTCTGCACCAATTCCTGCGCCAAAGTCGTTATCTTTTGGTAAATCTTCTCACAAGTGACAGTCAAGTCCTTGTCGGCACAATCTAGAAGACTAATACCCATCGTTATGGTTCGGACATCAAGATTCTCCTGCTCAATCATCTTGTTCGTCTCAATCACCTCTTGCAAATTTATCATCGCATTTTCTGTTTTTGAATTCTCAAATTCGGTGCATCTTGTCGAAAATGTCCTCTAACTGGCATTTCACCTGTACACCCGTGTCATTACCAATCTTTGTCAGTTCGTCGCTCAACTCATTAAAAGCCTTCACCGACTTCGTCAGGTCCACAATCATCATCATGTTGAAAAACTCCTGTACAATGGTTTGGGAAATGTCGAGGATATTGATTTGATTGTCTGCCAAATAGGTGCAGACTTTGGCTATGATACCCACTGTATCTTTGCCAACTACAGTAATAATTGCTCTGGTCATATTTGTTTTATTGGTCATGGATAAATAAACATAGAAGTCTTGCTTCATAAAGTTCTTGTATAAATCCCATCGTAAGTATAGACAGAAAAACTCAGCGAGTCAACCCCTTCGGGCACTGGCATGGAGAAATAAACGTGCATGGTGTATGACTCAGCATCGTCCGCTGGACGCAGGTGAAGTAAGGAATAGTGACCCAGGCTGTCCTCACAAAAAGCATACTTATGCATACCCTTACCTGTGGTCAGCACACCAAGATGCAGGTTCACATAACCTCCACTGCGCCATACACTCACCACCTTCATCGGGTCGCGAGGCAGGTCAATATTGCTTCCATCTGCTATTAGACTGAAGGCAGATGCAGGCAGCGGCTGAGTACAGAACACATTGCCCAAGCTGTACACTTCGGCTTTACTTTCATTCGGCACATAAGTCACCATACAGCGCACTACGGTGTCGCAGCTTTCTGTGGTCAGTTTCTGGCTACGAACATCATAAATAGAGCCATCATCCAAAGCCAGTGTGGTCACTAAGCCCTCTGTATTTACCGACACCATAGCCATATTGCTGACTAAATCGGGAATGTAGGTATCTCCATCCTTATCCATTTCCGTGCAAGCCAACAGACACAACAGGCCGAACAGTAAACAAGCGAAATATCTATTGAGTTGCAGCTTCATAATTACGTAGCGGATTAGCATACATGGCAGTGATTTTCTCACGCAAAAAAGGCACATCAGGGTTCTGTACATCCACCATGC
Source organism: uncultured Bacteroidales bacterium (assembly GCA_902789725.1). Taxonomy (GTDB): domain Bacteria; phylum Bacteroidota; class Bacteroidia; order Bacteroidales; family Bacteroidaceae; genus Minthosoma. Next base: position 14,658 of record CADAPC010000031.1, read on the forward strand.
AGACACGCGACTCGATATATTCGTTCTCCCGTCCAGCAAGAGCATCGCGATTGATGTCATAAATTCGGTAGTTCTTATGAATCTCATGGTCAATATGTTCAGCCACCATGCGGAAGATGTCGCTCTTTTCAATCTTTTCAGGGTCGAACATGTCAAGCCAATTGTTGATGCAGTCAGCTGCTTGATAATGCACATGCCCCTTCTTTCCCCAAATGCCAATCTTCATGTTCTCCAAATCATCATGTTTGGCCTTTTTCCAGCCTGGCACATCACGTTTGCACTGAAACTCTTTGGCTTTCAGATAGTCGCATGGATCATACTCGTAGGAAATGGCCAACGGAACAATATTCATGTGCCGTAGGTTCTCAATGATTTCGGCAGTGGTGCGACCAGGAGTGGGTCCACCCATGCTGAGCATTTTCAGCACTGACTCTTGAGTGCGGTCGTCTGAATCCTTTGCACGACCCTCACGTTGTGCAATCCAGATGTTCTCGTGCTTCTCGTTGATAGCGAAATGCATGTATTGGCTCATGTGGATGGACGATTTAAGCATTTCCTTGGGAGTGAGCCCACGGTTGACCGTGAATGATTTGTTCATCCTCACCAAGGTCTTAATCCAGGGATATATGAGCAGATTGTCGCCAATAGCTATTTCAGCCGTTGTGGAAAAGCCATCCTTCAACAGCAGGGTATCGAGGAAAGCCGAATCGAGCACAATATCACGATGGTTGGACATAAAGGTGTAGTTCCCCTTACGGTCGAGCGAATTGGGAAAGACACAAGAGTGCCCTGTTGTGGCCTTGTGGAAAACATAATAGACCAACGGTTTCATGAATCGCTTCTGGAAGTCGAGCGGAGTCTTGATCCCCACAAAGAACAATCTGAGCAAACAATTGCGCAGTCCCTTAGGCAGGGGAATGAGTCCTTGGAGAATCTTGTCGAATTGTCGGTCGGACAGCATACTTTCAAAAGCCGCCTTCATCTCTCCTTCCGAAAATGGACGAATATCATCAAAATCACTTAGTTGCATAGTTTATCAGCAATAATTTCGTTCAATACATCTTTCATATCATTGCCCTCGGCATGCACTTGCTGGGGAATAAAGCTGGTGGGAGTCATGCCCGGTGTTGTGTTAATCTCCAACATGTTAATCACATCATCACCAGCTGCGTTCTTCGAAATGATATAGTCAATACGAATGATGCCCGATGCACCAAGAATGTCGTAGATGGCTGCTGTAAGACTCTGCACACGCTTGGTGGTGTCTTTGGACAGACGGGCAGGAGTGATTTCCTCCACCAACCCGTTGTATTTGGCATCATAGTCGAAAAAGTCGGTCTTGGGCACAACTTCAGTAATAGGCAACACATGCATGCCTCCCTCCTTGGTGCGGTAAGCACCGTTGCTGATTTCCACTCCCTTCATTTCGCTCTCCACTAACACTTCCGAACACTCTTCCATAGCCTTTTCGATGGCAGGGAGGAGGGCTTCCAGCGTCTTGCAGTGAGTTACACCAAAGCTGGAGCCACCACCGTTTGGTTTGACAAAACAGGGCAGCCCCACCTTGTCCACAAGCTGAGCGGCATCCACCGTCTGTCCTTGGCGTACCAGCACGTCTTCAGCCACTTTCACACCGAAAGCTCTCAAGAACTGATTGAGAGCAAATTTGTTGTAGGTCATCGATTCGACCAAGACACTACTGGTCGAATAGGGGATGCTCAGCAGGTCGAAGTACCCCTGCAGTATGCCATCCTCACCTGGAGTGCCATGAATGGTAATGTAGGCATAATCGGGCTTGATGTCCCTACCCCATCCGTCCTTGAAAGAAAAGTTGTGACGATACACTGGCGACTTGCAGCCATCGGCAAGATGAGCAAACCACCCTTCGTGACTCACTTCCACGATGTACACATCATACTTTTCTTTATCAATCCACGAATTTATTCCAGCCGCACTTCTCAGCGACACATCGTGTTCGGAACTATCACCTCCGGCCACGATTGCAATAACCTTTTTCATTTTTTCTATATCTTTTAATTCATTTTCGGTTGTTGCTGACAACCTAAAAATCTAATTCTTTAATTCTTCCATTTTTCTCCATTTATTCAAGAGAGCTGTGAAGTCGGCAGGCAGGTGAGAGTCGAACATCATCATCTGACCAGTCGAAGGATGAACAAAACCTAAGGTTTTGGCATGGAGAGCTTGGCGAGGACAGAGGTGGAAACAATTGTCGATAAACTGTCGATATTTGGCTGTGTTCTGTCCCTTCAGCACTTGGTCACCCCCATAACGCTCGTCGCAAAAGAGCGGATGCCCGATGTGACGCATGTGAGCACGAATTTGATGGGTACGCCCCGTTTCCAGCACACACTTGACCAACGTAGTGTAACCGTAGCGTTCGAGCACTTCGTAGTGAGTCACTGCACTTTTCCCCACACCCGAATCAGGGGCGAAGATAGTCATGCGCATCCTGTCCTTCGGATCACGGCCTATATTGCCTTCTATGCGGCCCTCGTTTTCAGTAAAATTGCCCCACACCAGCGCATTGTACTCGCGCTGGGTGGTTTTATTGAAAAACTGTAATCCCAAACTCGTCTTTGCCGTGGCAGTTTTAGCCACCACAAGCAACCCGCTGGTGTCCTTGTCAATACGGTGCACCAATCCTATTTCCGGATCGTTGATGTCATACTGAGGCTTGTCCTTCAAATGCCAGGCAATAGCATTCAGCATGGTGCCGTTCCAATTGCCAAAACCTGGATGGACCACCATGCCGGCGGGCTTATTAATGACCATGAGATCGGCATCCTCATAAACAATATCTAAGGGTATGTCCTCTGGTGAAATCTTGTTTTCGTAGTGAGGGCGGTCGAGCATCACCTGAATCACATCGTCAGGTTTCACTTTGTACGACCGCTTCACAGGCCTTCCGTTAGCCATGATGAAACCTGCATCAGCAGCCTTCTGAACCCGGTTGCGCGAGGTGTTGCTCAAATGGTCGAGCAAGAACTTATCCACTCTCAGGAGCTTCTGGTTCTTGTCGGCCACCACACGGTAATGCTCGTAGAGCTGCGATGTCTCTTCGTCCTCAAGTTCATCGTCCTGCAATTGCAAGCTATTCATTTCCGATTCGTCTGCATTCATTTCAAAGTTCAATGTCAAAGTCGTCCCCACTGCCCATGTCTTCTTCACCGTAAAGCGAATCTTCCGGCTCTTCTATGAATATAGAATCTGCCAGCTCTCCACCACCCACAATCAACGTCAAGGGGCGGTCGCGAGGGATGTTCTCACCTGTATGCACGTCACGCAATCCCTGTTTGACACCAATGACCAAGTCTTTAGGCTGACCCATTATATAGGTGTTGGAAGTCAACTTAAAGCCTAACGACAGGAGGAGCGCTTCTGTCTGACGCAAAGAGCCTTCCACTTCTGGCAATTGAGCCATGGGCGCACCTTTTAGATTGACTGTCAGATAGACGACACGTCCGCCCTTCACTTCAAATCCAGCTTTGGGCGACTGGTCAAGGACAGAACCTTTGGGAGCGTATTTATCATAAATCGAATCCACCACCATGGCTTTAAGCCCGCGGTCGGTAAGCATCGATTCTGCATCATACACCGACTTGCCCACAACACTGGGCACTTCGATTTTCTCGCCATGATGGGTAAAGGAGTCTAACATGTAAAACGTCACTACGGGCACGGCCACAATGAGACACACCATCAACACGATGTTTATCCAAAACTTCGTGCCAGTCTTCCCTGTAAAGTACTTCTTTAAAAACATTTTCGTGTGTACAATATTTAATTACAGGTGCAAAGGTAAGGAAAAATCCTGTAACAAAAGACACTTTCGTTCCAAATAGTGAGGAAAGGACAAAGAAAAAGCAGAAGTTTCTCACGAAACCCCTGCTCAGAAATTCTATACCACTAAAAAAATAACTTTATGAAAACAAAATTATTATTTTCCATGATGTTCACTTGACACAGTGAGCTGTTTGCGTCCCTTCCTGCGACGAGCAGAGAGAACACGACGACCATTGGCGGTCTGCATACGAAGGCGGAAACCATGCTTGTTAATCCGCTTTCTGTTGTGGGGTTGGAATGTTCTTTTCATCTTCTTTTCTGTATTTTAAATATGAATTTATTTGTTTCTTTCTGAGGCTTTCCAGAGGGTGTATCGCTGAAAACGAGTGCAAAATTAGTGAATTTCAAGAAATCAGCCAAGGAAAAGACTAAAAATCACTCACTTTTTTTGTCTTTTTCTGCATTTTCTTCCATTTTGACTTCTTCTAATGCGTTATCATTCCGAAAATTTGCAAGATTTTTTGGTATTTCACTCACTTATTCGTACCTTTGCACCCGATTTCAGAAAATGATTGTAAATTATAAATACTAAAATTGTAATCAAATTATGGCTATTTTAGCAGGTGACATCAAAAAGAACGTATGCCTCCGTCTCGACGATGGCAAGATTTATGTAGTAATCGATTTCTTACACGTCAAGCCTGGCAAGGGAAACACCGTGATGCGTACCAAACTTCGCAACGTGGAAGACGGCCGTGTGCTTGAGCGCACATGGATTGTGTCGGCTAAGCTCGACGATGTGCAAGTGTCGCACCAGCAGTTCCAATACCTCTATAAGGAGGGCGAGGAACTCGTATTCATGAACACAGACACCTACGAGCAAGTGAATATCTCCAAAGATGTCATCACGGGCGGCGACTTTCTGAAGGAAGGCGAAACGATGGTGATGGCCTCGATTGACGAATCGACAGGCACCATCCTCACAGCCGAGGCTCCCGTCAAGGTGGTGCTTCAGGTCACTTACACCGAGCCTGGCTTTGCCGGCAACACGGCAACCAACGCCACTAAGCCTGCCACACTCGAGACAGGAGTGGAAATTCGTGTACCGCTCTTCATCAACGAAGGTGACATGATTGAGGTGGACACTCGCGACGGCTCTTACGTAACTCGCAAGTAACCCCCGCTTCTACTTATTTCAAGATTTACGCATATATATACGTGCAAGAAGGAAGACCCTCTCTGTCATGAAAACAGAGAGGGCTTTTTATAGTTGAACCTTTATCGTTCAATCTCCACAACTCTATAACAACTCTATACCATCTCCACCTATCTAATCGGTATTTGCTCGGTACTTGTTCGGAAAAGAGCGGACAAGAACACATATAGAAGGCAGTATGGAGGTAAATGCAGGGAAGACCTTCCTTTTTCCGCAGTTTTTTGAGATTTATATGTAGCTATGTCGTTTCACAGGTGCATGCCCCCCAATGTATATAGATTCCACATTTGAGGGCAAAGTTTTGTAGCATATTGAGAAATTTTGTGTAACTTTGTACCAAGATAATCCAAAACCACACAATAATATGAAATGCTATTTTTTTGCCATCATGCTGATGGCTGCAGGCCTTGGGATAGTTGCTTGCAATAATGTGAAATCGAACGGTCTGGAGACCAATCGTAGTGAAAACACGCAGGGGGCGGAGGCTCTGCAGAATGGTGAAGAAGACGGGGAAGCGACCAACGAAAAGATTTCCTACAATGACGAGGAAGGGGAAAACGAAGACACTTTCATAAGTGGCGTGGACAACATCCGCATGACTTGGAAAGAGGCTGTCATACAAGTGAGCAAGCCTGGCGAAAAAGTGGACATCAAGACTCTTACCCACGCTTTTGTCAAGATGTTTCCGTTCACAGAGACCAACCTTGCACTGAAGAAATGGCTCGATTCGCCCGAATATGCAAAGCAGAACGATTTCCACACCCACGTGAAATGGATCAACGACCCATCTATCATGGTTGGCTGCCAAATAAACTGCGAGCTGCGTTCAGGCTATATCAGAGGCATACTGGACACACAGACCGACCGCAGCACTACCACCTGCTATTGGAACCGCAAAGATGGCCACAAATTGTTTGCAGCCTTCGTAGAGGATTGTAGCGAGACTCCCAACTGGGACAACCTTCTTTTAGTGACCTTTGACTATGACCCTGCCACTGGTAAGATGACGGCCGACACAGGATTGCCCACTTTGGTTGAGCGACATTTGAAAGGATATGACTTCTACTCCATTACTCTGCCTGAGGAAGGCAAAAACATTCTCCTTTCAGCCATCAAATTGGAAGACCCAGAAACCCCCAATGGCGACATCTCTGAGGCAGGGGACTTCACCATCGAATGGGATGGTCAAACTTTCTCATGGAGGGAATGACACGTTGCTTCGCCCAACTGACGCTCGTTCGAACCTTTTGCGTGCTTAGGAGACAATCAATCCAAAAAAAATCCTCTTTCATTTTGTATTCTCCTTACTTATTCGTACTTTTGCACAATTTTCCCAATCTGAATTGAACGAAGAATGAATTTTGAGAAATATGAACAATTAAGCGAGGACGCACAACGACTGATGTGCTTCTATGCGGATGTGGGATTAGGCTCAAACAGGAGGATGGACGAACAACTCTATATCCTATCGCAATATTGTTTTCCCACTTTCAACGGCAAAGCCGCCCTCAGCGAACTGACCGACAAAGGCATTTTGGATATAGAGGGCAAAGACTGGTACACCAACATGCCGCGCTACAGCATATCCCTTAACGACTTTGTCCCTGCACTGTGGTTTCTTTACGAATGTCGCAAGGACCTCTTGTTAGCATTCCAAAAAGTGAAGCACATGAGCGGACAAACTTACATGTTCATTCGTTATGCCGTACATCAATTGGTCGAAAGTGGCTATCAGCAGTGCAACAGTGCCAACGTGATTGGCGTGGGGCAAGTGGAGATGTTCAACAGCATAGCCGCCGAGCCTCAATTTCTACCACTATTCATCAACCTGCAAGCAGAGTCGTTCGTCTATTTTTTCGAGCATATTGGAAGCTATCTCACTATGAACGACATGGTGATAGACCCCTCCACCATCCTAACCGCCATCAACAATTACAAAGCCATCACAGAAGCCACCCGCTGTAGGCTGGCCGCGGGCATAGAACTCTACGAATACATCGCCACGGGGAAAATGCCTGCCAACGGCATTTATTCCGACATCTCCTCTGGCTATGCTCTGGGCGGTTTGCGAAGCCTGTCGGAGGAAAAATTCTTCGATGCCGCACGTTGGTTTGACATGGCACTCAAAACACAACAGAAGGAAGGAGGTCCAAAAGGATATTTCCGAAACGGTCTGCTCACCTTTTATTTGGTGATGACCTACATGGCAGCCGCTCAACAGGGCATGAATGGCAGCAACTCATCCAAGATATATTCTGAGCAGCAAGCAGAAAGTCCCACTAAACAGATTCTGGATGACAAAAATCTGAAAATAGCAACTGCCTGCAAATCCAAATTGAAAGAGCTGGATGCCAACATTGACACAAGAACGATGGTAGAGCAACTGCCAGCAAGACTACTGGCTGAGGACTTCATAGGTGTCAGCGTCATACGGCACAAAGAACTATTGCAGAAGATGTATAAGGAGGCCGTCGAACACCATTACCCACCCTTGCTCCGCTCATTATCCTTCCTACTAGCCAATTATTTAGGTTATTCTACTGCCGAAATGGACATCAACCTCTGCATACCCAACGTGGCATTGTTGCAGCATGAAATGTCGAAATATCTGCCACTCTACGACTATGAGCGCGAGTCGCTGCGCCATCGCTTTGGCAATCAGTCCACACTGGTGAACATTTATCACAAAGCCGAATGGGAATCGGTGCTGGAAGACTTGCTCAACGACGCAGAGGGTAAGCCACGAGGGGAGGACAGCCGAACCGTCCGAATCATGTACTTACGAGAATCACCAAACTCCAACACCATCCAAGTGAGGGAGCAAACTCGACTAAAGAATGGCGTTTGGGGAAACGGGAAACGACTGAATGACACACGATACAGAAGAGGCGATATTGAATACATGGACAATGCCGACCGCCGCATCCTGGCGCGATTGAACCATAGCGACCATTGGGACTTGCAGCTGGAAGACGTGGTGGAAGAGATGGTGGAAAATAGCCGCCTCTACGTGGGAAAATCATCACCTTACGAACTGGTGAAGGTGGACAGGGACAAACCCTACCTGATTGTGGAAAACGATGGCGACCGATTTGTGGTGAAGTCCAACGTACCTTTACGCAAAGCAAAGGACGACATGGTGGTGGTGGAGGACTCCCCCACACACTACAGTATCATCAACATCCCCAACGAGATCCGCGACTACTACATCAAATTGCTACAGTTAGGCAGTCTGCCTTTGGAGGCTGAAAACACTTTGCGCAGCCTACTGACGAAAATTGGCGGCAAGGTGGAACTGCACTCATCGCTCATTGAGGGAGGGTCAACCCTCCCGATGGTGGATGGGCAATGGAACGTGGGCTTCAGAATCAGTCCCAAGCAGAATGGCAACTGGACTGTGGAGATATTTGTCCGCCCACTGCCTGGAGGACGAAAGACTTGCCGACTGGCCGAAGGCGACAATATCATCATCGATGAGAACGAAGATGGGCGTGTGAGGGTGAAACGCAACCAGGAAATGGAGAAGCAGAACCTCAGGCTAGTGCAGGAATTCTGGGACAGCGAAGGATACGAAGAGGCTGAAGACTGTGTCTATCCACCAGAATTCATGCTCGACCTCGTGCAACTCATCCAAGAGCATCCCGATACCTTTTATGCCGAATGGCCAGAAGGACAAGCTTTCAGAATCAAAAGCCTGACCAAAGGAGCCAGCACGTGGAATGGAGTGTTAAAACAGCGGGGACAGTGGTTCGACATCGAGGGAGACGTGAACATTGACGAACAAACTCGCATGAGCATTAGCGAACTTTTAGAGCTGGTGGGCAAGAGCAAAGGGAAATTTGTAAAAATTGGCGAAGGAGAGTTTCTGGCTCTCAGCGACAAACTGCGCAAGCAATTGAAAGCCCTTGATGCCATTGCAAACCGCGAGCGGGGGAAAATCAAAATCTCACCTTTTAGCGCTGCTCTCATGGGCTACGATTTGCTGAACGGAGAATTACAATTGGAGATGGACACAAAGCTTTTGGACATTCGGAAAAAGATTCTCGACAGTTCTAACTACAGTCCACCTGTGCCAAAGGAACTGAATACCACCTTGCGCCCATATCAAAAAGACGGCTACCTGTGGATAGCACGGCTCAACAGATGGGGAGCTGGCGCATTGCTGGCCGACGACATGGGTCTGGGAAAAACCATCCAAACCATAGCTTTCCTCTTGCTCAAGAAGGAAGACGGTCCCTCGCTTGTGGTGGCTCCAGCATCGGTAGCTCCGAACTGGAAAATGGAAATGGAACGCTTCGCACCCACACTGAACGTGCAGATTCTCAATTTTTCCACCAACCGTTCTAAAACCATACAAGAGGCCAAAGCGGGCGACGTGATTGTGACAACCTACGGCATTTTGTTGAGCATTCAAGACATCCTCACCAAAAAGCACTGGAACGTAGCGTGTTTAGACGAAGCACACATCATCAAGAACCGTGGAGCCAAGACCAGTGATGCAGCCATGAAGATTCAGGCCGACAACCGAGTGATGCTGACAGGAACCCCCGTGCAGAATCACCTAGGTGAACTATGGAACCTGTTTCAATTTGTCAATCCTGGTCTTTTGGGGAACTACGAACACTTCTCGCAAAAATTCATCATACCCATCGAGGGATTTCAAGATAAAGAGAAACAAGCGCAGTTGGAGCACATTGTACACCCTTTCATGCTGCGGCGCACCAAGAATGCCGTGCTCAAGGAACTGCCCGACAAAACAGAGATTTACTATCCTGTGGAACTGAACCGCGACGAACTGGCCATCTACGAAAGCATTCGCATCAAAGCGGAGCGGATGTTGCAAGAGGGAGGACTGGACATCAACATGCATGTGCTCGCCGAAATAACCCGACTGCGGCAGGCTGCATGCAGCGCACAGCTCATTGAGCCAAAGTGGACGGGGGAATGTTCGAAAATCACAACCTTAATAGAACTGATACAAGGAGTTATCGAAGGTGGCAACAGGGCCTTAGTGTTCAGCCAGTTCGTTAGTTTCTTCGACATAGTAAGGAAAGAACTGGACAAAACAGGGATGAAGTATTTCTATATTGACGGAAGCGTACCACTGAAGCAACGCACGGATATGGTGGAGGCTTTCCAAAAGGGCGAAAACCAACTTTTCCTTATCAGTTTGAAAGCTGGTGGACTGGGTCTGAACCTGACAGGAGCCAACTACGTGTTTCATCTCGACCCGTGGTGGAACCCAGCGGTGGAGCAGCAAGCCACCGACCGTGCCTACCGAATAGGACAGAATCAAGCCGTTACGGTTTATCACCTTGTGAGCAAAAACACCATCGAAGAAAAAATTATCCGACTGCACCAGACGAAACGCGACCTTGCCGAAAACATATTGGCAGGCACGGATGCAAGTTACAAACTCACAGGAAAAGATTTGCTTGAAATGGTTGCACGATAAAATTATTTGTCGTACCTTTGCCACGAATTTATGCACATACTACTTTTCTAATATAACAACTACTAACTAAAAAATTTATGAGAAAGTTTTTACTCTTATTGGCAACTATCGCTACTACTTTTAGCTCACTTGCCGACGAATGGCAAAAGCCAGTCTATTCTGGTACTTATGAATCACTGACAGTAGATCAAGAATTTTACATCTACAACACCGAAGCACAGATGTTCCTCACCGAAGGCAACGACTGGGGCACCCATGCCAGTGTAGGCGACACCGGACTGCTCTGCACCCTCAGACAACATGTAAGTGAAGGCCAAGAATGGGATGGAAAAACTTATGCCATCATGGTCACATCTGCAAAGAACAACAACACTGACTCCCTCTTTATCAATGAGGGAGGCAATGTGTATGTGGATTGCAAAAGCCGTGGCAATAGCCTATTTTATTTGAACAATCTACACAACAACACTTTTCAAATCACCGCAGCTGATGCTAATGCGACATGGAACAGCACCAACTATCCAGGTTACATGGTGGGCAGATACGTGGATTATATGAATGCTAAGGATAATATAGCTACGGGAACTGGTGTCATCTTTGACGACCCAACAGAGATGGCCGACCAGTTCCAAACCACTTGGGCATTAGTGAGCGAAGAAAATTATCAGGCCTATTTGATGGAGATGGACAGATACGAGGCTGCTATGGAACTGAAAAAAGCTATTGAGAATGCTGAAAAGGAAGGAGTAACAGACCTTGCTGACGAAAAGGCCGTCTATGCAAATACCACCAGCTCTGAGGAAGAACTGGAAAGTGCCACCGAAGCGACAGTAGCAAAACTGCTGAAATATTACGAAATTTCCGTCACGCCCAACAATCCTAAAACGATTGAACAAGATGCTTGCAACGCCATCGATCAATGGGAAAATGAGATTGGTGCTTCTACTTGGAACACCCAAACTTGGATTGCTGAAACTTGGACAGGCTTTGAAGGCACCACGCTCAACATCTGGGGTGCGTCTCTCCAAGGAGCGGCTCAGAAAGAATTGACGGGCCTACCCAATGGCATCTATGTGGTCAGCCTCGCTGCCTTCTCAGAGAAGGCTGAGGGCTACGTATTTGCTAACCTCGACAAGAAGGCCGTTGCCAGCGGAGCAGCAGGAGCAACTTATGAAATCACAACCAACGTAACGGACGGCACACTCACCTACGGCTTCGGTCAAGAAACTGCTGCCGAAAACTGGGTGGCACTCGATAATGTCACTGTGACATATTACGGAAACGGAACAGAAGCCATCAAATACTGGGTGAACAGCCTAAAAGAAAGCGCACCCGACTTTAGCGATGTAGCCGTACAGCCAAATCTGGTGGAAGCATGGAACAACGTGATGAAGGAAGTGGAAAGTGCCAACACCGACGAGCAGATTCTTGCCGTTATCCCTAAAGTGGAAGAAGCACTCGACAACATCAACCAAAACATCGCTGCATACAGCGAACTGGAATCATCCATTGAGCTGGGCGAGGAATTGCTGAACAACGAATACATCAATGAGAAATATGGCGACGCTCTGGGCGATGCCGTTAGTGCCCAGAAGGAAAACGTGAAACAGCACACCCTGGCTACAGTCGAGGTAAAGGAGCAAGTGGAAAATCTGGGTGCTATTTTCGAAGAAGCACAGAATTTCATCTGGCAGAAAGAGAAACTCGTTTATGAAGTAGCAACCGCTGAAAGTATCTTCGAAGAATACAAGGAAGAAAGTGCAGCTACTGCCATCGAAGCTTACAACACCTACATGGATGCCTACCAAAACATGGACTGGAGCCAAAAGAGCACAGAAGAAATCACTGTTCTCCTTGACGAACTCTACAACATCGAGTTCAATCTTACCTTGCCTCAGGACATAGCCAGCGACGACAACCCAGTGGATTATACTCCCAAAGTCCTCTACCCAAGCTTCGACAGCGGTGCTGAAGGATGGACTAATGACGGCTGGAGCACTTGCGGACTGAATACATGGAACGACTTTGCCGATGGCACAGTCCTTGACGGACTCTATCTCAACCTTTGGAACACAACCGCTGCACGTATTTATCAAACAGTCAACAACTTGCCTGCCGGTACATACATGCTGCAAATCAGTGCCTATGCAAAACAAGAAGGTTTACAGGTCTATGCCAACGAAGACTACATGGATGTAATTCTTGGCACTGATGGTGACAACAAGACCAATGCGGATGGAGTAGCACACATCTACAACGGCAGCGAAGAAGCCAAGACGGTGGAGGGATCAGTCTATTACGGCAACATCTACCAAATCATCACCAAGGTGGGTGAGGACGGTGTGCTCGAAATTGGAGTTCGCAACACGAACGATGCTGAAATCTGGGCAATGATTGACAACGTGAAACTGACATACTACGGTACAGAATCGACTAAGAAAACAACCAACGAAACAGCCATCGCTTCGGTAAAGGACACACAGAACTCTATTCAGAGCATTTACACGCTCTCAGGTGTACAAAGCCCCACTTTGCAGAAGGGAATCAATCTGGTGAAGTACAATAACGGAACCGTGAAAAAGGTGGTGGTGAAGTAATTTTCACCACACCTTTCTTTATGACATCCGTTTTCTACAGTTTCTCGTTTCCTTTCATCGATGTTCATGTTTTGCAGCTTTCTTGCAGAAAACCCCATAAGATTATACAACTTAATAAACATCAACTAACATGACAAGAAAATCTATTCTAACCCTTGCCCTCCTCACGTCGGCGGTCCTTGGGTTCGCCCAACGCTTCACCGACAAGATTGACCGAGGACTCGTAGCCGTTCCAGGACAGTCAGGCGGCAACTTTGTCAGCTGGCGCGTGCTGGGCGAAGAGTACTACGATGTAACTTACAACCTTTACTGCAACGGTTCCTTGCTACAGGAAGGGCTGAAAGTCTCCTGCTTCAGTCACGCTGGCGGAAACGCTTCCAGCAAATACCAAGTGGCTGCTGTGGCGAACGGCAAAGAACAGGCCAAGAGTGCCGAAGTCACCCGATGGAACGAAGGCTATAAGCAAATCAAGATGGCCAAGGTCGTTGACCGAAACGGTAACGATGTCACCAGCGAATACATTGTCAACGACATCTCACTGGGCGATGTGGACGGCGACGGCATTGTCGAGTTTATGGTGAAACGCAACTACGCAGGCGACATCCGCAATGCCTCCAACAAAACCAAGTTCCACCACTACGAGTGCTACAAACTTGACGGAACACGACTCTGGTGGATTGACCTCGGTCCAAACATGATGGCAGGTCCCGACGAGCAGTGGGACCTCATTGCCTACGACTGGGACATGGACGGAAAGGCTGAATGCCTGATGCGAGGAGCAAACAACATGATTATCCACCTCGCCAATGGCAACTCGCTCAACATTGGCAACATGAACTATATCGCCCCACGCGACGAATACACACGCGAGGGAGCAGAATATCTTCTCTACATGGAAGGTGCCACTTGTGCCCCCTACGGTTGGGACGGTAGCAGCCAATCGTTCACTCCTATGGCCTATCCATTGCTCCGCTTTGAGGCAGGCGAAACAGATTACGCCACAGCATGGGGGAAAAACGACACAGGGCACCGCTCCACCAAGCACTATTTGGGTGCGCCATATTTCGATGGAAGGAAACCCAGCATTTTTCTGGGGCGTGGATGCTACACACGCCACAAATTCATTGCCCTCGATGTAGATCCTGCCACTCATGAGCTGACCACTCGCTGGCGCTGGGCCAACAACGGAGGATGGAGCGACCCATGGTTCGGCAATGGCTACCACAACTTTGCCATTGGCGACGTAGATTGGGACGGACGCGATGAAATCATTTTCGGTTCCATGATAATCGACGACAACGGCATGGGCCTCTGCACCACGGGTCTCGGACACGGTGATGCTCAGCACTGCGCTGACTTCGACCCATACCGCAAATATGAAGAGCAGTTCACCTGCAACGAGGACGAACCTGCTTGCACCTATTATAATGCTACAACTGGACAAATCTACTATCGCTACAAAACCAGCAGCGATGACGGACGCGCCCTTTGCGCGAACTTCTCCAACGAGTTTCCAGGCAGCATGGGACGCACCACACAGACTGGCATGATTAGCACAGTGAAAGACCTCCCCGTCACAGGCGGGCCTTCCACCACCGGCACGAACGATGCCCTCTTCTGGAGCCACCTGAACCAGCGCATCTACTGGGACGGCGACCTGCTCGACGAGGTGCTCGACAGTCCTGGCACTGAGCGCGAGGCCGCTGTTTACAAACCAGGGGGTGGCAGACTCTTCACCTCCAGCGGTTGCAAGATGAACAACGACTCGAAGAACAACCCGGGAGCCTTAGCCGACATCTTTGGCGACTGGCGCGAGGAAATCGTTGTGCGCACAGCCGATAATGCCTACCTGCGCATCTACACCACCCCCATTCCCACCACCTACCGCATCCCCACCCTTTGGAGCGACCATCAGTATCGCAATGCAATGGCTTGGCAGTGCGTAGGCTACAACCAGCCTCCTCACAAGAGCTATTTCTTGGGAGCGATGGAAGGCATCACCCAGGCTCCTCCCACCAACACAATGACAGGACGCGTCGAGATTGCCAACGGCGGTAGCATCACAGGACAAACCGATGGCAAACAAGTCATTGTTTGCGAAACAAACGACACAAAGATTTCAGTGGAAAGCGGCGCAAAACCTGCTGTGGCCATCTTCAACGTTCCTTCATGGGTACAAGGCAAGAACAGCAAGAAACTCAACGGAACAGACGAAATAGACTACACATATTATACTTGTACAGTAGAAGGTGCCCCCTTCACCGACGCTACCCGTCTTGTAAAGCAAGGTGACGGCATCCTCAATCTGCCCAAAGTGGATATGACCCACACGGGCAACACCGACATCTGGGCAGGAACGGTCAATTTCGACGGAACCATGAAGCAATCCGCTCTCTGGCTCAACCGATTTGCCGAGCTGAACTCCAATGGAGGTGTCTTCAAGAGCATCAAGGCTGATTACGCTTCTGTCATCCGCCCTGGCGGAGACAATTCCATGGGCAGCATCACCGTGGAGAATGAACTCGAGCTGGGTTTGGGCTCACGCATTGTGCTCGACCTCTATTCCGACGGACTGAAAGCCGACCAAATCAATGCCAAAAGTCTGAAAGTGGAGCGTAAAACAACCGACGCTTGGCTCAACTGGGGTCCCAAATACCTCCAGCCTGTCATCGAGGTGGTAGAACACAAAGCTGACGGAGCCAACACCTTGGAAGCTGGCGACTACATCATCGGCAAGGTGGACGAGGTGTCAGGCTCTTTGGCCAACATCAAGATTGAAGGCGTAACCAACCTCAAGACTGGTCTTTCTGTAGATGATGCAGGCAATCTCATCCTCTCCTTGGGAAGCATACGTGGAGCTTCCACCATCATCTGGACGGGAGCATCATCCAGCACTTGGGATTTTGCAAAGACTGAGAACTTCTACGTAGCCGACGATGAAAGCCAGACAGCCGACATCTTCGTGAAGGGCGACGCTGTCACCTTCGACGACAGCAGCACAAAGCTCACCGTCACCATTGGTGAAGAACTTTCACCTTCCAATATCACTGTCAACTCTTCTAAGAACTACACCATTACTGGCAATGGGGCCATTGTGGATGGCGAACTGGTGAAAGAAGGCAAAGGCACCCTCACCATCAAGACAGAAAACACCTACACAGGCGGCAACTACCTGAAGGGCGGAACCGTGAAAGTGTCTTCACTCTCCAACGAGAACAAAGCTACCGGCAATCTTGGAGCCGTGACCACTTCGCCTGCCAAGTTCACCATGGAGAACGGAGCCATCATCCAAACCGACGCCACCGTCACCAACGGTTCACCCATCAAGATGGTGGGCGAAGAAGGCGGTGTCATCAATGCGGGTGCCAACAAGGATTTCATCCAAAACAAAGCCTTCTCAGGCACTGTGCTCACCAAGACAGGCTCAGGTTGGCTCAAGACTTATGCTGCCGGCTCTTCTCTCAACGAAATGGACATTCAGCAAGGCCGTGTCCAGAGCTACAGTGGTGTACCAGCCAAGAAAGTCATCCTTTCGGGAGGAGAATTTGAAGATGCTGGCGGCGGTGCGCTGTCCACCCCCATCGAAGTGCCCAAAAACAAAAAAGGCACATTCATTCTCGGAAGCGCTTACTACCTTGCCTATAACAACAAACTGACAGGCGAAGGCATCCTGACCATCAACCCCACCAACACCGTGAGCCGCGTGCGCATCACCGGCAACTGGAGCCAGTTCGAAGGCACCATCAAACACACCAACACCAACATTTGGCTGCCACTCGACAACTCCACAGGTCTGCCAAACGGAACGCTCGACATTGCAGAAGGATGCGGAGTGACCAACGTGGCCAAGAGCTACACCATCGGTAAGTTGACAGGCAAGGGAAGCCTCAACCAACCGATCTCAAACTTCCAGAACCAGAGTGCAGTAAGCGGCAGCAACACTTGGAAAGTGGGTAACAGCTCGGAAAGCCTGGGCGACTTCACCTTCGACGGCATCATCGCCGACGGCGGAGGCAACAACAAGTCAAACTTCGAGAAGGTGGGCACATGCAAGATGACCGTTTCAGGCTCTTGGACCACCTCCGGAACGGTGAAGGTGACAGAAGGTGAACTCAACGTCAAGTCGGGAGCCAACTTAGGCACTGGCGCACTCACCGTGGCTGCAGGAGGCACTCTCGCTGCAACCACAACCGCCAAAAAGCCATTCACCAACAGCTCTTACACCATCAATGGCACCCTCCAGGCCGGGGCAAACACCATCGTCACCACCAGCATCGTCGATTTCAATGCCAAGAACGTCACTTTCGGTGCACAGTCTAAGCTGATTGTAGTCCTGCGTTCGGGCGGCAACACAAAACTGAGCAACATTGGCACGCTCAAGATGACCTCTGGAGCTACTATCGCACCCTACATCAGCGAGTCGAACCTGACAAGCTTCAGCACCGAAGAAGGCAGCGAAGAGGAGTTCCTGCTTTGGACGGATGTGAAGACCGCCAACATCGGCGACTTGAACTTTGACCTGCCCGAACTACCCTACAGCGACTGGGACACCAGCAAGGCAAAGGAAGGCATCCTCATCGTGCGCTTCAACAAGGACAAGTACAGCAACTACGTCACCGGCATCGACAACATCGAAGCCAGCGAGACTGTCACGGTTGAAGTCCTCAACATCAACGGCATCAGCGTGAGCGAATACACTTGTCCGATGGGCAGCGTGAAGTCATCGTTCGCCAAGGCCAACTTGCCCAAAGGTATCTATGTACTCCGCATGAAGAGCGAAACGGGCAAGAAAGGCACGTTGAAATTGATGAAATAAGAGCATTTGCAAAAGAAAAAAGACATTATCCTCAAAAAAGGGCGAAACTTTTTGTAAGTTTCGCCTTTTTTTCGTTTCTTTGCAACCGAAACAATTTTCCATACACCTTTCCATGACACTTAACCCAACTTTGACTCCGATTTTCCTTTTTCCTTGCTGTCACCGCCGTTCCAGCGTTCCCGATTACTTTACTGTGTACTACAAACTTTTATTTTT
>CADAPC010000032.1 GCA_902789725.1 uncultured Bacteroidales bacterium
AATAGGATGACAGGGGGCTTGGAAATGCTCTTAGTCCCTGGATTTGCAGATTAAAAAGCAAGTTCAGAGCGGGGATTCATGTTTAGCGGACAGTAATAACTAAATTTAGTTTATGGTTGATATGCTCTCAACTCTCACTCCAGACACATTCGTTTGTTGTCCTCGAACCAGTCAGCGATTGCTTCTTGGAAAGTCCACTTGAACTGGTAGCCGCTCTCCTTCATCTTCTTTCCGCTGATGTTGGTGGAGATTTGTAGCTTCTTCACCCATGCAGGACAGATGCCCATGGGAATTAGCATTACTCTTGGCTGAGTTTTCGGAACATTTCTTTATGCTGGCGAGCTACCCGTTCCACACTATATTTCTCAATCACCTTCTCTTTTGCATTTTCTCTCATCCGTTTAGCTTCTTTAGGATGAGTATAATAAAACATCACCTTGTCAGCCACCTCCTGAGGAGAATCTACATTTACGAGTTCTCCCATCGACGCCATCATCCACAATTGTTGGAATGGCATCGACTCGTGTGGCCACAAGATTCTTCTCCGCGGCCATATATTCAGCAATAGCCAAGCCAAAGCCTTCCCATCGTGAAAGAAGCACAGCCACGTCGAAAATTTTTAAATACGAGTAAGGAGTATTTGTCCATCCTGTAACAATGAGGTTCAGCCCATTCTCACCTGCGTACCTTTTTATTTCCTCTTCCTCTTCCTCTTCTCCATTGCCCACAATAATAAAAATGAGTCCACCTGAAAAAGTGGTGTTTTTGAGATCCATTCTGGCTTATGCGGCCATTCTGGGTGATACACGGCAAAAGTCTGACCCTGTGAAAATATTCTCAAAAATTATCGCAATGCAGCCAAATGCCCCTCTGAGAGGCCTGAAAAGGGCAAATAACGGTCTTTGAAATGTTGAACTCTGGAATATTACCATCCTTCGGAGGTTCATCCACATGCATCTGCTGTATGCATGGATACGGTGCTTGAGCAAGCCCCTGTAGCGGGTCTTGCCGTTGCGCGTGTGGAAACTATATTGGAACATGGCCGCCTCGACATTGTTTCGTTTGCGCTGCTCTTCGGGCGGCAGGCTCTCTATTTGCTTTCGTAGCCTGTAGGCTTCAATGTCCTTGTCCTCGAAGTAGCGCCAGCCTGTCTTGTTGTTCCAAGGAATCCGCCACCGCTTTCTGGTTCCCTGTTTCGTGACGGTGTATCCTCGTCTATCTTCGTAGTCACGAGGCTATGGAACTGATTGTGCCATGCGTTTGGGTCGGAATACTTCTTGGAGGCACGGCTGCCCAGCTGCATCACGGGAGCAGTGAACATGTCCAGCTGGGGATTCGGGTCTGTCTTCTTGAACATCGTCTTTCTGTCTGATTGATGATGTAAAGGTACGAAAAATATTCCAGAAATCGGCATAAATCAGAGATTATTTTGAAACAATTTTAAACACCACTTTTTCAAGTGGGCTCAATAGTAAATAGTATCCGTAAAAATATACACAGAGGTTGCTGGCATGTTTTTTTTGTGTAAAAGATGCATTTTCTGTCATTTATGGAAATAATGGCATAAGGGAATAACTTTTTTTGTTATAAAATGTGAATGTTTCCAGATTTTTTCTTTACTTTGCACAGAGTAATTAATTATTTAATCCCCCAATAGACTATGAAGATAAAAGCAGATTACGCAAATGCCCCTCAGTGGAAGGTGCTGACAGTGAAGGCTTCTCTTCCTGAGGATTTGAAGTGTTTAAACGAAATTGCCCACAACATGTGGTGGGTGTGGAACTACGAAGCACGTGACTTGTTCCGCGACCTCGACGCAGGGATTTACCATGATGTGCGTCACAATCCTGTCATGTTGTTGGAGCGATTGACCTACGCCCGCAAAGAGGAAATCATGAAGGACAAGGCATTGATGAAGCGCATCAAGGATCTCTATGCTAAATTCCGCAAATATATGGATGTGAAGCCCGACGCAAGCCGTCCGTCAGTGGCCTACTTCTGCATGGAGTATGGCATTCATTCTGCTTTGAAGATTTACAGCGGCGGTTTGGGCATGCTGGCTGGCGACTACGTGAAAGAGGCCTCTGACTCCAATGTGGATATGTGCGCCATTGGCTTCCTCTATCGCTTTGGTTACTTTACACAGAGCCTGTCGATAGAGGGGCAGCAGATTGCCAACTACGAGGCTCAGAACTTCGGGAGTCTGCCCATTGAGCGCCAACTTGATGAGAATGGTAACCCGCTGGTCATTGCCGTGCCCTATAACAACTATCACGTACATGCTTGCGTTTGGCGTGTGAACGTGGGGCGTGTGAAACTCTATTTGCTCGATACCGACAACGAAATGAACTCTGAGTATGACAAGCCTATCACGCATGCCCTCTATGGCGGTGACTGGGAAAACCGACTGAAGCAGGAAATCCTGCTTGGTATTGGCGGAATGTTACTGCTCAAACGGTTGGGCATAAAGAAAGATATCTACCACTGCAACGAGGGTCATGCTGCCCTGTGCAACCTGCAACGTCTGTGCGACTATATTGAAGAGGAAGGGCTGAACTTCAACCAGGCTCTGGAACTGGTACGTGCCTCCTCGCTTTACACGGTTCACACACCCGTACCTGCTGGTCATGATTACTTTGACGAGGGGTTGTTTGGCAAATACATGGGAGGCTATCCCAAGAAGCTCGGCATTTCGTGGGATGAATTTATTGGCATGGGACGCATCAACCCTGACAATAAGGAGGAGAAATTCTGCATGAGCACTTTTGCCTGCAACACTTGCCAGGAGGTGAATGGTGTGTCCAAACTGCATGGTTGGGTTTCCCAGAAAATGTTTGCAAACATTTGGGCAGGCTATTATCCCGAAGAGAACCATGTGGGCTATGTCACCAACGGTGTGCATTTCCCCACCTGGGTGGCAGCTGGATGGCTGAGAAATATCTACGAAAAGTATCTGGACCCCACGTTCATGGCCGACCAGTCGAACGAGGAAAAATGGAAAGGTATTTATGACTGCCCAGACGAAGAACTCTGGAAGATGCGCCTGACCATGAAGAAGAATCTGGTTTTCTATATCGACAGGCAATATCGTGCAACATGGCTGAAGAACCAGAATGACCCTTCGCGCATCACTAAATTGGCTGAGCATTTCAATCCCAACGCACTCATCATCGGTTTCTGCCGCCGATTTGCCACCTACAAGCGTGCCCATTTGCTGTTCACCGACCTTGGTCGCTTGAGTCGCATTGTGAACAACCCTGAACGCCCCGTCGTGTTCCTGTTTGCCGGCAAGGCACACCCGGCTGACGGTGCGGGTCAGGATCTCATCAAGAAGATTTATGAGATTTCGCAGCGCGATGAGTTTCAGGGCAAAGTTGTTTTCATCGAGGACTACGACTACTTGTTGGCTCGCCGTCTTGTGTCGGGCGTTGACATCTGGATGAATACGCCTACACGTCCGCTGGAGGCTTCTGGCACTTCGGGCGAGAAAGCCGAAATGAACGGTGTGGTGAACTTCAGCGTGAAGGATGGCTGGTGGCTGGAAGGCTACCGCGAAGGTGCAGGATGGGCGCTCACTGAGAAGCGCACCTACCAGAATCAGGGCTATCAGGATCAGCTGGATGCCGCAACCATCTACAGCTTGTTGGAGAACGAGATTGTGCCGCTCTACTATGACAAGAATGAACAAGGCATTTCAACAGGGTGGTGTAAAGTGATTAAGAACTCCATCGCCCAGATTGCGCCTCACTTCACGATGAAACGTCAACTGGATGACTACTATTCGAAGTTCTACGAGAAAGAGGCCAAACGCTTCAAGCAACTCTCAAAGGACAATTACCGTTTGGCCAAGGAACTTGCTCAGTGGAAGGAGGCGGTTGCCGAGCGTTGGGATGCCATCAGCGTGGTGAGTGCCGAGTGGGACTTCCCTGCTGCAGGATGTGAAGCGGGTCAAAATTACCGTCTGAAATATGTGATTAACGAGCAGGGACTCAACGATGCTGTTGGGCTGGAAAAGGTGAACGTCTCTGTCAATGCCGACGGTGAAGAGCGTGTGTTCTCTGTTGAACCGCTGCAGATGACGGGTCATGAAGGCAATAACTACACGTTTGAGGCAGAGCTAACACCAAAGCAGTTCGGTCAGTACAAGAGTGCTGTCCGCATGTATCCCAAGAACAAAAACCTACCTCATCGTCAGGACTTCTGCTATCTCAAGTGGCTGGAATTGCCCAGTTTCAACCATTGAGAGGGATAGACACAAAGTGGGGGGAGTGAAAAACGTTCACTCCCCCCACTTGTTGTCAGTTTCGTTCCTATTTCGGCTGTTTGCCAATATAAGCCAGGATGCCGCCATCTACGTAGAGGACGTGGCCGTTCACGGCATCAGAAGCATGAGAGGCGAGGAACACAGCGGGGCCACCCAGTTCGGAAGGGTCGAGCCAGCGGCCTGCTGGAGTCTTGGCGCAAATGAACGAGTCGAAGGGATGGCGAGAGCCGTCGGGCTGACGTTCGCGGAGCGGAGCCGTCTGAGGAGTGGCAATGTAGCCGGGGCCAATGCCGTTGCACTGGATGTTGTACTCGCCATACTCAGAGCAGATGTTGCGAGTAAGCATCTTCAAGCCACCTTTGGCGGCTGCGTAGGCAGAAACTGTTTCGCGTCCCAGTTCGCTCATCATGGAGCAGATGTTGATAATCTTACCTTCTTTGCGCTCCATCATCTCAGGCAACACGGCACTGGCACAGATGAAAGGAGCCACGAGGTCGATGTCGATGACCTGCTGGAATTCGGCGCGCTTCATTTCGTGCATGGGGATGCGCTTGATGATGCCAGCGTTGTTCACCAGAATGTCAATCTGCCCCACTTCCTTATGGATGGTCTCTACCAGCTGCTTAATGGCCACCTCGTCGGTTACGTCACACACGTATCCCTTCACGTTGGTAATGCCAGCCTCCTTGTAGTTGTCCAGTCCGCGCTGGAGTGCAGCCTCGTTGATGTCGTTAAACACGATGTTCTTCACGCCTGCTTTCACGAAAGCCTTGGCGATGTTGAAACCAATTCCGTAAGAAGCACCTGTAATCCAGGCATTCTTACCTTCGAGAGAAAAATTAGATAAATCAGCCATAGTTGGTTTAGTTGTTTAGTTTTTTAGTTGATTGGTATGTGAATTGATTGGTTGTTTTAGTTTTCCACACTGCGCATTTCTTTTCATTTGCAAAGTTAACCAATCTTTTTCACCCCACCAAATTTTCAATAAAGTTTAGCGTTTAGAGATTCATTTTCTTCAGAAACTCCAACTGCTCGGCTGAGGGAGCCTCCACTTGACGAATGCTCCAATCGGTGGTGTCAACTCGCAGACCTGCATCGTCGAGATAGGAAGCATAAGGAATATCGTCGGTTGTGTCAACAAGGCGACGAACTTCTGTGAGCGGCTGACCTGCCACTTCGGCACAGGCTTGCCAGAACTCTTCTTCGGTGAATCCGCGCTTCAGCTCTTTGTAGTAGCGGTTGTAGAGCAGGCGCATTACGTCATCAAGTGACTGCTTGTGACCCGATTTGCGCCGTATGTCGATGTCCATCAATAAGCCAATGATGGGACCCTTGAAGTAGTAGTTAATACGTACGTCTTTACCATTCTCGTCGGGGTTCATGAAGTTCATCCAAATGTCATAGCTGCATTGACGCAGACTTTGATGGTGCTGCCCCTTGTAGGGAGCGTAGAGGCTGAAGTAGGTGGAGAGTAGTTCCAGCGCCTCGTCGGGAGTGGCTATGCCCGCATTACGCAGTAGGCGAAACTCATAGTAGCAGGTCAACCCCTCGCTCACCCACAGCATGGGAGTAATGGCTTCGCGGTCGTAGTTTAAGGGCCACAGTTCGGCAGGACGGATGCACTTGACGTTGTAGAGGTGGAAGTATTCGTGTGCCACGAAAGCCAGGAACTTGACATGCGCCTTTCTCGTTTCGAAACGATAGGTGCCATCTGTGTAGCAAGCTTGGGAGTTCTGATGCTCCAGTCCGCCACCTCCTTCCCCCATGTGGATGAGGCAATAGTTGTCGTAGGGCACATCGCCCATCAGCTGGGTGGCAGCGCTGACAATGCGCTTGAAGTCATCCGCCAACCCAATCTCTTCAGCTCCGTCAGGCGTTTCGAGGGCGAACTCGTAGTCATGCCCTTCGTGCGAAAATTGTTTCGTGTAGAAATTCCCCAAGAGGAAAGGTGAGTCGTAGAGTACATCAAAGTCGGGAGCACTAAAAAGGCAACTGTCCTCTTTCTGGGGGCGTAGGCCTGTGGAAATATGTTGCCATCCTTGAGGAAGATTGAAACGCACGTTGACAGGATGAGTCTGTTCGCCGTCAACATGCATGAACACCCCGCAGGGGGCTACAAATGCCACCTCTTTTTCCACACGGCTTGATGCCACATCGCGCTGATTGGCATAAACCCGATAGCTCACACGCAGTTGTCCGTCGGCTGGTCTTGGAATGCGCCAATGGTTCAGCCCTTCCTTCGCCCATTCAATGGGATTCCCTTTTGAGTCAGTCACTTTGAAATCGGTCAGGTGCTTGGCGAAGTCAAGTATTTCGTAGTAGCCTGGTGCCCATCGTGGCATGTTGAGCACAAGGTCGCCAGACTCGACCTGTTCGGACGAGTAGTTGAGTTCAACAAGCAGATAGTGGCCGATGGTGTCGAACGAAACGGTGTAGTCCATCGAGTAGTAGCCTTTAGGGTTGCTACATGCCATCATCATCAAGCAGAGTGTGATGGTGAAAAAGTTAGTTAGTCTTTTCTTCATAAAAAATAAAAAAATGGAAGATTAAAAAATAATATAGCTTTGCGATTACACTCTTCTCCAGAAACTTCGGGTGAAGAGAATCATGATGGGGAATATTTCGAGACGGCCAATGAGCATAAGGAACGAGCAAACGTATTTGGCCACAGGACTGAGAATGGCCCAAGAGTGGACAGGGCCGTAGTAGCCCATGCCTGGCCCCACGTTGCTGATACTCGACATGGCGATGCCAAAGGCTTCGTAGTAGTCGAAGTTGGGGTGGATGTCGTTGGGGGAGACTCCGCTCAGGGCTAAGATGAAGGCTCCAAGGAAGAGGGAGCAGACAAAGAGGGCTACGAAGCCTAAGAGGGTCTGCACAATGTTGTGGGGCATAATGCTGCCGTTCATCCTGACGGGGGTTACGGCACGTGGATGGAGAATGCGCGTGAATTCGTTCTTTAGCACGCGGTAGATGATGCTTAGGCGCACGCATTTGAACCCTCCGCTCGTGCTGCCGGAGCAGGCTCCTGCAAACATGACGAACAATAATATGGGCATGAGCTGAACAGGCCAGAGGGTGTAGTCAACAGTGGCCAACCCTGTGGTGGTCTGGAGTGAAATGACGGTGAAGAGGCTGCGGCGCAGGGCTTGTTCAACATCGTGCAGAGGATCGCTGAGTGCCAGTGTGAAGGCACAAATCAGGGAGGCTCCCAACACAATGATGAGGTAGGCTTTGAGTTCAGCGTCACCAAAGAAACGCTTTATTTTTCCCTTCAGAATGGTGTAATAAATTAAGGTGTAGTTAATGCCCGACGCAAACATGAAGAAGATGAGCACATACTCGATGGAGGGGGAGTGATAGACATCTTCCAACAGCGCAGAGTGGGTACCATAACCACCTGTAGCTGTGGTGCACATGGCATAGTTGATAGCGTCGAAGAAGGGCATGCCGCAAACGAAGAGCGAAAGGATGCAGAAGAATGTGAGCATGAGGTAGATGCCCCCTATCCAACGTGCTGTTACGGAGATGCGCGGGTGGACCTTGTTATGCAGAGGCCCCGTGGATTCAGCTGCAAACAATTTCACCTCGCCGACACCAAAAGCGGGCAGAATGGCTATGGTGAAGAACACGATGCCGATGCCTCCAATCCATTGGGTGAGGCTGCGCCAAAAGAGCAGGCCTTTAGGCATGGAGTCGAGGTTGTCGATGATGGTGGCTCCCGTGCTGGTGAATCCCGACATGGTTTCGAAGAAAGCACTTGCCACGTCGGGCACATGTCCGTCCAACAGGAAGGGTGTCATGCCGATGAGGGTGAAAATAATCCACACGGTCGATACCACGATGTAGCCGTCTTTGCGTCCCATTTTCTTACCTGCATTCCTGCCTAAAAGCACTCCCGTTGTTCCTAAGACAAGGGCGATGCCGATGGGAAGAGCGAAAGCAAGTACGCCTTCATGATAAATCCAACAAACCACTTGGCACAACATCATGAGTCCCGCCTCGATGTAGAGGAGGAATCCTAAGATTTTTGCGATGAGTTTCCAGTTCGGCATCTTCTTTCTGTTACTTGAAGTATTTATCCAGTTTGCGCAAGGTGTTGCCTGTGCAGAACACCACCACTTTGTCGCCGGCTTGCAACTGGGTGGGGCCACTCACCAGCATCGAACGTCCCTCGCGCGACATGCCGCCGATGTTCACTCCGTAGGGCAGGTCCAGTTCCATCACGCGTTTCTTGGTCACTTTCGACCCGGGCTTCACCACAAACTCTGCCACGTCGGCATTACCGATGGCCAGCATTTTTACGTTGTCCACGTCTCCCTTCAGCAGCAAGCGGTAGATGTGGCTTGCAGCAATCATTTTTTTGTTGATGATGGTGCCGATGTCGAGTTCGTCGGCCATGTCAAAATAGTCAAGGTTTTCCACCTGGGCAATCGTCTTGCGGATACCTCGCCGACGGGCTGCCACACAGGCCAAGATGTTCTGCTGGTCGTTGTTGGTTAGGGCGATGAGAGCTTCTGTGTTGCCATATCCCTCATCGTTCAGCAAATCGATGTCGTATCCCTCTCCTTCCAAAATCATCGTCTTGGGCGACACTAACGACTGCAGCTCTTCTGTCCGCTTACTATCTGGTTCGATGAGTTTTACGCTCTCGTGGATGGAAGCCAGTTTCCAGCTGGCTCGCACAGAGATTTTGTCACCTCCTATGATGAGGCTGTTCCTCACCACAGGGTAGTCATCCTTTCCTGTCAGATGTCTGATCTCAGCCAGATTCTCTTTCGTGGTCATGAAGAATACGAGGTCGCGTGGCAGAATACGCTCATCGCCATTCGGACTGATGGTTTCGCCTTCGCGCTTAATGGCTACCACATGAAAGTTGTGACGGTGAGCCATGCCTATTTCCTTCAGTGTGTGACCCACCAGCTGGTTGTCCTTGTTGCTGATTTCTTTTTCATAAATGGGGTTGGCATCGTGCATCTTCACGCTCAGCAGAAGCAATTCTCCGTTGTTGAACTCCCAAAGCTGCCGCACCCAACTGTAACGTGCACAGGCTGCGATGTCTTCAGCTGCCAACAACTCAGGGTAGATGAGCGACTCGATGCCCATGTTTCTGAACAGTTCCTGGTTCTCAGGCTTCATGTATTCATAATTATCCACCCGTGCCACCGTCTTTTTTGCCCCCAGCTGTTTGGCGAGCATGGCGCAAGTCAGGTTCTCGCTTTCGTTAGGGGTAACTGCAATGAAGAGATCGGTCTTGCTCACCTCAGCATCTTTCATGCCGCCAATGGAGGTGGGCTGCCTTAAAAGCGTCATGATGTCAAGCTCGCTGCCGATACGGATCAGATTCTTCTCTTTCGAATCGATTAGCACTACGTCTTGATTGTCGTTGGACAACATGCGCGCCAGATAAGTGCCAACTGCACCCGCTCCTGCAATGATGATTTTCATGCCTGTACCTCCTCCTTTCTGTAGTTATGGTTGTTAGGCGTTAAGCACGGGGCTTAGCACCTGTTTGAAGCATCTCCCAAAAAACTTTGGCAATGCCTTCTGGATCCATGCCGCATTCTTTGCGCAGTTCGGCCACGGTGCCGTGCATCACAAAGCGGTCGGGAATGCCAATGCGCTTCACCTCTACGTCATATCCGTGGTCGGCAAAAAACTCTAAGACTGCACTGCCCAGGCCTCCTGAGATAACGCCATCTTCCACCGTGACCACCTTCTTGAACTTTTTGCCCACTTCGTGAAGGATGTCTTCGTCAATAGGCTTGAGGAAACGCATGTCGTAGTGGGCGAAGTGCATCTCGGAGGATGGATGATCGTTGAGCGACTTCAGCTCAGCGATGGAGATAGCTTTTTCGGCTTCCACACCCAACGGGCCGATGCTCAGCACTGCCACATCGGTTCCATCGTGCAGTTTCTGCCCTTTACCCACGGGGATTTCTTCCAACTCGCATCGCCAATCTATGGTGTTGCCTCTGCCGCGCGGATAACGAATGACAAACACGCCTTTGCCTGGCAGTTGCGCCGTGTACATGAGTTTGCGCAGTTCGGGTTCGTTGCGCGGTGAGGCAATGGTGAGGTTGGGAATGGGGCGGAGGAAAGCCATGTCGAAGGCTCCGTGGTGGGTGGAGCCGTCCTCGCCCACCAGTCCTGCGCGGTCCAAGCAGAGCACCATGTCGAGCCGCATGGTGGCTGCATCGTGGATGATGTTGTCGTAGGCTCGTTGCATGAACGAGGAGTAAATGTTGCAGAAAGGCATCAGCCCATCTTTGGCCATTCCGCCCGAGAAGGTGACGGCATGGCCTTCGGCAATACCTACGTCGAACACCCTGTTGGGCATGGCGTTCATCATGATGTTCATCGAACAGCCTGTAGGCATAGCGGGCGTTACTCCCACAATCTTGGGGTTCTTTTGTGCCAACTCCAACAGGGTAATTCCAAACACGTCTTGGAACTTGGGTGGATGGGGCTTGTCATCATGCACCACAATTCGCTCGCCCGTGTCGGGGTCGAACTTGCCAGGTGCATGCCAAATGGTGGCATCCTCCTCGGCTGGGGCATAGCCATAGCCTTTGGTGGTGTGAATGTGGAGCAGTTTGGGACCTTTCATGTCTTTAATGGCGCCCAAAATGCGCACGAGCTCCACCACATCGTTTCCTTGGGCAGGACCGAAGTAACGGATGTCCATGCCCTCAAAGATGTTCTTTTGCCGTGTAAGCACCGATTTCACGCTGTTGTTGAAGCGGATGAGCCCCTTGCGACGCTTCTCGTTCAAGATGCCCATCTTGAGCAGTTTTTGCGAGAGCTTATACCTTATATTATTATAGGTGGAGTTGGTGGTCAGTTGCAGTAAATACTGCCTCATGCCTCCCACGCTGCGGTCGATAGACATGTTGTTGTCGTTGAGTACAATGAGCATGTCGTTGGGTGTACTCGCTGTGTTGTTGAGGCCCTCAAAGGCCAGCCCGCCACTCATGGCACCGTCGCCAATCACAGCCACCACCTTTCGGTCTTCTTCTTTTAGTTTGGCAGCTACAGCCATACCTAAAGCTGCCGAAATGGAGTTGCTGGCATGTCCGCAGCAGAATGTGTCGTATTCGCTCTCGTCGGGGTGGGGAAAAGGTTTCAATCCATTCAGTTTACGGTTGGTGCAGAACAGGTCGCGCCGCCCAGTCAGGATTTTATGCCCATAGGCTTGATGCCCCACGTCCCAGACAATACGGTCGTATGGAGTGTTGAACACATAGTGCAAGGCCACAGTCAGTTCCACCACGCCGAGGCTTGATGCCAGATGTCCTGGGTTCATCGACAATTCCTCTATAATGTCACGGCGAAGTTCGTCACACACGGCTGGCAATTCCTCCACTTTCAACTTGCGCAGGTCAACAGGGTAATTTATCTTTGTTAAATACTTATATTCGCTATTGTCTCCCATAAAAATATGTTAAAAACATTGCAAAGGTAAGAAAAAGTTTTGGAGTTAGGAATGTGGAACGCGTAGTTTTTTGCTTTTCTGTTCATTTTTTCTTGAGTGCAAAAGGGAATAGGGGCTATGAAGGGGGTGTGTGGTGCAACTTGAATAATTGGTATGTGGGACCATTTTGAACAAAAATTAACGAAAAATCACATCTAAAGCGCTTTTATTTGTTCTTATTGTATGTATTGGTAGTCTAAACGTTTGTTTTCGTGCTGAAAAGCATACGATGTATTAAAAAAGGTCTTACCTTTGCAGCGGATTTCAAAATGAGGGGAATCCGAAAACCTCATGACATCCTTCAAAAAAATAAAAAGAGTAGGACTAATTAATTTTTTTATTAAAATTAAAAAAGTTATGAAAAAGATTATCCTTACAGCTCTCGTAGCAGTTGCATCTCTTGCAGCAAACGCCCAAATCTGGGGGGGAGGTACTATTGGTTTCAACACAGCTAAAATTACTGACAAAGTAGGTGGTGTGAAAACTGAGCTTAAAACAACAGACCTCAACATCAACCCTGAAATTGGTTACTCAATCAATGAGAACTGGGACGTAGCTTTGTCTATCGGCTACTATCATGGTAAAAATACACAAAAAACATTCGGTCGCGATTTGAGTGGTATTTTCGACAATGGTTTTGCTGATAATCTGAATGCGTTCAAGCTCTCTCCTTACGTGCGTTATTCTTTTGCTAAAGCAGGTGACTTCGCTTTCTTCGTAGATGGTGGTTTCAGCTACATTTTTAATCACGTGAGCAGCGATGAGAAGAACTACAACGTTTGGGATATCTTCATTCAGCCAGGTATCAAGTATTCTCTCTCAGAAAAAGTGACACTCGTTGCTAAGACTGGTAACTTGTCTTATGTATTTGCAAAGCATGGAGAGAAGAAACTTAATGCTTTCGATCTCGGTCTGTCAAGTGCTGTTACTTTCGGTGCTTACGTAAACTTCTAATCGAAAGAGAAAACTTAATATTCACATAAGAGGGTCAGCATTCTTGCTGACTCTCTTTTTTTGAGCCATTTCCATCCCAATAACCTTCTCCTACCTTGCAGTTAAGGAGCATAAGTATCTTTTATCACCACCGCAAGGTAACCTTAGAGTAACCACCTTAGGGTGCTCTTTCAGTTCGCCTGCCTTTTCTTCATGTAAATTTATCGAATTTGCATTCTTGCAATAGTTCATGATATAGATTTTTCACCTCTCGTCTTTTGTGTTTCACTTTTTATCCGTAACTTTGCACTCAAATGTATAAAACTAACTGAATGGAACAGAAGAACTTTAAGAGAACCACGGTGACGGCTGCGTTGCCGTATGCTAATGGTCCTGTGCACATAGGCCACTTGGCTGGTGTGTATGTGCCAGCTGATATTTATGTGAGATACCTGCGTCTGAAAGGTCGTGAGGTGCTGTTTGTGTGTGGTAGCGATGAACATGGAGTGCCCGTGACGATTCGCGCCAAGAAGGAGGGTTGCTCTGTGCAGGATGTGGTGGACCGCTATCACGGCATCATCAAGAAGTCCTTTGCCGACTTCGGCATCAGCTTCGACATCTATTCACGCACCACCAGCAAAACCCACCATCAGTTTGCAGCCGACTTTTTCAAGACGCTCTACGAGAAGGGAAAGTTTGTGGAGATGACCACGGAGCAGTTCTACGACGAGGAGACGAAGCAGTTCCTGACAGACCGCAACATCAAGGGTGAATGTCCACGTTGCCATTCTGAAGGAGCCTACGGCGACCAGTGTGAGAAGTGTGGAGCTACTCTTTCGCCAGAGGAACTAATCAACCCTGTGAATGCCATCAATGGTAATCCTTTGGTGAAGAAGGCTACGAAACATTGGTACCTGCCCCTTGAACAGTATCAGGAATGGTTGGAAGAATGGATTCTGAAAGAACATAAGGAGTGGAGAAGTAATGTGTATGGACAGTGCAAGTCGTGGTTGGATGGTGGTTTGAAACCACGTGCCGTGACTCGCGACTTGGATTGGGGCATTCCGGTCCCTGTGGAAGGAGCGGAGGGAAAAGTACTCTACGTGTGGTTCGATGCCCCCATTGGCTACATCAGCAACACAAAGGAACTCTGTGAGAAAGAGCCTGAAAAGTGGGGCACTTGGCAGAAATGGTGGCAAGACCCCGAGAGCCGTCTGGTTCATTTCATCGGCAAGGATAATATCGTTTTTCACTGCATTGTCTTCCCTGCTATGCTGAAAGCACATGGCGGCTACAATCTGGCTGACAATGTGCCAGCCAATGAGTTTCTCAACCTGGAGGGCAAAAAGATTTCCACCTCGAAAAACTATGCTGTGTGGCTCAATGAATACTTGGAAGAACTGCCCAACCGCCAGGACGAATTGCGCTATGTGCTCACAGCCAATGCGCCAGAGACGAAGGACAACGACTTCACTTGGGCTGATTTCCAGGCACGTTGCAACAACGAGCTGGTGGCGGTGTATGGG
This sequence comes from uncultured Bacteroidales bacterium, assembly GCA_902789725.1. GTDB lineage: Bacteria > Bacteroidota > Bacteroidia > Bacteroidales > Bacteroidaceae > Minthosoma. Next base: position 14,198 of record CADAPC010000032.1, read on the forward strand.
AATTTCGTGAACCGTGCGCTGCAACTCACACAGAAATATTACAATGGTATTGTGCCAGCGTGTGGAGAATTGACTGAAACTGACAAGGCGACCTTAGCTGAGTTTGCCGATGTAAAAGATAAGGTGGAAGTTCTTATAGAGAATTTCAAGTTCCGTGAGGCACAGAAAGAGGCCATGAACCTGGCTCGTATCGGTAACAAGTATATTGCTGACGAGGAGCCTTGGAAGGTGATTAAGACTGACCCTGAACGGGTGAAGACGGTCATCTACATCTCTTTGCAGCTTACTGCCAATCTGGCCATTGCCTTCGAACCTTTCTTGCCGTTCTCCTCAGCTAAACTGCGCGAAATGATTGCTATGGACGAACTGAACTGGGAAGATCTGGGCAAGACCGACCTTCTGCCAGCAGGCAAGCAGTTAGGGAAGCCCTGCTTGCTCTTCTCGAAAATTGAGGACGAGGCCATTAAATTCCAAACCGACAAACTCGAAGCCACCATCAAAGCCAACGAGGCTGCCAATGCAGAGGTGGCTCCAGTGAAGGAGACCATCTCATTTGACGATTTCCAGAAGCTGGACATTCGTGTGGCCACTGTGCTGGAGTGTGAACGTGTGCCCAAGATGAAGAAATTGCTCAAGTTCAAGCTGGACGATGGCACTCCTAAGGGGCGCACCATTGTGAGTGGCATTGCTCAATGGTACGAACCCGAACAGTTGGTGGGCAAGCAGGTGCTCTTCATTGCCAACTTGGCTCCACGTGAGTTTAAGAACGGGCTGGTGAGCGAGGGTATGATTCTCTCAGCCGAAAACTGGGACGGAAGCATCAGTGTAACCACCGTGGAGAAACCAGTAAAGGGTGGAAGCCAAGTGTGTTGATGTAACGGATGGCATCCAGCCAGTCATGCTTGGTGGGTTTACACAACAGAAAAAGGTCAATGAACTTGAAACAAAATATGAAAACTCGTAAAAAACATTCGCGCAAGCGGATTGTTACAGGGTGGCTGTTCATCATCATCGGCTGTCTGTTGGTGATTTGGTGCATTGACCGTTGGGATGTTTGGTTCTATAATCCAGAAGAACTTCCCTACAAGGCTCCTGAGGCTCCTTCTCGCATGTTGCTGACTTTTGGCGATGCTGATGGGAAGAATCGCAACGTGAGCTGGATGTGTGGCGAGGAAGTGCATCCAGCAGCCTTGGAACTGGTGGACGATGTAGATGGCGGCACCAGTTGGGTGGATGCTGCGGGAGAGGTGTTTGAGTCGAGAGGAGGCAAAGCTGCCTATTATGTGGCAAGGTTGCGCGACTTGAAAACAGGGCATTTTTACCGTTATCGTGCCTGGACGGGCGATGAGGTGTCGAAGTGGCATTCATTCCTTGTGCCCGACGATTCAGATGTGTCATTCCTCTACGTAGGCGACATTCAGGACAGCATTGGTGGGGTGACGAATAGCTTGCTGAAGGCAGCTTTCAGATGTAACCCCGACGTGGAGTTTCTGGTGTGTGGAGGCGACTTGACGGAACGCCCTATCGATGCCTATTGGGAAGAGAGCTTTGCCGGGCTCGATTCCGTGGGGCAGTCGGTGCCAGTGTTGACCGTGACGGGTAATCATGACTATTTGAAGGGGGTGATTTGTAAACTGGAACGGCGTTTCTCGCTCATTCATTCCTATTTCTTGGATTCGATGATTGGGGAGAATCAAGTGTTTACGGTGAGGCGAGGTGATGTGCAGATTTTTTGTCTCGACAGCAACCGGGAATTTCCTTATCTGTGGACGCAGCGGAAGTGGCTTGAGGAACAGTTGGAACAGAGCAAGGCGAAGTGGAAAATCGTAGTGCTGCACCATCCACTCTATTCCATCAAGAGTGCAACCAACAACCTCATCCAGCGGTGGATGTTCGATGATTTGGTGCGCCAATACGGTGTGGATGTCGTCTTGCAAGGGCATGAGCATGCATACGCCCGCATGACCCACCACAACGCAGAGGGCAAAGCAATACCTCCCATCTATACGGTGAGCCATTGTTCCCCTAAAAGCTACCATATACAGTTTAGTGACGCATTTGACAAATTTGGTGTCGGTAGCCGCTATTATCAAAAAGTGCACACCCACAGAGACACTCTCTTTCTGACAGCCTATGATGCCACAGACGGCACGCTCTACGACAGCCTCTTTGTGGTGAAAACTGCAACCAGCACCTTGCTGTGTGACTATGGTGAGGACATCCCTGAGCGGCTTGACTTCACCCCCAGCCCCGAAAGTAGCAAAGATGCCGCCTTTGCTGAGAGAATTCGAGAATATCAAGAGAAAAAGAAGAAAGAATAAATCTTAATAAGAAGGTTCAGAAGATGAAAAAGCGTGCTAAAAGAAGACGTGTCAGTTTGCAGAAGTCATACATTTCCAATCCGTTGGCCTTTGTATGCAATTTGGCGCTTGTGTATGTGGTCTATGCCTTGTGCCGGCTGGCTTATTTGTGCGAAAACTGGTCGGTTCTTTCTGAGGGGTTTGATGCCCTCTCCTTTTGGAATCTCTTCAAGGGCTGTTGGATGTTCGACACTTCAGCCATCCTTTATACGAATGTGCTCTATGCCATTCTGATGCTCATACCCTTGCATTGGAAAGAACGTGAGGGGTGGCAGCAGGTGGCTAAGTGGATTTATCTGTTGGTGAACTCCTTGAGTGTCATAGCCAATTTGTCAGATGCTGTTTATTTCCAATATACAGGCCGTCGCACCACCGCTTCTGTCTTTCAAGAGTTTAGCAACGAAGGCAACCTTGGCGACGTGGTTGGCGTGGAGTTGCTGCGCCATTGGTATTTAGTGCTGGTGGGCATTGTGCTCATAGCGGGTTTATTCTTTTTCTATCAAAAACCGAAAGGGGAATTGGAGTTGACAACGCTCAAAAGCAAGATGCTCTACTACGCCATCCACGTAGTCTGTTTCGGCTTATACATCCCCATTACAGTGGCAGGTATGCGTGGGGGAGCCACTACGGCAGTGCGTCCCATCACCATCAGCAATGCCAATCAGTATGTCAACCGTCCTGCAGAGGCGGCACTCGTACTCAACACGCCTTTCTCCATGATTCGTACCATCAACAAGAATGTCTTCACCGATCCAGAGTTTTTCCCAAGGGAGGAGCTGGACAAGATTTATAGTCCCATTCACACCCCCGCTGACAGTATTGTGCAGAGAAAGAAGAACGTGGTGGTGTTCATCATGGAAAGTTATGGCAGGGAATACATAGGAGCTTACAACGAATACAAAGGCTATACTCCCTTTACCGATTCGTTGATTGCCCAATCGCTCACCTTCGACCTGACTATTGCCAACGGACGCAAAAGTATCGATGGCATGCCTTCCATCCTTTCCAGCATTCCCCGTTTCATCGAACCCTTCTTCCTCACTCCTGCCTCGCTGAATGAAGTGAGTGGATTGGCTGGCGAGCTGGGAAAGGTAGGGTATGAGTCTGCTTTCTTCCATGGGGCAGAGAACGGGTCGATGGGATTTGAAGCCTTTGCCAGAACGACTGGCTATCAGAAATATTTTGGCCGAACTGAATACAATGAGGACAAGCGTTTCAATGGGGATAAGGACTTCGATGGCATGTGGGCCATTTGGGACGAGGAGTTTCTGCAGTTCTATGCACTGAAGATGAGCGAAATGCGGCAACCGTTTTTCACCTCAGTCTTCACAGCCAGTTCCCACCACCCCTACAAGGTGCCAGCACGTTACAAGGACATCTACAAGGATGAGCCTGGCGACCCCAACGACATGCACAAGTGTGTCCGTTATGTTGATCATGCACTGCGCCTCTTTTTCGAAACGGCTAAGCAACAGCCTTGGTACGAGAACACCATCTTTGTGCTGACAGCCGACCACACCAATTTGACTACCGAACCCAAATATCAGACGGAGCTGGGTGTGTGCAGTGTACCCATCCTCATCTTCGACCCATCGGGTGAGATAAAAGCACAGCGACGTCATTGCATTGCTCAGCAAATTGACATCATGCCCACCGTGCTGAACTATTTGGGTTACGACAAACCTTACGTGGCATTTGGGCAAGACCTGCTCAACACGGCAGATGAGGACACCTGGGCCATTACGAACAACAATGGCATGTACCACTATGTGAAGGGCAACTATGTGCTGCTCTTCACGGAGGACGGCAAAACCAAAGCCATTTACGATTACAAGAAAGACTGGTATATGAAGCAGAACCTGCTTGGCAAGACGGGTGAGGTGGAAAAGCAGATGGAGCGCGAGGTGAAGGCGCTTATCCAGTCCTACATGGAGCGCATGATTGAAGACCGGCTGACAATGAAAGAAAAGAAGAAATGATGAAGTTTGCCTACCTCATATCTGCTTTTACCGATCCTCCTCAGCTGAAACGTTTGGTGGAGGCACTGCATCCTGATGCCCACTTCTTCATCCACATTGACAAGCATTCCTCCCTCAGTGCTTTCACTTCCATTTTGCAAGGCGGAAACATCCACTTTCTCCACAACAGGATTGCGGTGCGATGGGGAACTATTACGCAGGTCGATTTCCAGATAGCCCTCATCGAGGCTGCTCTCAACCATCCTGTCAAGTTCGACCGTCTTTTCTTCCTCTCGGGGCAGGATTATCCCCTCTGGAGCAATGACCACATCACGCGTTGGATGGAGGAACATCGTGACCAGGAAATGCTTTGTGGCGTGCGTGTTGACACAGAGGGGGAGAGTTTCTGTCAGCAACGAAGACTGTATCAAGGCTACCGCCCCTACTTCCATTTCCCCTTTTGGGGCGCGAAGGGCAATGACCGCCTGAGCATCCTCTACCGCAAAACCATGCAGGTGTTGGGCATACGGAAACCGCTCACGCTGACGATTGATGGCACCCAATGGCACCTTTACAAAGGAGCCGACTACTGGTGCATCTCCCGAGAGTTGGCGGCTTATATCGACCAGACGTATCGGCTTCATCCTGAAATTCGCCGTTACTTCAGCAGCTCATTCGCTCCTTCCGAAACCATGATGCAAACCATTGCCTTCAACCATCCCGTGTGGGCAAAGCGGTGCATCCTTTGGCAGGGCGACTATCCGGGATTGGCCACCTTGACCCCCCTTCATTTCATCATTTACGACCCCATCATCAAGGTGATGGACGAGACGGACTATGACACCCTCATGGCCAGCGGACGCATGTTCACACGGAAGCTGGTGAGTGGGAAAAGTGATCAACTCATTCAGCGACTCCATGACAGAACATAAACAGCGATTAGAATGGCTTGATGCCATGCGTGGCTTCACCATGATTTTGGTGGTGGCATACCATGTGGCGGAATTTGGCTTTGTGGAGTCGGAGAAGATTTCGGCATCCCTCCCCTTTCTGGTTCTTTTCCGAATGCCCCTGTTCTTTTTTGTCAGCGGGTTCTTGGCCTATAAAGCGTCTTGGGAGTGGACTCCCCAAAGCTTTCTGTTGCTCACTTGGAAGAAGCTGAAAGTGCAAGTCCTCCCAGCTCTTGTCTTTTTGTGTGTCTTCTTGGTGGTGAAGGGGAAATTGCCTTTTGCCGATGGGTTCATGAAGTGTATGCACAGCCCGACTAAAGGCGGCTACTGGTTCACTTGGGTGCTTTTGCAGATGTTCCTCATTTACTATACCGTGTCGGCCCTTTCCCAACGTTTCGGCAAGAAAGTGGAGCACCTGATCATTGTAGCATTATGGCTGGTGAGTGTGCTGGCCTGTCTCACCCTCTACCTGCCCAAAGAGTTGGGCGATTGGTATGAAAGCGACTGGATGATGTACAGTTCCTTCTACGAGACACTCAAGTTCCTGCAGTTCTTCTTGTTGGGCAATCTTGTACACCGCTACTGGGAGGGCACCCAAAGGCTGTTCGAGGCGCGGTGGTTCTTCCCCGTTCTGGCGGTGCTTTCCTTTCTGTGTTGCGCCGACCTCTTCAAGTGGCATCTGCTTAGGGGGGAATGGACCAATCTTCCCCACACACTGGCCATGTACACCCTGATGTTCATCGTGGTGATGTGTTTCCGTCATTATGCTGCCCACCTCACTCGTCAAACACTTGTCGGACGCAGTTTGCAATATATTGGCACACGCACACTCGACATTTATCTGCTGCATTTCATCCTCATGCCCAAAATTCCGTCGATGGGCAAATGGCTCAATGCGCATCAGCCCAACTTCCTTGTCGATGTAGTCCTAAGCGTCAGCATAGCCATGGTGGTCATTGCTTTCTGCTTGCTGGTGAGCAACATCCTCAGGGTGAGTCCTGTCTTGAAAGAATATCTCTTCGGAAGGAAAACTTCCTCCAACACTTAAAAAACAATAGCCGACATGAAACATCGTAATCACGCCTTCGACCTCCTGTGTGGCATCTGCATCATTCGCATGATTATGCTTCACATCACCAATCAATGTGGCTTTGGCAGCGAAGACTGGTGGACCCCCGTCATGCAGTGGACTTATTTTTTCATGTCCTTCTTTTTCTTCAAAGCGGGTTACTTCAACAAGACTGTGTCGGGCAACACGAAGGAGTATTTGAAAGACAAAGCGAAGCGGCTCCTCATCCCCTATGTGGTGTGGGGCACCATTGGCAATATCCTCTACTTCTTCTTCGTCCTCTTCATTTTCGACCCCGAAAACGCCCTTTCCAAGCAGGTGAGGCTCAGTCACCTTTGGGAGTCCAGCCAGTTCTATGGCAACATTCCCTGCTGGTTCCTCTTCTCTTTCTTTATGGCTTACGTGGTGGCGCACCTCATCTCGAAAGTACCCCCGCTTTTGAAGGTGAAATTAGGGGGCAAGACGCGTAATTTCAAGATACACTGGTTCATCTTCCTGCTCCCTCTTGTGAGCTATTGGCTGTGGACCGAAAAAAATCCGATGTGGTTTGGATTCAACAATGTGTTTATCGGCATTTATCTTTTCTATTTAGGGCGCGTGTGGCACTTTGCCATCGAGAAGATGGGCGAGAACATCACCCTGGGTGTGTCGGGCATTCTGTTGGCGGCATTCATCTACCTCAATGGCACTTACGGAGGCTCCTACACGATGGTAGATAACATTTGGGAGGGCAACCCCTACATCGTCATCGTCAACATCACCCTGGTGCTTTGCGGTCTTTCAGGCATTTTGCTCAGTCTGAACATTCCCCGCATCCCTGTGCTTGGCTACATTGGCGAGCACTCAATGGTGTTCTTCGTAGCCCACTATCCCCTCCTCATGCTCTACAAGATGATTCGTTCGGCTAATGTGCGCACCCTTCGCGGGCATTGGGACGATTACGCCATTCTCATTTTCATCCTCTTCGGAGTCTGTTTCCTGTTGATTCCCCACGTCGAAAAAGTACCCTGGCTTTCGGGACGATTCAAGAAAAAAGGTTGATAACCTTTTTTCTTGAATCGGGGGATGGTAGTAGTTTTTTGCGAGGCAAGGAACGTAGCCGAAGCGAAAAACGAACGGACGATGGTAGTAGTTTTTTGCGAGGCAAGGAACGTAGCCGAAGCGAAAAACGAACGGACATCGGGGGATAAATTCAAGAAAAAAGGTTGATAATCTTTTTTCTTGAATCGGGGGATGGTAGTAGTTTTTTGCGAGGCAAGGAACGTAGCCGAAGCGAAAAACGAACGGACATCGGGGGAGGATTTCAAGAAAAGGTTAATAATCTTTTTTCTTGAATCGGGGGATGGTAGTAGTTTTTTGCGAGGCTAAGAATCAGACGTACAGAGTGTGGACGTTTTCACAACGCCCACACTCACAAGAAAATAATTATCTACTTAACAACCCAAGGGTCTTGACGGTCTATAACCAATGACATATAAACAACACGCTATCATCACCTGAAGCAACTGGTGGTGCCCATTGCGGTGAGAGCCGCTGTGAGGATGCTGATGGCAATCTGAATGATGGCCTTCCAAAGTTCCTTATTCTTCATGTCTCCTCATTAACTTTACGGTTCTTCAGATTCGTTTCCGCCTGTTGGCAGACCTCCGCCTCCCGTGTTGGTGTTGGTGCCCGTTCCGCTGTTGTCGTCAGCGTTCTCAGGGTCTTCCACTGTGCCGTCGTCAGCTGAGGTCACGCGCTTCACCTCGTTGCCGTCGCGGTCATAGCAGGTGATGAGAATGGATGTCTGTTTCAGCTCGTCCTTCAGCTCCACCGAGGGGGTGAAGATGATGCGGCGGCTCTTGATGAGGCCGGTCTTCACTTTGTTCACGTCCTCCACCGACTTGGAGCGGAGACCGAAACGCATGGTGCCCAGCCCGGGGAGAGCCACCGAGTGGCCTTCCGTGGCCCATGCCTTAATCACTTCGCCAGCTGCATCCCAGCAGGCCTGCATAACTCCCTGGCTCACTCCCGAACGGAGAGCTGCCTCGCGCACCACCTTCTTCTGGTCGAGGCTGGTGTAGAGTTCGGGTTTCAACACGTAGCGGTAAACGCCAGGGTCATTCTCGTTGTTGGTAAACTTCAGCAGTCGTTCCACTGCCTTCACTTTAAGTGCCATAATAGCTAAAAAAAATTTTTTGGTGTAGAAAATTTTTCTTTCTTCTTAAAGCCTTCTTCTTAGTCCTGTTTTCTGCGGTTTCGCAATGAAAATTTTCCTTGTGTACTTAGAAAAATTTTTTTCATAGTTATGCCGCAAATTTAGCTGCTCAATGTCTGTCTTGCAACTATGTTGCAAAGTTACGACATTTTTTTTAATTATCCAAACAAAAGCAGATTATTTTTCTAAAAATATGAATTTTCTCAGAAATCCACCATTCCGTCTCTAAACCCATACCAATGGTCCATAACCATAAACCCATCACCACACTAAAAGCCGCGAAGTTATGCACTTATGCACTTATGCACTTTTGACATTTGAATGTTGGAAAAACTTGAAGAAGGAATTTTATTAAATAATTATAATTATTTAATAACTTATTTAATTTAAAATATCCCTTTCATCCTGTACCCTACGTTTCCTAATATGGAAAAACGTAAATGTCAAAAGTGCATAAGTGCATAAGTGCATAAGTGATGGGAAAATGACGATGGTTTTATCCTGACAAATGTGACTGTGCAGATATGTGATGAAGTAGGAATTGCTAATAAATCTTAAAAACGTATGCTTCTTGCAAAACTTTTCGACTATCAACTCTTCACCTTTCAGCTTTTGTTTGTACCTTTGTACGCCACGCTGAAGAAAAGGCCTCCCCATGGGGGGAGCTAAGTGATTTTGATTTCTGCAAAAAGATGAAGACTATGGTTAAAAGATTATTGGGCATCATCATGCTGCTTGCCACAGCCCTCTCCGCCACCGCTCAGGCCTACTCATTCAATGGGAAAAAGTACGATTGGAAGTGGGAAACGTCGAACGGCACAAAGGAAACACCTTCCTTTTCCCTTTTCCTGGGTATAACAACTACCACGGAACAAGTTGGATCTATCACGCTGTATATGAACAAAAAATGTGAGGTGGCATTAATAGCAGGTGAGACTGCCGAATTCCGTATGGATGATTACCGCTTGACAAAAGATGGCAAAACTGCATTATTGGGGTTGAAACAGGTGGATGAATTTGAATTGTCCTTCAGTGACGACGGAGAGGTTCGTGTGTTTATCAGTTACATCATTGGAGGCGAAAGTTACATCATCGAGGCTACAGAACTATCTGCCCGTCAGAACAAGGAAGTAATTGACTGGGTGAAGGGTGGAGCCCAACCGTCGGTGCCGGAAACCACATTTTATTGCCGTGACTTTGAAACCAACCTGTCCTCACAGCCAGATGCCGCGTGTGGGGTTGTTTACATCCATGACAGCGAGAACCGTGTCACCCACGAAACGCCCCCCGGGCCCCAAGCCTGTAAAAGAATCAACAAACAGGCCTATGGACTCGGCGGCAGCTACACCACCACGCTCATGGCTTATCCCAAAGCGGGTTATGTGCTGGACGGATTCGTCAAGGCAGAGCAATATGTTCCGGGGAAGGACATGACGCCGTTCTATCTGCGAGACACTGACGGACGCATCAAAAAAGGCGGTGCAACCTATCTGCTCGGCACGGCAACTGAAAAGGACAAGAGCAGCGGTGACCCGATGAAAAAGGCTGGATACAAATTTCAGGCGCAAGCCAAGACAAACCTCTGTGCCGTCTTCCGCGAGGCCATCAGCAGGACCATCTACAACAATCAACCAGGGAATCTCTATAAGAAAATAGCGGCTCAGGACGCACAGGATGCCGACAACCTGATCATCCATGGGCCATTGAACGAGCGTGACATCATGTACTTGCGCCAACTGTGCCTTACCGAGAACCTGGTTCGCATCGACCTTGGCAATGCCACCATCGACGAACTGCCGTATGCTGCATTCCGCGGCACAGGCCTCTATGAAATCAGGCTTCCGCAAAGGGGGTTGAAACGCATTGCGGATAACGCCTTTGCAGGATGCCGTAGCCTACTTTCGGTCACGCTGCCTCCACAGGCCGAGGTGGGGGACAATGTGTTTCTCAATAACTTCAGCAAAGACCTCAAAGTGGATAACGACAACGGTGCGATGGGGCATTTTGATGAGCTTCCTCAGCCTCCTCTCTCTGAGCGTACGGACTATGTGACAACGGCCGAGACCATGCCGTCTTTCCCAGGCGGAGAAACGGCCATGCAGGCTTTCGTGGCCGAAAACATGCGCTATCCTGCTTTGGCACAGGAAATGGAAATAGAGGGAAGGGCAATTGTGGAATTTGCGGTGGAGAAGAATGGACGGAGAACCAGTGTCAAAGTCCTGAAGAGTCCCGACCCTTCGCTCAACAAGGAAGCCATCCGCCTCATCAAGGCCATGCCCAAATGGATTCCCGGAAAAAATGGAGGGCAGCCCGTCACCGTGCGGATGACCGCCACTGTCAACTTTCAGCTGCCTTGAAAGCCTCCCCCGTTGCACCCCCCCTCATTCCGCTTGCACTGATGGCTCTCGCCTTTCATCGTCCTCCACGCTCCCCCTCAGAAGGAGGACAGGATGAGGCTCAAAGCGATTTTTTTTGTTCAAAGGCAGAGGATAGACTACCAAATCTTGATGTCTTCCGAATGGTACTCGCTGCCGGGGTTCTTGGGCAGCTGCATGTAGTCGCCATAGCGGTAGGACAAGCACTTCTCCGCCTCCTTCATGATGGGGGCGGTGGAGTGCTCATATTTCACACGCCGCACGGGCAAGTAGTCCTCCTTTGCGCTCTTCTGAAAGTAAGGGATGCCTAACCCAAAGTCATAGTACTTTGTCTGAAACACCATCGCCAAGCCTCTCAATAGAGGGAAGATGATGTGGCGGTGGAAAGCTGCCCATGCACGCACTTTTCCCATCACGGCAGCAGGGTCCTTTGCCGTGCGCATCATTTTGTAAGCATGTCCAAATGTGGCGTTCGACAAACGGTGAATCCACAGTGGAATGCGCTCTAAGGGGAAGATATCGACCCAGATGCCATGCTCCTTCCACACCTTGTCGTAACCATTACGTTCAAACAGTTCGCTGTTGCGGTCTCTCACCTTCGCAAACTGGAAGAAGTAATTCGGGTCGGTGGTGTGCCATTGCAGTGCCAAATGTGGGGGCAGTTCTTTGGGCAAAATCCTCATCAGCCGTTCAAAATCGGGTCGCAGCATTTCAATGTCGAGGTCATCGTCCCATGGGATGAATCCCTGATGGCGCACGGCTCCCAGCATGCTTCCACCCGACAGCCAATAGGGGATGTTGTGCCGCTGGCAGATGGCATCGATCACCTGCAGCACCTCCAGCATCCGCTCTTGCATTTGCCTTGTCAATGAGCCTTCGGGGTTATACTTGGCTCGCAATTCTTTAGCGTCAAAACCTATGCTGTTCATCTTTCATCTTTTGTCTCTCTTTCCTTCCCGTTTGTTTCCTGTTTTGGGGGTTCATCAGTTGTGGTGTGTGTGCCGATGAGTAATTGCTGGGCAAACTCCCAAATGACGATGCCTGCAGTGGTGCTGACATTGAGTGAGTGTTTGGTGCCAAACTGGGGAATTTCGATGCATCCGTCGGAAGCTTCTACCACGTCCTGATGCACCCCTTTCACTTCGTTGCCAAGGACGATAGCGTATTGGGCATCGGGATGTGTCGAGGAGAGTGCTTGCAGCTGAGTGTGAAGCGTTTGGAGGGGGATGGAACCTTCACATTGTTCGATGGCATAAACCATGTAGCCCTTGGCCTTCAAATCATGAACAGCTTCGAGGGCTGAGGGAAAATGTGTCCACGCCACGGTGTCCTCTGCACCGAGGGCTGTTTTGTGAATTTCGGCATGAGGGGGCTGCGCCGTGATGCCACACAGGCAGATGGCTTCCACCCTAAAGGCATCGGAGGTGCGGAACACACTGCCTACGTTGTACATGCTTCTCACATCGTCTAAAACGACAATCAGGGGCATCTTTTTCGATGCCTTGAACTCTTCGGCGTTCATCCGCCCCATTTCTGTGATTTTCAGCTTCCTGTTCCTCATGGTAGTCTAAGAATTGTCAATCGCTTCCGTTATCAAAATTTTTGTGAAACCTGATGCATCCATCCTTACATTTGTCCCGATTCTATCAGCAGGATGGCTCGTTCAGTCAGTCGGTCATCCACGTCGGGGTCATATTCTTTCTTCAAGCTGGCTCCAAAAAGAGAGGCGAAAGCATTGTAGAAGCCAGCCTTGAAGGAACCCATGTACTTCTTAATCAGTTCGTAGCCCGTCATGTCGCACTGGCGGTCGATGAGTTTGATGAGCAATTTCCCTTGCGCGAAGGTGAGCTTTTTCAATTTTGGGTAATAAATGGCTTTCAGTTCCTTCTCCTGCTGCTTCAAGTAGGCATCCTTCTCCTTTTTTGTCGGCAAAGAGTCCATGTGGGCAATCGTCTTGTTCACCGTTTCCTGAATTTCGCAGGCAAGGGGATAAACCTTCTTGATGTTGTTGGCTATCTTGTAATACTTTTTTGCCTGTCGTTCGTTTTTGAAGACCAGTTTGCCAAACACGTAATAGTCGGCAAACAGATAGCTTGGTATGCGCTCTCCGTCATACTCCACCATGCCGGTGTAATAGACCCCGTGAGAGAAAATCGGTTCTCCCGTCATGGCACGGTCTGTGTCCGCATCGGCTTTCACCGTCTGCGCCCAACAGGTGTGCGCTGTCATCCAGCCGAGTAGGATGAATGCTACCGTAATGACCATATTGTGATAAGTGCGAACCATTTGGGAGGTGATTATGAATAAAGAATGACTATTCGTGTCAAAAAAACGTCTGCAAAAGTAGCAAGAAATCTACACATAGACTCTCATTTCAACTTTTATAACATTCTTTTTTGCATTTTTTACCTTTTCGGGGGCCTTTTTCTCTCTTAAAAACACGTTGGAGCAATGCACTTCTATTGCCCGGGGAGTACTCTGCTACTCCCTCGCATGTATGCTCTAAATGTGGAAGCGAGGTACATGCGAGGTACATGCGAGGTACTATAGAGGTGAATTTTGGGTACAAAATAAGCCCCTGCGCTTCCAACTTGGGCACCGACTTCGGAATCAACCAGCAGTGCGCTTGGGGAAGGTTGGGGCTTGTATCTTTTCAGAAGGGCATCATGAGGTGTGAGTGTCATCGTTTTTGCCTGTCTGAAGAATATTTGTGGTTTGTTTTATCATTTGTGGGGGCAAAGTTAGCGTTTTTGGACTATTTAGTTGTATGTTTGTTGGAAATTCTTTAATTTTGTGGCAGATTTTAACATTAAATAAAGATTTTATGACTTTTACGGAGCGTGCATACCCCATTTTTGAGCAGGCTATTGCTGCCTATCATGTGTATGACAACATCGATCAGAAAGAAGAGAATCCATACCCGATAGGCACTATTGAACATGACTTGTACACGAAAAATTGGATTGACACGGTGCAGTGGCATTTCGAGGACATTGTTCGCGACCCTCAGATTGACCCCAAAGAAGCTCTGGTGCTGAAACGGCGCATCGACAAGAGCAACCAAGACCGTACCGACCTGGTGGAGAAGATTGACTCATACTTTTGGACAAAGTATAAAGACATCGCGGTGCAGGAGAATGCCACCATCAACACGGAGAGTCCGGCATGGGCAGTGGATAGACTGTCAATTTTGGCACTCAAAATTTACCACATGAAGGAGCAGGTGGAGCGACCCGATGCAAGCGAAGAGCACAAGGCCAAGTGCCGTCAGAAACTGGATGTGCTGCTCGAACAGCGCAAGGATCTTTCGACAGCCATCGACCAACTGCTTGAAGACATCGAGGCTGGGCGGAAATACATGAAAGTGTATAAGCAGATGAAGATGTATAACGATGCAAGCACCAATCCAGTGCTGTATGCGAAAAAGTGATGCCTCAGCCGCTGCGCGCAGGGGGCTGCCAACTGATTGCCTTTCTGCTTCGAGAGGCATACTAAACAAAACGAAAAACAATGAGAATCGGTTTTGACGCCAAGCGTCTCTTCAACAACTTTACAGGCTTAGGAAACCACAGCAGGACCACCATCGACATCCTGACGGAAGAGTTCCCTGAGCATGAATATTGGCTCTACACACCCAAAGTGAAGCTGAACGAGGTGACGCGGCCCTACGTGGAGAAGAAGGGATGCCGGGTGATGAAGCCTGAGGGAGTGATGCGAGGAAGCGCATGGCGCAGCTATGGACTGGTGAACGACATGAAGCGGGATGGCATTGAGGTGTTCCACGGACTGAGCAACGAAATGCCGGTAGGCTTGTTCCATTCGGGCATAGCGTCGGCGGTAACCATTCACGACGTTGCCTTCAAAACCTTTCCCGACATGTACCACTGGCATGACCGCAAGATTTATAATATGAAATGGCAGTATGCTTGCAACCATGCCGACCGAATCATCTGCATCAGCGAATGCACTAAGCGCGATGTGCTGGATTTTTATAATGTGCCCGAACATAAGGTGGATGTGGTTTATCAACCCGTCAACCCTATCTACTACCGCCCCATGGAGAAAGACGAACAGCCTCCCTACATGCTGTATGTGGGAGCCATCAACTCCCGAAAAAACCTCCTGGGCATTGTGAAGGCGATGGAACTGATGCCGAAAGACCTCCGCATGCCTCTGATGGTGGTGGGCGACGGTGGCTCGTACAAGCAGGAAGTGAAGCGATACATTGCCGAGCACGGAATGGAGCACCTTTTTATATGGCCCCACATGGTTTATAGCACGGAACTGCAGCGTCTCTACACCAATGCACAACTCTTCATCTATCCCTCCTTCTACGAAGGCTTCGGACTTCCCGTCGTGGAGGCACTCTTGTCGGGATGCCCCGTGGTGACCAGCAATGTGAGCAGTCTGCCCGAAGCTGGTGGACCCTGGGCGCAAAAGGCTGACCCCAACAGTCCTGAAGATATCTGCGACAAGATGGTGAAGCTGCTCACCGACTCCGCGCTGAGGCAGCAAAGCATTGAGGGTGGCAGAGCATACGCCATGGAAATGTTCAACCCCCAGCTGTTGGCACGCCAACTGATGGGGATATATGAAAAAATCAGGTGCTGACCGGTTGAGGCTAAAGGCCAACGCGGGTCTTGGCTACTCAAATATATGTTCATTCTACAATAAAAATAACGATATGAATTTTCTGGATAGAAACGAGTTTAATTTTGAGCCTTCGCAGAAGGTGAAAGATGCTGTTAAGAACTTTGACCCCAAAGAGCTGTGCTTCTACACACGCATCTACGACCAAGGGAAGAAAAGTGTGGTGTCTGTGAAACTTTCGGAAATTTATGGCGTGCCCGAAGAGCAGGTGCTGTTGGGGTATGGCGGTGAGGAAATACTGAAATCTACCGTGCATTATTATCTGAAGAAAGGTGAGAACCGCACCATCTTGATTCCTCAGTTCTCGTGGTGGTACTATAGTTCCATTGCAGAAGAGGTGGAGGGAAAGACTGAGATGTACCCACTTTATGAATTGGACGACACGTTTGCATATCATGTGGATGAGGTGATTGAATACACCAATCGTATCTGTCCACGCTTGTTGTTACTGGCCTCGCCCAACAACCCAACAGGTAATAGCTTGTCCAGCGAGGAGATTGGCCGCATCATGGAGAATATTCCCGAAGAGACAATGGTGCTGGTTGACGAGGCGTATGCCTCTTTCATCACAAGCGACATCGACTACATCGCTCCGTTGGTGAACAAATACAAGAACCTCATCATTTCGCGCACGCTGTCCAAATTCTATGGCTTGCCAGGACTCCGCATGGGTTTCGGATTCATGGGCGCAGGGCATCAGAAGTTCTTGAAGTATGCTAACAAGTATCTGGGCTACAATCGTTTCAGCGAGGCTGTGGCTCTGGCTGCATTAGATAGCGATGAACACTACCGGAAGGTGGCCGACCAGATGGAATGGGGGCGCCAACTCTACAAAAAGGAACTGGGTTCCCTGCCTGGTTTCAAAGTCTATAAGAGTGTGGCCAACTTCATTCTCATCAAATACCCCATTGCCATGAAGGAACCACTGCAAAAGGCTATGGCCGAAGAGCAGTACAAGATTAAATTCATGGGCGATCCGGGATTGGAGTCTTGTCTGCGCATCACTTTGGGGAGGCCAGAACAAACACAGGTGGTGTGTGATATCATCAAAAAAGTTTTCCAGGACGCTAAACTTTAACGACAAAAAGCATGAAAGCTGTCATTCTTGCGGCAGGCATTGCTTCACGCCTCCGTCCTCTCACCAACGACCGTCCTAAATGTTTGTTGCAGATAGGCGACAGGAGCCTCTTGCAGCGTTCTGTAGATGCGCTCCTGCAGCAAGGCGTCAAGGAGTTTGTGGTGGTTACTGGTTACAGAAAAGAACAAATTGAAGTGTTCCTCAAGCAGCAATACAAGGGTGCGTCCTTCACGTTTATATTTAATGAGCGGTATGCATCCACCAATAATATCTATTCACTCTATCTGGCCCGACCAGAAGTGGAAGGACAGGAAATACTCCTGCTGGACAGCGACATTGTGTTCGACCCCCTGATTGTGGAACGGTTGCTTGGCTCGGATCATGGGAATGTGCTTGCATTGAACAGGCATCCCCTGGGTGAGGAGGAGATGAAAGTGGTGCCCGACCTTGAAGGAAAAGTGAAGGAGATTAGCAAAACCTGTGCCATCAGCGATGCAATAGGGGAGTCAATAGGCATCGAACGGATGTCGGAAGCCTATACCGCTGCCCTATTCAAAGAGTTGGAGCTGATGATTGAGAAAGAGGGACAGGACAACATCTTCTACGAACGGGCATTTGAGCGGCTTATCCCACAGGGACACACGTTTTGGATTGAAGACACTTCCGACCTCTTCTCTACCGAACTCGACACGGTAGAGGACTTTAATTCGGCCAAAGATTTGATTCCTGCTCATCTGTACTGACAAGAAAAAATATGGCATCTTACGACATTCGTCCACTCCAACTACGCATTCTCGACATATTGATGGCTGTACACCAAGTGTGTGAACAGCACGGGCTGCGCTACTACATCGTTGCCGGAACCCTGCTTGGTGCTGTGCGCCACAAAGGGTTCATCCCTTGGGACGATGACCTTGACATTGGTATGCCACGCAAGGACTACGACCTGCTCATGGAGCATGCCAAGGAGTGGATGCCCCAGCCTTTTGAGGTGGTGAGCTACGAAACGGACAAGTCTTATCCCCTGCCCTTTGCCAAGGTGCAAGATGCCAGCACAACGCTCATCGAACGTCTCCATCTCAGATATTTGGGTGGTATTTATATCGATGTCTTTCCGCTGGATGGCATGTCCACCAACCCCATGGTGCAATGGTGGCATTTCGTCCGCTATTTCTACCTGAAGAAGGTGCAGTATTTCCTTTATCGCGACCCTTACAGACACGGACATGGACCCTCATCATGGATTCCCCTGCTGTGCCGAAAGTTTTACACACTGGAGGAGGTGCAAGAGAAAATGCGGAAGATGCAGAAGGCTTACGACTTCGATTCCTCGCCGTTGGTGGTGGATCATGATGACGGCAGGAAAGGCATCATGCCCCGCGAGGTTTTTGGCACCCCTGTCCCCATCTTGTTTGAAGGAAAAAAGGTGATGGGAGTGGAAAATCCCGATGCCTACTTGAGGACGAAATACGGCGACTACATGCAGATTCCTAAAGGTGACCATCAGCGCCAGCACAATTTTCATCTCCTCGACTTGGAACATCCTTACACAAATGAAAAAAACATATAAACTTGGTATTTTCCTTTTTTTAGTTGCCATTGCATGTCATGCCCAAGTGGATAGGACTCAATGGATAGGGCATCTGCCTCAGGCAGGAGAGTCCATGCCTATGCTTCGTAAAACGCTGAACCTTCAGCAAGTACCTTCCACAGCCGTGATGACAGCTACGGCACTGGGCATCTACGATGTGACAGTGAATGGGATGCCTGTGAGTCAGCATGAGTTGAAGCCTGGCTGGACTGACTATCGGAAAGAAGTGACAAGCCAGTGCATTGACATTTCAGGTGCCCTTCGCAAGGGGGAGAATGTCATTTGCGTGCAACTGAGCCGCGGATGGTGGGCTGGCGACATCAACCGCGGAGGTTATGGAGCCCATCTGCCCCTGATGTTCCGAGCCCATATTGAAGTTGATGGGAAAATACTGGCACAGACCGATACGACTTGGCAATGCTCCACTGATGGCCCCCTACTCTTGGGCGACATTTATCTAGGCGAGTACTACGATGCTCGTCGTCTCCATCCCACATGGCACGCGGCAAAGGTGACTACGGTGTCTGCTATGCCGAATGTCCTGCCTTTTGAAGGGCCTGATGTGCGCATCCGCGACAAGCAGTTGTGGCGACATCCACACACCATCACCATCTATTGTGATACTATCAGCACGGGCACCACTTACGGACACATCAAACCTTTACGCATTCTGGGCAACAAGTCCTTCACGCTACATCGGGGCGAAACGGCGGTGATCGATTTGAGACAGAATATGGTGGGTTGGATGTGGTTTGATGCCAAAGCGAAACAAGGTACGGAAATGACCCTGCGGCATGGAGAAATGTTGAACTACAATGGCGACGCCAATCGGCTGGACCAAGGACCAGGTGGCAGTGTGTGGACTTATAATCTGCGCACCGCCGATGCATTGTTGAAGTATGTGTTTCGAGGTGAGAAGCGTGGAGAGAAGTACCGTCCGCACCATACATTCATGGGATTTCGCTATGTGAGCATCACCGCTACCGATGATGTGGAGATACGTCGCTTGGTTGGTCAAGTGGTGGGTTCTGACATTAAGGAATGGGGTGAGTTCGAGTGCTCCGATGCCAGTGTGAACCAGCTGTATAAGAACATTTGGTGGGGGCAGCGTGGCAACTTTCTGAGTGTACCTACTGACTGTCCGCAACGTGACGAGCGGTTGGGGTGGACGGGCGATACGCAGATTTTCTCGCGTACAGCTTTGTATCAGTCGGATGTCTCAGACTTCTATCGCAAGTGGATGCGCGACATGCGCAATTCGCAACGTGAGGACGGAGCTTATCCCGACATTGCACCATACGTGAAGTTTTGGGGGTTCGGCACCGCTGCCTGGGGCGATGCGGGCGTCATTGTTCCATGGAATGTTTACGATATGACGGGCGACAAAACCATTCTCGTTGAAAACTACGAAAGCATGACTCGCTGGATGCAGTGGCTTAGTCATCAGCAGGAAACTGTAGGCTCCACCACTTATAGGCATATTGGAGCAGGAACTGCTACGGGCGACTGGCTGGCTTATGAGGAACTGGAACCGCGCTATGTCGCTGTAGCCTATTATGCCTACGTTGCCCAGTTGATGGACAGCATCGCTACTGCCTTGGGGAAAACTGACGATGCCTTGCACTATCGCCACCTCTATCAAGACATTCGTGAAGAGTTTCAGCAGCGTTACTTGACCCAGGACGGTCAATTAACCCAAACCACACAGACAGCCTATTTGCTGGCGTTGCATCTTGATCTCCTTCCTCTGCAGCATCGCAAGGCGGCTAATGCTGCCCTTCGGAGGAAAATTGAACAGAACGGCTATAAGCTCTCCACGGGTTTCGTGGGTACAGGTATGCTCTGCACCACCCTCAGCCAGCTGTGCATGGATGACTTGGCTTATGCTCTGCTTTTGCAGCGCGACAACCCTTCGTGGCTCTATAGCATTGATCAGGGCGCAACTACTGTCTGGGAACGCTGGGACAGCTATACGCGTGAGCATGGATTCCATCAACATCCTTGGAACATGAACTCTTTCAATCACTATGCCTATGGAGCAGTGGCTGAATGGCTTTATGCATACGTTGGGGGCATCCGTCCTGCCTTGCCAGGTTTCCAACGCGTTATCCTTAATCCCCATGCCGATCGACGTCCTGCCGACCACCCATCACTGTCCACCCAATCCCGCATCACTTGGGCACGCACTAAGGTTCACACCCCTCAAGGTGACATTACGTCGTCGTGGCGGCTCACTCGCGGACACTATGAATATTCTTTTACGCTGCCTAAGGGTCTGAATTACGAATTGCGGATTCCCGACTTGCAGCCGGGCGACCAAGTCTTCGTGAACGGAAAATTACATCACTAAAAACGGGAGTGTTCTGTAGAAGAGTTAAAACGGGACTGCTCATACACCATAGGTGTTGCGAGCAGCCCCTTTCATTTTCGTTCTGTCATCAAAAAAGCTTCAGTTGTATGAAGAAGACTGTGTCAGTCTTCTGGCTACAATCTCATGCCCACTCCAAGACGGGCACGCCATCTCCACTGTTCCGTATATTCATCATAGTTGCCAAACACCGTGGAGTTCATCACAAAAGTGGAGGAAACAAAGTATTTAGGACTGATGTTATACACAATAGCCGCACGGGTGTTAAACATCATTTCGGGGAAATGCATGGCCTCCGAAGTCTTCTCATCGTTCCACTTGTAGCTGTTGTTGTTGAAGATGATGATGTTAGGCTGGAAGGAGAGGTGGAAGAGCCACTTCTTCGCCACCAAGTTGTAGCCGTAGCCACCGCCGATGGCAAAATTGCCGACATAGATGCGTGCTGTGCCCAGCTCCTCAGGTGCTTTGTCGGTAGTCTTGATGCTGCCACCCTGATAAGAGAAACTTACCAGCCATGAGCCAGCAGAACGCTTTTGGAGGAAGGACTGCGTGAAGGCTGCCGGGTAGGAGAAACGGCGATGATTGAAGGCGTAGTAACCTGTCAGATACACCGATGCCAGACGAAGAACTCCTTTGTCGAGGTGGTAAGATGCATCGCCTTGCGACATGGTGCCCGAAAGGGTTTTGGATTGCTGATAGTACCCCTCAAGACCAAAGCGATTGAAATAGGCAGAAAGATTAAACTCCATGTCCTTGTTCTTGCCGCTCAGGTTAGCGGGGTTGATGGCTAATCCAGCTGCCAATCCCATATAGTTGACACCCACACTGACAGTAGCTCGAGTGGATGTGTTCAGTTTGGTTTTAATTTTTCCCCCTTCGTCGTCGTATCTGGCATGGATGGAGTTGCCCGACAGGTTGCCCCTCAACTTTAATGTCAGTTTGTAGTCGGGACGAGCCATGTAGAGCGTGTCGAAGTTCTTTTTCTCCCGATTTTTGCGCAACACGTCTTCTACACGATTGCGCACCGATTCGCTTTTACTTTGAGCAAAAGCTACTGTCTGGGCGGCAAGCAAAATTGCCACAAGTGTACAGAATTGTTTCAGTTTCATATTTTTTATGATAAATTAATTGAGTTAGAAAAAGTCAAAACCAAAGCTTTTGATGCTACTTTTTTGTATCAGTCCATGAATTGAGTGACAAAGATAGTTAAAAAATCCAAGGTGACCTTGCAAAAATGGCTTTATTTTGTAAAATTTGTTAATTTTGGAAAGGTTTTTGTAAATATTGAAAGTCGGAGTAGAAAAGGGAATGAAAAAATGAAAGGGTCATTTCTCATTTGAGTCGCGTATCCATGCTGAAAGGCTCAGCCCCATTCGCTGTTTGAAGGCAAGGCTGAAGGTGCTGTAGCTGCGATAGCCGCTTTCACTGACCAATTGTTGGGTGCAGACGTTGCGTGGGTCGGCAGCAACAGCCTCGCGATAGCGATTGATAAAATGCTGGATGCGCAGATTGTTGATGTAGGCATTGTAGGTGGTGTTCAGCGAGGCGAAATACCTGCTGAGATAGGTGCGGTTGCTGCCAATGGCTTGGGCAAGCTGCTGCAGGGAGAGGTCGTGCTGCAGGTAAAGCTGAGTGTCCACGCAATACCGTTGTAGCAATGAGCCTATTTCATTGGTGGTGGGAACAGAGGCCGCATCGTCTTCTGTTGGCTTGGTGATGATGGCAGGGGGCGGTTCCGTGTCGGCTTGAAGCTCATTTTCTGCAGACAGGGTTAGGGGTGGATGGATTGTTAGGTCGCTTAGTGTCTCCTCTCGCCACAGCAGATAGCATGTGAGTGCGATGGCACATATTTGCACGATGTATTCGTGGCATGCCCATGCGCTACCACCAACGTAAATACCGAATGTCAATAAGAAAACGCACAGCATGACAAAACTGTGCCCCACCTCCTTGCCCTCCAGGTCGGCATAATTGTCGCGCAGCCAGCGGCTGTACTGCCTCACAGCTCGCACCATATAAATGACCATGCCTGCTGTCGAAAGCCAGAAATAGGCATAAGTCATCGGAAGGTAATCCATGCTGTTGGTGGCAAGACACAGTGACATTCCCACAACAAGGGGTGTTACTGCCACCCACACGGGCCACAGGGGGCGATGCCGGTCTTGCAGCATGCAGAGTAAGACAACGATGCCTAAGGGGATGAACGTTAAGCAGTCGAGTAGCCCGCCTAAGAGCATCCACTGCATAATATCTTCCTTAGTGGTGAACGCCAAAGTTGGCAAGTACCACACGTGGCTCAAAGTCATCGAGGCAAAGAATGCTGCCATCCAACGGCGCAGTCGGATGGGCGGTTTGATGTTGGGCGCAAAGGCGTTGCCTTGGCGCAGCAGCAGATAGCAGCATGCTACGGCTGACACCGTCGCTCCTACAGCATAGAGCATGAACAACAGTATAATATGTAAAGGTGTGTGCCCAAACATGGTTGATTCTGACTAAAACATGTGCGATAAAACTTACAGTGGTTCAACTCCTTATTCTCAGTTTGTCTTCTTTTTTATTTTCACGCAGGGGCGCATGGACAATGCCAACACATTGCCCCGGAAAAAGACAGGCAGCAAATACCAGCTGCGAGGCGAGAACAGTTTCTTTAGGGCGTTCTCCATCCGGAAAAGGAAGGTGACGAAAGGGTGGTGGTATTTGCTGTAGCAGTAGATTTTGGAGATGAATCGCTCCCTGCGTATGGCTTTTTTATCGTGCTGCGAAGAGGCTCCATGGGCATGCAGGAACCTGACTGTGGGATAGACCACATTCTTATATCCTGCCCCTTCGAGCCGACGGGCTACGTCGTACTCCTCGTGGAAAAGGAAAATGTTGGTGTCAAAGCCGCCAATCTCCCAAAACACCTCAGTGGGGAAGAGCATGAAGCTGCCGTTGATTTCCGACACGGCAAAGGGCTCTGTGCGCGTCAGGTCGCTGCGTCTGGGGAACCGCTTGGGGAACAATCGCTCAAATAAGTCATCGCCCAAAAGGTCGCGGCGTATGCCAAATTCATGCCTGAAAGCAAAGGCTGTGCCATGAGGGCGGTATTGCTGCGGAGTGATGACTCCCACGTCGGGGTGGGTGGAGAGATAATCCACCAAAGGGGTGATGCAGTCCTCCACCAGCACAACGTCGCTGTTCAGGAAGCACAGGTAATCGCCCTGGGCCTGCTGGGCACCCAACATGTTGCCAAGCCCGAAGCCCGTGTTGATTTTGCTGCGCACAATCTGATGCTTCCCCGCCACACCCGACACCAATGCCTCGAAGTTTTCATCAGCGCTGTGATTATCTACCACAATAATCTCATAGGCCATCCCCTCGCAAATACTCTCAATTGAGTCGAGACATTGCTTCGTCACTTGCGGCGTGTTGTAATTCAGTATCACGAACGAGATCATACGGCTTCCCCCTTCTCCTTTACCTACTTTTTCTTCATCTTCTTTGTCAACTCCTTCTTCTTCTCAAAATTATCCAACTTTTGCATCACCAACGAAACGGCCCATTCCACATTCCATTCACGCAGTTCGGCATACCGGCTAATGATTTTCTTTAGCACAGGGCGCACATGGGTGAGGCGCATCAGGTTGCGGATGCAGTCCTCGCGCGAGGGATTCTCCACAAAGAGCGAGCGGTTGATGTCGATGGTGGTGATGCAGTAGCCCTGGGGGGCTGAGGCATCCTTCCGATAAAGGAAATTGGACAAATTGGTGTCGCCATGGAAGAATCCCTTCTCGTGCATCGTCACCAAGAAATGGGCAAGCGCATCAATCAGGTCGTCATGTCCCTCCTGCTCTTCGCGAAGAAGCCGCAAGTCGGGGTCGCCGCAAAAGGTGGTGACCAGATAGCCGCGCGAGAAGAGCCCGAAATGGTACTCCTCAATGCAAGCAATGGGCGTGGGTGTGTTGATGCCCAGTTCCTGCAATTTCAGTGCGTAGTTGTAGGCGCGCTTGCATTTGCTGGGACGGACGAAGGTGTAGTCGAAACGTTGATGCAGGGGGGAGCGGTGAAAACGTTTCACAACAATTTTCTCGTCCTCTTGCTTAAAGACCCTCACTGTGTTGCGGGAGTCGTAGATGAGCATCCCCTCTCGGTCAAACTTCTGGGGAACCTCGTTGACGAAGCCAGTCAACGACTCGTATTTAGGATTGATGATAAATTTGTATTTCATTCTGAAAGGGTGATGTTGTTTTGAGCTATATATTGACGGTAGGGCGTGTTGAAGTCCACATACAGATAGACATGCTGCACTTGTTTTTCCTTGGGGGGCAGGGTCATGTAGTCGCCATAGAACGAGTGCAGACAGGCATCGGGGTTATCTACCGTCTGGTACGTTTCCCCTTGAAATTGTATGGGTGCTCCGTTGCCTATCCAGCCTTTGGGCACGATGCCTCGCTCCAAGTAGTCCATTTCAATCACACGCGCACATTTCTCGTAGGGATATTTCTTCATGATGCCCTGCACCTTGTTTTGCAGCCAAGCCAAGCTGAACATTTTGTGGAGCAGCAGAGGCCACCAGGAGCGTGGGCCATGTCCATGCTTAAAGGGGTCGCGTCCACGCAGGAAGAGGAGGTGACGCCAAAAGTGATAGCGGGACAGGAGTTTGCGCCCTTCCTTGTCTGAAGCTGGGTAGCCGTCCAGAGGGAAGATGTCGATGAATACCCCCTCGGGGAACATGAAGTCGGGGCGTTCTATGAGTGTGGTACTGCCATCAATGACTTTGATGAAGGGGTAGGGGTAGTCGGGGCGATTATGGGAGCCAATCACTTCGAAGGGTGCAGGCAACCACTCATGCGCATGCTGTACAAGACGTTCGTAGTCGGGGCGGGGCATGGCGATGTCCATGTCATCGTCCCATGGGATGAATCCTTTGTGGCGCACGGCTCCGAGCAATGTGCCAGCCCACAGGTAGTAGTGCAGGTTGTGCTGGCGGCACACCTGGTCAATGCATCGGAGGACGGGCAGCTGCTTGTCACGGAGTTCGCTGAGTTCGTAGTGGACAGATTCTGTTGTTAGTCGCATGAGGTTAATTCAATAAGAGTTCTTTATACAATGAAAGGTATGCCGCAATATGCTTCTCGTAGCTGAACTGTTGGGCATGCTGCTTGAGATGTTCTATGTAAGCTTGCCGGGTGTAGAACCCCGGAAGGGTCTCCTTCACCACTGCAGCCATCGCTTCCGGCTGCAGAGAGGGCCACACCGTGGCGCAATCGCCACAAATCTCTGGCAGGCACGTGTGGTTGGAGATGAACACGGCTCTTCCAAATTGCATGGCTTCGATGGCGGGAAGGCCAAACCCCTCTCCTATGCTCGGAAAGAGAAAGGCCTCCGTGTGGCGGTAAAGCCACACTTTCTCCTCGGCCGTAATCTTGCCCGTCAGGTAGGCATTGCCTGTAGGCAGCTGCGCAATGTGCTGGCGCACCACTTTCGAGTAGTCAAAATGATCGTCGCCACACACATACAGGTCGTAGTCGGGGAAGAAACGCATCATATCGACCAGTAAATGGAAATTCTTCTTCTGGCGTATTTGGCCTATCGCAAAGAAGAAAGGCCTTCCTGTGGCGAAAGCCGGACGGCTTTCTGGCTGGTGGGAGATGTCCTCCACGCCATTGTAGATGACCCTGACGGGCTTTCCCTCCATGTCAAACTGCTCCTCAATCTGCCGCCTCACATAGTTGGAAATGCACGTCACGGCATCTGCTTGGTGAATGGCGCGTTGCAACACCCATTTGTGCTTCAGTTGGCGCAGCCAGTTCTTCTCGGTCAGATAGTTCAAGTCGTGGATGGTGAGCACGAACTGGTCGCACCTGCCACGCCGCCTTTTCAGTTGCTGCTGGGTGATGGAGTGCCACAAATTGACAGTGGGCAGTCCTTTGCTGAAATGCTTGTGATATTTGCGCCGCATGCAGGTGGTATCGACAAGAGGGCCAAAGTCTTTTTCATAGCCCGGAGGCAGCAGAAAATGAAACTTCAGCGAGTCATCTTCCATTTTGGAATACCATTCAGCGTAATTTTTTGCAATCTGGCCAAATCCGCTCGTGGGGTTGCCAATGTCAGAGATGTCCAGCAAGACTGTTTTCCTTTCCATGTTACAAAGGTATGGCTTTTTCGCCCAATAATCTGCTTTTTCGCTACGAAAGTGCAAAAAAGTGATAAAAAAACTTTTCATACGACGAATTTTCACTAATTTTGAAAATTCTAAAGCTCGTTAACACTTTCACTTGTCGCTTTCACAGCGGTAGCACATTTTTCACTTTTCACTCATCACTTATATGAACATACTTGTTGTCCGATTTCGGCAGATGGGCGATGCCATCCTCTCCACAGCCCTGCTCAACACCCTGCGCCACAACTTTCCCGAGGCGCACATCGACTTTGTGCTCAACGAGAAGATTGCCCCCCTTTTCAAGGGGCATCCCTCCATCGACCGCATCATCACGTTCGATGATGAAGAACGGCACCAGTTTGTGCACTATCTGAAAAGGGTGTGGCAAATTGTCCACCACACACACTACGACATCATCATCGACATGCGCAGCACAGCCAACACCATGCTGTTTGCCCGGTTCTCCCCCCACACGCCCTATCGCATTGGAGTGAAGAAGAGTTACACACGGCTTGCTTTTAACCACCTCATTCCCCCTTGTGGAGGAAAATCGATGGTGGAACACGATGTCAATTTCGCCTCACCGCTCAATGCCATCAAACCCATCGAACCCGTCAGAGAGTTCACGCTCCACATCACTGAGAAGGAGAAAACGGACTTCGCCGCTTACTTGCAGGCTCAAGGACTCCATCTGCAGCAACCCGTCATGTTGGCCAATGTGACTGCCAAACTCGCGTCGAAAGTGTGGGATGAAGACCGCATGGTGTGGGTGCTCCAGCAGTTTCTCCACACATTCCCCACCTATCAAGTCCTGTTCAATTATGCTCCCGGGAAGGAAGAGGAAAATGCGCGTCGGGTTTATCAGAAACTGGGCCAACCGCGGCAAGTGTTCATCAATGTGCAAGCTCGCTCCTCGCGCGAACTGGTGGCAATGGGGCATTTCACCACCCTTTTCTTTGGCAACGAAGGGGGGGCGCGCCACATCATGCACGCAGCAGGATGCCCATCGTTGGTCATCTGTGCTCCGGGCAACAGCAAGGCAGTGTGGCTGCCCCAAAACAGTGTTCCTGCACAAGGCATCGCTCCCACCGATTTTGCCACATCTGCCCAGCTGGACAAAATGACTCGCGAACAGCAATACGCTCTCATCGCCCAAGAAACTGTGTGGGAAAGGCTGAAAAACTTCACCCTGAGCCTCCAATAAAGTTCCTTTTTCGTTCCCTACTTTCATGCACCATTTGTAGCCTTTTGTATTCATAGTCAGCTGTTTGCAAAAGGTTTAATTCCACATCCCTAAAACTGTTATAGGAAATCCCCTACCGTTTGGGGATTTTCATCTTGTTTACGGCCCAAATAGTCCGTAACTTTGCATCGTCAAACAAAAAAAGTGACGCATTCAACAGTAAAGTAAAAACAAATCAATAACAATTAAAAAACTTAAAATTATGAAAAAGTTCATCTCTCTCGCTCTTGCAGCAATCATCACTCTGAGTGTAAACGCAAAGACTACAAAAACTGATGAGTTCTCATCTGTGAAAGTAAACGCACCCGTACATCTCGTGATTGTGCCTGGCCGCAGCTACTCGGTCAACGTGGTGTCCCACAACCCCCAGCTGGCAACTGCCGTGTCGTGGAAAGTGAAGAATGGTGTGCTGAACGTAAATGCACGCGACCTCGAGTCGCTTGAACAGGCCGACGCTCAGGTGGAAGTCATCGTCACCTCCCCCAATGCCGTTGACTACCAGGTGGGTAAGGACTTTGAGCAGGTGGCGGCCAGCTCGCAGAAACTGCGTCCTCGCATGGGACGCCCCATGAGGTTCCCCAGAAGGCGGTAAGCGGTGCCCCCTGCCAACCATTCATAAATACAATTGTTAAGAACAAGCATCACGGCGAGCTGACCTGTCATCAGCTCGCCGTTCGCATTTTTTTTTGTAGAAAATTTTTTCTTCTTAAAGCCTTCTTCTTATTCCTTTTTTCTGCGGTTTCGCAATGAAAATTTTTCTTGTGCATTTAGAAAAATTTTTTTCATAGTTATGCCGCAAATTTAGCGGCTTAATGTCTGTCTTGCAACTATGTTGCAGAGTTACGGAATTTTTTTGATTATTCAAACAAAAAGCAGATTATTTTTCTAAAAATATGAAAATTCTTAGAAATTCACCCGTTTCGTCTCTAACCCCATAACCTATAAACCCATCCCCCCCTATTCTGCTTCCACAATTTTGATGGCAACTGACTTGATTTGCTGCCACCCCGCCTTGTCGGTCAAACGCACCATGAAGTGGTAATTGCCCACATCAATGTCTGTAGGCACATCAATCTCCATACTTGCGTCATAGCTTTTCAGCCCTCCGGGAATGCTGAAGTCGCGGTTGAAAACCCATGGCTTCTGTGCTTCTTTCACTGCATTTAAGCTGCATTCTACAGCAGATGTGCTGTGGGTGTGGTGGTCGAAATTGTTGTGAATTTCAATGTTGTAACTGCCCAGTTCTTGATTGTCTTTGAACAGGTAACTGAACGGTATTTTCCCACCTTTATGATAGGTGTCGCAATCTAAAGGGCTGGCTGTGTCGGTAGCTACAATTTCAGGCTGCGTCATGTCCTTCTCGTCTTCGTCTGAGCTGCTGCACGCACTAAGTGCGCACAACAGCATTGCTGATAAAAAAGTTTTTTTCATGTTTTTTTGATGTTTATTATTCGTCATGATGATGCTCCTCTTCTTCTTCTTCCTCGCCATCCGCTTCCACCAGTTCCAGCTGGCTCTCTGCCAGCGTTTGTTGGCCTTGTTGGTCGGTGACGTAGAAGTGCAAATGATATTCACCTAAGGGAGCGTCTGCTGGAATCTCGATGTGCTCATGAAATTCAGTGTTCTTCACACCTATATAATTGCCAGTGGTGAAGGACTTGGCAATCAGGAAATCGCCACCCCCTTCTTGGTGAATTTTAATGTCGATGAACTTGAGGAGTCCTTCTGCCATAATGTCTGCCTCTAAATGCAAATCGTGGCCGGGATGTGCATGTTTGCTGTTGTTGTGACCCACCTCTGTCAACGTGACAGTTGGCTTAGGCAACGTGTCGTCATCGTCGCTGCTGCAGGATGTGGATATTAAAGAAAGAACGCAAGTGAAAGCCATCATGAGGCCTATATAAAGATAATTTTTCATTGCTGTAAAAATAATATTTTGATGATAAAAAAATGGGTAATTTTAGAACTCCAGTCCTACCATCAGCGAGAAGTTTCGCCCTGGTTCGGGCACATCAATCAGTCGGTAATAGCTGGTGTGGTCGTAGTAGCGTTTGTTCAGTAAATTGTCTGCATGCAACGCTACTTTAAGCGTGGTGGCACCCATTGCAAAGTGCTTGCCAGCCGAAGCGTTGAGTGTCCAATGTCCTTTCGTTTTCTTTTCTGGAGGTACAATTTCGTTTTGTGCGCCTACAATGTGGGCATTCATGCCAATGAAGCCTTTGCCTTTTTTGTTGAACAGGTACTTCAAGCCTCCGTCTATCGACCATGGAGTGGAGAAGGGTAGGGTGTAGCCTTTCTTCTCGCCCGACAATTGTTCGGCATAAAGGTATTCTCCTTTCATCTGCATTTCCCAATGCTGGCCGATGGTGTAATCCACTTGGGCTTCGAATCCATAGCGGAGCACCCTCGACTGGGCGTAATAGTACATCTGCAACCCCTCTACGTAATCCGATGTCGGGTTCATGTAAATGTAGTTGGGGAAGTAGTTGATGTAGGGGTCAACCTGTATGGTCAATGCTTTATTGCTAAAGAAGATGCCAGCGTCAAGCTGATAGGCCTCTTCGGCATCGAGTTGCGAATTGCCTTTCTCGTAGCGAAAAATGTGGTAGTTGATGCCGTCTGCCCCCAATTCCTTGGGTATGGGTACACGGAAACTCTTCCCCGCATTGGCTTTCAGCACCCAATTGCCAATGCTGTAGTTGATGCCGGCTGACCATGTGATGCTGTTGAAATTCCGGCTCACTTCTGCCGACCGCTCTTTGAACACTGAGTCGGTTTCTGAAATGGGGGTCTTGTACCAGTCCTCATAATGATGCATGTGTGTGTGAGCATGGTCATAGCGCACACCTGCATTGAGAATGAGGTTTTCACGAACCGTGTAGCGGTCGAAGACGTATGCACCCACTGTGTTGCTTTTGAATGCTGGGATGATGAACCCCCATCCGCCCTGCGTGTTGTGCTGATATTCTGCTGCTGCCCCTGCCTGTAGTTCGTGCTGAGGGGCAAGGTGGAGTTTCAGCCCCACTTTGGCGGTGTAGGTGTCTTTATTAAACCTCCTTTCCATTGTGCCAACAGGTTTAGGCATGAACCCGTGCGACACTGGCTCGGAATGTTCCTCTCGCCGGTTGTTCTGATAAGCCAAATTGGCTTCTATCATCAGCTGGTCGGTCTGCCAGACAGTGTGGCTCAGCAACTTCAGATGATTCACCCATTGATAGGGCAAATCTATGTCGCGCGACGAATGATCATAGTCAATATCTGACAGCCGGACCTCTAACCCATGAGCGTTGGCAAAGAATCCGCTTTTGGAGTACGAGTTGGACAAGCGGATGTCGGTGTGGAAATGGTTGTTCATATATCCCAGCATCACACTCCCATCTTGTTCCTTCCCTGCTGTGTTTCGCAAGCGGCGGTCTTTCAGACGTATAAAATAAGAATAATACTGAATGCTGTCTGTCGGCACCTTGAAGTCGGCATAGTCGATGAGGGTCAGATTGGCACGGTAGAAGAAGTGCTCGTAACGTCCACCCACTTTTGCCGAGAGGCCCATCTGTCCGTTGTTTGTGCGCCCGAACAACTGCACCGTTCCCTCAAAAGGCATCACGGGGACATGATTGGTGTAGAGATTCAGCACCCCACCAATGGCATCTGAACCATGCAGTAATGCAGCAGGGCCTTTGATTACCTCGGCATGGTCGATGGCAAACTGGTCCATCTCCAGCCCGTGATCGTCACCCCATTGCTGACCTTCATGCTTAATGCCGTCTTCTGTCACCACCATGCGGTTGAAGCCCAAACCGCGAATTGTCGGTTTCGACTGCCCCGAACCGATGCTCATGGCTTTTATGCCTGGTATTCCTTCCAGGCTTTGCATGAGGCTGCCTGCTATATTCTCTGCTAAATATGCCTGGTTGATGCGCACGCTGTTTTGAGATGACCTCATCTGGTAGTCACGCTTAGCAGCATCAACCACCGTCACGCCATTCAGCATGATGGTTGTGTCGTTGGATGCAAATAGCAGCATTGCTGTAGCAACTATTGTTGTCAACATACTTTTTCCCTTTCATTGCCAAGGATAATCCTATTTTCATATAGTTAGGATGCTCCTTAAATAAAAACAAAACGAAATTGTATTTAGCGAAGAAAGGGAGGTGCTCTCAGGCATATGATTCCTTCAGTGCCTTTGGCGGTGTGTTGCTTCTTGGTACTGAAGGAAATGGTGGAACAGTGATGATGTGCTGTGAAAATCACGGCTGCCGCCATCAGAAAAGGCAGGCTGAGGAACTGGCAGAGCACACAGTCAAAAGAGCATGTGGTCTGCACACCTATGTGCCCGGAATGGGGAATGTGGTGCACACATTCCTCGCACTCCTTCTCTTGCTGATGGACAGAATGGTGCACATGAATGGACGACAAAATCAGCATTGGCAAAAACACTGCCAATAGCACTACGGAAGAAATATGCCTTTTCATCGTCTCTTTCATGGGTGCAAAGGTACAAATAAGTGAGAAAACAACCAAATGTGGCGCAAAAAAAATGCATTTAGGACAAAATTTCAGACCCTGTCAGCCCGAAAGTTTAACGTAGTTTAATTGTTCCCCTCAATGTTTAACGGAGTTTAAAAAGTTTGACAAAGTGGCAGTTAGGCACGAAACTTGTTCTTATGTAAGGCAGAACGCGGTTAGCTCGAGGGAGTTCTGAAAACGCTGAGAGCCACGCATTCCAAACTACAACAATAAAAAAATTATCAACAACTAATAAAAACTAAGGAGGACAAAACTATGATGCCTACAGTTTATTCAACACGCAACCAGGGATGGATTCCCGCATTGTTCAACGATTTCTTCAACGACAACTGGATGCCAGCAGTGAAGTATCACACTTCAGCACCTGCTGTCAACGTTTCAGAAGACGAGAAAGAGTATAAGGTTGAGATTGCTGCCCCAGGCATGACTAAGGAGGACTTCACCATCCAACTCTCTACCGAAGGCGACATGATCATCAGCATGGAAAAGAAAACCGAAAACAAGGAGGAGAAGGAAAAGAAGACCTACCTCCGCAGGGAGTTCAGCTATAGCAAGTTCGAACAGCGCTTCACGCTTC
This sequence comes from uncultured Bacteroidales bacterium, assembly GCA_902789725.1. Taxonomy (GTDB): domain Bacteria; phylum Bacteroidota; class Bacteroidia; order Bacteroidales; family Bacteroidaceae; genus Minthosoma. The sequence goes on from CADAPC010000032.1 coordinate 47,283, forward strand.
CCGACAATGTGGAGAAAACGAAAATCAGCGCAGGGATGGAACATGGCGTGCTGACTATCAACATCCCGAAGAAGACTGAAGAGGAAAAGGCTAAGGAAACCTTGAACATCGAAATTAAGTAAACCTCCCTCTCTGTCCGGAAAAGGGAGTTCAAGAAAAGACGGACGTTTTCAAAATAGCGTCTGGAAAGGGAAAGTGGCTGCATCCGATGATGCGGTCACTTTTCCTTTTCTTGAACCTTACAAATGCGCATGTTTGGCATGTCTGTTTCGCTTTGTCACCCTTGTTGTGCCAGTTTGTCAGTTGTGTCAGTTTCTTGTCAGTGTGGCATCACGTTTGTGAGTAGAAAGAGGTTGGAAAGAGAGAATACATATATTATTTATATAAACTCTAAAAAACTAAAAAAGACTATGAACATTCAACCATTGGCAGACAGGGTGCTGGTGCTCCCGAAGCCTGCGGAAGAAAAGACAGTGGGCGGAATCATCATTCCTGACACTGCAAAAGAAAAGCCCTTGCAGGGCGAAGTTGTTGCTTGTGGCAACGGTACGAAAGACGAAGAGATGGTCGTGAAAGTGGGCGATCAGGTGCTTTATGGCAAGTACTCTGGCAGCGAACTGGAATACGACGGAGTGAAGTATCTCATCATGCGTCAGAGCGACGTGCTGGCTATTCTTAAATAAACTTTTAAATTTCAGAAAATTATGGCTAAGGAATTGAAATTCAATATTGAGGCTCGCGAGCAGCTGAAGAAGGGTGTTGACGAGCTGGCAAATGCAGTGAAGGTGACACTGGGTCCTAAAGGACGTAACGTAATCATTGAGAAGAAATTTGGTGCCCCGCACATCACGAAGGATGGTGTGACTGTGGCTAAAGAGATTGAACTGGCTGATGCTTTCCAGAACACAGGTGCTCAGCTGGTGAAGAGTGTGGCTTCAAAAACTGGTGACGACGCAGGCGACGGTACAACAACTGCTACTGTGTTGGCTCAAAGCATTGTGGCTACGGGCTTGAAGAATGTGGCAGCAGGTGCCAACCCTATGGACCTGAAGCGCGGTATTGATAAGGCTGTGGCTAAGGTGGTGGAGCACATCAAGGCTCAGAGCGAGCAGGTGGGCGACAACTATGACAAGATTGAGCAGGTGGCTACGGTAAGTGCCAACAACGACCAGGAGATTGGTAAGCTCATCGCCGATGCCATGAAGAAGGTTTCGAAGGATGGTGTCATCACCATTGAAGAGGCTAAGAGCCGCGAAACAACTATCGGAGTGGTGGAAGGTATGCAGTTCGATCGTGGTTACCTCTCACCCTATTTCGTCACCAACACTGAGAAGATGGAGTGCGAGATGGAGAACCCGCTCATTCTTATCTATGACAAGAAAATCAGCAACTTGCAGGAGTTCCTCCCCATCCTCAACCCAGCAGCTCAGACAGGTCGTCCAATCCTTGTGATTGCTGAGGACGTGGAGAGCGAGGCGTTGACCACATTGGTGGTGAACCGGTTGCGTGCTCAACTGAAGATTTGTGCTGTGAAGGCTCCAGGCTTTGGCGATCGCCGCAAGGCTATGTTGGAAGACATCGCTATCCTCACGGGTGGTATCGTCATTTCTGAGGAGAAGGGCCTGAAGCTCGAACAAGCCACTATCGATATGTTGGGTTCGGCTGAGAAAGTGACTATCACAAAGGACAACACCACTATTGTGGGTGGTAAGGGCCAGAAGGAGAACATTCAGGATCGCGTAAACCAAATCAAGAATGAGATTAAGAATACGACTTCCGACTACGACAAGGAGAAGCTTCAGGAGCGTCTGGCTAAGCTTTCTGGTGGTGTGGCTGTGCTCTATGTGGGTGCTGCATCGGAAGTAGAGATGAAGGAGAAGAAAGACCGTGTAGATGATGCACTCTGTGCTACGCGTGCCGCCATCGAAGAAGGAATCGTGCCAGGTGGTGGTGTAGCCTTCATCCGTTCGCTCGAATGCCTCGAAGGTCTCGAAGGCGAGAATGCTGACGAAACTACAGGCATCAAGATTGTGAAGCGTGCCATCGAGGAGCCTCTCCGTCAGATTGTGGAGAACGCTGGTTTGGAAGGTTCTGTGGTGGTGGAGAAAGTGCGCAACCAGAAGGGTGACTTTGGCTACAACGCTCGCAAGGACACCTACGAGAATCTGCGCGAGTCGGGCATCATCGACCCCGCTAAGGTTTGTCGCGTGGCTCTTGAGAACGCAGCTTCCATCGCAGGCATGTTCCTCACTACAGAGTGCGTCATCTGCGACGCTAAGGAGGACAAACCCGAAATGCCAATGGGTGCACCAGGCATGGGGGGCATGATGTAAGCCAAAACTACTATTATTAATAGAAAAAGAGGCTCTGGGCACAACGCTCAGGGTCTTTTTTTGTGCGCTATTTATGCTTTCCTTTATAAATGTGCAATAATTTTTTGGTCAATCCGATGTTTCTTTTTATCTTTGTGGCTTGAAAAGAAAGGGGGGGTGACCCACGAGTGAATTTCTAATCTAATGGAATAAGAAGAAAATGAAATATGGAGTGATAGGAGCGGGAGCTGTTGGAGGCTACTATGGCAGTAAGTTGGTGAATGCAGGCAAGGAAGTGCATTTCCTTTTTCATAAACATTTCGACTATGTGAAACAGCATGGGTTGCAAGTGGATTCGTGCGATGGAAGCTTTCATTTAGACGATTTGAATGCTTACCAACATGCTGAAGATATGCCACCGTGCGATGTGGTGCTGGTGGGATTGAAGACGGTGAACAACTATTTGCTCCCCAAGCTTCTGTCTCCACTTTTGAAAGATGACACCTTAGTGGTTTTGATTCAGAACGGAATTGGGGTGGAGGAGGATTTGCAGAAACTGATGCCCAAGGTGCAGTTGGCAGCAGGATTGGCGTTTATATGTTGTGCTAAATCCCAACCGGGATTGATAGAACATCAATGTTATGGTTACATCAACATTGGTAACTATTCTTGCAAGAATCCTGATCTCATCTTAACTGTCATCAATGATTTCCGTGAGGCTGGAGTGGATGCCAACGAAGTGGAGTATGATGAAGCGCGATGGAAGAAAGCTGTATGGAATATGCCTTTCAACGGTATGACTGTAGCCCTACAAACCCAAACGGACGTCCTTTTGAAGAGTCCTCACACCATGCAGTTGATTAAAGATCAGATGTTGGAAGTGATTCAAGCCGCTCAGGCTTGTGGGGTGAAGAACATTGATGACACTTTTGCCGACAAAATGATAGACAACACCCTCAACATGACGCCTTATTCGCCCAGCATGAAACTCGATTTCGACTTTCATCGTCCCATGGAGATTGAATATATTTATTCTCGTCCCATCCAAGAAGCTCGAAAAGCAGGCTACCGCATGGCTAAATTGGAAATGCTGGAAGCTGAACTGAGATTCATCGAAATGAACAGGAAAAATTAAACTATTTACAATTTTATAAAATTACTAACTAACCAATGAAACAGACCTTTATCTTATTGTTCGCCTTGATGTGGGCGGCTGTGTTGAATGCAGCTGACCAACTCACCATCACGGTGTCGAACCCCCTCACACAAGCACGAGTGGAAATGATTGAAACGGATGCGGCTTTGCTGAAAAAGAAACTTGGCACAAATGAAATGATTGTGACTGATGCGGATGGAAAGGAAATTCCTTCGCAACTGACTTGGGACGGAAAACTCATCTTCCAAGTGGGAGTGGGGGGAAAAACGAAATCTGTCTATTACGTAAAAAGGGGCACTCCGCAAACGTATGAAGCCCGTGCGAAGGGGCGACTCTTTACTGAACGTCAGGATGAGTTCGGATGGGAAAATGACCGCGTGGCTTACCGTGTGTATGGACATGGGGGTGCTGTGGGGTACGACTTCTTCAACAAAAACACGTCCGACCTCATGTTGGATTATTGGTATGCCTCTGAGCAGAATCAGGAAATGCGCTCGGTGAGCAAACAACTGCACGAACGGGGCTATCATGACTTGGCTGACCAAGTGTATAACGCATTTTGCTACCACATCGATCACGGCAAGGGAATGGATTGCTACACGGTAGGTCCCACGCTGGGTGGTGGAGCCAATGCGCTGCTGAAAACAGATGGAACTCTCTTCATGCCACAATGTTATAAAGTTTTCGAAATTCTTGATAAGGGTCCTTTGCGTTTCACTGTGAAATTTACTTATCCTACTCAAGATTTTCAGGGGGAGAAAGTAACAGAAACTCGCATTATATCGCTTGATGCTGGTTCGCATTTCAACAGAGTCACCCTCTCTTACGAAGGTCTTTCAAAACCTGTCCAGATGGCATCGGGCATCGTTGTCCACAATTCCAATCCTACCGCCTACGTCCTCTCGCAGGAGAACGGATACATGGGTTATGAAGACTTGGGCGATGCTTCGGTGTATAACGCAAAATACAAGAACGAACTAGCCAAGAAGATGGGGAAAATCTATGTGGGAACGCTCTATCCCGACAAAGCCATTCAGGTGTCTTACCAGCAAAGGGAGAACGGCATCGCCACTGGGCATATTCTCGCCATCACCACTTATCGTCCTACTACCAGCTACACCTACTACTTCGGCAGTGGCTGGGACAAGAATGTATCTACCAACTTTCACAACCTGACAGATTGGGAAGCCTTCCTTAGCGATGCTGCCAAAGCTGTGAGAAATCCGCTGAAAGTATCAGTAAAATAAACCGCACACAGGCAAGGGGACATTTCTACATTTTTTGCTACACGTTTCTTCACTTTTTATTAAAACGCGTATAGATGATGAAAACTTATCTTTGTATTTCCGATAGGCAGGTAGCTTTGGAAGATCATCTCTCCAAGGCCAGAACATTGATTCCTTTAGGCAGGAAGTCGGAAGAAGCCTACAATGTCCTTGCGTTGGAAGACACTGCCCTCGATACCTTTCAGTGTCAATTTTCCTGCACAGAAGCAGGATGGAAAATCAACGATGGGCAATGGCGAACAGATTGCCCAAAGGGCATACTTTCTCGCTTACAGCATGCCTGCAACCTCTGCATGGGCCGATGTGTCAACACGCATCCAGGACGGCCCACCTACGGATGGAGAATGCCGCAAAACCCCACCATGCTCAATGGTCAATCCATCCGTCCTGAGGGTGTCATCCTAAAGGACGGCGACATCATCACGGCAGGGCGTACTCACATGCAAGTGATGGTGAAGAACTAACATTGCAAGATAATTCTCAACTCTCACCTCTATGGAAAAGAAAATACATCAATGGACAGAACAGGAGGCTTATGAACGTTTGGCTGCTCAGTGTGCGCAGGCAGAACTGTGCCAGTGGGATGCTGAACGGAAAATGCGACGATGGAACTTGTCTTCTGAAGCGATGGAACGCATCATCGCAAAGCTGGTGAAGGAACGTTTCATCGACGAAGGGCGCTTCTCGCTGGCTTTTGCCAAAGATAAGTTCCGCTACAACCATTGGGGAAAGGTGAGGATTGAGCAAGAACTGAAGTTACGGCATGTGGCTGGGCAACACATCAGCCAGGCTCTGGAAGTGATTGAGAGCGAAGAGAGTGAATCTGCCCTGAGGGAAATAATCCAGAAGAAGCGCCCTTCGGTGAAGGGGAAAAATGAACATGAAATTCGTGCCAAACTGATACGTTTTGCATTGGGAAAAGGGTTTCGGATGGACGAAATAGTGAAAGTAGTGGGAAGTATGGATGACAATGAAGAAATGGAGGATGAACAATGGTGAGTACATTGATTTTTGACCTTGACGGTACCTTGATGAATACGCTGGACGATTTGCACGACAGCGTATGTTATGCTTTGCAACAAGTAGGGATGCCCTTACTGGACAAAAAGGACACGCGGCGATTTTTGGGAAACGGCATCGCCAACCTGGTTGCCAAGTCTGTTACTCACGTCGCTCCTATGGCTGACGATGCCTTGAAAGCAAGGACATTGGAGATTTTTCGTGCATACTACGTGAAGCATTCAATGGATAAGACGCTTCCTTACGAGGGGGTGCTGCCCATGCTTGCTGAATGTAAAAGGCATGGGTTGTTTACAGCTATCGTGAGTAACAAGCTTGATCCTGCCGTGAAAGACTTGCATAAGATGTTCTTTGCTGATTACATAGACATAGCCATTGGTGAAACTCCCGCTGTGAAGCGTAAGCCAGCACCCGACATGGTGAACGAAGCCATTCGGCAGCTGTCTCTCCTTCATGGAAGGGAAATTCCGAAATCGGAATGCATCTACATCGGCGACAGCGAGGTGGATATTCAAACGGCTCGCAACGCAGGCCTTGAGTGCATAGCCGTGAGTTGGGGGTTCAGAGACAGAGATTGGCTGGTGAAATCGGGTGCAACGATTATCATTGACCGTCCTGACGAATTGTTGACTCGTTTTACATAAAAACGTGCCTGTTTCGTTCCAAAACACCAAAAGTCCTTTTCTTTTATATCGGGAAAGGATTTTTTTCTTGTTTTTTTTGCTCCAATTCATTTTTTGTCTTACCTTTGCCATCGTGATTACAACCTATATCTAATTCATAACATAAAAAACGTAACACTTATGAAAAGAATCTTTTATTTGGTTCATCCGACAAATGCATAGGTCTTATCGTGTAAAGAAAGGATTTTGAGTTCAAAGAACTTCTCGTCTCTGTATCCATATGCTTGTCTCTTCATTGT
>CADAPC010000033.1 GCA_902789725.1 uncultured Bacteroidales bacterium
ACTCATGACCACGGAAACAGGGGCCTACAGACCATTTTATACTGCCAAATCACCCCGAAATTCATGAAAAATTGTTCAGCGGGGTCAAAGTTGGGTTAACCGCCTGGCAGATAAGATGGAAGACGGAACTTGAACGAGAAAATACATTTATACAAACTCTATTATTAACTTTTAACTGATCTAACTTTATGAAGAAAATCTTTACTCTTGCGCTTTCAGCCATGATGCTGGGAGCGGGAAGTGTCTTCGCACAGGAAGAGGACATGACAAGTTACATTGTCAATCCGGGATTTGACGAAGACCTCACTTTCCAAGTAAATGGTACGATGAAGGAGGCAAAGACCACCGACACCTCCCTGAGTGACCGCAGCTGGGCTTACATTGCAGAAGACAGCACCGTTTATGCTCGCCCCAAAGAGACGAGTGGGCAGTCGCGCCCCGACGGACGCAAGCTTGAGGCCGTGAACGGTTTCAAGGGCCGCATCAAGGGCTGGGTGATGGAGTCAAACTCCGACTTCCCCAAGTGTGAGTGGACTTACTTTGGTTCTGTGCCTTACGATCTCGTGCCACAGTCTGTGCCAATTGCCGATGATGGCCAAACCTATCTGGTGGTGCCTGAGCGCCCAACAGAATTCGATGGCGGCGAAGGGTTCGTTTACCTCCGCGCCGGCTGGACTAACAGCGCTGTTTACAAGCAGGTGGTGAAACTTCCATGCGCCCAATACCGCTTGGAGTACTGGACCATCAACATCAACCCCAACACATCTTCTGTGGCGCAAGACTTAACTCAAATCACCTGCCGCAAGGACGTGTTCAAGGACGAAGAGAGCACCGGATTGCAGTCTCAGGTGTGGACAAAGCACGAGTTCGAGTTCACCCCAACGGCTGAATTCACCATGCAGTTTGGTTATGAAGCCGCCAACGCGGGTTCTGGCGGTCAGCCAATCGTTGCGCTTGACGGCATCAAGCTTTACAAGATTGGGGAGGCCGATGCAGAAGAACTTTTGCAGGCAGACATCAACGATTTGGCCGACGAAATCCTGGAAAAGGTGCAGACAGAGCCCTTTGACAAGTATGAAGGCCTTATTTCAGATGCTGTAGATATGACAGCAGAGTATCAAGGTGCAAGCGGCCAGGACGCTTTGGAGCAGGCGCTGAAGGACATTCAGGCTTACAAGGCAAAGATTCTCGCTCTGGAAGCTACCATCACCGAATATGAGAGTCTGGTTGAGGCAGCGACTGCTTTGGTTGAAGCAGAGAGCCACTATCCCGGTTTCGCAGACTTCATGAAGGTTTACGATTCAAATACAGCCGGCATTTTGGAAGCCAGCGCCGACGAAATCAGCAAATACGTGGAGGAATTGAGCAAAGCCATCGACGACTACCGCATGTCGCAGAAGGCAACGCCCGAAAATCCTGCCGACTACACCTTCCTGATAGCATCTCCTTATTTCACGAAGGTTGCTGCCAACCCAGCAATCACCTTTGGCGAAGGCGGTGCCATCGAATCGGTTTCTTATCCCAACGAAGCCAACTACACAGCAGGCTCCGCTCCTGAGGATGGCAACAGCGAAGGCTGGAAAGTGGCTGGCACGACAGCTGGCGACCAGCGTCTGAACTACGTGCAGGGCCGCGTTTGCTGGAACGCTTGGCGTCAGAGCGCCGACGACGTAGCCGTGGCAACGACAATCACCGAAATACCTAACGGCTACTACACAGTGAGCGCTGAGATGATTACTCAGCCCGACTACTTGAGCAACCAGCACCTTTATGCCACCAGCACGCTGCAGAACGTTGTTTCCCCATCGCTTTCGGCCGGCAACTGGAACGATGACAACACCGGCGCGTGGGAATACCTGACCACGGAGAAGGTTTTGGTGAACGACGGCACGCTGACCATCGGTGCGCTGGGCTCAGCCATCACCAACGAGGACGGCACAAAGACCACAAACCAGACCGGTTGGTTCTGCGTGACGAACTTCCGCCTGCTGTACCTCGGCGAGGCTACTCCCGAAGAGATTGCTGCAGCTGAAAGGACCAAGTTTGCTGCCGCCAGGGAAACTGCCAACGCTATGCACTTCCCCGTTGACAAGGCCAACGTTCTCGACTCCATCGCAGTGGCTGAAGATGCCAAGGACTTTGCCCTTCTGAACCGCGCCCTCGACACGGCCAAGGCTTCGGAGGCTAAGTACGAAGGCGTAATCAGCGGCACATGGAAGGAACTTCAGAACAACATTGCCGGCGAGGAGTATTCAGCCGACGCAAAAGCTCTTGCTCAGGTTCCTGTTGACTACATGACCGCTTACCTGGCTTCTGCCACTGCCACTTACAACGACATTGACGCCATCACCACCGTGCTCCGCTACTATCGCGACACCCTCATCCCTGCCCTGCAGAAGGCTGAGGCTACAAGAGACGAAATTGCGGCCGAAAACGGCAAGGCAGTCATCAGCAGCACCATCGACTACGTGAAGAGGGACCTTGCCGCCTACACCAGCGACAACGAGGTGCTCTCCGCACAGGTTGCAGCCCTCAACAAGGCCATCGACGTGGCCAATGCCGCCAACATTCCTTTGGAGGATGGCTCTGAGGTGACCGCATTCCTCACCAACGCCACCATCGAGGCTTCGAGCAAGACCGCTGTTCCTAACGGATGGACGGGCACGATTGCCGACTCGGGCAACAACCAGTACACAAACAACGGCCAGGCTGTTGACGGCTCCAACGGATATTATCTCGACGCATGGAACGGCACTGCCGGCCTGCTGAAATACAAAGTGTCGCAGGTGGTAGAAGTGCCTAACGGCACCTACACCGTGAAGGTGCTCATGCGCACCACTGGCGAAGGCTTCTACCTCTTTGCAGCAGCCGACGAAGGCACTCCAGTCCTGTCAGAAGTGGGCATGAAGGAAGCAACACCTGAGAAATACATGATGGGCACAGAGACGACCGACGATGAAGGCATTGTCACTGTCACTTACAACGACGCAGCCGACCTTTACGGTCCCGTATGGCAGCCCATCGCCGACAAGCTGATGGCGAAGTACGGCATTGACGCCGCCACAACAAGCGCATCCATCTACGACCTCGTTGTTGAAGCCAACGGCGGTTCGGAAGAGTGCCCAGAAGACTTCGACGCTGACGAATGGAAGATTTTTGCAGCCAACAAGGGCACCGGCCGCGGCTGGATTGAGAATTCTCTGACCATCGAGGTGAAGAACCACAAGCTGGAAGTGGGTGTGGCTACTGGCGACGCCTTCGAGGACGGCAAGACATTCACCGGCACTTGGCTCTCGGCCGACAACTTCAGCCTCACACTCAACCAGGCTGGCGACAACACGGGTTGGGACGTTACCACAGGCGTGCAGGAGATTGCTCCAGCCACCGTCAAGACCGACGCCATTTATAACCTGGCCGGACAGAAGGTTGATGCCAACTATAAGGGCATTGTCATCAAGAATGGCAAGAAAATGTTCGTAAAATAAACTGAATTGGTTATAAAATATGAGTTTGTGGGGGCAAAGCTTTTGGCTTTGCCCCTTTTTTATTATCTTTGCACCCAAGTTCAACCACAAAAGGGCATGAATAAAGAATTACACATCTTTCATCTGCTGACGGAGGGGGCATCACGGCTCCGGCTCAGGTTCAGGCTCAGGCTCCACCCCCGGCACTGGCGGTCTGCCCACTGGTGGCGGCACAGAAGCGGAAGAACCATAAAAGTTTCGGGATAAGAACAAAAAAACATCATCCTTCTTTATGAAGACAGACATTGAAATAGCGCGCGAGTGTAAGCTCGCCCCCATCGAGGACATTGCCAGGCAAATCAACGTGCCCGTTGACGAACTGGAACTCTACGGCAAGTACATTGCCAAAGTGCCAAACCATTTGATAGACGAGGAGAAGGTGAAGCAGAGCAACCTCATTCTGGTCACAGCCATCACGCCCACGAAAGCCGGCATCGGCAAAACGACGGTGAGCATCGGGCTGGCCCTGGGCCTGAACAAACTGGGCAAGAAAGCCGTGTGCGCCCTGCGCGAGCCTTCCTTAGGCCCTTGCTTCGGCGTGAAAGGTGGCGCAGCCGGCGGCGGACATGCCCAGGTGCTCCCCATGGAGAAAATCAACCTCCACTTCACGGGCGACTTCCATGCCGTCACCTCGGCCAACAACATGATAGCCGCGCTGCTCGACAACTACATCTACATGCACCGCGAGGAAGGGTTTGCCCTGAAGGAAGTGCTGTGGAAACGTGTGCTCGACGTGAACGACCGCAACCTCCGCTACGTCGTCACCGGCCTGGGAGCCAAGAGCGACGGCCTCATCGCCGAAACGGGGTTCGACATCACGCCGGCCTCCGAAATCATGGCCATCCTGTGCCTCTCCAAAGACATTGACGACCTGCGCCGCCGCATCGGCAACATCATCCTGGGCGTGAAGATGGACGACACCCCCTTCCGCGTGAAGGACATGGGCGTGGACGGTGCCATCACCGTGCTGCTGCTCGATGCCATCAAGCCCAACTTGGTGCAGACGACGGAGCAAACGCCGGCTTTTGTGCACGGGGGCCCCTTCGCAAACATCGCCCACGGGTGCAACACCATCATTGCCACACGCATGGCGATGACCTTCAGCGACTACGTGGTGACAGAGGCTGGCTTCGGAGCCGATTTGGGTGCCGAAAAGTTCTTCAACATCAAGTGCCGCAAGAGCGGGCTTCAGCCCAAACTCACCGTCATCGTCGCCACCACCCAGGGGCTGAAGATGCACGGCGGTGTGCCCGTCGAGCTCATCAAGGAGCCCGACATGGAAGGCTTGGTGAAGGGCTGCGAGAACCTGGACCGCCACATCCGCAACATGCAGAGCTTTGGCCAGCGGGTGGTGGTGGCTTTCAACCGCTACGCCACCGACACCGACGAGGAAATTGCGCTGGTGAAGAAGCATTGCGAGAACATCGGAGTGGGATTTGCCGTCAACAATGCCTTCCTGGAGGGGGGCGAAGGGGCAAAGGAGCTGGCCCAGGTGGTGATCGACACCATTGAAGGGCAGCCAGCCCAGCCGCTCCGCTTCACCTACGACGACACGGACGACATCAAGACGAAGATAGAGAAAGTGTGCACTAAAATCTACGGAGCAGCCGCTGTCACCTACAGCAAGGCCGCCGAAAAGGCCCTGGAGCGCATCCGGAAAATCGGTCTGGAGCACTTCCCCGTGTGCATAGCCAAGACGCAGTACTCTTTCTCGGCCGACAAAGCGCTGTACGGTTGCCCCACAGGGTTCACGGTCAACATCCGCGACCTCGTCATCAATTCCGGGTCGGAAATGATCGTCGCCATCGCGGGCGACATCATGCGCATGCCCGGATTGTCGAAGTCTCCGCAGGCCGAGCGCATCGACATCGTGGATGGGCTCATCGAGGGACTCTCCTGAGCAAGTCGCTCAACCGTTTTCTGCCACCGTGAGGACATATCCCTTTTCGGAAAAAGCCTGGGTGGAGAGCTTCACATCGGGATATTTCACAAGCAAATTCTTCAAGTCATCGTCAATGCCCCTGCCCGTGAGCTTGACGATGGCTTCCTTTTGTGTCCACAGGCGCGTGAACTCCACTTCGGGCGCGGGGGAGCGAAGCACCAGGTCAAGCTCCGCCTCGTTCAGCACATGGCGCATCAGCGCAGCGTTGCCACGGCCTATGCTCTCCACATCCACCCCCACGGGATGGGTGGCCACCACACAGGCAATGGCTTGCTTGCAATGGCTCAGGTTGAAATGAATGTCGGCATGCCCCAGGAGCGATGGTTTTCCGTGTTCGCCCAGCAGAAAACGGGGCTGCTCGTCCAGGCCGAAGTGTTCGTGCAGTGCCCGGCACAAAAGCAGGTAGGCGAAAGCGCATTCTTTCCTCCCCTGCTCATGCTTGAACTTCAGCGCAAGCTCACGGCGCCAGTCGGGAAGCCGGTCCAGGGCTTCGGCCAGGGCAGAGGATGATATGGAAGGCAGGTCTTCTTGAAGCAAGATGTGAAACATATTATATATATATGAGAAATCGGAAGATAATGGGGCTCGCGGCACGTGCCGCGTAGCAATGTCCCGCGCTTTGGGGTGGAAAGGCTTGTCAAAATCACACGTCGTGCAATCTTTTAGCGTTTTCAGCCACAAAATTACACAATCTATTTGATATACCCAACGAAAGAGGGGTATAAAATGAACATGGAGGCAGGACGAAGGGCTACGAGGTGGGCGAAAAAAGAAACTCGCACGGTCTTCACAGACAGTACGAGACAGACAAAAAACTTCGACTTAAAAGGCTAACAGTTTTTGTCAAAAGGTGAAGATTGTTTTAATACATAAAATGGGGAAATAAGATGGATAAGGCGTCAGCGGAGGTCGGCCACGATTTTTTGCAAGGCCACAACCAGGCGGTCCACCTCCTCGCGGGTGTTATAGACGGCAAAAGTGGGGCGGACCGACATTTCGTAGCCCAAAGCACGCAGGGCAGGTTGGGCGCAGTGGTGTCCGGCACGCACGGCTATGCCCTCCTTGTCGAGCAGCTGACCCACCTGGGGTGCAGGAATGCCCGGAATGTCTAAGGAGATGACGCTGACGCGGTGTTTGGGGTTGCCCATGATGTTGACGCCGTGCAGGCGAGCAATTTGCTCGCGGGCATACTCTGTGAGCTCATGCTCGTGGCGCTCAATGTTGTGTATGCCCACACTCTGCACAAAGTCGAGGGCATAGCCTAAGCCTATGGCGTCGGCAATGTTGGGTGTGCCGGCCTCGAAGCGTGCTGGAGGAGCATTGAACTCGGTGCGCTCAATGGTCACGTCCTTAATCATGTTTCCGCCTCCTTGCCAGGGGGGCAATTGCTCCAAGAGTTCCTTCTTTCCATACACCGCGCCGATGCCCGATGGCCCATAAATCTTATGTCCGGAGAAGACGAAGAAGTCGCAGTCCAACCGCTGCACATCCACCTGTGTGTGCGCAACGGATTGTGCCCCGTCAATGAGCACGGGTATGTTGTGCGCATGGGCCGTGCGGATGATGCTCTCCACGTCGTTGATGGTGCCGAAGGTGTTGTTGACATGCCCCACACTGACGAACTTGGTGCGGGGGGTGATGAGGCGCTCCAATTCGCTCAGGACCAGGTCGCCATTGCGGTCGATGGGTATGGCACGGAGTTCGGCCCCACGCTCACGGCATATTTGCTGCCAGGGCACAATGTTGGCGTGGTGGTCCAGGGTGGAGACAATGACATTGTCGCCCTTGTCCACATATTTCCGGCCAAAAGTTTGTGCCACCAGGTTGATGCCCTCGGTGGTGCCGCGCACGAAGAGGATGTTGTCCTTTGAGGGGGCATGGATGAAGCTGGCCACTTTCTGCCGCGCGGCTTCGTACTGGTCGGTGCTCCTGGCGGCTAAGGTGTGCGCGCCCCGGTGGATGTTGGAATAGTCGGTTTTGTAGAACCGGCTCAGTCCGTCAATAACGCGCAGGGGTTTTTGGGTGGTGGCACCATTGTCGAACCACACCAGGTCGTGCCCATTCACCCGCTGATGCAGAATGGGGAACTGCCGACGGATTTCTTCTACGTTCACCGTGTCGGCCTCGTCATAGTGAAGGTTCTTCACAATCTCCGTTTCCGGAATGCCAATGCCAAAACCGCCGTCGGTCTTTATCCTTTCGGCTTCGCCCTTCCCTTCAGCGCCGGGAGCAGGGATGCCCACCAGAAGCTGACGGAGCGAAAACCCTGGCACAAAGTCGGAAACGTCGTGGGAAACATGCTGGCGGGGGCAGGAGGCACCAGCCACCTCTTCGGAAAAATATTTGGCGACGACACCTTTGAACAACTCCGTGTCGGAGGAGCTGAGTCCGCCCAGGGGGGGAGCCGCACCCTGATTGGGCAAGTCAAGGTGGAAGTTATCTAATTCATTTAAGTACATCAGTCAACTACATTTAATTTTCGCCTTGCAAGGCAGAGCCAGCCACGGGGCTTGGCCCTGCACTTGCTTGGCAAGTCACTTTTCTATCTTATTGCGATGCTGATAATCGTGGTAGTAACCCACTTCCACATTCTCCAACACGGCGATGGCGTCGTCGGTGAGCGATGCGAGGCTGAAGTATTTGGTGAGCAAATAGCTTGCCACACCATACTGGTCAAGCCCCATGAGCCGCGCGGAGAGGCTGGGAGCTATTTCGCCGGGTATGCCAGCCTGGTGAAGCCCCACCACGCCTTGCGACTTTTCTCCCACGCGCACCAGGATAATCTCGGTGGTGCCCACGCCACGGTTGGTGAGGTATTGTCCCTTCACCTCCACCTTGTCGGACGGGATGATGGGCACACCACGCCATGTGATGACCTTGGTGCCGAAGAGGTCGATGGCCACAGGCGGCACGCCACGCCATGTGCACTCGCGCTCAAAGGCAGCCACCGCCCGCGGATTGGCAATGAAGAATGCGGGCTCCTTCCACACGAGCGAGAGGAGCTCGTCAAGGTCGTCGGGGGTTGGCGCACCATACCGCGTGCTGATTTTATAGCCCGGAGCGGCCTGAGCCAGGAGGCCAAACTTGCGGTTGTTGATGAGTTCCCACTCCTGGCGCTCCTTAATGCTCTCGATGGAGAGGCGCAACTGCTGTTCAAGCTGGTTGAAAGGAGCATTGTAGAGGTCGCTCACCCTGGTGTGCACCCTCACAACGGTTTGGAGCGTATTGAGCGAGTATTCCGTTGGGTTCTCCTCGTAGTCGATGTAGGTTTCAGGGATGACGTTGTCCTCCTCATGCCCACTGACCAAGTCAATGTGCTTTTCGCCGTGTTCGTTCACGGTTGCTTTCAGGCGGAGTTGCTTGTCCACGGCATGGGTAAACTGAATGCGGAAGTCGGGAATCTCTTCGATGAGCGACTCCAGCACCGGGGTGTCGAGCACAAGGAACACGGAGTCGGTCACAGCCCGCACGCTGACAGTGGAATCGGCCGCGCTCAACAAATCAGCCTCGCCGAAGTATTCGCCATTGCCCAGCAGAGCGATGCGAAGCTCTTCGCCGTGAGTGCCCGTGCTGATTACCTCGGCCTGCCCACCGGCTACAATGAAGAAACGCTGCTTGTCTTTCCCCTGGGTGACAAGATTCTCCCCCCGCGCCACCTCCACAGGCGCAAAGTTACGAGCCAGGCGAGCCACAATCTCCTGGTCAATGTTCTGGAAAAGAGGAATGGCCCTAAGGTTTTGGGCTGTGAAGCTGGGCACACCGTCAAAGTACTGAATCTCGATGCGTTCGGCTTTCTTCAGTTCCACTTTGGTGCGGTTCACTCGGTAGGTGCCGCTCTCCACCTGGGTCCAAGGAAGCATTTTCAGCAGGAGCCTCGGTGTGATACTACCCATCTGAGGGGGTGTTTTGGTCGTGTTCGCAAGTTTGCGAGCTGTTGCAGTCGTAATGCTGCGCTGAATGTTGTTGTCTGCCATGTTTTACTATTTAAAAAAGGGTTGGTTTATTAACGTAACATGAATTTTTCTTTCACTTCGCCCTTCTCAATTCGGAAGGCATTGAGCACGGGCTGCTCTCCGGCCAGAGAAAGGATGAAATAGAGGATGGAGGGGTCGAACGCCAGGCGCAGGTCTTCCTGCGAAGGACGTGAGGGCGAGGCGGGATGGCTGTGCCAATTGCCCACAATCTTCAGCCCTTTCTGCCGCGCATATTTGAGCACAGCAAATTGCTCTTTGGGGTCGAAACAGAAGTGCTCGTCCGAGTGGTCCACATTGGTCATGGGATAATTTTCCGTGGCGGTTTCCTTATCCGTGCCGAGCAGGTAGCCGCACGACTCGATGGGAGCATCCCTCAGCGCCTGGGAGAGAATGGACTGGTAGGTGGATTCGGTGATAACTACATGCATAAGCCTCTTTATTTCTGAATGGTCACCTTGTGTACATCGCCTTCCACATGTTCCACCCCCAGCACCTTGTAGCCCTGTTCAGCGGCCGAACGCGGCACATTGTTGAGGGGTTCGCCATCGGTCAAGAGCACTTCCAGCACATCGCCCTGAGCCATCTGAGCCAGTTTGAGCTTTGTCTTCACAAAGGTCATGGGACAATGATCTTTTGTAATGTCAAGTGTGTGAGTTGCCATAATAAAAATGAGTTTTGAATAGTGAAAATTGAGTTAAATAAACAGTGTTTGGCCTCCTTCGCTAATCTGGAGGAATGTTGCCACTCCCAGCACATCTTTTACTTCATGCACGAAGTGCTTCCGTTCCAGTCCCAAAACGTGCATGGCCATTTCGCAGGCATAAAGATTCACGCCCAAGGCATTGGCGGCATCCACCAGCTCCTCCAGTGTGGCCACATGGGTCTTTCGCATCAAGTGGCGGAATATCCGTGGGCCCAGGCCACAGAAGTTGAACCTGCTGTTGGGCGCCGCACTCAGCCCGCCCATCATGAAACCGAACATTCGGGTCAGCCAATTCCCGCCCACGAAACTTCTGCCGCGCTTTTGCTTAATGGCATCCAGCCCCCAGAAGGTGAAGAAGATGTTCACTTCGTAGCCTACGGCTGCGGCTCCGGTGGCAAGGGTGAAAACGGCGGTGAGTTTGTCAAAATCGCCTGAGAAGGCAATCAATGAAAGTTTCTTTTGCATATCATCCATGGTTTTTCAGGTCGCAAACGGCCTGTTCGTAATCAATCAGTTCTGTGATGGAAGGATTCGGCCCGCAAATGGGGCACTTATCGGTTTTCTTCACATGGATTTTCCTGAAGTCCATCGTCTTGGCATTGAAGGTGAGCAACTTGTCGGTCAGCAGTTCGCCCACACCCGTGAGCCACTTCAAGGTTTCAGCCGCCTGAATGGTGCCCAACATGCCAGCTATCGCCCCGAGCACCCCCGCCTGGCTGCAAGTGGGCACAGCCCCGGGTGGGGGAGGCGATTTGAACATGCAGCGGTAGCAGGCAGAGCCTGGCACATGGGTGAATGTCTGCCCCTCGAAGCGGAGAATGCCTCCATGACTGAAAGGCTTGCCTGCCATCACGCAGGCATCGTTGATGAGGAACTTCACGGGGAAATTGTCGGTGCCGTCCACCACAAAGTCATACTCGCCCACCAAGTCGAGCGCATTGTCGGCCATCAAAAACTCGCGGTGCGCCTCCACCTTCACGTGGGGATTGATGGCCTGGATGGTTTCCTTGGCCGACTCCACCTTCCATTTGCCCACGTCGGGCGTGGTGTGAATAATTTGCCGCTGCAGGTTGCTCAAGTCAACCACATCGCCATCTACAATGCCGATGGTGCCCACACCGGCGGCTGCAAGATACATGGCCACGGGAGCGCCCAAGCCACCGGCACCCACCACCAGCACCTTCCCTTCGCGTATTTTCTCCTGACCTTCCACGCCCACATCCTGCAACAGGATGTGACGCGAATAGCGGTTCAGTTCTTCTTCTGTAAAATCAAAACGCATAGTCTCGTAGATTTAAAAACCGTTCTCAAATAATCATGGAAAGACCCCGCAGGCCTAAAAGGTTCCTCCCCCACCCATGAAATAGAGGAAATCGACCTCATCGCCCTCCTGCAGCTGCAGGGTGGCAAATTCGTCGCGGTCAACAAATTCCTCGTTCACTTGCACACTCACCATTTCAGGCTGTGCCACATTGTTCTGCTTAATAATGTCTGCCACAGTGGCAGGGAGTTGCACCTCTTGGTCTTCTCCATTTACAATAATGATTGCCATGTCCTTTCTGAAGTTTTTTGTATGAAATAAAATGGTTATTCTGATAGGGCGCAGAGCGTTTGCCGCCCCTTCCAATCGGTTCAGCGCCCTTGTGTCTGTCAATCTTGAAACAGCTGCGTGCTCAAATACCGCTCTCCCGTGTCGGGCAGCAGCACCACGACGGTCTTTCCGTCATTCTCCGGACGTTTTGCTATCTGTATGGCGGCATAGGCAGCGGCTCCACTTGAGATGCCCACAAGCAGCCCTTCGTTTTTGGCCAAGCTCCTCGCTTCGGCAAAAGCGTCCTCGTTCTTCACACAGAATATTTCATCATAGACGGTCGAGTTGAGCACCCGGGGAATAAAGCCCGCACCGATGCCCTGCAGCTTATGGGGTCCAGGCTTTCCCCCCGACAACACGGGCGAGTCGGATGGCTCCACCGCCACCACCTTCACACGCGGATGAAGGCTCTTCAAGGCTTCACCCACTCCTGTAATGGTGCCGCCCGTGCCCACACCGGCCACAAATATGTCCACATGCCCTTCGGTGTCGTCCCAAATTTCCCGAGCCGTCGTCACACGATGAATTTGAGGGTTCGCTTCATTGTCAAATTGCTGCGGAACAAAGGCATTTGTCTCTGCAGCCAGCTCTTTTGCCTTGCGGATGGCGCCCGGCATGCCCTCGTAAGCCGGAGTCAGCACCAACTTAGCCCCCAGGCTTCTCAGCAGCGCACGCCGTTCAATGCTCATGCTGTCGGGCATGGTCAGAATGAGCTTATAGCCACGTTGTGCAGCCACCAAGGCCAACCCCACACCCGTATTTCCACTGGTGGGTTCGATGATGACCGTATTTTTGTTCAGAAGTCCTTTCCTCTCAGCATCTTCTATCAATGCCAAAGCCACACGGTCTTTCACGCTGCGCCCAGGGTTCAGGTACTCCAGTTTTGCCAGCACCCTCGCACGGAGTCGCTGGTCTGTCTCAGCTTTCGAGAGTTCCAAAAGTGGCGTCCGACCTATCAATTCTGTCAGACTGTTTGCAATTTTTTTTGCCATAGCGATTAAAGTTTTTGTCTGTGATTTATTAGCAAAGTTTATGAGTGTTCGCTCAGCGCCTGGACAATGTCGGCCAACACATCTTCCACATCCTCCAAGCCTACAGAGATTCTGACGGTTGTATCGCGCACATCCATTTCACGTTTTTGGCTGCCGCTGAAGGGTCCGAAGATGGTACTGTAGGGATGGATGGCCAAGGTTTTGTTGTCGAACAAGTTCGTAGCCCTGCGCACCAATTTCAAACGGTCGATGAAGCGGAAACAGCTCCGTTTGTCCTCCAAGTCAATCGTCAGCATCGCTCCTGCCGTAGGCCCAAACTGCTTCTGAGCCAATGAGAAGAAAGGATTGTCCTCCAAGCCCACATAGTTTACCTTTTTGATTTGCGGCACATCCCTCAGCGCCCGTGCCAAAGTCAATGCGTTGGACGCTTGCACCCGGTAGCGCGCATCCAGTGTTTCTAAGCCCAGCGACTGCATGTAGGCAGGATGGGGAGACATGTAACTGCCCACGTTGAAAACCAGTTCGGTCCGTATCCTCACGCCCACTTCGGGGTATGAACCATAGTCGATGACCAATCCTCCTAACGAAGTGGCACCTCCCGATATGTACTTTGTGCTGCTCACCACTTCTATATCAACCCCAAGAGCCTTAGCGCTAAACTGAGTGAAGGGGATGATGGTGGTGTCGGCAATGAGCGGCACCCCATGCTTGCGGGCAAGCAAGGAAAGGGCCTCCAGATCGGCCACCTCCATCTGAGGATTCGTCACAATTTCCAAAAACAGGCAAGCTGTCTGTTCGTCGATGGCATTTTCCACCGTCGCAGGGTCAAGCAAGTTCACCATGCGGGTCTCCACACCAAGCCGTCCCAACGTGTTACGCATCAGTCCCACCGTGTTGCCGAAAAGATGGTTTGACGTCACAATGTTCTTCCCCGTTTCCACCACCGACAGCAGCGCATTGGTGATGGCTGCCATGCCGGAAGAGAACGCGAACACATTGGAAGCGTTGGTAAGAGCCTTCACCTGGTTTTCATAATGCATCACCGTAGGGTTCAGCATGCGGGAGTAGTCAGGAGCTATCACCCTGCCGCAAAATGCGTCGGCCATGTCCTTTGCCGTCCGGAACTCGTAGGCCGCAGTGTGATAAACGGGCATGGATATAGCCCCGTAAGCATCTGGCCTCGGAAAAGCAGTATCAATGGGTATGGTTTTCTTCTTCATCTTATTCTTTTTACTTAGCCACAACGAGCCAAATGATTTTACACTAAATATAATACTCCACCATTTCCACCAAACCCGCTCTGAGGGCATATTTCGTTGCCTCATAGGCCGTGTTCACCCTAATCTTGCGAAAGATGTTCTTTTTGTGGGTGGTGATGGTGTGAATGCTCGAACTACGTTCTGCCGCAATTTCCTTCACCGACTTTCCCAAGGCTATCAGCCGCAGCACTTCACGCTCCGCAGCTGTCAGCTGGTCCTCACGTTCTATTGGCACATGAGGTGTAAGGAGCAGGTTTGTCACCTGGTGGCAGAGAAAACGCACCCCCGTCACGGCACACTTCAACGCGGTAATAATTTCCTGCGCCGAATCTCCTTTCAGCACCATGCTGAACTGCTGCTCCACACTTAGCCGACGAATAAGTCCTTCCGTAAGATCGTCAGAAAACAGTACCCACTGCACAAAAGGAAAGCGTTCGCTCAAATTCAGCAAATCGTCATTGCCGCTCAGGTCGAAAAGGGTGTAATCAATCACCACCACCGACCGGGGACTCTCCTTCAGTTCTGCAATCAACTCTGCCCTGCGTCCCAGTTCCTTCAC
The DNA here is from genome assembly GCA_902789725.1 of uncultured Bacteroidales bacterium. Lineage (GTDB taxonomy): Bacteria > Bacteroidota > Bacteroidia > Bacteroidales > Bacteroidaceae > Minthosoma. The sequence goes on from CADAPC010000033.1 coordinate 14,545, forward strand.
AGACAAATTCTGCACCCCCGACAGGGTTCCGCCTATCAAGGCTTTCAGTCCCAGCCTGGTCACATCCTGATTGTCAGCCAATATAATCTGTCTCACCTCTTCCATAATGACTTGATGAAGTTTACTTTCATTCTCTAAATTCGCTGCAAAGGTACGAGGAAGCGAAGTTTTTACCAAGAGTATCCTTCTTCTTTGGTAAATTTATCTATCAAACAGCATCGGCACAGAATAAATATCCTTAGATACCATATTATTGGTATATAAATCCCACATCATGGGGATTCGCAGAAGCAAGAAATGTGCGTACCTTTGCACAAAATTTCCATGCACACCTTTGGTGCATGCCCAACAAAACAAATAATACATTATAATAAAACTTAAACACATGAAAGCAAAAACATTCCTATTGGCCATTGTGGCAGTTCTCGCATGGCCTGCCAGCGCAGCCACTCAGCTTAACGATGACACCATCACCATCAAAGTAGATAAAACAAGTCAGTTGTTGGTGGAACAGTGGATAGAAAATTACAAAAATGTAAACCCTCATGTGCTGATAAAACTCGTGAGCGGAAAGAATGCCGATGCCGACCTGACCCTGGTGAACACCCCGCAGGCCAATGGCAACGTAACTTACGTGGGACGTTACGCTCTGCTCCCCGTCACCTCAGACAACAATCCCTTCCTGAAAGACATCCTGCACAAGGAGTGGAAGAGCAAAGACTTAAAGAGCCTCTTCTTCACAGCCGACGACCTCGACGATGAGTACGAAGAGCAAGTGGAGGGCCGACACAACAAACTGAACGATAAACTTACCGTGTATTCTGGCAGCGGAAAGGCATCGCACACAAACACATTTGCCTCCTACTTCGGTCACACCATCGACGAATTGCGAGGTAACCGAATCGTAGGTGATGACCTCCACCTGCTCTCTGCCCTAAAGGAGGACAAAACCTCTGTCACTTTCAATGCACTGAGCAACCTTTATGACCTCCGTTCACGAAGCCTCAAAACAAACCTGGTCCTTTTGCCACTGGCTCTTAAAAAAGCGCAAGAAGAAGTCCTCCTGTCTGGCAATCTCGATGCGTTGCTCAACATCATCGAAAACGAAAACGTCAATCTGATTCCTGTACAAACATTTGGCTTCATCTACCACACCTTCGATGCCGACATTGAACAATTTCTCCGTTGGGTAGTGAGCACAGGGCAGCAATACAACCACCAGCAAGGCTTCCTGCGCCTGAGCCAAGACGAGGTGGAAAGCCAACTGCAACTCTTAGCCAACAACTAAAAGATGAAGGTATGTTCTAAAGATTAACAGACCATTTATTGCCTAAAGGCGAACGCTTAAAGTTCTCAATTCTTATAAACACACATGATTAAACATTACAATTATTTTTTGGCAGCGGCACTCACCGCCGCCACCTCGCTGACAGCCACATCACAAACCCTGCAAGGCATCATCAGCGATGCACAAACGGGCGAAAGCATCATTGGTGCCACCGTGAAATATGGTGACGGGAAAGGCGTCATCACCAACCAAGAGGGACATTTCACCCTCAACGTGAAGACATTGCCTGTGAAACTCAACATCACCTACACAGGCTACCGCCCACAAACCATCACTGTATATGACGAAGAAGAGGACATCATCGTGAAACTCACAGAACGCAGAAACTACCTCAACGACGTGGTTGTGGTAGGTTATGGCACACAGAGCCGCACCCAGTTGACAGGTTCTGTGGTGACAGTTAAGGCCGACGTGTTTGAGAACAGCACCTCCAGCACCCTCGACGGAGCGTTGAGCGGACAAGTGGCTGGACTCCATGTCACCGCAGCCAGTGGACAGCCTGGAGCAGAGAGCAGCATTCGCATACGTGGCGGCAACTCGGTCAATGCCAGCAACGAGCCGTTGTATGTGGTAGATGGATTCATCTACTACAAAGATGCCTCTTCCAGTGGAACCAGTTTAGGAGCCATCGAGAGCCGTCTCAACCCATTGGCCACCATCAATCCCAACGACATTGAGAGCATTGAAGTGCTGAAGGACGTAAGTGCGACAGCCATTTATGGTTCGCGAGGTGCCAACGGTGTCATCCTCATCACCACAAAAAAGGGAAAACTGGGTGAAAAGAAAGCCCATGTCTCCTATGGCTACAGTTTGGGATTAAGTAGTGTGGGCAAGCATCTCAACCTCCTGAATGCCTCTGAGTGGGCTTTGTTTCAGAAAACCTATTTCAGCAACAAAGGTGGCTACACCGACGAGCAAATACATGCACTTGGGAAAGGCACCGATTGGCAGGATGCGGTGCTCCGTACAGCCGTACAACAAGCGCATGAACTCTCCGTGAATGGCAGCACCGACAAAAGCCGCTATGCCTTCTCTGCCAATTACACCGACCAAGACGGCATTGTGCTCAACTCTGGATTTCAGCGTTACAATTTCCACACCAACGCAGAGTGGGAGTTGCAGAAAAACTTGAAGTTCGGCATCAACGCCACATACGGACGCAGCAAACAGAAGGGGTTGACCACCACAGAAGAAAAAGTATTTAATTCATCGCCCTACTCCGCTGGCATCACCAACAGCTTTGTCTATGCACTGCTCATGCCTCCCGTCATCAGTGTCCATCAAGCCGATGGCTCTTACAACTTCACCAATCCTTACGAATATGCCTATTTCGCTATTGGCGACCATGCGGCCAATCCCGTTTATGACTTGAAAGAGAGCGTTGCAGAAAACGTGAACAATTACCTGCTCTCCAACGTGTGGGCAAGTTACAAACTCGGTGACTTCACCTTGAAAGCCACTGTAGGACTAAGCAGTGAGAAACTCACTCAAAACTATTTCTCTGGAGCCTACACCTCGTTAGGACTGGCAACTCAAGGCATTGGGGGAACGGGCAATAGACAAACAGACGTGTGGCAACAGGAATACACATTGTCTTATAAGAAGGAACTCGACAAACATCAAATCGAAGCCTTGGCTGGCTATACGAAACAGACGAGCACTTCCACATACAGCTCCATCCGAACCAACCACTTCACCAACGAGACATTGAAGCAATACAACCTTGGCGATGGAGCCAACATCTACACGCCACAGACAGGCATCAGCGAGAGCACCCTCAACAGCCTCATTGCACGGGTCAACTACACCCTGCTCGACCGTTACAATGCTACCGCCACCTTCCGTGCTGACAAGTCCAGCCGATTTGCGAAGAATCACCGCTGGGGCTATTTCCCTTCACTCGGCCTCTCTTGGAATGTGGACAAAGAAAGGTTTCTGTCTGGCATACGACACCTCGACTACCTGAAAGTGCGCCTGACAGGTGGCTTAGTCGGTAATCAGGAAATACCCGATTATGCATTTTCAACATCTTACAGCACTGGTTCCTATGGAGGTTCCTCCTCATACGCCAAAGCAAATACTGCCAACGATAACCTGAAGTGGGAAACCACTGCCAGCTACAACCTCGGTGCCGATCTCGGCCTGTGGGGAGGAAGATTGAGCATAGTGCTCGACCTCTATTACAAGAAAACCTCCGACCTCCTGCTTGATGTGCCAATGGGCTTTGCAAATGGTGTGACCAGTCAACTGCAGAATGTAGGCAATGTGGAGAACAAGGGCTTTGAGCTGGCAGCGAACGGCATCCTGCTCAAGCGCCGCCACATTCAGTGGACAGCATCGGCCAACCTTGCCCACAACCACAACGAGATAACCAACATGGGCAAGACCAACAATGTCATCCAAGGGGCAGACAACCAACAGATACTTCGCAAAGGCGAGGCACTCGGCTCCTTCTACGGTTTGCGGTTCGCGGGCATTGTACAACAGGGAGAAGATGTCAGCCAACTGCCCACTGTAAACGGACTCACTCCCAAGGCGGGAGATGTCAAGTTTGACGATGCTAACCAAGATGGAAAAATTGACGGCAACGATCGAGTGGTTCTTGGCTCCATACAGCCCGACCTCACCTACGGATTCTCTTCTCAACTGCAAGTGTATGAGTGGGATTTCTCATTCACCTTCGCAGGTAGTCATGGTGGTAAGCTTTACAACGCCCTTGGCAGACGGTTGGAACAAACAGGCGACTCTTACAACGTACTCTCCACTGTGAAAGGTGCATGGACTGCCGAGAATGGCGGAAACACCCTTCCCCTCGCCTCCACTTCACGGCCATTCTCCTACATCGACAGCCGTTACGTGCAGAGTGCATCCTACCTCAAACTCCGCAACGTCACCATTGGCTACCGCCCCCGACTGCCCAAGTCCTTTCCCATTTCTTTGCGCATCTACGCCACCGCCACCAACCTCTTCACCCTCACTCCCTACAAGGGATATGATCCCGAAGTCAGCGGCGGCACCGACAGTGGAGCATACCCCTCAGCACGCACTTTCACTTTTGGTGTGAGCATCACATTGTAGCCGTACCACAATAAGGGTAGAAGAATACCACACCATCGGGATTTCGTACTTGGCGAAATGTCCGTACCTTTGCACCATATTTAGAAACAATTACAAACATCATCATTATATTAAGGTAAAAAAGAAAGGAGATCGCAAACATGAAAAAGAAATTTCTCTTCGCTGCTTTGGCAGCAACAAGCCTCTTGACAGGCTTCTCATCATGCTCATCAGACGATGACAACACCAGCAGCAATCAGGTGACTGACGAAAATGTAGTGGCAGACGATGCCAGCGCCCTCTCATTGGTGAATGGTGTCTATAGCCATTGGCAGCCACTCAGTTCGTCATTCTCGTTCATCATCGAGCTGAACAGCAACAAACTCACCTCTTTTGAAGGTGAGGAAAATGAAGCAGGACCCGTGAACAGCCGCTTCGAACAGGAACCCACCACGTGGTATCAAGTGAAGATTTTCAACCACCTGCTGCTCGGCATCACACAGGCAAACGAAGCCATCACCACCATCAGCAACTCGCTCAAAGCAGGCAAAGTGAGTCAGGCGGGCTACAATGCAGCAGTGGGCAAGGCAAAGTTCCTTCGCGGTTTGGCGTATCTGAAACTTGTGCAACTCTGGGGCGAAGTGCCTGTCTATACAGAAGAGGGTGGCAGCACCACTGAACGTCAGAGCATTGACAAAGTTTTTGAACAGATTGTCAGCGACTTCACGGCTGCAGAATCACTTTTGAAGGACTACGACGGCGACCCACGCATTCCTTCCAAACAGGCAGCACAGGGACTGTTGGCACGCACCTACCTCGTATGGGGCGACAAGCCGCTCTCGCAAGCCGAGGTGGCCGCCATCGCCAACACCCAGACAGACCCTGCTTTCAGCAAGGACGACGCCAAACTCCAGAAGGCCGTGGAGTATGCCGACAAGGTCATCAACAGCAAAAAACTCGCCCTCGACCCCGAATATAACAAGTTGTGGGGACGTGAGTATGAAAGCAACAAGCGCAGGACCAACGAGCACCTCTTCACCATTGCCCACGATGGTGACAAGAATGACGCTCAGGGCAACCACCAGACACACTGCTCATGGACATTCCCCTTCCAGAATGGTGAGAACGGTGAGGGCTACAGCCAAAACCACACCGAGGTTTCGGACGATGATCTTTACGACGACTGGAAGGCCGAACAGCCCAACGACAAGCGCCTGGCAGAAACTTACCTCGTGGAGATAAAGAACCCAGAAACAGGCAAGACCCACCACTACTACTCACCCATTTACACTCCCATCAACGGCAAGGGCGTAGATCAGAGTTACGAAAATGCTGAAAACCTCGAAATTACACAAAACTCGGTTGACCGCATCGAAATCCGCTACGCAGAAGTGCTTCTCATCAAGGCTGAAGCCCTTGTGCAACTGGGCAAAAACAGCGAGGCTGCTGAGCCTTTCAACCAACTCCGCACCCGTGCCGGCATCGCCACGGTCAGCGCACCAACCTTCGACCAAATCAAGCGTGAATGGGACTATGAATTCACCTACGAGCAATTCTCCGTGCTGAACTCCTACCGCTGGAAAGATCTCATCTCGTCAGTGAAGAAGGTGTCCACCTACAAGCACTTCCCCAACGACTGGAAGACCAGCACTGGCAACACCTATACGGCCGATCAGGAGGCTTACTTCACGAAGATTCACAACCACCTCGTGGCTAAGTACAACAATGTTCGTGGCAAGCACTACCGCCAGCCCATTCCAACGGGTCTGAAGGGTGAAGACCTCGGCATCAGCCAGAATCCCGGATACTAAGTCTGAATCTTAGTCATACTAAAGAGTATTCATCAACAAGGGGCTGGCATACAACAATGTACACCAGTCCCTCATGTATTCCAAACATAAAAACAAAAGATAACATGACACACAACAAAATCTATCTCCTCGCCACAGCAGCAATTCTCAGTGTGGCATCCATCTCTTGCAGCAAAGATGACGACGATTCCAAACAGGAAGATGTAAACACAAATGCTGGAAAAGCAGTGGCTATAGGCGGAACCGTAGGCGATATTGTCGATCTCGGTTTATCAGTCAAATGGGCTAACCAGAACTTGGGAGCATCTTCAGAAGAAGACTTCGGCAAGTACTTCGTCTTCGGCGAGACAGAGCCAAAGGCGAACTATACATGGGCAACATATAAATGGGGACAAGCCGATGCTCTGACCAAATATCAATTGTCTTCGATAGACAGTTCTGTCGGCAACGGCCTCCGCACTCTTGAACTCTCCGACGATGCTGCACGTGTGAACTGGGGCGGCAGGTGGCGCACTCCCACACAAAATGAGATTATAGAACTGATTGAGAAAACCACATGGACATGGAAGAAGGTGAACGGTGTGAACGGACACGAAATAGTGGGACCAAACGGAAATAGCATTTTCATCCCTGCCGCTGGCTATCAAAACGGTACAGAGACCTATAGTGTTGGCACAAAAATCATCCTCCTCTCTTCAACTCTATTTGGCTGGACCACTTACGATGACATTGAATATGTTTCTATTGGAAGCGGTTTTGCCCCACAGTGGAGTTTGAATGACAGGCAATGGGGACGCTCAATTCGTCCTGTGTGGGAGTAAAGCCCCCTCCCGACCTCCCCCCCAAAGGGGGAGGAGTCTTTTTTTCTATAAGAAAGTACCTTGTTCTTTTTTGTCTCTTCATTACGGCAGCCATCGGGCTGTCGTTTTGTGGTGCTGTCGGTATTGGCCTGTTATCGGGAATCGGGGTCGTTGCTATCTTTCTCGGTGCATTGTTGGCGAGGGGAAGGGGACGCTTGTTGGCAAACTATCTTTGGGTTCTTCGGTAGCAGGACGGCCATGTCTGCCATCCTGCTTTGGTTGATGGTTGGGGGTGTATGGAGACGTTTTGAAGGAGGGTCTCATGATGGAAAGGCTGGCATTGTTGCTACCAACGTAGCGGGTACATGGAACGGATGATAGAGGGGCTGAATGTCGGAGTTGGGCAGTCCCGAGGGAGGGCGGAACTTGCCATAGAAAGGGTTATTTCAAATGATGAACAGACTTCGGCTTCCCTTCTCTGCGGATGCGCCATCGCGAAGCGCTTGCACAGCAAGAACCAGTAAAAAGAACCTCCGAAAGAGAGTTCTCATCTACCGAACTGTTGTTCCATTCATCCCAATCTGCCATGAATCAATGACCGATTCGGGTTCACTCGAAGTCGCCGAATGACGGTTCGTAGATGCCTCCGGTGCCGGTTGGCGCGACAGAGGCGTCGAACGTGGTCCAGTCGGTGGTGAAGATGCGGTGCAGCGCATCGCAATAGTATGACAACTGGACGTTCGCGCCGGCATTGTTCGAAGCCACGATGAGGGGGAACAGCCAGCCGCCATCCACTTGCTTGGGAGCGGTCACGCCACGCACTTCTCCGCCGACAGAGGCGCACATCAGGTCGTTCGCCGAGGCGTAGTTCTGCAGCCCGTCCGGCAACTGCACCTCAACCACCATGAGTTGTTCGTAGAGGTCATAGTTGGGCATCTGCCAGGTGGGGCGGGCATCCGAGCCTTCCGCCGTGACACGTTCCGTTTCCGTGTCGTCGCCCGACGAACATCCCCATGTCATGAGTCCCATCGCCATGCTCAGTAATAATAACTTTGTCTTCATATTCTTGAAATCATTGAAGTTTCGTACGTTCCTTTACACCACAGATTACACAGATTGTACAGATTGGCTACGCACTTGCTTGTAGCAAGTTGCCCTACGGGCGAGCTGAAGGGTCTTCGTATGCTTTGGTTATTACGCAGATTTTTTCAAAAATTCCACAGACAAAGCCTTGCGGGGCTTTTGAAGCAATCTGTGTAATTAATTCCTGAATCTTCAGTAAATCCGTGTAATCTGAGCAATCTGTGGTTCTATTTTACACTTGCGAAAGTTGAGTTGAAAATCAGTTGTTGTCTGTCACTTAATCATGAGAACCTTCCCGTTGTAGATGTACAGTCCGGCTTGCGTTGGTTTCTCAGGCAGCAGGATGCCCGAGATGGTGTACCACTTGCCGTCTTGTGGCATCGCGTCGAGTGAGACGAAGTTGATGAGGGTCGGTTCGTTGGGCGTTCCGATCACCTTGTTTGCCTCATAGCGTATGCCGCTTTGCGTCGTGACGACAGGCTCGCCGCCGCGTTCCATCACAAAGTGGATGGTCTCAGCGTTCTGGATGTCGGTGCCGATGTTCAGGTAGTAGATCTGCTCCTCGTCAGCCACCACTTCATCCATCCGCTCACTGCCGAGGTATGCCACCAGTTTGTCGCCTTCCTTCACTTCAACACCGCTGACGCTCGCCACGATGTTCATGGTCGTGGCAGAGTTCACCGCCCTGCGAGGTGCCATGGCTACATTCTGGTAGCGGCTGTCGGTGTAATAACTCGGGTAGTAGAACGAGACGCTGTCGGCGGCGAGCCGTTTCAGCATATAGCCCTTGCCAGCCTCCATATACTTCAGGTCACCCTTCCAGATGATGCCGTTGGCAGTCATTGTTGCTACGGCGAACGCATCCTGCGACTTCACCACGTCGCCCTCGCTCGCCTCGTCGGCATAGGCGTTCATGGCTTGTGCCAGCGGCAGGTTGATGTTTTGCGTGTAGCCCAAGCGGTTCCAGTCCTTGTGTACAGTCACAGGGAGGAAATCTGCATTGTATCCTTCAAGGTAGATGGTCTTGTCACTCATCGAATAGACCTGATACATCATGGTGGGGTTGATGTTGATGGGCAGGTCTTCGTCATCCCACTTATAGCCGTGTGGAGCGGTTTTGTCAGGATTGCAGGTGTATTGCTCCGTGGCGGTGCCGTTGACCGTCATGATTTTATCGCCTGCTTCCCAGATGGTGGAACTGTTCAGGAAATCTCCCACAGTGGTGCTTTTATCCGGTATCACGTTGAAACTTACCCAATTCCATCCCTTTTTCAGTTTGATTGTCTGCATATCATAGAACTCATTGACCAAGACGACAGGGTTGCTGGCGCTGCCCACGATGGCATTCTTCTTAAAGGTGAACAGTGCATTTTCTGATTCCTTCAGCGTGTGGATGTTTCCTGTCGATGCGTCGAAGAACTTGAAGTGTAGCGGCTCCTCGTCATTCCCGTAGATGGTCAGGTAGGCAAGTGCCTCGTTGGCATTGGCTGTATTGTCAGCATCGATGTGTGCCACTCCCAGTGTCTCGAGGTTCTCGTTGAACACACCCACGATGTCCTCCGGAGAGTCAGCCACCACACCGTCAACCTTCACTCGCACCACCATCATCATGGTCTGGCTGTTCTGCTTCCGTTTGTTATCGACGACCCACTCAGGCTCATCGCCGCGCACGTTCAGGGTCAACGACAGCGGCTCCGACATGTTATTGCCGCCAATCAAGTCAATCTGTTCGTTGTACGTACCTATATTAATATAAGGAGAAACCGTGAAGGTGATGGTCTGTTCGCTCAGCGAGTTGATGACGCCGCTGGTTTGCGAAGCGGTGATCCATACGGGCAAGTTCTTCAGTTCGTAACTCTGTCGTTCGCCGCTCAGGTTATAGATGGTTGCCTCAAAGGTCACGCCCTCACCGTAGGTCAGGTTCTTGTTGAATTGAGTCACACTCCATCTCAGCGGATTGCGATAGACATAGACGTTCATCGTGATGGGGCTTGCCATCAAGTTGCCCTGCAAGTCGGGCACTTCCTTCACAGTGAGATAGACATTGGTCTTCTCGGTGTAGGGAGGTTCCTTGATGTTCACGAGCAGTTGGTTGTCGTTGGCAACGTAACTGAAATTCAGGTTCTCCAACTGCGTGTTGCTCGCCATCGGTGCATAGATGTTGCGGTCCACGAAGGCGGGGTTGATGCTGCTGATGAGTGTGTCGCGGCGTTCCACGGTGTTTCCCTGGTTGTCCTTGTAGCGTTTAAGGCTGATGCCTGTAGGCTCCAGACGCATGGTGTTGTCGTCCTGCCGCACCGAACGTCCGAAGTCCAGGTAAGCCATGAGCGAACTTTCCGTGCCCATCGGGGTGTGGTAGGCGAACTCGTTGAGGAGTTTCACGGGCAGCACGCTCTCGAACATGCTCACCTCGTCGATGTTGCCGGTCATCACGTCGGTCGGCGTGTTCTTGTCCATGTAGGTGGCACCCAGTGCGATGTGGTCGCCCGAGATGCCTGCCAGGTTGTCGGCTGCAAAGACATCGACCAGGTTCTTGTCAACATAGATGCTTGCCACGTTGCGTGAGCGCGACACCGTCAGGATGAAGTGATGCCACTCGCCGTTGTTGACTAAGGCGTTGGTATTCTTCTGCCAACCTGCTGAGCGCACATAGAGGGCGGAGTTTGCAATGCCGATATTGATTTGGTCGGCAGCTCCCTCGTCGGTGGCAGGACCATTGGAGAAGAGGGTGGCATTATTGTCCGTGGTGCGGAACCAGAACATCAGCGTGTAGTCGTGCAGTTTGGAGCGAATGAACTTGTCAGGCTTCAGGCGCATGCCCTGCTTGCCGTCCAGTTTCATGGAGATGCCCGCAGGGCGTTTCCATGTGGTGCCCGACAGGATAAGGTCGCTGCTGCCAGAGGCGCGGTCATAACTTACCATACCTGTTCCCTCGTTCAGCCGGTAGTAGTCCACGAGCCCGCTCTCGTAGCCCGTCAACTGTTTCTTGCCATATTCATCAAGTTCAGACGATGTCATGGCGCGGTTCCACAGACGGAATTCCAGCATGTCGCCCTTGTACATCAGGTTTTCGTCTGAGAAATTGATGCCCAGATACAGGTAGCCGCTGTTCTCGTACTTGCCTGTCAGTTCCTTGCTGCCTATCTTGTTGTTGCCGTCGAAGAACGTGACCGTCATGTCCGTGCCGCTTTGGTCGAGCACGTATGCCACTTCATGCAACAGGTTGTTGAAACTGACGATGCTGTCCGACACAGCGGTCTGGTTGTTCACCTTTGCCATCAAGTGGCGGTCGGCAGTCAGTCCGAACATCACGCCATTCTCCAAGCCACCGTGCGAGAACACGACCATATTCCCCTTGTCCGTCGAGGGATTCAGCATCAGATCCACGGTGAAACTCTTGTTTGACAGGTTTCGGCTTCCCTGGGAAAGGGCTATCGACTGATTCCCATTGAAGGTGAGCGATGTCGAGGTGGAAATGTCGTTGTTGGAGGGCGAGCCTAACAGTTCGAAGTTGTTGATCTTGCTCAGGTAGTTACCCGCAATGGGTTCCGAGAAAGTAATTTTCAGGTCGTCGCCGATGTTCAAGATGCCGTTCACCGGTTCGGGTGTGCCGAAGAGTTCTGGCAGACGCGTGTCCTTGATTCCCTTCAGCACGGGTGAGGTGCCGGTCAGGAATCCATTGCCGTGACGGCAGTAACTTACTGCCCGCAGGTCATAATACTGCTCCACGGGATCCACCTCGCCGTAGAACTTGGCAATGATGGTTCCGTTGTTAGGAATGGTGTCGGTCACGCCGCTCGCCTTTTCCCGCAGTGCGTTGTCGGCGTAGTAGGAGCATACGCTCACCCAATCTTTGTCGCCCTGGGTCGAGAGTTTATACTGCAGTTCGATGTGGTCGAAGCCACGGTCGTTGGTGTTAAAGCCATCGATGCGCACTGGCATATACCACCCCTGTCGTTTACCGTCGTAAGGGCTCTCGGTGTTCATCACCCAGTTGTTGCCAGGAGAACTGATGCTCACCTTGCCCGCAGTGGGCACGAAGTGGGCTGAGAATTTGGTGGAGAAGACGTGGCTGAGATCATTCGGATCCATGATGCACAGGGTCAGGTCGTTGTAGTCGAACTCCGTGCCAGGGTACACCTCTATTTCCTTGGTGTAGACCATGACGTTATTATCCTTGTCGCGGGTGGGGAAGAGCAGGATGGTTATGCCTTGAGAGTTGATAGGTGTTCCTTCCACAAAGACTTTGGCACCGTTGGGGTTGCTGCTTGACGACAGGAAGAAGATGAACCCTTCCCTTTGGGCTTGGTCGGGATAGTCCGTCTCGTTGGCAAAGTGCAGTATGAAGCGTGCCGGCTGGTCGAAAGGCACGTTGCTCTTCACGGGTTCTTCAACCCAGATGCGGGGCTTGTCAATAGGAATGGTCGCCACGTCGATGACTGTGCCAGGCTGGTACCACTTCGTCGTGCGTTCCTCCTCATAGGGTTGGTTGGTCACACCGCCACGGGTGCGGAAGACGAAACTCGAATATACCCTCTCATTATAGCCCACGTATGTCAACGGGTTGCTGCCCAGACTGCCCGAGCGCACCTTCTCCAGCATCTCGTAAGAGATTTTGTTGTAGGCAGTGGCGGTGGTGTCCACCGTGTAGGCACTGCTCGTGCGGTAGGCATCCACCGTCAGGCTCGACCAGTTAGCCAGTTCCAACGTGAAGCCAAACTTCTTGCTGTTGGTCTTCGACATCGAGTTCTGGTCGTGCACATTCAGAGACATGGCAGGCTTGATTTCCAACTGCAGGTATGTGCCGCCAGTGAGTATCTCCATTTTAGTACCGCTATTGTCGTTAGTATTTTTAACAGGGTCGTGGTCCACATTTTGCCCGTTGACCTCAAACCAATGCTTGCACGACGCCACAAAAGTCTTCAGCACGCCTATGCCTGCGCCAAGCACCTGGCTCAAGTCGTCGATGCCGGGATAATGCAGATAGCGCGATTCATTGTCGCTCACCGAGAAACTCTCGCTATACTGGACAGACGCGGCACCGCCATCCACCGAGTAGCGCTTCACCAGGTCGTTAGGCGTCACGCTCAGTTTATCCATCTCGTTCTTTGCCAGGAAACCGATCCACCGCTCCACGGTCTTGTTCAGGGCGCTGATGCTGTCACCCGTGTAGATGTTGTTGTCCTTGGGGGATATGATGGTATAATCGAAGCCATAGAGTTCATTGTTCTCATCCACATTGCTGATGTAGGTGGTGTAGCCCTTTTTGTCCGCCAACTGCTGGGCATAGTCGGTGCTGGTACCCTTAGGCAGCAGCATGGAGTTGCGGAGTTTGATGAGGTCAGGCAGCAGTTCGGTTTCGATGTAGTGTTGCGAGTGAATGAAGGTGCTCTGCAGACGTGGACCGACTGCCATCACTTCGTCGCGGACAAGATAGAGGGGTTTGCCGTCGGGGTCGGTGCCCTGGGCAAGCACCTTCATGGTGCCGGTGGGCACCTTGATGGTGGCTTTGTTGCCTAAAGCGTCCTTTGCCTCGAAACTGCCGCCCTCGTGAGTCCTCAGCAGTTGATAGAGTTTCTCGGGGATGACGCGCACGGCGATGGCATCTTCCACCACCACCTCGTCGGTCATGCCGATGAAGAGGTCTGCTTTCGGACCTATCCACCTCTGGCCTGTGCGGGTCTGGATGCGTTCCGTCACGTCGAAGTTGTAACTGTAAGTCCAACTGGTGCCGAAATTGGTGATGGCATCGATGCCAAACACATTCTTCTTGGTGGTCTCCGTGATGGTGCCGGCTTCTGTACCGGGTCCACCAGTCAGAGACGGAGGCACAATAACGGTGCCGTTGTAGATATTGGCATTCTCACCTTTGTTCAGTGCGAACTTGATACCTGCCGAGGCATTCAGGTTGAACGTATAGCCGTAACTCAGTTTGGAACCTTCCTCTATATATGCCGACGAGCCGGTGCCCGGCGGGTCGCGTAGTATCTCGAACAGGTGTGGCACGCCCGCCATCACCACCTTGTGCCCATCCTTCTTGGGCGTGGAAGCCATCACATAGCCGCTCATTATCTTGCCATTGAGGGGTTTGATGTCGAAGAAACTGTTGTCATGTTCCAGGGTGATGGACACGTTCTGCAATGCCGACTGGCCCGTGATGAGGAAGTTCTTGTTGTCGGGTGTGAAGACATAACTGCCGCCGCCGTTCTCGTCCAGTTCCACCGTTGTCTGCTCGTTCTTGCTCAGCATGGCGTTCTGGATGGTCACGCGCCCGCCGTTCAGGTTGACCATGTCCAACTGGTTGTTCGGCTCGTTGTTCCAATAGTATTTCTCACATGCCTGAAGAATCCAACCGTAAGGCGTGCCAGCCATGAACACGGGGTGTTCGAAAGCGTAGGTGGCGATGCTGTCGCCGTTCTCCAGTTGGCGGTAGTACCACGTTGCGATGTCGGAATGATTGCCGATATTGTCGGTCGAAGTGATTTGCTTGGTGCCGAAATACTGCTCGTCGCGGGGGTTGAACTGCTTCACATCCACGTCGGGGACAGCGTGGTAGATGCGGTTGTACACGCAGGTGTCGCCATCGACGTTGAACGTGAGGTCCAGCGTCTCGCCCACCTTGCCCTGCTGGAAGAGGGTGGGGTAGCCTTGGGCAGAGACTTCGATGACCTTGTACTTGGCAGGATGCAGTGTCACCTCATATTCGCCCGTCTTCTTGTCGGGGCGGATGGTCAGTGTGTGGCGGGTGACGTTCACTTGGGCGGTGTCGCCTTTGTCCATGCCAAATGTCACTGTGTAGTCGTCGCTCTTCACCGTTTCGTCGTTCTGCTTGCGGATGAGCCATGAGGTGTTGTCGCCCTCCAGCTGCATGACGATTTTCAGCGAGTCGCCCAGGTTGTTCTTCGACAATGAGCGCCCTAACGGTTTCAAGCCTTGGATGTCGCCGCCCACCACGCGGCCGTGAAGCACCACTGTGGTGGAATCCCACAGAAAGACACCTGCCACGTTCTTCACGAAATGGTACAGGGTGCTGTCGTTCACGGCATCCTGGTTGATGAGGTAGCCGTTGTTGGCAAAATGGTGTCCGTCCTTCACAGCCTGCACGGAGTGTTCGCCTCGGGGGATGCTCAGTTCGAAGGCACCCTGCGTGTCGGTGGTGATGACGTGTTGGCTGGCATCGTGCATCAGCTGTCCGTCGAGCCTGAACGATACGCCCGGAACGGGAATGGAGGTGTCGCGGTAATAGACGTTGCCGGAGTAGATGTAATAGGTGTCGAGGAAGAAGTTGAAGTCCTGCGTCCAGTTTGAACTTGTCGTGAAGTTCACCTCGCCAAGGGCATTGGGAGCAGTGAAACTGCCGCCGTCGCCCGAAGACTTGACATGGACTTCGTACTTGCCATTGGTCTGATAGGGCAGTTCCTTGAACGAGTAGTAGCCCTGGTGGTCTGTCTTTGTTTGGTAGAGGCTCTTGGCACCCGCTGCACCGGATTTTGGCTCGCATTCCACGGTGACGCCTGCCATTGCCGTGCCGTCCGCCATGCGCACATACCCTTCAATCATGCCCGTTGCCTTGCACTGGCCCGAGGCGGTCAAACGCTCCACATGTGTGCCCTCGCACTGCCACACACTCTCCACAC
Source organism: uncultured Bacteroidales bacterium (assembly GCA_902789725.1). Taxonomy (GTDB): domain Bacteria; phylum Bacteroidota; class Bacteroidia; order Bacteroidales; family Bacteroidaceae; genus Minthosoma. The sequence goes on from CADAPC010000033.1 coordinate 30,281, forward strand.
AGTAGTCGTATGCCTGCTGCGCCAGCACCGTGTTGTCCTCGTAGAACAACTGGTCCAGATGGGTGGCGAGGGTGTCGGTGAACAGGGCCTGCTCGTCGTTGGTGTGCTTGCGGCGCAGCACACGGAAGAAGTCGTGGTCGCCGCCGGAGGTCGTCCACACCAGTTGCACGCTGTTCTGCTTGGTGATGGTTTCCAGTTTCGTAATGCGGTCGCTGTTCAGGAAGCGGTAGCTCTTCTGGTCGCCTTCGTCAGCCTTCTGCACAGGCACCACGAGGGTGTCGCCGGCGAAATGGCCGAAGTGCAGCGGTGAGGAGCCTCGGATGGCCAGCAGGTCGAACGAGTACTCCACACACTTGCGTGTCAGTTCCTGTGTGAAGGCTTTCTGCTGGATGGCGTCGGTAGAGGAGAGATCAACAATCTTCTGTTCCACACCGTTTTCGCCATGCATGTTGATGCGCAATTTCAGCTTGGCACGAGGATCCCAGACCACACCTTGTGCGCCAGTCCATGGGATGAGTTTGCCGTCGGCCACCTGCCACCCGCCGCCTAAGGTGTTCTGCAACTGCTCGGCCCGCAGCTCTTCCTCCTTAGGCCATGACGGCATGACGTGCTCAGCGTCATACGCTCCGGTGGCGTAGCTCTGGGTAAGTTTCAGGGTGGCTCCAGCTGCCAGGCGTGCCCATGTCTGGCAGCCATCAAGCTTGGTGTTGATGTGGCGGGGGGCAAAGAAACAGTGATGGATGGTCAGAAGGGCACCACCACGTACATAGCCCACAAAGCCGCCATTGCCTATGCAGTTGGTGCCTTCGAGACTGCCGTCGAACTTGCTGTTGCGTATGGTGACATGGCTGTTCTCACGAACGACACCTATGAAACCGCCGTTGGTGGCGTCGCCATTTATGCTGCTGCTGATGGTCACCGACGAGTGGCAGTTTTCAATCAGGACGGTGCTGCCTGGGTTGACTTCTGAAATGAGGCCTGCCTGGTGCTTTTGGCTGCCCTTTTGTGTGCCAGCCGTGTGCAGACCCCTGATGGTGGCGTTGCCAACATAACCGAAGGGTGCCATGCCCGTCGAACTGGCGGACCAGTTGAAGGTGAGCGTGTGGCCGCCAGCCAGCAGGGTGCCGGCGTAGGCTCGGCTTTCCGCATCGCCCACCCTGACCACTGTGCTGCCGAGGTCGATGTCGTTGGCCATGATGCCGCAGAGGGTAGTTTCTCCGTTGTTCACGCGCTTGGCAAAGGCTTGCCAGTCGTCGGCGGTGCGCAAGACGACATATCCTTCCTGATAGGCGACGGGGTCGAAGCTAAAGGAGAATTGCGCCACATGCTGGTCGTCGTTCCATGTCGGGCTGCGTGTCACCTGGGCTTTGTCCACGCTGGGCAGCATCAGTTGTGTGGGCACTTCACAGAGGTCGTAGCCGGAGTTGTCAGCCCACTTCCATACGCTGGAGTAGAGGCGGCGGATGCGGTAAGCCACTTTCTGACCGGTGTAGCTGTTGAGCAACGTGTTGTCGGTCATGGTGTAGTTGGTCTTGCCCTGCTCGTAGTCTGTCTCACCCGAAATGGTGGTCCAGTTGGGGTCGATACGTGCTGTGGTGCCGGTGGTGTTACGCTGAATCTCGAATTTGTCGGCATCCGACAGGTCTTCCATTTCAGCGTTCTCCACCTGCCACGTCAGCACCGCCTCGCCCGCTTCGTTGATGCGCACCTGCAGGTTCGTTGGATAGTGGAACATCTTGGTGCTCTTTTTCTCCGAAGAGATTTTGTCGGGAAGGGTGTTGCCCTCAGCATCCACCACGCTGGCATCGATATAGACATCCTTCCAAGGGCGGTCGGCAGGGAGGAATGCCTTGCCTACAATCGATTTCTCCAGACTCTTGGTGTAGGTCTGCCCCGTCAGTTGGTCGGTGTAGTGTATCTCGGCCGACCTGACGGAGCGTGCGGTGATGCTATAGGTGAGCATCAGTTCGTTGACGTGCTCGCTCTCCACGGCTATCATGGCATCGTTCATTATGATAGACACAGGTGGAGCCGAAGGACAATCCCACGTGGCGAGTTCCCTGAAGCGGGTCTTGTCCTTGTTGTCGGTCGGCACATACCATTCGTCGAGATTGTTGTAAACCTGAGCCCACACCTCAAACTTCAGCTTGTGACCACGCAGCTCGTAGGGCACCGTCCAGATGACGGTGGTCTCGAAGTAGCCCCAGCCACGGTCGCTGCTATTCACATTGTAACTGATAATACCGCTGATGTTGGTCAGCGACTTGTTGCCGCCCACGGTCTTGCCCACCAGTTGGAAGGTGCCAGCCTGGAATGCCTGGATTTTCAGCTTGCCACTCTCTGTCTTGCTGTTGATGCTGTTATATTGTTCTGCCTTCCAGTCGAAGAGGTTAAGCCTTTCGCCGCCATCCACAGTGACGTAAACATGTCCTTCATTGATACCTTCGTTTGCGGTATAGCTCCACATCTGCGTGGGCAGGGTGAATTGGATACGGTCTTTGTCAATCACCATGGCGGAGTAGTTTGACTCCTTCACCATGAAGTCGTCGGCTTTGGCTGTTGAAGCGAACAGTGCCAGCATGATGGCTATGCAAGCAAACTTGATGTGCAGCCACTTGTGATTTCGGTTTTGTGGTCGGCTCATTGTGTTATTCTTTTTTAGATGTAATTCAAGTTTGACTTCGTCGAGCTAAAGGTTCGGATGCTTTATTTCTCAGGAGTTAAAGGCCGATACGCTGCCAGCCCATGCGCCGGGCGACTCTCATCTCTAAACCCTAAACCCTCAGCCCTATACTCTATACCCTCAGTTGATTTGCAAAATTACAGTTTATTTTTGAATAGACAAACAATTACTAAGAAAATTGAGCATTAACTTGCAATTTTATTTGCAATACTGGTTAACGTGAGTTCGGCGTAGCCAATCGCTCAGTGGAGTTGGCACTTGAGGCCATTGCCATCGAGCATATTCATGGCATCAACGGCAAAACGCCCGAAGAGACCATGTGCAACATGGGGTTGATTGCTTCGCCTGGGATGGTGAGGACGGAAGGCGTCATCGTTGGTATAATGCAAGAGACATAAGCATCCCTACCCTTTTTGTGGTACTATAATAGCGCATGAAAGGTATTTCGGGCACGGTGAAATGTCCGTACCTTTGCACCAAAAATAGAAATCAAAGTATTAACGACAAAAACTAAGAGAACATGAAACAAAAGGTATTAATGTTGTTTTTAGCGATAGCATCGGTGGGACTCACGTCGTGCAACAGCAACGACGATGAGACGGGAATTGTGATTGACGGTATTGACCTCTCAAAGGATGTGGATTGCTGCTCGGCAGAGGAGGCCCTGCAGGTCTATAAGTTTATCCAAACGGTCAAGATTATCCCCGAACTTTCCACCTCTGCGGACGGACTGTATGACGTGTACGCCTATTCAAAGACGGGCACCTTACACAAAGGCTATAACGACCTCTACTTTGTGGTGACCAAGAAGAAGACAGGTAACTATGTGAAGTACTTCGACATCACAAATATCACACCACTGATGAACATGGTGAAAATGAATATGTGGCACAGCACACCAGTAGGTAGCAGTTTCGAGGTGTTCGACACGAATCGACCCGCAGTGAAGCGCGGATGGGTTTCACTGCTGATGAACACGAGTGATGCTGGCTCATGGCAGTTCTCCTACGATATAGAAGTGCTGGGCAGCAAGGGCGGCATACAGAACAAAGCCATCAACGTGGATGCTCTACCTGAAGGTCAGGACTGGGTGAAGTCGTTCAAGGTAGGCGATGACACCTACTACCTCTCGGTGGTCAATCCATCGGACTGGAAAACAGGCACGAACACCATTCAGGCGTATGTATCGAAGAAGAACAATCCTGCCACCACACCTTACGAGCTTGCTCCAGAGACTTTCACCATCGAGATTGATCCCCGCATGCCCGATATGGGCAACCACACCTCGCCCGACAACACACCACTTACCAAGCAGAAAGACGGCAGTTATACAGGCACCATCAACTTGACCATGACTGGCTTGTGGCGCATTCATCTGACGGTAAAGGATGCCAACGGAAAGGTGGTGGCAGGAGGAGATGATCTGAAAGACGGGTACAGTTCGCTCTTCTGGGACGTAACACTATAATAAGGAGAAACAAAAAACTTCATCATGATAGCATTAGCATTAACAATAATCCTCTCAACAGACACCATCGCCACCTCGTCACACACCATTGACGAGGTGGTAGTGGTATCGGCTGCAGGAGAAGGACGGAAACGGTCGGCGAAGGGGCTGGTGGCAAGCATCGACGAGCATCTGGCGGAACTATCACACGTTAATCTGGTGAGACGAGGCTCCTATGCATGGGAACCTATGGTGAACAATATGCAGACGGAGCGTGTGGCGACGACTATCGACGGCATGAAGATTTTCTATGCTTGCACGGACAAGATGGACCCGGTGACTTCGTATGTGGAGAGTAGCAACCTGCAGAGCATCTTGCTCAATTCGGGATTGAACGGCAATCCGCAATCGACGGGCAACATCGGGGGCAGTCTCGACCTGAAACTGAGGAAGGCGGGATTCAATGCTGACCCTTTCCACCTAAACACGGACATTGGCTACGAGACGAACGGACACTTGCAGGTGTATGGGGCTGATGCATCGTTTTCCACGCAACGCTTTTACACCAACGGGGGGGTGTTTTATCGTCATGCCGACAACTACAAGGAAGGCGGTGGCAGGAAGGTGGAGTTCTCGCAGTTCGAGAAAGTGAACGCCTTTGCCAATGCAGGAGTGAAGCTGACCAACCGCAACATTGTGGAGGGCACTTTCATTTTCGACCGTGCCAACAATGTAGGTTATCCTGCCCTGAACATGGACGTGAAGAAGGCGGAGGCTTTCATCACTTCGTTGTCATACAAGCATTTGTTCACGCAGGGAGTCCTCAATTCGTGGGAGACAAAAGCATACTACAACCACATCACTCATGTGATGGACGACACCAAACGTCCCGATGTGGAAATCCACATGGACATGCCGGGCAAGAGCTGGACAAGCGGACTTTACAGCTTGCTCTCAGCATCAAATGGGCGGCACGATGTGCAGGCTAACTACGACCTCTTCTACAACCGCCTATTTGCCGACATGACGATGTACCCAGGCGGAGCAGCACCCATGTATATGGTCACATGGCCCGATGTGGGCACACTGAACACGGGATTGGCACTCACCGACCTCATCTCGCTCACCAACAGGCAGTGGCTGAAGGTGTCGGCAAAAGTCGCCTGGCAAACCCAACGGCTGAATGATGATGAGGGCTATCATGCGCTGGAAGTGTTCTTTCCAGGCATGAAACAGCGTTATCAGCAGCTGACGGGGCGGGTAGCCATGAACCTTCAACACGCCACACCCACCACCGAACTGAACATCGGAGCTGGTTGGGGAAGTCGCGCCCCAACGGTGACGGAGGCGTATGGCTACTATCTGAACAACACGTTCGACCAGTACGACTACATTGGCAACCCACGGCTGAAGAACGAAAGTGCCATCGAACTGAACGCTGCCGCCAAATTCTCCATGTTCAATTCGCATTTATCAATTGCCATCGATGCCAACGCATTCTTCTTCTACAATTACATCATTGGGCAGTTTGAAAATCGCCTCTCGCCCATGACGGTGGACGCTGAAGGGGTGAAGGTGTATGGCAATCTCGACCACGCCAACATCGTCAACACCTCCTTTATCACCGAATGGAAGGCACTTTCTTGGCTGACTTGGAGCGCACGGCTCAGTTATGCCATCGGAAGGGATGAACAAGGCGACCCGCTGCCCCTCATCTCACCGTTCGCCTACTCTTCTGTCCTTGCATTCACCTACAAACGTCTGCAAGGAAGGGCAGAACTTCGTGGCAACAGCCGACAGGTGAAGGCTGGAAGGAAATATGGCGAAACCCCCACTCCTGCTTGGGTCATCGGCAACATCAGCACACAATATGCTTTTTCCATCAATGGACGAAGGCTTACTCTACGCGCTGGTGTGGAGAATGTGTTCGACAAACGCTATGCTACCTATTCCGACTGGTGCGACATTCCGCAAAAAGGTAGAAACATCTATATGAACATCAATATCGAATTATGAAAAGCGTCATCATCTGGACAAGCGCGCTCCTCATTGGAGGCGTGCTCGGAGGGCTGGGCATCGACTGGCTGAACGGGCTATTAGGATTCGTCGCTACGGCCTACACAAGGCTGTTCCAATTTGTAGCTGTGCCCACCATCGCCTTGGCTGTCATCACCACCCTCTCGTCGTTAGGAGGAAAGAGGGAGACAGGACACATTTTCCTCCACACACTCACTTACACGCTACTCACCACAGTGGCAGCCGCCGCTGTGGGGCTGGTGCTCTATCTCGTTATCGCCCCCGACAATCTGCCTGCTGAGGCCATTCCGAGCGGCCCCACTGACGAGAGTGAAAAACTTGGCAACGTAACCTACTACGACCACATCCTCAGCGTCATCCCCAACAATGCGGTGGAACCCTTCCTGAAGGGCAATGTGCTGAGCATCCTGCTCATCAGCGCAGCACTGGGATTGGCATTAGCAAGCCTGCAGAAGAACGAAAATGTGGAAACGCTCGTCCGTACAATTCACGGGGCGCAAGAAGTGCTCCATGCACTCATCCGTGCCCTCGTCTGGACACTACCCGTAGGCATCGTGGCTTTCGCCGCAGGATTGTCGGCAGAGCTGTCTGCAGGAGTGGCTGTAGGTTCGATAGGCAAATACGTGGCAGTCATCTTGGGCGGCAACCTCATCCAGTTCTTCATCGTGCTGCCCCTCTTCCTGCTGATGAGAGGACTCAATCCTTGGAAAGTATTCAAGGCTATGTCGCCCGCTGTGCTCATGGCCCTCTTCACCAAAAGTAGTGCCGCCACCCTGCCCGTCACGATGAGGTCGGCTGAAACGCGGCTGAAAGCACGGCACGAGGTGGCGCGGTTCGTCCTGCCCATCTGCACCACCATCAACATGAATGGCTGCGCGGCTTTCATTCTGGTCACTTCACTCTATGTGATGCAGCACGGAGCTACGCCCCCCACTCTGCCCACCATGCTACTGTGGCTGCTCATCGCTGTAGTGTCGGCCATCGGCAATGCCGGAGTGCCTATGGGTTGTTATTTCCTCACACTCTCGCTGGTGGCTGGCACAGGTGCTCCCGTAGGCATCATGGGCATCATCCTGCCCATCTACACCCTCATCGACATGGTGGAGACGGCTGAAAACGTGTGGAGCGACTCCTGCGTGTGCGCTCTGGTGGACAAGCAGGATGGTTCAAAGCCAGGCGAGGATTGAAGCGGCGCATCCTCGCCCCCCGTTTTTTTGATGGAAAAAGAGCGGGGAAAGAAAAAAGTTGAAAAAAATTCGGTTCAGGGAATACTATGGACGTGGAGGAAACGACATCCTTCTCGACCAGCAGGGACACCAGTATAAGTGCCGCGGCGTCATGGATTACCCCAACGACCACCTCTTCTGGCTTGAAGGCTATCCGGGGGACTATTTCGCCTATACACTCATCTTCGACCCCCTTCCACTCAACGTCAAGTCCTTCACATACGTTGTGCCCGAGGGCGAACCCTTCAGCGCATGGGGGGCAAACTGGAACGGTGAAGTAATCACCGACCTCCGCGTACAGGACTTACGGCAGAACCAGCATCTCTTTGAATACCAACCACGCAGGATAGTGAAGCAGCCCACCAACTTCGCATATTCAACAAACAAATTCTACTCACTCGTCAACAAAAGCACGGGCGCAAAACTGGGCGTATCGTTCGACTACAACATCCATGCCAGTGCTTATCGGGAGTCGGCACCGTCACCATTATCAACAAAGCTACGGGCCGCTGTGTTGACTTGGCTGGCGGGGAAACGAAGGAGGGCGCTGCTGTGTTCAGTTATGACATCAACAATGACTCGCAGCGCAATACCAACCAGAAATGGGTGATTGTAGATGCCGAATAACCCCATCTCTCAAACGGAGTATTTTTGAAACTCATAAGCTCTCAAGTCTGTAAGCCGCGAACAGGCATGCACCGCAGCAATAGACCATCATACCCATAAGGAATTAAAGATTAGTTTAGTAAATTTTGATTAAGACCTATAGGCACTGAAGCCCCTCCGCGTCGTGATGACACGGCGGGGCTGCTCGTAGAACAAGGTAAGTACCCCCCGTAAACACTTATTGGCTCTACGCCGCAACGGTACGAAAAAAAGACGGAACAATGAAACACGGGGATTGTCAGAGCCGCTCGCCGCAGTGCTTGCAGTAGTTGGCCTTGAGGTCGGTCTTCTCGTTGCAGCGAGGGCAGCGCCCATTCTTTCCCTTGCGTTTGGTCTCGTCTATCATGGTGGCAGAAACGATGCCTGTAGGCACAGCGATGATGGTGTAACCCAGAATCATGACAACGCCCGAGAGGAACCGCCCCATAAGCGTAACAGGGGTGATGTCGCCATAGCCAACTGTGGTGAGGGTGACGATGGCCCAATAGATGCTGGTGCCGATGTCGGTGAACTGGGTGCCAGGCTGCCCACCTTCCACCATGAACATGAGGGTGCCGAGAATGGTGACCAGGATGAGAATGAAGAGGAAATAGACGGCAATTTTGCGCAAGCTCAACTTGATGCTCTGCAGCAGAAGGTAGCCCTCGTTGATGAACGAGAAGAGTTTGAGCACACGAAAGATGCGAATGAGGCGGAACATGCGCAGAATGAAGAAGTAGCGTGCTGAGGCAAAACAGGGGATGAAGGAAAGGTAGAGCGGCAAGGTGGCCATGAGGTCGATGATGCCGAAGAAGCTAAGTGCATATTCTCTGCGGCTGGGGGAGCAATAGAGCCGCAACACATATTCGATGGTGAAGAAGAATGTGAGGACATACTCAAGAACGGTGAGCACGTCCTTGAAACGTCCCATCACGGCAGGTTTCGTCTCAACAAAAGCGACGATGAGACTCAGAATGATAGCCAGCATAACGGCGATGTCGAACACTTTACCCGCATGGGTGTCGGAATTGAACACGATGTCACGAAGCCTTGGCTTGTCCTTCAGTAATGCTATTAACCTTTTCATGACTGCAAAGTTACGGATAAGTGAGCACAAAGCAAAATGAAAAAACACTTTTTTGCATTTTGCTTTGTCGAACGCAAGTAACTTGGGCGAAGCCAACGTTACGGATAAGTTCGGAAAAACAAAATTTATTGGGGTTTTTCCGAACATTTCCCCACTACCCTTTTCTTTTTTCTTCGCTGGAGAGATAAATTTCAAAACTTTCAAAATAAAATTTGAAAGTTGCAAAATATTTTTTGAAAGTTTCAAATTATTTTTTCAAACTTTCAAAATATTTTTACATAAGGGGCAAAAAAGATAAACCCAAGGAACAAAAGCGATATTCCAAGGGAAGCAAATTCTTTCCGCACGCAGTTGCCGCAGAAAACCCTCTGCGCGAAAAAGTACTGCGAGCTGAAGGGGAAAGCTACAGAATGCTCCCGAAAATGAAAAATGCCCCTCTAACTTCTTAAAAATTCACCCCAAATTCACGTTTTTTGCGGAGACAGACGTGCGATTTGATATTTTTATAGTAGCTTTGCACGCTATTAACTTCGATTTAATTTGTTTGGGCAAAAAATAATGAAAACACTGCAAGACTTTTTTACGGACAACCACATGGACGAGGTGTTGCACTCGCTCAACACCATTCCTTGGCACTTTGATTTTCAGCAGAATGTCATCACTTCGAACTTGTCCTACATCGACACAAGATACACGAACGGACTTTCTTTCCATCAGCTGAGTTTTGAGCAATTCACCGAGGCTATACTCCCTGAATTTCGCGAAGAAATGCTGGAAATCTACAGCCGCGTGAAAAATGGGCTCACAACGCATGCCAGCATAGAAATGAGGATGAGGATTGGCGAAAGCCAGTTGCCTGTATGGGTGGAGGTCAACATTGTAGCTAAAGAGAAGGGCGAGGGAGGCCTGGTGGCCAAGGCTGTGGGGAGCGCCACCATCATCCAAGAAAGAAAAGAAGCCGAAATTGTGATGCTGAGGGCACAGCGGAAAGCTGAACAGGCCAACATGATTAAGACGAATTTCCTGTCGAACATGACTCACGAGTTCCGCACGCCGCTCAATGCCATCCTGGGGTTCTCAACCATCATGGCACACAGCACCACCATCGAGGAGCGCATGCAATGCCTTGGAGCCATACAAACCAGCGGTTCGCAGCTGATACAGATGATTGAGGATGTCATAGAACTGTCGAAACTGGAAGCCAACGAGGTGGAGCTGCGTCGCAACCTGATTGACCTCAACATCCTGCTGGAAAAATCGGTGGAAGAGGCCAAACCCATGAGAAAGCCCGCTGTGACAATGAGCTACCACAACACCGAGGTGCCCATCATCCTGCATGGCGACGAGGCGAAAATCATGCTGGTGATGAAGCAGATACTGGACAATGCCTGCAAATTTACGGAACAAGGTACCATAGACGTGTATTGCCACAAGAGCAGCGAAAATGCCGTAGTGACTATACAGGACACGGGGGCAGGAATGAGCAGCGAAACCATCCACCACATGTTCGACCGCTTTTACAAGGGCAACACCTTCGTGCCAGGCACAGGATTGGGCATGAGCGTGGTGAGAGGGCTGGTGGAACTCTGGAACGGCACCATCAAGGTGGACAGCAAACAGAACAAAGGCACATCCGTCACCTTCACCATCCCGCTGCATGCGTTCTTCTTCCAGAACCGCACACAGCAAGAAGTGAAGTACCATTTCTGAAGGGAGAAGAACCTGCGTAGCGAAAAGGGATGAAAAGAGGGTCCTGTTCCAAGAGTAAGAAGATTTGTTCATTTCTTACGCCGAAAGAACACAGGGCTTTGCACACCTTTTTGGGGAGGTGTGCATTTTCCCCTCCCATTTTTTACACACAAAGAAGATGTATGTGTAAAATGCTCATCTTTATATGTTTTTTATTTGCCCAAACCACAAATTGTTGGTAATTTTGAACTCGAAAACTGCGCATCTTGCAAAGAGTGTGCATTTTTAGGCACTGACAAACACATTGGAAAGGACATCATATATTTCAGTACAGCAATCCACAACCAATCAGTACCCTAATATATATAAATATGTGTGCACGCTCTGCCTGAGGCTAACAGAAAGAGACAAACTGATATGACCAACACAATGCTTGACAGGTTTCTGAAACAGTCAACCTTCACTTCACAGGAGGATTTCGAGAAGAACTTCGAGTTCATCATTCCCGAAAACTTCAACTTTGCCTACGACGTGATGGACGTATGGGCAGAAGAAACACCCGACCGCTTGGCGCTGCTGTGGTGTAACGACAAGGGAATAGAACGCCGATTCACCTTTGCCGACATACGTCGCGAATCGAACAAAGTGGCATCCTACTTACAGTCCTTGGGCATCGGGAAGGGAGACTTCGTGATGCTCATCATGAAACGCCGCTACCAATTCTGGTTCACCATGCTGGCTCTGCACAAACTTGGAGCCGTAGCCATTCCCGCATCGTTCTTGCTGACCAAGAAGGACATCGTGTATCGCGTGAAGGCTGCTGGCGTGAAAGCAATTGTGGCAACGGGCGACCCCGAAATTCTGCAGCACATCAACGAGGCTCATGCCGAATTTCCTGCACTGAAACACCGCATCAGCATAGGCCCTGTAGTGCCTGAAGGATGGGACAATTTCAAGGCTGGCGTGAAAGTGTCGCCTGAATACAAGAAGGAGCGCGTGACAAAGTCGTCGGATTATCTGCTCATGTACTTCACCTCAGGCACGAACGGACAGCCCAAGATGGCCATCCACGACCACACCTATCCATTGGGACACATCGGCACAGGAGCCTATTGGCACGACCTGCACATGGGCAGCTTGCACCTGACGGTGGCCGACACGGGGTGGGCAAAGGCCACTTGGGGAAAAATGTATGGGCAATGGATAGCTGGCGCCACCCTGTTTGTCTATGACCACGAAAAGTTTCACGCAGCCGACATTCTGGAGAAAGTGGGACAGTATCGCATCACCAGCTTCTGCGCCCCTCCCACCATCTACCGCTTCATGATTCGCGAGGACTTGAGCCGTTTCGACCTCAGTTCGCTGGAGCATGTCACAACTGCAGGCGAGGCACTCAATTCGGCCGTCTATGACAAGTTCATGGAAATTACGGGATTGGAAATCAAGGAAGGCTTTGGACAGAGCGAAGGAACCTGCCTGATTGCTACCACACCTTGGATGAAGACGAAACCTGGGTCGATGGGCAAGCCAATGCCGCAATATGACATCCACCTGCTGAAGAACGACCTGACTGAAGCGGAAGTGGGCGAAGAAGGGCAAATAGCCATCCGTACCGATGTGAAAAAGCCAATCGGATTGTGTGTGGAATACTACCGCAACCCTGAAGCCACCCACAAAGCTTGGCACGACGGCTATTACTTCACAGGCGATTTGGCCTACAAGGACGAGGATGGATACTTCTGGTTTGTGGGACGCGCCGACGACGTGATCAAATCCAGCGGCTACAGGATAGGCCCGTTCGAAGTAGAAAGTGCTTTGATGACCCACCCTGCCGTAGTGGAATGCGCCATCACAGGAGTGCCCGACGACATCCGAGGCATGGTGGTGAAAGCCACCATCGTGCTGGGCAAAGAATGGAAGGACAAGGCTGGAGAAGACTTGGTGAAGGAGCTACAAGACCACGTGAAAAAAACTACCGCCCCCTACAAATACCCCCGCGTGGTAGAGTTTGTCGATGAATTGCCTAAAACCCATTCAGGCAAAATTCGCCGTGTGGAAATCAGGGAGAACGATGCCAAGAAAGCAAAAGCATGAGCGAAGCTGACTGGATTGCCAAAGGAAAGGAGGCATACGCCCGAATGGATTGGAAGGAGTGTCTTGACTCATACTCCGAAGCCATCAAGCTCAATCCCCAATCAGAAGCTGTGGAGCTGCGTAAAATGGCAATGAGCATCATTGAGTTCTACAACAAGGACCAGTACAATCCGTAGCACAGCCACCACCCTCACCCACCCTGTAAGGAGAGAGTGTGTGTGGAGCAACAAACAGACAACAATAAAAAAACAACAATATTAATAACAAGTAGAATTCTCCCCACCAACATTCTACTCTTCCCCATCGATGGGGGAGCGGGGAGGGGGTCTATATGGCAAAAATGAGAGGAGCTATCGTGGTGGACATTGAGCGTTGCAAAGGCTGCAACCTGTGCACGATAGCATGTCCGTTGAATCTTGTCAAGTTGAGTGTCACCGTCAATCACAAAGGCTATAATTATGCCGAGCAGACAGATTGGGAGCGGTGCAACGGGTGCAGCAGTTGTGCCATTGTGTGCCCCGATGGTTGCATCACTGTTTATAGGAAGAAGGAGGAAAACAATGGACAAGAATAACGACGTAGTGTTGCTGAAAGGCAACGAAGTGATTGCCAAAGCCGCCATTCGTTACGGCTACGACGGTTTCTTTGGTTACCCCATCACCCCACAAAGCGAGGTGTTGGAAACACTGGCTGCCGACAAGCCTTGGGAAACCACAGGCATGGTGGTGCTGCAAGCAGAGAGCGAGCTGGCCTCCATCAACATGCTCTACGGAGCAGGATGTACAGGCAAATTAGTATTCACCTCCAGTTCTTCTCCAGGCATCGCCTTGATGCAGGAGGGGTTGAGCTATATGGCTGGCAACGAACTGCCCGGCGTGATTGTCAGCGTGGGACGTGGTGGACCTGGTCTTGGCACCATCCAACCAGGACAGGCCGATTATTACCAAGCTGTGTATGGGGGTGGAAACGGCGATTACAACACCATCGTGCTGGCACCCAACAGCGTGCAGGAAATGTGCGACTGCATGGGCAAGGCTGCAGAGCTGACCTTCAAGTGGCGCATGCCCGTCATCATCTTGTCTGACGGAATGATTGGGCAGATGATGGAGAAAGTGGTTCTCCCACCCTATCGTCCTCGCCGCACAGACGAGGAGATTGCCCAGCAGTGCCCTTGGGCCACGAACGGCATCGGGCTGAAAAAGCGCAAGTATAACTTCATGTCCACGCTGGAATTTGACCCTCAAGTGATGGAAGAACGCAATCAGAAGATGGCAGCCAAGTACCGCCAAGTGGAAGCTGAGGAAGTAGATTATGAACTATACCGTGTGAACGACGAGACGGAATACCTCATTGTAGCCTACGGCATCTCCTCGCGCATCAGCATGAAAGCCATCGACCTTTTGCAGGAAGCGGGAGTGAAGATTGGCATGCTGCGCCCCAAGACGCTGTGGCCTTTCCCTAACAAAATCATCAGCCAACTCTCAGAGCGCATCAAGAGCATCCTCTGTGTGGAGCAATGTGAAGGACAGATGATTAACGACGTGCGCCTGGCCACAGAAGGACAAGCCACCGTGTTCCACGCAGGACGCTCAGGAGGCATGGTTTCCTCACCCATGGAGATTGTGGAAGATTTCAAACGCATGGCGCGCGAAAAGATGAGCAACAACTGGCCTAAGGGCTACTGGATGAAATGAAAACCGCCCCATCCTCACCCTTTCTGTGAGGGAATAAGTGGTTACCAAACAATAAACAAAGAACTAAAGTAGAAGGCTCCCCACAAACATTCTACTCCTCCCCATCAGGAGGGAGGCGGGGAAGGGTCTATATGACACGCGAAGAACTGATTGTACCAGAGAATAAAGTATATGGCAAGCCTACGTTGATGAATGAGACACCAATGCACTACTGCCCAGGATGCAGCCACGGTGTGGTTCACAAGCTCGTAGCCGAAATTATCGAAGAGATGGGGATGGAGGAAGACACCATTGCCATCTGCCCCGTTGGGTGCGCAGTGTTTGCTTACCGCTATGTGGATGTAGATTGGATTGAAGCCAGTCACGGACGTGCTCCCGCCTGCGCCTCAGCCATCAAGCGTTTGTGGCCCAACAAACTCGTTTTCACTTATCAGGGCGACGGCGATATGGCTTGCATCGGCACGGGGGAGACCATCCATGCACTGAACCGTGGGGAAAATATCGCCATGATTTTCATCAACAATGCCATCTATGGAATGACGGGCGGACAAATGGCACCCACCACCCTAATGGGAATGAAGACCGCCACTTGTCCCTACGGCAGACAAGCCGACTTGCACGGATATCCACTCCACATCACCGACTTGGCTGTCAACCTTGAAGGCACTTGCTACGTTACCCGCCAAGCCGTGAACACCGTAGCCAACATCCGCAAAGCAAAGAAAGCCATCCGTCAAGCATTCGAAAACTCGCTGAACAAGCGAGGAGCCTCGTTGGTGGAGATTGTCTCCACCTGCGCTTCGGGTTGGAAAATGACACCCGAGCAGGCCAACCAATGGATGGTGGACAACATGTTCCCCTACTATCCGTTAGGAGACTTAAAAAACACAATTGAATAAAAAGAGCTTCACATTCTCACTCTCCCCTTGGAGGGGGAGGGAGTGGTCGCCATAAAAACAAAAAGTAGAATCCTCCCCACAAACTTTCTACTCTCCTCCATCAAAAGGGGGAGCGGGGAGAGGGACTTTATGACAGAAGAAATCATTATAGCAGGCTTTGGAGGACAGGGTGTCCTCTCAATGGGCAAAATACTTGCTTATGCAGGAATCATGGAGGACAAAGAAGTAAGCTGGATGCCTGCTTACGGACCTGAACAGCGTGGCGGAACGGCTAACGTCACTGTCATCGTAAGTGATGACCCTGTCAGCTCACCCATTGTAAGCGCTTACGACACCGCCATCGTGCTCAACCAACCATCGTTAGAAAAGTTCGAGCCACTCGTTAAGCCAGGTGGCACGATCATCTACGACGGACACTCCATCATCCAACCTCCAAAACGCGACGACATCAACGTCTATTGCATCAATGCGATGGAGGAGGCTGCTCGCACAGGCAATTCCAAGGTGTTCAACATGCTCGTTCTCGGCGGTTTTCTCAAGGTACGCCCCATAGCCACAGTAGAGGACGTAGTCAAGGGGCTGCACAAAGCCCTGCCAGAACGTCACCACAAACTCATCCCCATGAACGAAGAAGCTATCCGCAAAGGGATGGAACTGATTCAGAAGAAAAATTAATAAGAAATGCACATGATCAAAAAATGCACATTGACCAGAAATGCGCATTGACCAGATTTCTTCCCCATCAAAATAAAATGCGCTGTGAGAGTCACACAGCGCATTTTTCATTTTCTATCGTTTGTCTATGATCTTATAGTCCTTATATTGGTTACGGGGGAAAGTGAAGGTTTCGTCCGTAATGCCTCCCGACTTGAAATCGCTAATGCTTACTTTTGCCCAAATGAATGCCACCTTGATGTTAAGTTGAAGGGGAGAGCGAGTCTTCTTGTCAAGCAATGCACGAATCTCCTTCATTGCCTTCACCCCTTTCTTGCCTTTCAATGTGATGAGATAGCCCTGCGGGGCATTGGCTATGCTGTAAGTATAGTTCTCAGGCACAAACTTAAAATCATCGCCAAAACGACTTTGTTTAGGGTCATCCGCCCTGAGCACCTCCACTTCCTTTTTGTCACCCTTAATAATATAGACCGATGTGCCATCGTTCCAAGCTTTGCTGTTCTTCGACAAATACTTGCTCTTCTTCCCCTTATACCAGATGGTGCCCGCAGTCCTATAAAGGCTCGCCACGTTCACATCGTAGTGCAACGTGGCCCCCTGCTGACCAAACACCTTTGTATATACCTCATCAAACATCTGTCGCGCCTGACGCGAATTGGCATTTTCCTGCGCCAGCACATTCATGCCAACCAAGAGCATGAACAGTCCAAGAAGAA
Organism: uncultured Bacteroidales bacterium; assembly: GCA_902789725.1. GTDB lineage: Bacteria > Bacteroidota > Bacteroidia > Bacteroidales > Bacteroidaceae > Minthosoma. Next base: position 47,173 of record CADAPC010000033.1, read on the forward strand.
TCTTTATTTTCATCGTCTTATAATGCATGAAGGTACAAACCCTTGATTCCGCAACTTGACTTATTAGCATTTATTACAAGTTATTGGACAACAAAATATTGCCCGAGATTTTGTCATATCGGACTCTTCGCTTAGCTCTATACTGCAAATAAAAAAGCAAAAAACACCAATAACACGGCAAAGGTACAAATAAAATCTGAGAAACCCACTCCTTTTCGTGGAATATTTAATTATAGAGCATTTTGATCAATATCGGTTTTACTGTCAATAAAAGAATAAAAGGCATTTAAATCAAGTCCTTTAACAAGATAGTCAAAAATATTCTGCTCCATCTTCTTATCATGGTTTTAAGATTCTTTATGCAACATTTCCAGCGCAATACGCTTCTCTTCTTCACTAAGTTTTTTAAGCTTCCTCGTCCAGTTCATACTCATTGATGAATGCCTCCTTGCCTCTACGAGTGAATCGCTCGGCATAGCGGACGGCCTGTTCTCGAATGGTTGTCAGGTAGAATCCCTTTCCGAAATCCAGCTTGTCGCGTGAATGCAGCACATCGGGCTTTTCAATTATCGATGTCGATGCGTGATAGAGTCTCATGCCAGTGCTCCCCTTTCCTTTAACACTTCAGTCAGTTCCTCCACAAGATAGTCCTTGCTGAACGTGTGCAACACGTCATAGCAGGGCACAATATAGTCGTTCAGTACTCCCGACGACCGCAGCGCACCATACACCTGCGACGCACTCTTATTAAGCGCATCCGACAGGCTACCTACGCAGAAGGTGATAAAGTCCAAATGCTCCGTTCTCATACTTCATATGCTTTGGGGTGCAAAGTTACAAAACTTTTTCTATATAGCATCCTTTTAGTTTGAATTTCTGTGTTTAGTTTCCCAAAAAGACCGCCACGACAGACGGCCTGTAAGATATAATAATGTGGAGAAACATAAAGCGGGAACTGAGGCCGAGGATGTCGGCATGGGTTCCCGCTTTTACTTTATCAATGTGAATCAATGAACCTGTCCCCACGATTCACGATGCTTCAAGCGCCGTCTGGAGTGAATTGCAGTAAGTCTGAAACGGACTTTGCAGATACTATCTCATAGCCGTACAATTCCGTGGTGACGAGATGGAGAGGATGTAGGAAATCGGATAATGGTTATGTGAAAGTCCTTTCGTCCTGTAGTCCGCTGCAAAAAAGAAAAATACGGGATGGTCTTTACTTTTTTATAATTTCTGGCGTATAATTCAAAAATTTTGTGTAAGTTTGCAGCATAGAAATGAAAACTAAACATAAAATATGAAAACTACTGAAAACAACCTATGGAATCATGCCGTTCTGACCATCTATTGGCGTGCCGACCGTCACCAAGAGAGTCACTCGGTCGTGTACAAACGCCCCACGGAGGAGAATCCCTGGCCTGACCTTCCAGTCAAGGTGCGTGGATGCCTGTCAACATCCCCTCTGCCCATGAGCAGCGAGTGGGGAGGATTGTTTTCGAAAATCACAGTGAAAGCCTTCGACGAGTACTCGCTCACTATATTATATGGTAAGCAGAAATATGTCATCACGCCTGCCCGCGGCCTGGTAAAGCTTGACGAGGGTGGTATGAGCTACACCTCGTTCGAGCTATACATCTCAACAAAGCTGGTGGAGGATCCCGCTATAAAGATGACTCGCGACGAGACGTTCCTTCGCCACTTCCGCATCAAGGGTAGGATAATGCACCTCAATCAAAATGACGTGAGCCTGCTGAAGAATCTGGCCGCTCAAGGCGACCCCTTTGCCGAATATGGCTACGCACGATGGCTCTACTACATGAATCCCGAAGAAGATTCGAGGAGTGAGGCAGAACGACTGCTGAACGCATCGAAGGAGCAGGTGCCCGATGCCTTGGCCTGCTACGCCCTGATGTGGCGATATGGCGATGTGGAAGCAAACGTGATGGACATTGACAAGAGCAACCTACTGATGCAGCAAGCCGTCAGTCAGGGCAGCATAGTGGCGGCTCAGAATTGGGCCCGCTTCCGCATCTACGGACTCCACTGCCAGGCAGAGCCAGCGCTGGTGGCAAAGGAGATAGAGCAGCGGCTCAACGAGACAGAAGATCCTGACCCCTATTGGTACACACTACAGGGCTATGCCTTCGAAGAGCTGGGGCGAAAAGACGATGCCATCAACCAGTATGAGCAGGCTATCGCGAAAGGCGACATTGAGACGTATTCCTCGCTGGCCTTTAACTATTTTGAGCGTGGCAACATGGCACTCTATGAGAGCGTGATGGAGGAAGGCATCAAGAAGGGAAGTGTAGGCTGCTACACCTACCGCTCAGAGATGACTGAGAAAGACTTTCATGAATTGGACTATTCTGACCGCCAAACGCTGCATAGTAACATTTCCTACTGGCTGCACCGTGGCATGAAGAAAGGCGAAGGCCTGTGCGCTTTCTTCCTCTGGTATCATTATTACTACGGTCAACTGGGTTTCTACAGGAGCGAATGGGAATCCAGAAGATATCTGAAAGAGGGTGTCAAGCTGGGGCACACTTCCAGCATCACAACCATGGCAGGAATGGCAGAAGAAGGCAACTGGTCGGAGACGCTGACCCCCATGGAGATAGGCGAGCTATGGCTACGCGCCGCCCGCTATTCTTGTCAAGACGAGGAGGCGCTAAGAGGACTGAGCCGCGTGAGCGACCCTGCCTTCCTGCTGAAGCATAAGGAGGAATTGGAGAAATACTGGCAACCCTTGTTTGAGCATTTGTCTGAACAGGAGGACGACGAAGACGATTATGATGATGACGGAAAATACAATGCATGGGCGTAAGCACTTGTTGCCCTAACGGGAACGAGGTTACGCCAGTGATGAGTATAAAATAAAGAGCGATATGAAAACCATCCAGTATAAAAACGGTAATTCTTATAAAGGCGATGTCGATGCCGAAGGACTACCTCACGGCTATGGTTGCATGGACTATAAGCTGAACGGCTGCTGTGGAAAATATAAAGGACAGTGGGAGCACGGCAAACGCTCCGGAACAGGTCACTACTACGAGTTTACCAAAGCTGGCGCCAGACATACCTGCGACTACGAAGGCGAATGGCTCAACGACATGGAGCATGGTCAGGGTGTGGCTACCAAAAGCGATGAGAGAGGCATCCACCTGACATTGGTCACCGAAGTCTATACAGGCACCTTCCGCAACGGCAAGCGTCATGGCAAAGGCACCGTCGAAGTAGACCACTTCACCGGTTATTTCACCAATGGCGTTGACCAGTTTGATGGCGAGTTTGCCGACGGAAAGAAACAGGGGCACGGCACGTGGCACTATGCTAACGGCGATACCTTCGAATGTGAGTATGACAAAAATTGGGAGAACGGGCACGGCAAATATACGTTTAAAAACGGACTTTACTACGAAGGAGATTGGAAGGACGGCTGCCTTATCGTTGAGACCTTCATGCCAGATCCATCCATTAAAACGCCTGCACTGATTGTTGAGGAACACCATCATGGCTTCGACTACACTAAACAGGGGCGCTTCTTGATCATAGCGAAAAAGGAGGGCTTCTTCAACTACAAGGATGCTGCCCATCTCTGGAACTCTTCCCTCGGAGATGATGGTAAGGGCATTGAAATTTTAGAGCTGACGGCCGATAGTGTGAGCTACATAGTCAGAGGATGCTTTATGTCCGATAGTAAGGAAATCATAGATACCATTCATCGAGGCGAGACGAAGGAATATGTGGATGAGCGAAAATGCACCGCAACTATCTACGGTGATGATTATGACTACACTATTGACGATAGCCTGAAAATAATCTGTAAATAGAATTACGATATGGTTGGAAAAGAGGATGATAAGGCACAGCGTTTCATTGCCATAGTCGATGAGATGCGCAAGAACTCCCAGGATATGCGTCAGTGGAAAAACATTCCATTGGCCAACGAGTGCGTGCAGTTACTCAAAGAGATTGACGCCACGGAAGAACCTCCCATTGGGAAGGCGCTGGCTTGTGGGGCTGTCATCAGCCAATTGCCAGAGTATGATGTGCCACGGTTAGTACTTTCTATCTTAAAGTATAAGTTGGAACTGGTGCGTCAGTCGGATGAGCAGGATTCGGAACGCTATCCCACAGAAGAAGAGGTGCAGGCCGACATTCAGCGCTTAGAGGACTATATCGACACGGAGTATGTCAGCGTGAGCGACTTCATGAAGCAATACGACCGGCATCTGCGTTTTGCCGCTGTCGAGCGTACGCCTCAGTGGGAGGACAATTACTACGAGGTAGAGCAAGAATGCGACCGCCGATTGGGCGACACACCGCGCGGAATGGGCTTCTGCTTCGCCTACTGGAGTACCCTGCGTGAAGTGTTATCCGAGCGCGGCATTATCTGGCAGTCGCCCCATGAACTCAACCCAAGGGTGATGTTTGATTAGTATAGAGTTTTTCGCATGTTCAAGTTTATAGTTTATAGTTAGATATGGCAATTGCGTGTTACATTAATATTTATCACAGTTACAGTGACAGGGGGGCTTTTGTGCAGAAGGAAGCCTTCAATAGCATCGAAGTGGACCAAGAGGAGATAAAGGTTGGCGAGAAATTGCCGCGATGGAAGGGGAGTGAAGCTCCTATTGTCACGGCCTATGATGGCCATCAACTCTGTCTTGACTATCGTAGCGCTATTCCCAGTCTGGCCAAGCAATTTACTATCAAGGAGGGCGAGGAACAGCTTGTTGACGAGGGCATCTTGTCGCAAAACTATGGTGTTACTTGCTACTCACTGACCACAGTGAAAGTGCTCCACCCAGAAATTATCTATATTGGCGACATACAACTCCCCGATCCTGTCAGACAGGAACTGAAAGGGTGCAAAGGCCATGGAATGGTGGCCTGGCCCAATAATGATGGGTTCGAAGGCACTTTCCATTTGAACTATGCACATATCAATGGACCTTGCTATGCTGCCGAGGGGCGCTTCCTCTTTGCTGACGGCTCTTCTATCGAGCGGGCATGGCTTAAAACCTCTGATGACTTCCAGACATTTCTTCTGACGGGACTATTCCGTATTCACCATCCTGACGGACCCGATTCCATCGCTCTGTTCAAGAATCACCACCGCTACGGTTTCGAACTGTTCTTGGACGAGAAGCAACCTTATGTCCGTGAGTGGTGTCGTAACGAGCGAATACGGCGTATGGCATGGAATGGCTACGACTACGACTCATACGACCTGAAGGTGATGGACTTCCAGATAGACGACGAGAGTCAGAAGGACTGCATGACTCTGAATCTTACGCTTCATAATGAATACGAGAGGAATGGCATTTATCAAATTTGTCAGCAGGGTGGCAGCTATCTGACAAATAACTATGATCAAAAAATCTATGAACCATCGGCAAGTATTGATGGCTGGGAGAATGGGGAACTGAAGAAAAAGACGCGTAAAAGAAAATGATACGTATTGAGACACACTTGGCTGACAGCCCGTTGACGGGACAGAGTAAATGGTGGGGAGAGCCTGACATGCCTGAAGAGCTCGTCTGGCCTACGGTGATGGTGAGAGATGAGGACGGCGAGTCGTATGATGACCCGTTGACCTTCGTCTGCCAGATTCGCTGTGCTGACATTGCCCCATTCGACCCTCACGAACTACTGCCCCATGAAGGAATGCTTTATTTCTTCGCTGCCATCGAATATTTCCTGGGCGACTTCGACACACCAGCCTATCCTGGCATGGGCGAATGGAAGAAAGAGTTTTTCCGAGTACACTACTCCCCTTCTCTCGACCAGTTACACACCCATCACCTGAAATATCCCAACGGTACACAGGCCACAATGCCTGCTGAGGCCATCAGTTTTGAGAAAAGTCCCAAGGATGATGATGGGCTGCGTCTGTTAGGCTACCCTTATATAGAGGACGTGCGCCAAGAAATGACGGGCTGGCTATCGCTGTTGCAAGTTGATGAGTCAGACCGCTGGGGACTGACGTTCCACGACTCAGGCACGCTGAACTTCCTGATCACACCCGAAGACCTGCGACAGCGCAGATGGGATCGGACTACGTGCTACCTGTTCTCTTTCTAGAAAAAAACAGCACCCTACCAACCATTGGAAGAGTGCTGGTTTTATTATATGTCTTTTTTCGTTATAGGCCATCGATATCGGCATCGCCATCCTCTGGAACCTGAATAGAAGAGTCTTTAGCTTGAATCTCAGCTGGGTGTACTGTCTGTCATCGGTGGCTGGTTCATCACGGCTGGCGTGGCCTTCATCTTGTGTTTCCTTGTAACTGTCTCCCTATTCTTCGGGTCATTTGTGGCAATGGCGGTTGCCATCGCATTGGCCATCTTCCTGCTCGTTCGCAGTAACATGAAATACCGAAAGCATACGAAGG
>CADAPC010000034.1 GCA_902789725.1 uncultured Bacteroidales bacterium
AAACTCTCTATGAATTATCTTTGCCTGTGCTTGTCTCTTTTTGGCATCTTTGACCTTAATCCCTGGAACCGTAGCTCGCTACGCTTCGGCGGGCTTGCACCCAAATCTACTCCAAAATCAACTAAAAACAATTGAAAGCTAATTTTTAGAACATACCTTAAATAAGCCAATGGCAATTATGTCGCCCTACTAATGCAATCCCCCGCAGAATCATGCGACTCTGTGGGGGATTGTCATTTCATGTTCTTGGTCTTTCTTAGTCTTGGAAAGGATTCTCTGTGGGATAGAAGTTTCCCTTGGGGAAGTTGTAGTCGATTTCCTCCACAGGAATGCCCATATATTTCAGCACCTCCCAGAGATACTTGCCAGCGTGTTCGAACATCACAGCAGCGTGGTGAGGATAGTGCTTCTCGATGAGGACGTGACGATAGAAGCGGCTCATGTTCTTGATGCCGAAGGTGCCGATAGAGCCGAACGAGCGGGTAGGCACTGGCAAAATCTCGCCCTGAGCAATGTAGGCGCGGAGTTTGGTGTCGCTGGTTGACTGCAGGCGGTAAACTGTAGCCTTGCCTGGCTTCAGGTCGCCTTCGAGGGTGCCATTTGTCACCTCTACAGGCAATGCGCGAGCCATGATGCGCTGGAAGCACATCTGGCAACTGCAAACCTTCGACGAGGCGGTGTTGCCACAGTGGAAGCCCATGAAAATTTCCTTGTCGGTATAGGTGTCGCACTCGAACTGCTTGCCCTTGATGCTCTCCTCGTACATGTCCCGAGGAACAGAGTTGTTGATGTCGAGCAGGGTGACAGCATCCTGAGTGATGCAGGTGCCGATGAACTCAGACAGCGCACCATAGATGTCCACCTCGCATGCTACAGGAATGCCACGACCAGTCAAACGGCTGTTCACATAGCAAGGAACGAAACCGAACATCGTTTGGAAGGCTGGCCAGCACTTGTTTGCCATAGCCACATACTTGCGCGAGCCCTTGTGAGCCTCAATCCAGTCGGTCAGCGTCAACTCATACTGAGCCAACTTGGGCAGCACCTGCGGAATCTTGTTGCCAGTTCCCAATTCGGCAGCCATATCCTTCACCACGTCGTCGATGCGTGGGTCGCCGGCATGCTTCTGGAATGCTTCGAGCAGGTCAAGTTCGGAATTTTCCTCAATCTCCACACCCAGGTCGTAGAGGGCACGGATAGGAGCGTTGCAGGCGAGGAAGTTGTTGGGACGCGGGCCGAAAGAGATAATCTTCAGGTTCTGAAGACCCACGATGGCACGTGCGATAGGCACGAACTCATGAATCAGTTCTGCACACTGACCTGCATCACCCACAGGATTCTCAGGAATGTAAGCACGCGTCTTTCGGAGAGCCAAAGCGTGGCTGGCATTCAGCATGCCGCAGTAGGCATCGCCACGACCGTCAATCAGGTCTTGCTGAGTTTCCTCGGCTGCAGCGCAGAACATTGTGGGACCCTGGAACCAGTCGGCAATCATGGTTTCAGAAATCTCGGGGCCGAAATTGCCCAGATACACACAAAGTGCATTACAACCTGCCTTCTTCACATCCTCCAATGCCTGCTGAGCGTGAATCTCACTCTCCACGATACAGATGGGACACTCGTAGATGTCGGCAGCACCGAATTTCTCTACATATTTTGCGACAACAGCTTTGCGGCGATTTACCGCAAGCGACTCAGGAAAACAGTCACGGCTCACCGCAACAATTCCGATTTTCATTTCAGGTACGTTTTTCATCTCTTCAATAGGTTTATTAAGTTAATGAATAAGTTTTAATGAGACATTTCAATGTGCAAAAATACTAATTTGGAAGCAAATCACAACAAGTTGCGACACTTTATTTGCAACGTTGCAGATTTTTTTCCATAATTACGGAAAAAATCATGAAATCCGCTTTACAGAGGTTGCATAGAATCATGGGCACGGATGACACAAACGAGAGCATGGACTTTTCAGTACCTACCTACTCCTCGCTGTTTTCCTTCTAAGAAAGCCCTTTCATGCTCAACTGCATTCTACCTCGCTGAAGGTCAACACCAATGACGCGTACGGTGACGTGCTGGTGGAGCTGCACTTCTTCTGAAGGATCTTTGACAAAATGGTCGGCCAATTCGCTAATGTGAACCAGCCCCTTGGTGTGGACACCGACATCGACGAAACAGCCGAAGTTGGTGATGTTGGTGATGATTCCCGGCAGAAGCATGCCCACCTGCACGTCTTCGAGTTCCTTCACGTCCTTGGAGAACTCGAACACAGAGAGTTGCTGGCGCGGGTCGCGACCAGGCTTGTCAAGTTCTTGCATGATGTCTTGCAAGGTGGGGAGACCCACTTTCTCGGTAACATAATGCCGGATGTCAATCTGTTCGCGAAGATTTTTGTTGGTCATCAGTTCCGCCACGGTGCAGTGCAGATCCTTCGCCATTTGCTCCACAACAGGATAGCTTTCAGGGTGGACGGCACTATTGTCGAGCGGCTGTTTCCCTCCACTCACACGCAGGAATCCTGCTGCTTGTTCAAAGGCCTTGGGTCCGAGTTTGGGCACTTTGAGCAATTCTTTCCTGGAAGCGAAGGCACCATGTTCTGCCCGATAAGTGACAATGTTCTGAGCGATGGCGGGACCCAAACCGGAAATGTAGGTAAGCAGATGCTTACTGGCGGTGTTTACATTCACTCCCACCTTGTTCACGCACATCTCCACGGTTTGGTCAAGCGAATGTTTCAGTTCCTTCTGATCCACATCCTTCTGATACTGCCCCACCCCAATACTACTGGGGTCAATCTTCACCAGTTCGGCCAAGGGATCCATGAGTCGGCGTCCGATGCTGACGGCCCCGCGTACAGTTACATCGTAGTCGGGAAACTCTTCGCGCGCCACTTTGGATGCGGAGTAGATGCTGGCTCCATCTTCACTGACCACGTAGATTTGGATGTTCTGTGGCAAACCTAACGAACGGACAAAGTCTTCGGTTTCGCGGCTGGCTGTACCGTTGCCGATGGAGATGGCTTCAATCTTGTATTGTTTGGTCAGAGTCCAAAGTTTGTCGGCAGCCGCTTTGCGCTCGTTTTTGGGTGGGTGGGGATAGATGGCTTCGTTATGGAGAAGGTTACCTTCAGCATCTAAGCAAACCACCTTGCATCCGGTACGGAAACCGGGGTCGAGGGCAAGCACACGCTTCTGCCCTAAGGGAGCTGCCATGAGAAGCTGTTCAAGGTTTTTGACGAAAATGCGGATGGCTTCCTGGTCGGCTCGCTCCTTGGCAAGAGTGGCAAATTCAGTCTCGATACTGGGCTTGAGCAGACGCTTGAACCCGTCTTCGATGGCATCCCATACCAGTTCGGCACTCTTGCTGGAATTATGGAGGAACTGGCGGTCCAGACGATCCAGACAACGCTCGTCATCGCCGCTAATGCTCACTCGCAGAATGCCTTCAGCTTCGCCGCGGCGCATAGCCAGCAAACGGTGGGAGGCACATTTGGAGAGTTTTTCGGAGAAGTCAAAATAATCGCGGTATTTTTGGGCTTTCTGTTCCCATTCTTCCTCTTCTTCAGCAGTTTTGGTCTTAGGCTTAACTTTCACCGACGAGATTACTGCATCCTTTTTGAAGTTGAATCGGACGATGTTGCGTGCTTCTTCACTCTCACTCACTTGTTCGGCAATAATGTCTTGTGCCCCTTGGATAGCTTCTTCAGCTGTCTTCACCCCTTTCTCATCAGAGATGAACTCCTTTACCTTCTTGTCGATGTCGGCATGGGGATTTTGTAGCATCAGGAAAGTAGCCAATGGCTCCAACCCTTTTTGCCGTGCCACTTCTGCGCGGGTTTTCCGTTTGGGCTTGTAGGGCAAGTAGATGTCTTCCAGTTCAGTGCTGTCCCACGAGGCTTCGATGCGCTTTTTCAGTTCGGGGGTCAGTTTCCCCTGTCCCTCGATGGTCGTGAGGATGGTGTCTTTGCGTTTCTCCAGTTCTTTGAGCTTCTCCAATCGGTCGCTCACACTGGCCACTTGCACTTCGTCAAGCGCACCAGTAACTTCTTTTCTGTATCGGCTGATGAAGGGGATGGTGCACCCCTCTTCCAGCAACCCAACAGTGCCTGCCACTTGCCTTTCGTTGATGCCTGTGGCCTTGGCTATCAATTGTACAAATATGTTGTCCATCGTTCGATTGTTTGTTAAATTCTTCTACAAAGTTACACAAAAAAGTCGATTTATGTCCCCTTTGCTTCTCAAAAACGGCCTTTTAGCATTTATTTTCTCTTTTTTTTGTCATTTGGATGCATGAATCAGAAATTTTAAGTAATTTTGCAAAAAAGATGTAACCCCCGCAAGGAGGGTGAGTTTCTAAAAGGAATTTATTTTACTAACCGCTCCCTGAGCATTCAAAAACCTAAAAACTATGGGACTATTTGACAAATTACGAAACGAGTTAATTGACATTATCGAGTGGAAAGATGATACCCAAGACACCATGGTGTGGCGTTTCCCTCGCTATCAGTCTGAAATTAAGAATGGCGCACAACTGACAGTGCGCGAAAGCCAGGTGGCCGTGCTGGTGGATGAAGGCAAGTTTGCCGATGTCTTCCAGCCAGGACGATATGAACTGAAGACCGAAAACATCCCCATCCTCACAACCATCAGAGGATGGAAGTATGGTTTCAATTCCCCATTCAAGGTGGATGTCTATTTTGTCAACACAAAGGAGTTTATTAATCTGAAATGGGGAACACCTAACTCTGTAGCAGTCATTGACTCCAGCCTTCATAAGCCTGTCAACCTCCGTGCGTTTGGCTCGTACAACTTTAAAATAAATAGCGACCCCACCACCTTCCTCCGCAAAGTGGCTGGAACCAGCGGAAACTACGACACGGAGGCCATATCGGAAATGCTCCGCGGTTTTGCCGTGACAGAGTTCTCTGACTATCTGGGCGAACATGAGATGCCCGTTGTGAAGTTAGCCGCCAACCTTAAGGAGTTCTCGGCCGAGCTGACTGATGCATTGAAAGACAGTTTCCAAGATTACGGATTGGAACTGACGAAGTTCCTGGTGCAGAACATCTCTCTGCCACAGGACGTACAGGCCGCAATAGACCGTGCCGCCAGCATGGCATTTATCGGTGCAGAAAACATGACCGCCTACACCCAGATGCAGTTTGCCGACTCGATGAAAAACGGGGCAGAGACACCAAACAGCGGCACAGGTGCAGCAACAGGTGCGATGGGCATGGGTATGGGCTTTGCGATGGCTCAGCAGATGGCACAGCAAATGACTCAGCAACAACAGATGCAGCAACAACAGATGGCACAACAGCAGATGGCTCAGCAGCAGGCTGGAGCCGTTCCTCCACCACTACCTCAGCAAACTACCTACTATGTGGCTGTGAACGGGCAACAGCAAGGACCGTTTGGTCTTCCGCAGTTGCAGCAGATGGCAGCCCAAGGTCTGTTCAAGTCCGATTCTCTCGTATGGACTCAAGGTATGGCGGGATGGGCAGCCGCCAACACCGTGCAGGAACTGGCAGGCATTTTTGCCCAAGTGCCTCCCCCACTCCCTCCCATCGGATAAAACTTTCCAGACACTCCAACTCTTAACTAAAACTACGCGTGGAACAAAATTATCAAAACGAAAATCAGGAGACACTCTCCGCTCTGCAAATCAAATGTCCAGGGTGCGGAGGCCCTATGATGTATGCTCCGAGAGCACAGAATCTGCAATGTGTCTATTGCGGTGTTACGAAGCCGCTGTCGGTCACCCCTGCTGAAATTCAGGAGAACGATTTTGTCCTGTGGGCCCAGAAGAACGAGGAGGAGAAGGCACAGGCCGAGCAAGAGCAGACAATGGTGGCCCAGCAGGTGAAGTGCGCACAGTGTGGGGCAACCATCCAGTTGGATGCCGCCAAACAATCGACCAACTGCCCCTATTGCGGCACTCCGCTCATGCTCGAGAACGCACAAGTGAAACGTTTTTGGCAACCTGAGTATTTGCTACCCTTTGCCATCGACAAGAAAGACTGCAACGGGTTGTTCTCGAAATGGCTGAACGGCAAGTGGTTCTTCCCTTCCAAATATAAGAAGGAAACGCTGATGGGTGAGAAATTTCAGGGCATCTATTATCCTTACTGGACCTACGATGCACACACCGTCACCTCATACATCGGCGAGCGAGGCACCGACCGCAAGGTGAGATCCAAAGACTCAAATGGTAACATTACGACCAAAACCGTCACGAAATGGCAAAGAGCGTGCGGAACGGTCATTCATGATTTTGACGACATTCTGGTTGCAGCCTCGAAGGATTTGCCAGAAGATCTTGTTAAGGAGCACAAATCATGGCCTTTGAAAGACCTGGTGCAGTACTCGCCTGAGTTTACGGCTGGTTTCACCACCGATGTCTATACCATCAATTTCACTGAGGGTGTCGAGATAGCCAAGGCCGAAATGGAAGATGCCATTGAAAGCGACATCTGCAAGGACATAGGTGGAGACAGGCAGCGCATCAACAGCAAGGATGTGACATACAAGGATTTGATGTTCAAGCTGATTCTTTTGCCGTTATGGATTGGTATATTCAAGATTGACTGCAAGACCTATCAGTTCATGATCAATGGCAGGACGGGCGAAGTGCATGGCGACTATCCGTTGGACAAGCTCAAAGTCACGCTGGTGGTTCTGGCTGTCCTTGTTTTAGTTGCATTGCTCATCTATTTCATGTGGTAGCATCTCATTTCAATGAGATTCCTTCCAGGAACAGTTCTACATCAGGATTGCCCATGCCCAGCACATCCATTCCCGATGCTTTTACACATAGCACACGATCCCGAGAGGGGTATTCGGTTAGATACATGGCCGGATAACCCCTCTCGCTGTTATCGTAAACGGTCCATTTATATTTACCAAAAGTGTATTCGCCCAGCTTTTTTAGTTCAGCCATTTCTGATTGTTCCAGATATTCCTTCATAGACATATCGAACGCTAAGGTTTCGATGTAGATGGAGAACCTTGCCCCATTGTCGGGACGTGGTTTCTTTATGCTGATAGAATTGTGGGCTTTGCTCATTTTCCATTCATCGGGCACAATGATGGAAAATGCCTCCTCCTCTTGGATGGAGCCAGATAACTTAATTTTTTGGGGCTGTTCCTTCACGTTGGCTATTTCGTTTGTGTCTTTAGGCGCATCCTTTTTACAACTGATGAAGCTTGCAGCACACATGCCTATACTACATATAAAAATTAAATATTTGTTCATTCTGCTTAATAATTCGTTCTGTTTTTTATACGCTTCACTTCAAATATGTCCACGCAATTGCCACCGCCATTGCTCCTCCCTTGGGAGGTGGTAAAGACATAGTGTCCGTCTTGCGAGGCCTCTAATCCCACAGGATAGCTGTCAGCATTCATGTGAGCGATAACTTCAAAGGTTTGGGTGTCCACCACATAGAGGGTGCTGCTGGCATTGCAGGCCGCATAAATGTAACGGCCATCAGGCGAGGTCTCGATGGTTCGGGCTCCAGCCCCCACTTGACAATTCTGCCATCCTGACAAGGTGGTAGTTTTGCTTGATGACGCTTTAAGTGCTGGAACGGACTCTAAGAATTGCATCAGTGGCATGCGCTGGATGTAACCGTCGCGATTGATGCTTAGATAGAGATAACCATTGCGGATGATGATGTGGCGCAGGTTATACATGTTGCCAAGTACACGTCCAAGGTATTGGGGCTTAGAAATGGCAGAGTCGGTGGTGACCAGTTGACTGTTGGAATTTGAGGCTTGAAGGTCAATCACAGCAATGCCTCCACCATGACTGCCTCCCATGCAACCTACGAGCAAATAGTGGTTGTCGGGCGTAAAGGCTGTGCCACGCAAGCAATAACCGCTGTCATTGTCGCGATCAATCTGTTTCGTTAGGCTATAGTTGAGTTTAAGCTGCTGATCCACAATGGCCAAAGAGAGATGATGCCAGTCAGCAGGGTTGGGACTGCTGATGTCTATAATGCCGACGGTGTTGTCACCCCAATGCGTGATGGCAAGCAATTTCCCATCGGGGGATGGTGCCACCATTTTGGGCAGTGGGCCTGTGTCCATCAGACGAATGATAGAGTCACTCTCAGTGTCGATAATGGCCACGGCTGAGGGGTCTTGGGCATTAAGGTCGTAGGAACGTCGATAGTACGGTATCCACAAATACTTACCTCCATGAGTGAATGCACTTTCCACTGGTTTTCCATAAAATGCGCCCCAACCACCGAAACCAGATTTGGAATGTCGCGCATCTGGCAAATGGTGGGTGAAGGGGTAGTAGGGCTTTGCACCGATGAGCAGAACTGTGTCAGCCTCTGTAAACTCGTGGTGGATTACCTTCAACTTTTGGTTGGTCTTGAAATCATACACAACGGTAGTTGCACCTTCCAGAGAATTGACATAGTATTTGGTTCCATTGGGGTGCATGTTCACCGATTTGGGCGAGTTGATGTCTTGATCGGCGGTTTGAATGTCCGATGGGTCATAATACTGCTTTTTCCCAATCAGTTCGATACAAAAGGAGCTGTCAGCAGAGTAAGCTTTTGTACCGATAGCAGGATGGGAAATGGGGGCCACTTGTGCGTATGAGGCAGCAAATGTTCCCCAAAAAGCTATATGAGTCAATAGACGTTTCAGGTTCTTCTTTCCTCTCTTTTGTCTCTTCATTTATTCGCTGTTTTCGCTTGGTTATACGTGACTTTGTAGATGTCCACAGCATTGCCACCGCCCTTGCCCGAGTGTCCTTGAGCTGTAGTAAATACATATTTCCCATCTTTGGAAATATCCAATCCTACAGGATAACTGTCGGCAGGGATGCTGGTGATTACTTTCATCTCTTTCGCATCTACCACATAGAGGGCACTAGCATTGTTGCAGGCAACAAAGATGTACTTGCCCGAAGGAGACAGTTCAATGGTGCGTGCTCCAGTCCCTACTTTGCAGTTTTGCCAACCTGTCACCGCACCTCGCTTGTTTTGCATTTTTCCGATGGCATCCAACACGGTGTCGAGTGCAATCTTCTGCACATAGCCTGCACCATTGATACTCAGGTATAGGTACCCATTCTTTAACACCAAATGGCGCACGTTAGCCATCATTCCTTGCAATCGGCCAAGGTACTCCGATTTCTGTAAATCGATGACGGCTATGCCTCCACCCCCTCCCATGCAACCCACAAGCAGGAAGTGGTTGTCAGGGGTGAAGACAGTTCCACGCAATGCATAACCACTACCAGCATCGCGATTGACAGACCGGTTGAGTGGGTAGTTGAGTTTCAGTTGGTAATCGACAACATGACAGGCTTTATACGCCCATTGCTTAGGGTCTGCGCTGCTGATATCGATGATGCCTACGGTGTTGTTGCCCCAATGGGAGATGGCCACCAGTTTGCCATCAGGCGAGGTGGCAATCATCTTAGGAAGGGGGCCTGTCTCCATCAATCGGATAATCTTATCCGTCTGTGTGTCAATGATTGCTACCGCCGATGGGTCTTGCGCATTGATGTCGTAAGAACGCCGGTAATAAGGCACCCACAAATAGCGTCCTCCATGGGAAAAGGTGCTTTCAACGGGTTTCCCGAAGAAGGAGTTCAGGTGGTCGTTCTTGTAATGAGTGAAGGGAAAAAGTCCTGATGGCTTGCTCCACAGGGCTGCGTCCTTCGTGTGGTCAAACTGGTGTTTGATGACCGCCAGCTTCTTGTAGGTCTGCATGTCATAAACTACAGTAGTGGCTCCTTCTAACGAGTTAACGTAGAATTTCTTGCCGTTGGGGTGCACATTAACAGATTTTGGCGAATTGATGTCTGCATCAGCTGTTGATTTATCGCCTGGAGCAAAATGTTGTTTTTTGCCTACCAGTTCGATGCTTATTCTTCCATCAGCTGATTGTACCTTTTTCCCTATTTGTGGGTGCACCACCTGAGCGTTCATAGTTGAAGTAAGGCTCAGTATGGCAATACAGAGAATATGACACAGTTTCATTTGTTTGGTCTTGATAATCATTTGGGTTGCAAATGCGATTACGTTGTGGGGCGTTTATCAGTCTGATGAAGTTTTATCGACTGGATAATTTCAGAACGGATGTTGGAAGTGTGGGAGATGAGACTGAGAGACGGATGTTACCAGACTTTTGCGAGGAGCGAATGACGCAGAGTGCTCGTCCCTTCCAAGCATGGTGAGTAGAATCAAAATAAGGGTCTTCATCTTTGATGTCGGCATTGCCAGCTGCCATGAAAGTGCCGGCACCCTCCACCTTGAAGGTAAGCTGATTGTCGGCAACGGGAATCATGCGTCCTTGAGCATCTATCACTTCAATGGTGACAAATGCCAAATCTTGTCCGTCTGCATTGAGAATGGTGCGGTCGGAAGTGAGTCGCAGGGCTACTGGAGCACCAGCGGTAGAGAGGGTTACCTTCTCATTGCCAGCCTCTGCACGAAGAGTTCCAGGTGTGTAAGGCAATTTGAAAGTGGCCATTTTGCGTGCAGTTGGTTGTTCTCCAATCAGTTGTTCGTTCAAGTAGAGTCGTACAGTAGGCTTGTCGCTATATACCTCTACTTCTATTTCTTTGCCTTCCCATCCTGGCCAATTCCAACTGGCGAAAGTGGGCCATGTACTCCACATGGATGTTTTCACTTTACCAAACCATCCGTCGGGTTCACGTACAGCCATGTAGAGTGGCTCATGGGCATTCCAAAGCAGGGAGCGGTAATAGCTTACTGGCTTGCGCAAACCTGTCAAATCGACATCACCGCAGTAAGCTGCATGCCAAGGATAAAGAGGGCGTTCCCAAGATTCACCTGCAGGATCACCTTCATAGTACCAACGTCCGATGCCAGATTCGCCCAGATAATCGAGTCCTGTCCACACAAAGTCGCCTAAAATATAATTGTGCTTCATGGTGCGTTCGTAGTTTGCCCAAGCATCGCGGGGGTAAGACTCAGTTTGCATCATGACACGCTCAGGCACACGCTCATGATCGCTTTCTGCTTTGAAAATCATGTAATTGTAGCCAACAATGTCATGCACTGCTGCCAAAGGGTCGTAGATATCCCAATCCCTGTCCCATGCAGCAAGGGCTGAAGTGATGGGACGCTTCTGTGGGTCTTGCTGGCGAATGTGGTTGGCCATCTGCTGGGCAGTTTTTATGATTTCTATTTTCTTACGCTCAATGACTTCGTTGCCTGTGGACCAACAGAAAATGCAAGGGTGGTTGCGGTCGCGAAGCACCATCGCATCGAGGTCACGCTGCCACCACTGGTCGATGAGTGTGTGGTAGTCGTGGGGATTCTTTTCTTCACGCCAACCATCGAAGGACTCGTCGATGACTAAAAGCCCCAGTTCGTCGCAGGCACGTAGAAAGGCTTCGGAAGGTGGGTTGTGGCTCGTACGCAAGGCATTAAAGCCTGCTTCCTTCATAAGTTTGACTTTATGGTATTCGGCTGCATCGTAAGAGGCTGCACCCAAAATGCCGTTATCGTGGTGGACACAGGCTCCGTTGAGTTTGATGGACTGTCCGTTAAGACGGAGTCCGTTCTGGGCATCGTATTCAATGGTACGGATGCCGTAGCGGACATTGATACGATCTTCGCCCTGAGTGAGTTCGGCCTCATAGAGGAATGGGTCGGAGGGAGACCAAAGGTGTGGCTGGTCAACATGGATGGTGCGCTGTATGGGAGTACGTTTTCCATCGGCATCCACCACGTCTGCATTAATCTCGACGGTATGGGTATCGGGGGTATTAACGCTGACGCTCCAATCATCAATGTAGGTCATAGGCGTGGTGAAGAGCCATACGTTACGGTAGATGCCTGATCCTGAGTACCAACGGCAGTTTTTCTGCTGTGAGTTGTCAACACTGACCACTATTTCGTTTTTCCCCATCTTGACATAGGGAGTTACATCTACCCAGAAGGAGGAATAGCCGTAAGGCCATCCGCCTGCTAATTGACCATTCACATACACTTTTGAATTCATGTACACACCCTCGAAATAAAGGCGCAACCGTTTGTTCTGATAGTCTTTGTTCAAGGTAAGGATCTTGCGATACCAGCCACGTCCTGTTGGGAGGTAAGCTCCTGCGGCTTCGGCAGGGGCATTGCGATCGAAGCGCTGAAGCACACTCCAATCGTGTGGGAGCGTGACGGTTTTAGCTTGGGCAAAATTACTGTCGTTCAGGCAGAATTGCCAACCGTCGTTTACGAGTTGTTTGCGGTCGATGCCTTTGGCAAATGCTGTCAGGCTTAAAACAAACAAGCATGCTAAGGCTGCAACCTTGAGCATGAGAGAATCAGAACATTTCATCATCTTAGCTTTTAGTAAATAGTTAATATAGATAAGTTTTTTCTTAATTTTTGCAAAAATACGACTTTTGCGTGGAATTTAGGGAAAGATATGACATTTTTTTTTGATGAAAAGCTCACAAATCAGATTTTTTGTGTAGATTTGTGGCGAAATGAATACAATTATGAATTTATGAAAAAGATATTATGGATGATAGGGTTGGCGTACATGATGATGGTGTGCGCTTATGCCGAGGTTCAGGCACGGGCATTGAGTTCAGGCGAAAAAAAGGTGGCAGCAGCCCAGAAGCAGAAGGACAAGTCCAAAAGAAAAAAACAGAAAAGAAAAGACGGCGAGGCGGTTCAAACTCCTGTCAGCCAGCGAAGCATTGTTGTGCTCTATGAAAACGATGTCCATTGCGAAGTGGATGGCTATGCTAAATTGGCGGGCTTGCGCGATGCCATTGCCGATACCGCCGATGTGTGCCTGGTGTCGAATGGCGATTACGTACAAGGACAGACAGTGGGTGCCATTTCCAAAGGTCAGTATGTGGTGGACATAATGAAAACCTTGAACTACGATGCCATCACATTAGGCAACCATGAATTTGATTATGGTATGGAGCGCATGTTCCAGTTGCTTCGTCAGGTGCCGGCCCCCATTGTTTGTTGCAATCTCTACGATGTGAAGAATGGAAGAACAGTGTTTGCTCCTTATGTTATCAAACGAATGGGGGACAAAAAAGTAGCCTTTATTGGTGTGGTGACTCCCACTACATTAGAGACTGAGGCTTACGCTTTCCGTGATGAGTGCGATAGCCTGATTTATGACCTTCAGAGGGAGGACGTCCATGTGCTGGTTCAGCGTGCGGTGGATGAAGCGAAAAGGGCTGGTGCAGACTACGTGATTTTGGATTCCCATCTGGGTGAGGAACCTACCTCTCGTCATAGTGATTCTCATACAGTGGTGGCGAACACGCAAGGCATCGACATTGTGCTTGATGGGCATAGCCATGCTGCGATAGTGGCCGATACGGTAATGAACAAGATTGGCAAACCTGTTGTGGTTACACAGACGGGCACAAAGTTTGCCAACATAGGCAAATTGGTCATTTCGCCTGATGGAAAAATGACGACATCGCTTATTCCTATAGAGTCCGTGACAGAAAAAAGCGAGTATGTAGCGCATGTTTTGGACAGTATTCACACCTTACTGGACAAAGAGACCAACCGAATTATCTGTAAAAGTGATGTTCCCCTGCGCATTCTTGACAATGAAGGTAACGAGATAGCACGAACGCGTGAGGTGAATGTCGGCGACTTGGTGACCGATGCTTTTCGCTTGATGACAGGTTCGGACATTTCTGTTCTCAACAGCGGCAGCATCCGCAATGAGCTAAAGAAGACGGGCAACCTATCATACGGCGACTTGTTGTCACTGCTTCCTTACGACAACTATATCGTGGTTGCTGAGGTGAAGGGTAGCACCATCGAAGCCATGTTGAAGAAGTTGACCAGTTTCCTTCCTCAACCAGATGGACAGTTTCCGCAAGTGTCTGGCTTGAAATTCATTGTGCATTCAGACGAGCATCGGGTGAGCGACGTGCAGGTGCTAAATGGCGTTACCCAGCTTTATGAACCCATCAATCCTGACCGTACTTACACGGTAGCTACCACTAAATATTGCGTAACGGACGGAGGACTGCACAACACGTTGAAGGGAAGCAAAATTGTACTCGAGACTATGAAAACCTACAATCAGGTCTTCATCGAGTACGTAACCCAACGGCTCAACAGGCACATCACTACGGACTATGCACACCCTCAAGGGCGCATCATCGTGAAATAAAGATTCAGCCCCCATATTTTGCTTACGTCATCAATGCCGATAACATCTAATCTACTATTATTATTTAATTGTGTATGAAGAAAATTGTAATTGGAGCACTCACCTTGCTCACCATTGTAACCTCATGTAATGAAATTACCCCAAAGAGTAATCAACTTTTTAGTAAAGAAGCTATGGACTACATTCAAACAGTTCCTTTCGATGTGAACCGCACATCGCTTTACAGTGCCGAAGAACTGTATGCGGGATATAATCCTGCGAAACCTGAAACTTTCGAGACCTGTTATGACACCAAGGTGTACCAGCACTACATTGCCAAGGGCAAACAAGCCAAAGATGTGGAGGAGGCATTGGCGCGTACTCTCCACGATCATGGTGTCCATGTAGCCCTTGATGATTTTTTCAAGCAGCATAATTCACGCCAATGTGTGGGAATTATGGGTGGACATGCGTTGCTACGCACCGCCCCCATGTATGAACGTGTGGTGCTGCTGAGCAAACGTCTCACAGAGCAAGGATTTATCATGCTCAGTGGAGGTGGGCCTGGCGCCATGGAGGCCACTCATTTGGGGGCATGGATGGCTGGACGCACAGAAAAAGAGGTGGCAGATGCCGTCAGCATGTTGGCAGGGGCTCCATCATTCAAAGACGAAGGTTGGCTGGCTTCGTCGTTTGAAGTGATGAAAAAATATCCTCGGCTGGGCGATTACGTAAGCCTCGGCATTCCCACTTACCTTTATGGGCATGAACCTTCAGCTCCTTTTGCCACCCACATTGCTAAGTTCTTTGAGAACAGCATTCGCGAAGACCTTATCCTTACAGTTGCTTTTGGAGGTATCATCTACACACCTGGCAGCGCAGGCACTATGCAGGAAATTTTCCAAGATGCCGTACAAAACCATTACGAGTCGTTTGGCTTTTCCAGCCCGATGATTTTCCTGGGAACGGACTTCTGGACAAACGAAATGCCAGTCTATCCCTTCTTAGAAAAGTTGGTGGAGAAGGGCAAATACAAGAACTTGCAGTTGACACTTACGGATGACTTCGATGTGATTGTAGATAAATTGGAGGCTTTCCGCAAGACAGCACCAGCTGAAGAATAATCAGATGCCTGATACAATGAATTGACGGGCGGGTTGCAATTTTCAAAATGCGTTGAAAGTATTATCGCTAATTCCGTTTCGGAAAAACTAAGAGAGGCTAACTACCCTACTGTGAGTGTTAGCCTCTCTTAGTTCTATTTTGTAATCAGCAAATTATTCAGCTGTTTCTGCAGGAGTTTCATCTGCAACAGGAGCCTCCTCTACTTCAGGAGCTACTTCTTCTGCAACAGGAACCTCTTCCTTAGCAGAAGCTTTCTTAGCAGGAGCTTTCTCGCCTTCCTCGTTAACCACCTCAAATGGGATTGCAACGGATACTTCGCGATGGAAATGGGCGATTGCTTCGAAATTTCCAAGTGTCTTCACACCTTTGAGGGCAATGAGTTTGCTGTCGATTTCGAGGCCTTTCTCTGCCAATGCTGCGGCAATTTCTTTGGGACCTACAGAGCCGTAGATATTTTTGCCCTCAGAAACGCGAACCTTGATGGTGAGTGAAACACCCTCAAACTGCTTGGCGCGAGCTTCTGCGTCGGCTTTAATCTTTGCAATCTTGTGTGCGCGCTGCTTCAGTTCCTCGTTGAGCTGCTTAACGGCCTTGTCAGTGGCAAGCACTGCAAAACCCTGAGGAAGAAGATAGTTGCGGCCATAACCGTCCTTTACAGTGAGGACTTCGTCCTTGTAGCCTAAACCGTGGACATCTTTCTTAAGAATGATTTTCATACTGTCTTACCTCCTATTTTATTATTTCAACAAGTCTGCTACGTAGGGCAGGAGTGCAAGGTGGCGAGCACGCTTCACGGCCTGAGCCACACGGCGCTGATACTTCAAAGAAGTGCCGGTGATGCGACGAGGGAGAATTTTTCCCTGCTCGTTGAGGAACTTCTTCAGAAATTCTGGATCCTTGTAGTCGATGTACTTGATACCGCTCTTCTTGAAACGGCAATACTTCTTTTTCTTAACGTCAACAGCTGCTGGAGTTAAGTATCTGATTTCTGATGGTGCTACCATGATTATGCCTCCTTCTTTTTACGACGCTTTTCAGCATATGCTGCAGCGTACTTTTCGTTCTTAACTGTGAGGTAGCGGAGCACACGCTCGTCGCGGCGCATCTGCAACTCCAATTTAGCAATCACGGTGGGTTCTGCCTTGAACTCAATCATCTGGTAGAAACCAGAACCCTTTTTCTGAATGGGATAAGCCAATGTCTTCAGGCCCCAATCTTCAGTGTTGATAATTTCAGCACCTTTCTCCTTGAGGTAGTTGACAAACTTATCAGCCGCTTCCTTCATCTGAACATCAGACAAAACGGGAGTTAAAATGAAAACGGTTTCGTATTGATTCATACGATCAATAATGTAAGTTTGGTTTGTTAATAAAATTATGTTTATTGATGCTTTGAAAATCAGTTAGCGGTACAATTCAACAGCCCTGACAAATAATCTTTTGACATCGCAGCCGAACCACCCGCTTTTTCGAAAAGCGGTGCAAAGTTACGAAATAATCAGGAATTAGGCATGATGAAATGGGAGTTTTTTGCGAGAAATGTGTTTTTTTGAGGTTCAAATGCAATTTTCTTGCTAAAAAGTTTCGCAGTTTGGAGAAAAAGTTGTTATTTTGTAACTGATTTGAATGAACAACTACAAAATTTATATAAAAATGAAAAATCTCGGTATTATACTCATCGTGGTGGGCGCATTGCTTCTCATCCTTTGTTCTCTCGTCCCGATAATGGGCGATTTGGCAGACCAGAACTGGTACACTTGGGGTAGTTTCTTCCTTATCATTGCTGGTCTTCTGACCCACATCTTTGTAAATAAGAAAGTGGAAGATGCCTAAAAACTATTAAGGTATGTTCTAATAATTACTAAATCTGAGATGATTATCTTCCATTGTTTTTGTCGCTTTTGGGCATCTTTGGGCTTAATCCATTGGGCCATAGCTCGCTATACCCCTGCGGTCTTGCACCCAAATCTACTCCAAAATCAACTAAAAACAATTGAAAGCTAATTTTTAGAACATACCTTAAGTTTTTTACAAGATACTTGTTATCAAAAAGGAGGCGAGCCACCCTAATGGGTAATTCGCCTCCATTCTTTTTATCCGTTCGCTGCGGAGGTCTGTCCGTCCTCCGTAATCACCAGCTTGTAACCCTTCCCATGCACGTTGATAATTTCCACATTAGGATCGTCCCTTAAGTGCTTGCGCAGTTTAGTAATGTACACATCCATGGAGCGTGCATTAAAGTAGTTATCATCAATCCAAATTGTTTTCAGAGCATAGTCGCGCTGCAAAAGCTCATTTTGCCGGTTGCTGAGCAAAGTGAGCAATTCAGCCTCTTTAGTGGTGAGTTTCTCTTGATTGTCGCCCATACTGAGGATCTGTTTCTGGGTGTCAAATGTGAATTTACCAATCTGGCGTACAGCTACATCCTTGTTTTTCTTACCACGTACACGCCGCAGGATGGCTTCGATGCGGAACACCACTTCCTCCATCGAGAAGGGTTTGGTGATGTAATCGTCAGCACCCAGTTCGAAACCTTCGCGCACATCGTCCTTCAAATTTTTAGCTGTAAGGAACATAAATGGCATCTCATAATTCAGTTCGCGTATTTTGCCGGCAAGAGTGAATCCATCCATGCGTGGCATCATGACATCAAGGATGCACAGGTTAAAGTTGCCTTGCAGGAATGTGTCAAAACCCTCCTCGCCATCTTGACAGAGGGTTGTGTTGTAGCCCTTGGCTTCAAGATATTCGCGCAGGAGCATTCCTAAACTCTCGTCATCTTCGCAAAGAAGAATGTTCACTTCTTCAAGTCTGTCGTCTGTTAGCATAGTTGTGATTTTTTAGAGGTTTGTTATATATATTTTATTCACTTTTCAGTTTGATGATGAATTTTGTGCCAATTCCCAGTTCGCTTTCGGCGGTAATGGTACCCTTGTGGTCTTTGACAATTTTATAAACGTAAGCAAGACCAAGCCCGAAACCCTTCACATCGTGGAGATTGCCCGTATGTACACGGTAGAACTTCTCGAAGATACGTTTCAAATCTTCTTTCTTGATGCCTATACCGTTGTCCTTGATGGAGATACAAAGTTGGCCTGGTTCGTTCCAAGTTTCCACGTTCAATTCGAGGTCGGTGTCTCTGCGCCGATATTTCACGGCATTGTCCATCAAGTTGAAGATGACATTGGTGAAGTGCATATCATCTACGCAGATGACGGGAGCAGTAGCATTGAGGTTTGTAATAATTTTGCCTCCGTTCTTTTCAACTTTCAGTGCGAAGGTATGGGTGACGCTTGCTATAAGTTCGTTAATGTCAACTTCCTTCATGTGGAGGTTGGCACGCTGATTCTCGTACATGGAGAGTTGCAACACTTTTTCCACTTGAAAACGCAAACGCTTGGTCTCGTCAATGATAGTGGAGGTGAGGCGTTGCATCAGTGCAGGTGTTTTCTTCACAGAGTCATCTCCCAGCATCTGTGCCGCCAAAGAGATGGAGGATATAGGGGTCTTGAATTCATGAGTCATGTTGTTGATGAAATCATTCTTCACTTCTGTTAGTTTTTTTTGTCTGAATACCAATACCAAGGTGACGATAAAGGTGACGAGCAGGATAAGCGTGAAGAGGAGCGAAGGCATCATGAACCAGAATGACCGCCATATATAATAGCCGAGGCCGGGAAAATGGACGGTCAAGGTGCCACTTCTTTGGACAGGGTCGTTCTTGAAGAGGGTTTCCGTGAAAGCCCGTTCTTTGCCCTTCTCTTCATAGTCAGCGCATTGAAATACTTGCTGCCCATTGCTGGTACTTACCGTAAAATGATAAGGAATAGTAATTCCGTTATTGTTAAGCTGGGTTTTAAGTATCTGGTCAAGTTCTTTAAAATCGATGCGTTCAGCTAATGGACGGTCGCTGGCTGTGTAGAGGATGTTATAAATGACCTCGTCCACCAGTTTTTTTTCTGTTGCATAGCGCATGTCCATGATTTCCTTGAGCGAGCGAAGTCGGTCATTGTTATTGGCTGTCTTTTTCGTAAAGTATTTATCGGAAAGATTTGTGCTAACAGTTGTTTCGCGCGAAGTAAATACGCTTCCGTCTTTAGCAATGACCTGATGGGTGCGTTGGATGACAGACGAATCGGTCGTGGCATATACAGAGTCGTAAGCAGTTGCTATGCCATTGAGAGCATCCGAACCTTCTTCGAGATAGCGTTTGGTTTCAGACAATTCCAACTGGTGCGCCGTCTCGTAGAGGCTTCGGCTCACAGATTCCTCGAAATGCTCTCGACGCAAGGAGATAATTTCCTCAATGTAGCGCATCTGCATGATAAGCAAGCTGGCAAAGGAAATTCCCATTACGATGGCAAGAATGGTTATGGTCGATTTCTTCATGCTCTTGTGTCTCAGTTGAACGATACTGTATGCAAAAATAATAAGAATCCTAAAAGTAATCAGAAAAAGTGGGCATTCTTTTAAAAATAATGTCTAAATATAAATGTTAATTAACAAAACAGTTGTTTTATATTCACAAAACAGCAACTATGTATTGATTTTCTTTTT
Source organism: uncultured Bacteroidales bacterium (assembly GCA_902789725.1). Lineage (GTDB taxonomy): Bacteria > Bacteroidota > Bacteroidia > Bacteroidales > Bacteroidaceae > Minthosoma. The sequence goes on from CADAPC010000034.1 coordinate 19,817, forward strand.
CAAAGTCCTTCTCTATTTTTACACTTGACACTAATTGTACCTGAAAGTCGCATTGCTGATGAGCCGCCGCTTTGTTAACAGGCCCTTGCATCGAAAGAAAGTAGAGAATTGCAAAGGAAACTTTGTATTATAGCCCCTCTGCATTGGAAAGACCGACAAAAACGGTAATATCGCACAAAAATAAGGAGAATTCCATAATTTCCTAAACGTTTCTTTGAATATTTTCCCATCTGCAATCGGTGAGTCATTCTTTTTGCTTAACTTTGCATTAGATTTCAAAAAACAGTTTAGTATTTGAATGGTAAAAGAGAAGGGGCATGCCAAATTGTGGCAGTTTTTGCGGTTTTGTGTGAACGGCGGTGTGTCGGCTGGCATTCATTATGGAGTATATGTGCTGGCGATTCAGTTGATTCAGATTGATTTGGCTTATTCGGTGGGGTATGTTGTTTCGTTCATTTATAACTATTTCATGACGTGTTACTGGACTTTCCATGCCCGCCCCACGTGGATAAGGTTGTTGGGGTTCAGCGGAAGCCATGTGGTGAACTATCTGATTCATGTGGTGTTGTTCCACTTGTTAACCCAGTGGGGAGTTCACCATTTGTTGGCTCCTGTACTGGTGCTGATGGTGGCTGTGCCTACGAATTTCTTGATACTTCGTTTTGTTTATAGAAATAAAAATCGAGATGAAAAAGGTAACGATATTACTTCCGGCCTTTAATGAGGAGGCCTCATTTCCCGTTTTGGAACAGTGTATGAAGCGGGTCTTGAATGAGAATCCTGGTTATGAGTGGGAGTTCCTGATGGTAAATGATGGATCGACCGACCATACGTTGCAACAGATGGTTCGGCTACATCGTGAGGATCCTGCCCATTGGAACTACATCGACCTGTCACGCAATTACGGGAAAGAGTTGGCGATGATGGCAGGTTTTGACTATGTAAAGGGTGATGCACTCATCATCATGGATTTTGACATGCAGCATCCTGTTGATGCAATTCCAGAGATGTTACATTGGTGGGAAGAAGGGTTTGACGACGTGTATGCTACCCGCCAAGGATCGAATGAGACATGGATGAAGCGGAAAACATCGCAGTGGTATTACCAGTTGCTGCAGATGTTCACCCGTGTGCCTATTCAGAAAGACACGGGCGATTTCCGTTTACTCGACCGCTCTTGCGTAGAGGCACTGAAGCAGATGCGCGAGGTGGAACGGAATACAAAGGGCATGTATTCATGGATTGGATTCAGGAAGAAGGGCATTTTCTATCAGCAAAAGGAACGTCAGGCGGGTGAGTCGAAATGGAGTTACAGAGCATTATTGAATCTGGCTCTGAATGGCATCATGGCCTATACAACTGCGCCACTGAGAATTGCAAGTTTGCTCGGTTTGCTTGTGTCGTTTCTTGCATTCCTCTATCTCATTTACATCATCATTGTAACGAATGTGTATGGCGACCCAGTGGCTGGCTACCCTACCGTCATGGTGACGGTGCTCTTCCTTGGGGGTGCCCAGCTGATCTGCATCGGTGTTATAGGAGAATATTTGGCTCGGGTATTCAATGAATCTAAACGTCGTCCCGGTTATTTTGTGAGCAGCTACAACGGGGAGAGAGGAAATCAAAAGTCTGCACAAAGTAGGTTAGATGACAATTGAAAAAGAACATGAATAATAGAATTGAGAAGTTTTTTAGACAACCTTGGCTAAGCGACTACCGGACGCTGGCAACATTGTGGGGATTGGTTGCCCTGTTTTGCATTTACAAGATTGTGCATAGTGGTATTATTGATTATGACTATCTGATTTTCACCCACTCTTTCGACCATGCTTGGGCGAAGATGCCGCTTTATCCACTATATGAGGAAGACACAAATTATTTCCTTTATGGCCCCACGTTCGCTGCGCTGATTGCACCTTTCTCGCTAATGAATGATTGGGTGGGCATCGTGATTTGGGAACTCTTCATCACCTTCTTCCTATTTTTCACGGTGCGTCTGTCTTGGATGACGAAATACCAGCAGGTGTTCATCTTCTGGTTTTGTGTCCAGGAAGTCTTGAACTGCGTGCTGGATGCCGAGCTGAACACGCTGGTGGTTTCAGGCATTTTGCTTAGTTTTATGCTGGTGGAGAAAGAGCAAGACCATTGGGCCACATTCTTCATTGCCATGGGCACGATGACCAAACTTTTTGGTGTAGTCGGCATGCTGTTTTTCTTCTTCTCAAAACATAAAGGGCGTTTTGTATGGACCTGGATCGTGTGGATGGTTCTCTTTGCTTTACTTCCCATGCTGATGTTTGGGTTTGAGTTTACGTGCGGCGAATTTGTGGAATGGATGAAGGCTCTTGCGGTGAAGAACGATCACAATCTTTTGTTCGAGACCAAACAGAACATCTCACTTTTAGGTTTGGTTCGAAACTTCAGTGGATGCACCACCTATTCAGACATCTGGGTGTTTGCACCTTGCGCACTGCTCTTTTTCACTCCTTTATTCAGGAGAAGCCAATACAAGAATCTTGCGTTCAGAGAGACCATGCTATCGTCTGCCCTCATTTGCATTTGCATCTTGAGCACCAGCACAGAAGCCTATGGCTACATCATTGCAATGGTTGGTGTGGTGATTTGGTACACTGCAGCTCCGTGGAAACGAGGCAAGTGGGAGATTGGCTTGATGGTGTTCGCCTTTGTGCTGACCAGTTTAAGTTCCACCGACCTTTTCCCTCGTGAGTTCCGAAAGGTCACAATGGTACGCTATGCGCTGAAAGCATTACCTGTCACCCTAATTTGGTTTGTGGAAATGTGGGAACTTTTAACACATGATTACAGGAAGGTTGTGCAATGACGTTTCCTACGTTTTGACATAGAGGTGATTATTTTTGAGTCAAGTCTGTATGCCAAGACAATTGAAGGCATGCTTACTCACCTCAGAAAAATAAATATGCAAAGGGGATGCTCCATGCGGAACATCCCCTTGCATATTTATTGGGGAAAAGCCCTTCTCTGTATATAACAGATTAGGAACTTAGTCCTCGTCTTTGTTCTGTTCTTCGAACTCTTTCATCAGTTGTTGCTGGATGTCGGTCGGTACAAGTTCGTAAGAAGCAAATTTCATGATGAAGCTGGCTCGCCCACCTGTAATGGAACTGAGAGTTGTCGAGTAACTGGACAGGCTCTTCAACGGCACTTTGGCTATGAGCTTCTCATAGCCGTTTTCGCTCTCGCTGCCAATAATCATACCGCGACGACCTTGCAGGTCACTCATCACGTCGCCCATCTTATCGCTCGGCACGAACACTTCCACATCGTAAATGGGTTCAAGCAACTTGGGGCCAGCAGCCTTGAATGCGTCGGAGAAAGCATGGCGACCTGCCAGCATGAAGGAAAGCTCGTTAGAGTCAACGGGATGCATCTTTCCGTCATAAACCACAACGCGAACGTCGCGGGCATACGAGCCGGTCAGTGGACCTTGTTCCATGCGGCTCATGATACCCTTCAGAATAGCAGGCATGAAACGGGTGTCGATGGCACCACCCACCACCGAGTTGATGAACACAAGCTTTCCACCCCATTCAAGGTCAACCTCTTCCTTGCTCTTCGCATTAATTTTGAATTCTTGATTGCCAAATTTGTAAGCAGTTGGATCGGGCATTCCATCGTAGTATGGTTCTACAATGAGGTGCACCTCACCAAACTGACCTGCACCACCCGACTGCTTTTTGTGGCGATAATCGGCACGGGCTGCCTTGGTGATGGTTTCGCGATAAGGAATCTTAGGCTCTTCGAAACGGATTTTGATTTTCTCGTTGTTTTCCATTCGCCATTTCAAGGTGCGCAAGTGGAACTCGCCCTGTCCTTTCACAAGAGTTTGCTTCAGTTCCTTAGACTGCTCCAATATCCAGGTTGGATCTTCCTGCGACATCTTCTGGATGGCAGCGACCATCTTTTCTGTATCGCTTTCATTTTCAGCCTTGACTGAACGGATGTATTTAGGTTCAGGATATTTGACAAAATTGAACCGGTTTTCACAATCCTTGCCAGCCAAAGTGTTGCCAGTGCGCACATCTTTCAATTTTACAGTACAACCAATGTCGCCAGCCACCAGTTCTTCCACTTTGATGCGGTTCGCACCTGCACAAACAAACAGCTGAGCCATGCGTTCTTTCGAACCGCGGTCGGTATTGGTCAAGTCATCGCCTTCATGCACCTTGCCCGACATCACTTTGAAGTACTGCACACCTCCAATGTGAGGTTCATTGGCTGTTTTGAAAAAGTAGAGAGAAGTGGGTGCGTTAGAATCAGGCTTCACTTCCTCTCCGCGTGTGTTATGCACTTGTGGCATTTCGTCAACAAATGGCACTACGTTTCCAAGAAATTCCATCAGACGACGAACACCCATGTCCTTGGTGGCACAAACACAGAACACTGGGAACATGGAACGCGTAGCCAATCCGCGTCGGATGCCCAAACGCAGTTCATCCTCAGACAGGGCCTCTGTGTCAAAGAATTTTTCCATGAGTCCTTCGTCATTCTCAGCTGCAGCTTCCACCAGTGCACGATGCATTTCCGTTGCTTTGTCCATCTCTTCGGCTGGAATGTCCTCAATGATGGGCGCACCACCTTCAGGCTTCCAAGAGTATTTCTTCATCAGCAGTACGTCGATGAGGGAATTAAATTCTGGACCTTCGTTCAGTGGGTACTGAATAGGGATAACCTTGGAACCATAAATGCTAATGAGGCTGTCAAGCACTTGATGATAGTCGCACTTCTCTGAGTCTAATTGGTTGACCAGAAAGATGACTGGCTTGCCCAATTTCTCTGTGTAGCGGAAATGGTTCTGCGTACCTACTTCTGGACCATATTGCCCATTGATGAGCAACAAAGCCGTGTCCGTCACATTCAAGGCTGTCATGGCGGCACCTACGAAGTCATCTGCTCCTGGGCAGTCGATGATGTTCAGCTTCTTATTGTTCCATTCCACATGGAAAACGGTGGAGAAAACACTGTAGCCATACTCTTGCTCTACGGGGAAATAGTCACTCACAGTGTTCTTTGCAGTGATTCGACCACGACGGCTGATGACACCAGCCTCATACAACAGTGCTTCGGTAAGGGTCGTCTTACCGGCACCGTCATTGCCAAGCAAAGCAATGTTCTTGATTTCGTTGGTTTGGTAAACTTTCATTGTTAGGTTAGTGATATGTTATAAGATATAAAATTCAAAATCGGGATAAATTTACGGCTTTTTCTTTTTATATGAAGAAAAAATCTTATGTTCTTTAGCATTTTTCATCATTATTAAGGAAATAATATGTAATTTTGCCTCATAATGGCTGGAATTTACATACATATCCCCTTTTGCAAATCACGTTGCATCTATTGTGGCTTCTTTTCCACCACCTCCTTGGCAAAGCGTCAGAAATATGTTGATGCGGTCCTTCGGGAGTTGGAAAACAGGAAAGGATACCTGTGTGGTGAACCTATTGAGACGGTCTATTTGGGTGGAGGCACCCCTTCCCAACTGCCTGACGAAGAACTCGCACGTATTCTTTTTGCGGTTCATAATATATATAATGTACGCGAAGGAGCAGAAATTTCAATAGAAGCCAATCCTGACGATGTGTCGGCAGAGCGCTTGGAAAATTGGAGATGCATGAGCATCAATAGACTCAGCATGGGGGTGCAGACATTCCACAATGAGCGATTACGATTCTTGAACCGCCGACATTCCACCCAGCAAGCCATCCAAGCAGTTCGTATGGCTCAAGACGTGGGGTTTGACAATATCAGCATAGACCTGATGTTCGGCTTCCCGGGCCAAACATTGGAAGAATGGGAGAACGACCTGCGGGTTGCCTTGTCTCTAAAAGTGAAACATCTGTCAGCTTACTCGCTAATGTATGAAGAAGGCACATGGCTGAACCAATTGCTGGAACGAGGTAAGATAGCCGAACTGGACGAAGAGGTGTCCCTGCAAATGTACGAGCTCCTTATAGATAAGCTTGAAGCAAAAGGATACCATCATTATGAGCTGAGCAATTTTGCATTGCCCGGTTGGGAATCGCGCCACAATTCCGGCTATTGGCAAAGGACACCCTATCTGGGGGTAGGAGCAGGGGCGCATTCCTTTGACGGACAGAACCGTTGCTATCATGCCGATTCTTTAGAGACTTATTTGTCAAGTGGCCAACTTGAAATAGAGACTCTTACAGAGAGGGAGCGCTATGATGAATATGTTTTTACCGGGCTGCGCACTTCAAAAGGAATCAGCCTAAATGATTTAGCAAAACGTTTTGGCGGACCATTCCTTGCTTATTGTTTGCGCAATGCTCAAAAACACATAGATGCAGGACGCTTGGTTTTGCGCAACCAAATCCTGCATTTATCACGTGCGGGTCTGTTTGTATCTAACGATGTCATGTCCGACCTGATGTGGACGGACTGAGTTAGCAGTGTTTTCCTTCTGGAGCCATCGGACCAACAAACCTTATGGCAACAGCTCAGCCAATTTATTCAGAAGATCCTCACCGCGAAGATCCTTGGCGACAATCTTTCCGTCTTTGTCAATCAGCACATTGGCCGGAATGGCTTGTACGTTATAAGTGGCAGCAGCAGCGCTTTTCCACCCCTTCAGGTCGCTCATCTGAGGCCAAGGCATTTTCAGCGTTTCTATAGCCGACACCCACGCATTCTTATCGTTGTCGAACGACACGCCAATCACTTCAAAACCTTTATTGTGGAACCTCGAATAAGCTTCTACCACTGTAGGCATTTCTGCACGACATGGACCACACCATGATGCCCAGAAATCCACAAGCACATATTCATTCTTGCCCACATAGTCGCTCACCTTCATGTTTTTACCGTCAGGGGTGGGCATCTCCAAATCGATGTAATTTAGCCCAACAGCAGTTGATGCCTGAGCCTGACGCTCTGCCACAATAGCTTTGTAGGCAGGGTATTCTGGCTGCTTTTCCCCAAACAACTTGATGATTTCTTCTTGGTCAGCTTCCGGGAAATACGAGCCATAGATTCCAAACAGCATGTCGCTAATGGCTGAAGGCACATGACCTACTATAAAGTCCTTGGTGTAAGTGACCTCAAGTTTTTCTAACGAATCAAGTTTTGCTTCTGCGGCCTTACGCTCAGTTTCGCTTTTGGTGGAATCAACAGCTACAGTCCAAGGGACATTCATTTGTTCGTCAATCTTTTTCAAACCCTCCTGAAACTCCTCATACAGCTTCCCGTTCGGGCCTACTTCAATCTTGCTCTTCCCCTCGCCTTCGACAAGTGTGGCTTTGATATCAGCATTTTCAAGTATAAACATCTCCGTGGCAATACATTTCTCTTGGTGATAGGCCGTGAGAAAGCGGATAGCAGCACCGTCGCAGCTGCCCTTGAACTCAAAATTCCCGTCCTTCACCAGTGCCGTGTCAAGAGAATTCAGCTGAAAATAACCTTGCATTTCACAAAGCAGCACCGTATCACCGTCTGCAGCTCCTTCTACAGTACCAGCCACTGTGTACCCATTTTGTGCCTGTTCTGCACAAGCTGTAAGCAATAAAATTGCTGCCAGCATCAGTAAATTCTTTAGTTGCATAATTGAATAATAAATAATATGATGTATTTAGAATGCAAATATAGATAAAAATCATGAAATGATAAGTCTCACACACAAAAGTTTTTCATTTATCATGAAAAACAACAGAGCAGTTAAGTCCTTCCGGTGGGGATAGCGACCGCATCAGCACTTACTTTTTTCATCAACACTTAGCTTATGTGCACGTACACAATTTTCGCATTCACTCTTAAAGTGTTCTATTTTACCTATTTTTAAAGAATTTCATCAAAAAAAATAAAAAAAAGAGGTTTTGAAGAACAACGTATCTTAAAAAGTGCGTACCTTTGCATCGGTTTTGAAAGCAAATTAATTGTTTAACAAATTAAAAGTAAAAGAAAATTATGAAGAAGTTGGTTTTCGCAGCTGTTGCTGCCATCGCTCTCACTGCATCTGTAACATTCGTAGCTTGTGATCCTAAGCAGCCTACTAACACAGACACTACAACTGTTGACACTACAGCTGTAGAAGTTGCTGAGGACACTACTACTTGCGACACTACTACTTGCGACACTACTACTACTGACTCTATCGCTGAGTAATCTGGAGTGAAGAGCAACTTTAGGGATTGTATATCCCCAAGGGAATTGAACCTGCAAGACATCGTCTCGCAGGTTTTTTGTTATTCATAACCCTGGATTTATAAAAAAGATGAGTGAAATACTGTTTTTGTATCCGTTGGGATGGCGCGCAATTGTTCGGGCTGAACTGAAACGAGTAGTTTCCGGTCTTTCTTACCCTTCAGAGGCGCTTATTGGAAGCAACGGGCCAGCAGGCCTATTACCGCCATGTGGGCGGGATAGTAATAGTAGAAGAACTTGCCGATCCACTTCAGCCGTCCTCGCTGGCCGTTGTACATCGCCAGCAGCGGCACTGCCAGCCAGCAGGCCAGGT
>CADAPC010000035.1 GCA_902789725.1 uncultured Bacteroidales bacterium
ACACTCCGCAAAAGAATGAGCCTTCCCTGCTGTGTCCCACATGGGGAAGAGCTTCGCTACACCTGTCTTGCTTTTCCTGTCCAAGATAAGCTGTTGCAGATTCTTTCCTCGCTCAGAGTTGCGCAAGGACTCTGAGAAGCAGTTCAATGCCTTCTGCAAAGTGTCGGCATCCCAGTCTAAGTCCAAATGATAGAGCGCCCACACACTTTGACAATGTGCTTTCAGGAATTCTTCACTCCTAAAGCGTTTTCGGTCACGCCAGTACTGGTCACATGCTTCAAAATCGCCAAACTCATCTTCGAGGACACCTGTGATTCGACGTGAAGAAAGCGAATCGATGGTGAGTATAGTATGTCCATGACCTACGATGAGATCTCCCCGTCGGATGTTTCTTTGATTGATACTTATCCACACCTTGTTGCTGTCAAGACGTTCTTTCATGTACTTCAGCTCAAGTGTTTTCGGCAGATTGCTTTGTTCCATCACCATTCGCCCATTCACTATCGGAAGTGTGTCGCACTCTCCCTCTATAATATTATACACTTCCACGAAACCTTCCGTCCCCGTGGGGAAAATAATCTCGAGTATGTCTCGCGTCTGAGCTGATGCAGTATGCAGACAAGACAACACGAAAACACACATAGAAACAAAAATCTTTCTCATATTAACACATATTAAGTAACCGTTCAAATAAATTTTCGGACAAAATTATCGTCAATTATTGGTAATTATCGTTTTCGAGACGCCTTGGTGTCAAGAGCCAACAATTCGTTGAGCCTTTCTTTCGCATCGTCCAAGGGTTTTCCACCTCCAAATTCCAACGAACTGTAAACCGTGTTCCCGTATCTGTCGAGAATGTAGAAGAAAGGAACGAAGCCATTATTGAAGAGAGGGGGACGTGGTCGTCCTTCTGGGCTGCCATCGAACTTCGTGGAGAGGTTTGCCCATGTGCATTTCGGCAGTTCATCCACCGCTTTCAGCCAAGCGTCTCTGTCTTCGTCGATGGTCACACTGACAAATGCCACACGGTCACGACATTCTTCCTCGTATGCTATCAGTTCGGGTATCTCGGCACGACAGGGGCCGCACCAACTCGCCCACAGGTTCAGCAGCATATACTCCTTCCCATTCAGACACTCCTCGAAAGTATGGGCTCTCCCTGCCGTGTCCCACATGGGGAAAAGCCTTGCCACCCCACCCCGCTCTTTGCGAGCCAAAATGAGTTGCTGCAGTTCTTGCCCTTTGTCTGAGTTGCGCAACGACGGGGAGAAACAATCCAGAGCCATCTGCAAGGTGTCGGCATCCCACGATTTCGACAAGAGGTGCAATGCCTGGACGCTTTCAGAATGGGCTTTCAGGAAGTCTTGACTCCGAAAATGTTGAGGGGCATTGAAGAACACATCGTTGGCTTCAAAATCGCCATACTCGTCTGCAATGCGTCCCACGGACACCTGAGGCGTAAGCGAATCGAATGTAACCTCCGTGCGGCCATACCCCAATGGGATGCTTCCCCATCGTGCATGGGCGCCCTGCACCGCCAACCACACCTTGTCGTCGGCATCTCGTTCTTTCAGATACTTCAATGTGACTGTCACTGGCAGACTGTCTTTTTCCATCAGTAGCCGTCCATCCACTATCGGCAACGTGTCACATCGCTCTCCTTCCGCACCGAAAGTTACCTCCACGAAGCCTTCCGTGCCCGCGGGGAAATTGACTTCCAGCACATCTTGTGCCGGTTTTGTGTGCTGACACGATAATATGCCAAGACACAGGGCTACCATCAAAATCTTTCTCATATCGGTCTTATACTTTACAAAAAAATGTTCATAAATCTAATTTTTTCCATCAAAGATTTCTGCTAATTTGGTGTACAATTCTTCTCCCATAAGGTCGCGCGCCACAATCTTGCCTTGCGGGTTGATGAGCAGGTTGTCGGGGATGGCGTTGATTTTATACACCTTGGTGACCAGCGATTCCCATCCCTTCAGGTCAGAAAGATGCACCCACGGCATCTTCAGACTGGCGATGGCTTTCACCCACGGTTCCTTTTTCCCGTCCAACGAAACGCCAACGATGTCAAGTCCTTTTGTGTGGTATTTCTCGTATGCCGCCACCACATTGGGCATCTCTGCACGACAAGGTCCGCACCATGAGGCCCAGAAATCGACGAGCACCCAACGCCCTTTGCCAACGTACTCACTGAGTTTGTGGGTGTTTCCCAACGTGTCCACCATCTCGAAGTCGGTGAACTGCTGACCGATGAAGGCTTTCTTCGCTGCCTTCTCGGCTGCTTTCTGCTCATCTGTTCTGCCCGATGTCACGACAACTGTTGCCGTAGCCAGCCTCTTTAGCCACTCCGCATATTGTTTGACCTTTGGATGCTCGGCGTAAGCGGGTTTCTCTTCCAGCATGCGAAGCAATCCCTTTGACCCAAATGCTCTTTGACCTTCCACAATGAGTGCAGCAGGAAGCAGTGTTCCGCACTCATCCTCAAACATCTTCTTGGTCATTTTATCTCTATATTCTGGATAATAATTGCTCGGCACCCCCATGATTTCTTTATTATAGTAGGCAAGACGCTCGTTCAGCGGTGAGCCTTTCAGCGTGCTGTCGTTCATGTTGACAAGGATGGTCTTGCCGTCGTTGAAGAACAGGGTGTGCCAACTCTGCCAGTTGTCCTTGTCTAAGGTGATGGCAAAGATGGCATCCTTATCTGCCACCCCTTTGAACACAAACTTGCCTTTGGCTACGACGGTGCTGTCCACCACCTTGGCATTGGAGGTCAACTTGTCTTCCAGATAGACCGTCTTGCCGTTTTCTTTGCTGACACCCTTGACGGTGTACTTCACTTGCTGAGCCTTGGCAGACTCCTGTGCCTGTGCTGGCACAGCCAACAACAGAGCCAACAAAAAGAGTATCTTTTTCATTCTTTTGAGGTTTTAGGTTTGTCTTTTCGACTGCAAAAGTACGAAATCTGCTTTTTCCCGCAAAGAATCGGAGTTGGCAATTTGTTGACTTTCTCTTGAAAACACAAAAAGGGGGTTTGCAAATAATTTGCAAACACCCTGTAACTATTTCATTGTCAGAAAATCGTCCATCAGAGCGAAAGAACGAACTCGTCCCAGTCTTTTCCTGTTCCTTCCTTGCCGAAAACTTTCTTGTAGAGCCGCTTTCGGATGCTGCTGATGGTGCTTTTGTCCTTGTTGAGCACCGTGGCTATCTCGGCTGGGGCGGTGCGAATCTTGAGCAGGAGGCAGAGTTGGTACTCGGTGGGAGAGAGATTGTAGAGTCCGTAGAGGCTACTGCCGAATCGGGGATAGACGACCTTCAGCCGTTGCTCCAGTTCTTTCCACTCCGAGGGCTTGATGTTATGGCCTTGCTCGATGTGGCGGCGCAGGGCGATGTAGTAGTCTGACTGGAAGAACTCGCTTTCCACCTGCCGCATGGCATCTGCCACCACCTCAGGACGCAGCGTGCGTTCCTCTTCTATCTCCGCCAGTTTGCGTTCCACCTCGCGTTTCCGTTTCCGCAGGCGATAGACATAGACCGCCACTCCGACTGCCACGATGCCCATTGTTATAATAATGTATAGGAACAGGCGGTTTTCGGTCTTCAGTTTCCGCTCGGTGGTGGAAAGGACGAAGTGCTTGACAGGGGCATCGCCATCGTGGGGATATTTCTTCACCAAGTCGCGAATCTCCTGCTTGCGCTCTTCGGTCATGGTGGTGGAGCGCACCATGAGTTCCTGATAGCCTCGGAAGGTGGAAATGAAGGTGGAGTCGTTGACCACCTTCAGGGGCATGGAGCGCCCGCTCTCTGTGTAGGTCTTGCCGTCCCAATGGTAGCGTCCCATCTCGTGGGCGATAATCATCATGTCGTCGCCCACAGAGTGGAGTTGCACGGTGTAGTAGGTACTGTCGGGGTCGTAAATCTTGCAGCGCGTATAGCCTGTGTAGATGGAGGGTGTCACCTTGCCGTCGGGGGCGGTCTCACTCTTCATCATCCACACGCCGACAAGGGAAAAGTCCTGCTTGTCGGCATGGCACATCAACGGCACAAGCATCATCCAAAATAGCTGGAGGACAGCAGAAGGAGAGTTGCTGTAAGGGAGCAGGAATGCCTTGAATGATGTGAGAAAAAAGTGCTTCATCGAGGTCTGTTTTTGCTGAATCCCGTTGACACAAAAGTCAATTTAAGCTGAAAGAATTATCTGTAAAGAGAAGAAAACCTGGAATCCATTGAGTCAGGAGGGCAAGAACGAAATTGTGAAAGCTTTTTACTTGCCGAGGGCTTGCTTGGAGCGGACTTGTGTACTTCGTTTGGCATCACTTCACCTGCACAATGCGGTAGCTGTCGATGGTGCGGCGGTCCTGACTGATGTTCATGCCCACCGCCCAGACGGGGCGCACATCGGAGGCGAAGCGAAGCGGACGGCTGAGGAAGAAATACTTTGCCTCAGTTTTCACCATCTTCCAGACATACTCAGTCTTATCAACATACACCGCCTGGCGTTCGCGTATCCAGTCGAACTCCTGCACGCCAACGGCATAACCACTCTCTTGCCTTGTTTGCTCTGCCATATATCTCTATCGGGTTATTTATTACTATGATGGTGCAAATTTATATAAAATTTTCGAGATTCCACGCTTCTTATCATAAAAAACGAAAAAAAGATGAGAAAGTAAGCAAGACTTACCCCGCCGTTCAGTCGCTTAAAACCTCGCTCTTTCAGATGCGAGGTACATGCGAGGTACATGCGAGGTACTATAGCGGTAAATGATCGGACGGAACGTTCACCTGTTTTCCACAAGATTTCAGTGGCCAAAAATAATTTTCAGCCAATAACTCTATATCATCAAAAGGAAAAAGGTCAATTTATTTGGTGGTGATTAAATAAATGTATAATTTTGCAACCAAATAGACCTTTTAATTGATATGAAAATGAAAAAGAGATTATGTATTTTGTTTTTGAGTATGCTCTTCATTTGTGCCTTTTCTGTTGCACAAGGAGCAACGAAGAATGATTTTGAACAGAAAGCCGAAGCTGCAAAGGAAAGGGGCGAGAACACGACAGCTCGTTACCTCTACATTCGTGCTTACGAAGACTACGTGAACAAGGGTAGCTTGAGGCAAGGGGTGGAATGTGGTGTGAAGGCAAGCGGAATGTATTATAATAAGGAAAACCTGTACAAGGAGGCTTTTGACCTGTTGCGACGCATTGAAGCCAGCATCGACGCAAATGCCAAGGGGGGCGAGCAGGCGGCTTTGCGCTACCTGACGACCAAGGAGCGATTTCAGATGTACATGAAGATGCGCCGAAGCGCCAGTGCGCAAGAGCAGATAGACAACATGGAGAAGTATGCCAATGCATCGGGCGATGAAAGTGTGAAAAACGATTTGCTCTACACGAAGACCATCTTCTATTACACTTTTGGACAGAACGAAAAAGGTAACGCTACCTTCAAGCAGATGGCCAGCAAGCTGACGGCTTCGAAGGAATATGACAAAGTGGATGAGGCTTACAAGACGCTCATCGCCAATGGGCGCAGGAGCAACAACGCTACGTTGGTGGCTGAAAGTTATAAGACTTACATTGCTTGGAAAGATTCGGTGGCTGAGCTGAAGGTGGCTGACGAACGCAATGCGCTGAAAAAGCAGATTGCTGACCATGAGGCCACCATTGCCGACAAGGACAGTTCGCTCACTGCCCGCCAGGCGGTGATTGTGGGCCTGAGCATTCTGGCTGTGGTGCTGGCAGCTGCACTGGTGTTGGGTGCTATTGTGCTGATGCGCTACATCTTCCAAAATCGCAAGCAGAAGAAAACCATCAAGTTGCTGAATGACAACAATGCGCTGAAGGCAAAATTCATCAGCAACATATCTGCGCAGATGGAACCCTCGCTGAGAAAACTGGACAATAGCGCCCCAGAAGTGAAAGCTCTGCTTGATTTTTCCGACCATATACAGACACTCTCTGCGCTGGAGAACACTGACGGCACCCAGGTGGAGAAAGAGGACACGCAGGTGGGCACGTTCTGTGAAGAGTTGATGGCTCAGGTGCGGGGTAAAGAGAAGAGTGGGGTGGCTCTGAAGGTGGATGCGCCGAAAATGGTGGTGAAGCTGAACAGGGAATACGTCTCTCACATCTTGTTGCATTTGCTCAACAATGCTGCCATCTATACGCCCACGGGTGGACACATCACACTTGAGTACAAAAAGCGTGGTGCCCACAAGCACCAGTTCATTGTGTCCGACACGGGTTGTGGCATTCCAGAGGAGAAGCGTGAGGACATCTTCAAGCCTTTCCTCGAAATTCGTGACTTGGCCATGGGCGACGGACTTGGTTTGCCCATCTGCAAGCAAATGGCCATGAAGATGAATGGAGACCTTGAGGTGGACCCTGCCTTCACGAAGGGAACTCGCTTTGTGCTGAGTCTGCATGATTAAATTAACTCCCTCAATGCGTGGGAAGGAAAAATAGATAAAAATAGAATATTATTTTTGAACACAGATTGAACTAAAGGTGCTGTGGGACATAAATAA
This sequence comes from uncultured Bacteroidales bacterium, assembly GCA_902789725.1. Lineage (GTDB taxonomy): Bacteria > Bacteroidota > Bacteroidia > Bacteroidales > Bacteroidaceae > Minthosoma. The sequence continues at coordinate 6,544 of CADAPC010000035.1, forward strand.
TTAGGAATTAAATATGAAAAATCTGAAACAGGGGATGTTCACCGCCATCCTGCCTCTTCTTTGCGGTGCATGCGTTTTCATGGGGTGCGTGGTGCCCGATGCCATTTTGGAGATTCGCTATTACGGGACATACAATTTTGTGGGGGCACGCATTGATGGTTACGAAGAGCCTACGGCTCTCATGACCCGTGAGGCTGCCGATAGTCTGCGTGCCGTGAGCGATGACGTGATGGCTCAGGGGTACCGACTGAAAATTTATGATGCTTATCGTCCACAAAAGGGGGTTGACCACTTTGTGCGTTGGGCCACGGAGGTGAAGGACACGTTGATGAAGGCTTATTTCTATCCCGATCTGGACAAGAGTGTACTGTTTGAACAGGAGTACATTTATGAGAAAAGCGGACATACGCGTGGTTCTACGGTTGACCTCACCCTCTTTGACATGAACTCAGAGAAGGAACTGGACATGGGCGGAACATTCGACTGGTTCGGTCCGGAGAGTCATCCCGACTTCTGTGGCAATCCTGAAACGGGGGAATATACGGGCGACAACTCCAAGTCTCCAACTGGTCGCTCCATCACTCCAGAGCAGTTTGCCAACCGTATGATTGAACCTTTCCCCAACACTTACTTTACCTTCCCCGTAAGGCAGTTGAACCGCTAATCTGTGGGGGCTGTTACAGCCGCTATCCTCCCAATGATATGGGCTTGCAGGGTGGTAAAACCTGCAAGCCCATAATTTGCTTTTTTCTTATTTAACTGATAGTACACCTGGTCTGCTGTCATGTTGAAAGGCAGGCAGAGCGTGTTCCACGAGTAGTCCTTGAAGAACGTGCGCCCGTCGATGGTGACCGTGGCATTCTCCTCGCCCTCGGTAATGGCAGCGGAGTTGTCGCCATCATCGCTCAACAGGATTCCTGTATAGTATTTACCCTCGTAGAGCAGGCCTCCCTCGTAGGCTGTGATGCCGCTGGCCAAGCCTTTGCTATTGTATGTGATGTCGTCCGTCAGGCGAAATGTCAATCCGGTGCAGTCGTGGGCAGTGATTTCATCGTCGCCTGTGCTGTAAGAACCAGTGCCATTCACATAAACGGCGAGGTCGTTGAGGTGGACCGCATTCCTTATCTCGTAGGCTTCGAGCGTAGCGTTGTAGGCGATGCTGCCAATGTTTGTCTCGTCAGCCCATGCCTCGGTTGCTGCCATCAGCAACAGGGCGAGTGTCATGAATATCTGCTTCATAAGATATAGTCGTTGCAAATAAGAATCTGTTTGTTTTGTCTGGAGCACCGACGGTTACTTGAGGTGGTCGTCAAAATAGCGGGTGATGACATGATGCAGGTGGACACGGTCGGTGCCCATCATGTTGTGCCCATCGCCCGGGTAGGTGAAAAGGTCGGGATAGGTTCCTGCATCTATACATGCGCGCATAAAGGAAAGTGTGTGCTGAGGCACGCACACGGGGTCGTTGCCTCCATAGATGACGAGCAGACGCCCACGGAGCTGGTTTGCTTTGCGAAGGAGGGAAGTCTCCTCATAACCTTGGGGGTTTGACTGAGGGGTGTCCATGTAACGTTCTCCGTACATCACTTCATAGAAACGCCAATCAATGACAGGCCCACCTGCCACACCTGCCTTGAAGACATCGGGGTAGGTGGTCATGAGGCTGGTGGTCATGAAGCCTCCAAAGCTCCAGCCGTGCACACCCATGCGGTTGGCATCGACGTAGGGGAGAGTCTTCAGAAATTCCACACCTTGCAGCTGGTCTTTCATCTCTTCCACACCCAGATGACGGAACGTGGCTTGCTCAAATTCGAGTCCTCGATTCTCACTGCCGCGGTTGTCGAGGCAGAACATGACGTAGCCTTGCTGCGCCATCCAAATGTCCCATCCACGTGCGCCCCAGTTGCGCGTGGCATCGATGTTGTGGGCATGAGGACCTCCATAGACATAGATGACGGTGGGGTACTTCTTTTGAGGGTCGAAATTGGTGGGGAGGATGAGGCGGTAGTAGAGGTCGGTCACTCCGTCGGCAGCCTTCAGGGTGCCCGTCTTGATGGTGGGCACTTGGTAGGAGGCCCAAGGATCGGGGGCGGAGAGGACGTTGGCTGCTAAACCGTCGGCGGTCGATACGAGGTCGATGTGGCGAGGAATGATGGGCGATGAGTAGTTGTCGATGAAGTAGCTGCCCGACTCAGAGAGGGTGGGGGTGTGCCAACCGGTGCTGTTGCCGAGCAGGGTGCGCTTGCCTTTCAGATTGACGCTGAAGACATTCTTTTGCAGCGGGTCCACCTCGTTGGAAGTGTAAAGGATGGTTCCCTGTTCGGCATTGAAGCCCAGTACGTCCATCACTTCAAAGGAGCCGCTGGTGAGTTGCCTGAGGAGCTTGCCATCTCGGTTGTAAAGGTAGAGGTGGTTGAAGCCGTCGCGCCTGGTCAGGTAGATGAACTTGCTGCCATCCCATGGCAGGAACTGGATGGGGGAGCGAGGCTCAAAGTACTTGGAATTATCCTCCGTGAAGAGCGTGCGTAGTTTTTCGCCTGTGTGGGCATCGTATTCGTCGAGCGAACCGTGGTTCTGGTCGCGGTTCAGTTCGATGAGATAGATGCGTGAACCATCGGGTGCCCAGGCGATGTTGGTGAAGTAGCGGTCGGTGGGGTCGCCCGTGTTCAAATAGACAGTGTGGTCGGTTTGTGGGTTGAAGATTCCCACATAGACCTTGTGGGAGGTTTCGCCAGCCATTGGATAGGGGTCGGGGGCTGGCTGAGCGCAACGCGATGCACCTTGGGGTGTGCCCCCAGGAAGGGTGATGTTGACTTGTGGGTAGTGTGACACCATGCTTTGGTCCATTTTATAGAAAGCAAGGAGTGTGCCGTCGGGCGACCAGAAGGTGCCCTTTTCTATTCCAAATTCGTCGCGGTGGACACTCTCCCCATACACCAGGTCGGGGGTGCCGTCGTTGCTGACGGGGTGGACGGCACCGTCGGCGGTTGTCACAAAAAGGTTGTGGTCGATGGTGTAGGCTGTGGAGAGCGATTTCTTGCTCCAGTCCGTGTTGCTGGCATTGGGAGCAAGGTCTATTTTCCAGATGAGGCTTTGGCTAATCCAGTCGATGAGGGTCTTTTCCCTGCCTCGGTCAATCATTACGTAAGGCTTTTCGGGAAAGGGGAATGTGGCGTTGTAGAGGTGGTCGATGGTTTTTCGTCCATGGGCTGAGAGGATTTTGTTGATGTTTTCGAGGGTGAGCGAATTGAGCACCAAGCCCGTGCGGGTGGTTCCGTGGTTTTTGCTGACCAGTTCACATTTGTCCATGCCCTGTTCGATGCAAGCGTCGCCCCACCAAGTGAGATACTTTGTTTCGGGGTAGGAATGGGCATAGTAGGTGGAGCCGCCCGGGATGAGGTCGTCGAGGGTGAAGAGTTTTTTTTGTGCCATAGTAGGAAGTGTAAGTAAGGCAAATAGAAGGGAGAGGATGAGTTTCATTGTGGTAAGATTTGTTTGAGAGGAATGAGCACGAAGTCGCGCTCGTTCATGAGTGGATGGGGAATGGTGAGGGTGGGGGTGGAGAGCTGGAGTTGGTCGTAGAGCAGGATGTCGATGTCGATGATTCGGTCGTGGTAGTTCACTTTTCCCAGTTGTGGGTCGGGCACACTTTTTTCTGTGCGCCCTAATTGCCGTTCTATTTGTTGGGTTTCGTGGAGCAATGCAAGGGGCGACAGCTCAGTTTCCACTCTTACGGCTGCATTGAGAAACGTGTTTCGGCTCTCGAATCCCCAAGGCTCAGTTTCGAGGAAGGCGGACTGGGCCTTGATGGGTCCAATCCGCCTTGCTATCTCTGAAATGGCGGCAAGGAGATTGTGCTCTTTGTCGCCCAGGTTGGTGCCAAGGGAAAGATAAACAGTGTGCATTTTAAGGTATGTTCTAATAATTACTAAATCTGAGATGATTATCTTCCATTGTTTTTGTTGCTTTTGGGCATCTTTTGGCTTAATCCCTTGGGCCATAGCTTCCAAAATCAACTAAAAACAATTGAAAGCTAATTTTTAGAACATACCTTAATCGATAATGAGCATGGCATCGCCGAAGGTGCCAAACATGTAGTCGCCCTGAAGAGCCTCTTTGTAGGCGTTCATCACCACCTCGTAGCCTCCAAAGGCTGTGACGAGCATGAGCATGGTGGTGAGTGGATGCTGGAAGTTGACTACGAAGGCATCGGCCACGGTGAAATCGTAGGGAGGGAAGATGAATTTGTTGGTCCAGCCCTCAAACTCCTTGATGAGCCCGCCTGGCCCCACGGCAGTTTCGAGGGCACGCAGGGTGGTGTTGCCCACAGCACAAATCTTATGTCCGTTTTCCTTGGCTTTGTTCACGATGTCGCAGGCCTCCTTGTTGACAAACATCTGTTCAGAGTCTGTCTTGTGCTTGGTCAGGTCTTCCACGTCAATGCTGCGGAAGTTGCCTAAGCCGACGTGCAGGGTGATAAATGCTTGCCCGATGCCCATAATCTCCATACGCTTCATTAACTCGCGCGAGAAATGAAGTCCTGTAACAGGCACAGTGACTGCTCCTTCGTGGCGGGCGAAAATGTTTTGGAACCGCTCATGGTCTTCCTCTTCGGCTGGACGGTGAGCGCGCACATCATCAGGGATGGGTGCTTCGCCCAAGGAATAGAGCGTGTTTTTGAATACATCGTGGGGACCATCGTAGAGGAAGCGGAGGGTTCGTCCGCGCGAGGTGGTGTTGTCGATGACTTCGGCCACCAGCGACTCGTCGGGGCCAAAGTAGAGCTTGTTGCCAATGCGGATTTTTCGGGCAGGATCGACCAGCACATCCCACAGGCGCAGTTCTTCGTTGAGTTCGCGCAGCAAGAACACCTCAATGCGTGCACCCGTCTTTTCCTTGTTGCCATACAGGCGGGCGGGGAACACCTTGGTGTCGTTGAAGACAAAGGCATCACCCTCCTCGAAATAGTCGATGATGTCTTTGAAAATGCGGTGTTCTATTTCACCAGTGGATTTATGAAGCACCATGAGCTTGGCTTCGTCACGGTTGTAGAACTTGGTTTCGGGATTGTACGTGCGGGGATAGAGCGCAATTTTCTCTTCAGGGAGTTTGAACTTGAATTGTGAAAGTTTCATCTTTTTTTATTTACATTTTTTACTATTTCTGTTTCTCTGTTTGCTTGCAATGTTTGCTTGTCGAGCCAAGCAGGGAAGTCGTTGATGTCCATACAGTCTTGCAGGGTGTATGGGCCGATGCGAGTGCGGACGAGGCCAGTGAGGTAGCCTCCCGAACCGAGGGCTTGCCCAATGTCGCGGGCCAAAGCCCGTATGTAAGTACCCTTGCTGCACACCACCCGGATGGTGAGGGAGAGGTGGGAGCCTGTCAGGTTGCCACTTTGGTAACGAATGCGCTCCTTGGGGTCGGCCGTCAGTTCAGTCGCCTCGTTCTTCACCTCTCCAAAATGCAGCACTTCCAGTTGGTCTATGACGAGAATCTTCGGTTTCAATTCCACCTCCTCCCCCTGGCGGGCATACTTGAAGGCGCGCTTTCCGTTCACTTTCACGGCCGAGAATGTGGGGGGCACTTGTTCAATGCGCCCTCTGAACCTCTTCAGCTTCTCTTCCACCAGTTCGCGAGTGATGTGTGCTGTGGGATAGGTGGCATCTTCCGCTGTCTCCATGTCGAAGGAGGGCGTGGTGGCTCCCAGTTTGATGGTGGCTACGTATTCCTTGGTGTGCGATTGCAGTTCGTCGATAAGTTTAGTGCTCTTGCCCGTGCAAATGATGAGCACGCCTGTGGCCAAGGGGTCGAGCGTGCCCGCGTGACCCACCTTCAGTTTCTTCACACCCAAGCGGTGCGAGAGTTCGCCCCGCACCTTTGCCACCACGTTGAACGATGTCCAACGATAGGGCTTGTTGAAAATGAGTATTTCGCCGTCCACGAAAGAGTGATGAGTTACGGTGATTATGCTAAGCAGATGGCCAAGATGCCTACGATGGCACAGTAGATGGCAAAATAGATCAGTTTGCACTTCTTCACAAACTCAATCATCAGTTTGCAAGCGAAGCATCCGCTGATGAAGGCTGCAACGAAACCCACTGCCAGTGCCAGCGTGGGAATCTGTGCGGCATCGCCGTGCTGGGCAATGTATTCGGCACTGGGTGCAACGATGTGCTTGAAGTCGAGCAAGGCTTCACCCACGATGGGGGGAATGACCATCAGGAAAGAGAACTGCGCCAACTTCTGGCGGCTGTTGCCTAACAGCAGACCTGTGGCAATGGTGCTGCCGCTGCGCGACAAGCCGGGCAACACGGCGCAAGCCTGTGCAATGCCGATGATGAAGGCATGGAGTGGCGAGATGTCCTCTTTCTCCTTGGGCTTGTAAAAATGGGTGAGAGCCAACAAGACGGCTGTCACCAAAAGGCATCCTCCCACAATGGTGAGGCTTCCGGCAAAAATGGCATCTACATAGTCCTTGAAAAAGAGACCCACCACGCCGATGGGAATCATGGAGATGACGATGTTCAGCGCGTACTTCTGTTCGTTATTCAACTGTCCGTCCCATTTCCACAGCCCCTTAAAAATCCATGTCACCTCTTTCCACAGCACCACCAGTGTGGCACACACGGTGGCCACGTGCACAACGATGTCGAACGTGAGTCCTCCCGCTTCGTTTACACCTAAAAGATGTTGAAAAATCTGCAGGTGACCACTGCTGCTAACGGGGAGATATTCGGTGAGTCCCTGAACAATACCTAAAATGAGTGCTTCAATCCAATTCATACGTTTAATTTCAGATGATTAGTTTTCCAGTTCTTTTTTCGCTGGCCAAAGGATGGCCACAATCTCAAAAAGGAAGCCAAACAGGCATACCATAGGTGCCACCTTAATGCGCACAGTGCTGAAGATGTCGGGACAGAAAGCCGCTTCGGTGGTGGCATCGCCCGACATGAGGATGAACCCCACTACAATGATGATGAATCCTGCCGCCAGCAGGATGTAGTTGATTTTTGAAAATGCAAAGTTCTTCATGAGAATGAATAATAGATAAACCTGTGATAAATATTCAAATAAGTGTCGTTACGAGACCATATTAAAAGTAATTCAAGTTTTGCAAGCTCTTCATACCATTGGCTTCAAGGTCGCTTCGCTCAAAATGATACAAAAATTTATTCAAAAAATTATAAGAACTGCCGGGATGGCGTAGCCTTTTGATCATTTTCTTGTTTCATTTTCTTATCATTTTGAGGCCGCAGGCCGACCCATGTAGAACAACCGAAACTTGTGTAATTATTAGAACATACCTTAAATGATTAGAACATACCTTAAAGATAATACAAGTCGTTGCTGCTCATCTTCAAGTATTTGTTCAACGAGAAGAATGTGCAGAGGAAGGTGATGACCATGCCAAAGACGAACACGGCGGCCGTGACGATGGCAATGGCTTGCATGTTGATGATGGCACTGATTTGGGGCTCAAACTTGTGCAGCCAATAGATGCCCCCCATGATGAGGCCGTCGGCAATCATGGCCGAGACGATGCCCAGCGTGAGTCCCTGGCTCAGGAAGGGGCGGCGGATGAAGCTCCAGCTGGCACCCACCAACTTCATGGTGTTGATGATGAAACGTTTGGAGAAAATGGTCAGACGCACCGTGTTGTTGATGAGGGCAAAGGAAATGTAGGTGAACAAAGCGGCAATGACGAACAGGACGATGCTCGCTTTGCGGATGTTGTCGTTGACCGATTTGATGAGGTCTTTCGAATAGATGACATCCACCACGTCCGCATTGCCCTTCAGTCCCCTCACAGCTGCCCCCATGCTGTCGGGGTCGGCGTATGCGGCATTGATTTTCACCTCAAACGATGCTGTGTAAGGATTGGCACCCAGAAATTCGGTGGGGTCAATCCCTTGGGCAAGAATCTCCTCCTTCAGCGCCTCCTCCTTCGAGATGTACTGCACGCTCTTGGCGTATGGAGCCATCCGAAGCCGCTCGCCCATCTGTTCAAGCTGCTCGCTGTTCATGTCATCGCTCACCAACACGCTGATGTTGATGTTTTCCTTCACGTAAGTGGAAAGATTCTGAGCCGTGAGGACAAACAGCACAATCACACCCAGCAACACCAGCACCAGCGTGGTGCTGATGGTTGTGGTGATGAATTGTGTGCTCAGAAATGGGGCGTTTTTCTTACTCATTGACTTCAATACCTTTAAGAGTTGCTGAACTTGATTCTGTCACTTTCACCTTCACAAAATCACCTATACGGTGCTGCCCGCGGTCAAATACCACCACCTTGTTTTGGGGCGTGCGGCCATAAAACTGCGCGCGGCTCCGCTTAGACATGCCCTCTGCTAACACCTCCACCGTCTTGCCGATGTCCTTTTGATAGCTCTCAGCTGAAAGTTCGTTCTGCAAGGCAATCATCTCATTCAGTCGGCGAAGTTTAGTGTCCTCCGGCACATCGTCGGGCAGATGCTTCGAGGCGTAAGTGCCCGGACGCTCAGAATACTTGAACATGAAGGCTGAGTCGTAGGCGCATTCCCTCATCAGCGAGAGCGACAACTGGTGGTCCTCCTCCGTTTCGGAGTGGTAGCCCACAAACATGTCGGTGGTGAGTCCACAATCGGGCAGAATGCGGCGGATGGCAGCCACACGGTCAAGATACCACTGGCGAGTGTATTTGCGGTTCATCAATTTCAAGATGCGATCTGAGCCGCTCTGCACAGGCAAGTGGATGTGCCGGCAGATGTTTGGATGGGCGGCAATCACATCCAAAGTTTCGTCGCTCATGTCCTTGGGGTGCGAGGTGGTGAAGCGGATGCGCATTTCAGGCACAGCCTCAGCCACCGTGGCGAGCAAGAGGGGAAATCCCACATCCCCACAATGGTAGCTGTTCACGTTCTGTCCCAACAAAGTCACCTCCTTGAAGCCCTTGTCGCGCAGGTCTTTCACCTCGTTCAGGATGCTGTCCACCTCTCGACTCCGTTCGCGCCCCCTTGTGTAAGGAACGATGCAGTAGTGGCAGAAATTGTTGCAACCGCGCATGATGCTGACAAAGCCCCCTACCTGTCCTCCACACACTCGTTCGGGAATGATGTCGCGGTAGGTTTCAGTGGTGCTCAGCTCCACATGGATGGCTTTTTCGCCCAGTTCAGCCGCAGCAAACAGCTCAGGGAGCGAAAGATAAGAGTCGGGACCGGCCACCAAATCAACATGGTGGTGCTCAATCAAATATTCCCTCACCCGTTCGGCCATGCAGCCCACAACGCCCACTATCAACTTTTTGTTCCCCTGATGCTTCTTCTTCAGTGAATACAGAGCCTCTAACCGATTGTATATCTTGTTCTCCGCATTCTCTCGCACGGAGCAAGTGTTCAGCAACACAGCATCAGCCTCGTCAACCGATTCACAGGTCTCGTAACCCGCCATTTTCATCACGGAGGCAATAACTTCACTGTCCGCCACGTTCATTTGGCAGCCATAAGTCTCAATAAAAAGTTTCTTCATCAAGAATGTTTTTGTACAAAAATCGCTGCAAAGGTACGAAAAAAAAATATTTTTCCTTACCTTTGCAGCCAAAATTTGATAAATCAATTGAAAAGGAACACGTGAAACTCAATTTTCAGAAACGTATTGTCAGTAGTCGAGCCACTCTGCCCATTGTGGGAGGATGTGCGCTGGGGCTTTGGTATAGCATGCCTGTTGAACATACTTCTCCCCTTTTCTCCACCAGCGATTATGGTTTTTGGCACTATTTGCCGGCGGCTGTCCAGCAGGGCGATTGGGCTTTAGCTGTTGGGTTGGGCTTCACGGCCTTGGCGGTCTATATGATGGTGGAGTTGAACAATGCCAACGTTCTTTTGCGCACCAGTTCTCGCATGCTGGGCAGTATGCTTGCCTTTCTGTCGGCTTGGATAGGTTTGGCGCATACGTTACAGCCGGGGCATGTCCTCATGTTCGCCACTCTGCTTTCGTTCTTCCCACTCTTTGCCTCCTATCAGCAGCCCCAGCCTGCGCTTTCCTTCCTTGTCCATCTCATCCTTTCGTCGGCCTCCTTCGTCTTCCCCAAGTTCCTGTGGATGGTGCTGATTTATTGGCAAATTCAGGCTTTCTTCCGAGCCTTCTCTTTGCGTTGTTTGGTGGCATCCTTGCTGGCCATCCTCCTTCCCTATTGGTTCTATGGGGGCATTGCCATCATGACTGGCATGTTGCCTGCCTTCTGGGAGCATTTGCGGCAGGTGGTGGACTTCCATTGGGCCGATTACTCCCAGTTGAACATCCGGCATCTGCTGGTGTTCGCATTCCTTTTCCTGCTGTTCCTGACAGGAATCATTAATTTCGCCCTTCGCCAATATCTCGACAGTACGCGCATTCGCATCCTTTTCAATGCCTTGATTTTCCATGGGCTGATGGTTGTGCTGTTCATCTGTTTGCAGCCCCACTACTTTGTTGTTCTTTCCCTGTTGTTGCTGGTTGACACCTCCATCCTCTTCGGGCATTTCTTTGCCCTCACCCATACTCGCTTTTCCCACATCTACTGCCTGATTCTTTCCGTACTGGCCTTGCTGGTGCTGGCAGCTCAGTATATGTGGCATCTTTTACCTTTACCCAATGTTCTCAACTGACTTTTATGGATTCGCTCAATCAATTTTTTATGGAATATGGCTATTGGGGCATGGCTATGGCCTCTTTTCTGGCTGGCACGTTTGTTCCCTTCAGTTCCGAGGCCGTGATGGCTGCACTCATTGCCACTACAGGAATGGACCCCTTCCTCACGCTCCTCAGCGGCACAGCGGGCAATGTGTTGGGCAGTATGTTCAACTATTGTCTTGGGCGCACCGCCAGCATAGAGTCCATTTCCCACTGGATGCACATTAAGGAACGTCGCCTTCGCCGCACACGTGACTATGTGGAAAAACGCGGCTCTTGGATTGCCGCGTTTTCCTTTCTGCCCATCTTTGGCACTGCCATTTCCATTTCTCTTGGCATTCTTCGTGCCAACATCTGGGGTGTTATTTTCTGGACGTGCCTTGGGAAATTCCTCCGCTACGTACCTGTCATGTATTCAGCCATGGCACTGAAATAGGATTATTCCCAATAGAGCTTCTGGCTGTTGATGTCCCACTTGTGGTCTTTGGGGAAGTCATCGCCTTCCCAAGCCTTTTTACTGGTCCACTTCTCGGCCGGGTCGGTCCAGAAGGGGTCGGTTTCAGGCAGTCCGAGTGGCAAGAATGCCAGGCTGGTCATGTAGAGCGACCCGTTGTTGGTGTACCAATCGGCCACATTAGGATGGGGCCCTACGAAACCGATGGTGAGGAATCCCCCTTCGTTGTAGTTCTTGCTTAGTGCCTTAGCGTTTTGAGCGGGGTTCTCCACCTGTCCGAAGAACATGCGGTTGGCCACAGCCGTGAGTGCGGCACGCACCTGTCCGTTGTGCAGCTCCTTGGGCAGTTGCTTGCGCCAGGCAAGTTGCGCCAGCGGTTGCAAGGTGGCCATGCGGTAGGGGATGCTTCGTCCCACTACGGGGAATGTGCCTTCGGGCGAGATGAAACGTTCAAGGATGACCGACCACTTTTGCATGCGTTTGCGCACTTCCTGCAGACGGTTCTTGGCACCTCGCACCTTGTCGTTGCCTGAACCGAAAATGAGGTAACTGCCGTTAGGGTTGCGGGCTGAAATCATCTCCAAGCATTCTACATACATGGGCTGGATAACATAGGAGTTGTAGTAGTCGAAGGCAAACGAGGGCCCGTCGCTGTAGATGCCGTCGCCAATGTACCATTCCTCCACCTTGGCCATGCCCATCTTGATGCGGTAAGGGTCGTAGGGCGCACCTACATACATGAGAAAACTCTCTTCCATAGCCACGAAAAGCAGCCAGTTGGTGTAAGGAGGGTCGTAGCGGCGAAGTCCTTGTATCTCTTTGATGTATCGGTCTTTCGTCTCTTTAGGGAGCGGTACCCAGAGCGAATCGTAGCCACGGTAGAGGCCTTCCACCACGTAGGCGCCGTCCACCAGGGTCTGGCCTCCATTCTCCCATCCGAGTCGGTCGGGCGAATTGGGATCCACCGCATTGATGATGGCCTTGCGGGTCCATTCTCTCAGTTGCTTGCGCTTGGCGCTTTCTGGTGTGTCGTCGTCGGGCAGGTTGAGCCAAGGAGCCAAGCCCGCCAACAAGCGGCCGAAGGCCTCCATGTATGCCACCTTCTTGTCGCGGTTGTCCCAGGTGGGCGACAATTCCAGGTTCTTGTTGCCCCCGGCAGTGTCCATCACTTGCTGAAGTTTACCCTCAGCCATGTTCTTCATCACGGGTTCCGCCATTTGGTACATGATGTCCACCCATACCTCGCGGTCCGTCTTCTGCTTTCCCTTAGGGGCTGCAGCTACATTTGCGCACACAAGCGCAAATGCCATCAGAAAAGTTAGTTTTTTCATGTTAAGTAAATATTAGGTTTGATTAGTTGTATCTTGAAAATTCGGTCATCATGTTGCCATGCATCAGCACTAAAGAGTCGCTGGTGAGTTGCATGATTTCAAACGAATCCACCACTGCGGGCGATTCGTTGCCCACTTTCTTGGGCGAGCGCAACAGCAGCAGACCGTCCTTCACCTCCCACGATTCGTACTCCACCAACATGTTGTAGGTGGTGGCTCGTCCGCCCGAATTCAGTTCCAGGCTCTGCTCCCTGCCATCGGCTCCGCGTTGCGACCACAGGTGCTGCAAAGCAGTCAGGTTCACAGCCACCGACGCCACCACATCCTCTTTCGTCACGTTGTAGATGACCTCCAGCTCATCGCCGGCCACCACGCCACCCATCACCGACTGTGCTCCTTTGGATATGTAGAGCGTGTCGCCGTCATCGTTCACAAATTCCAGCACGTTCATGCTGGTGCCGTCGCCCACCGTGCCGTGAGCCTCCACAATGCCCGGAATTTCGTCCAAGGCCACCACCTTCACCTTGGGCGGGGTGGTGGAGGCTGTCTTGTCTTGTTCCTTCTTCTTCTCCTCGCAGGAAAAGAACATCAGTGCTGCAAGTGCCAGCACTGTCAAGGAGAGTTTCTTCATATTTTTGTTTTGATTTATTTTTGCAAATCTACGTAAAATTATTGATTTACGACGCTGTCTGCATGAAAAAACGAAGGATTGGGCAAAATAAATCCCGAATCATGCCGAATTTGACCCTTTCGTGACACTTCCTGCTCCCAAAGGACAAAATAGAATTCCGCCGTCGGTTTCGGTGCAAGATGGCATGGAAAACTGCCATAGTTCCATAGGTGTTCCTCTATACTCCCCTTGGTAGTTGTTCGATAGTTGTTCGATAGTTGTCCGATAAATGATCGAAAAAGTAACGTACAACAATCGTACAACGGTCGAACAAAAAGGGGAGCTACCTACAAGGTACTATTGAGGGAAATGGAGGGGAGGTTAAAGAAAACATGCCATTTTCACCCTTTCCTCACTTTTTTACAGGTGTATATGTTATTTTTTTTTCAGAAATAGCCGAAATGTCAACCGAAAACGCTACCTTTGTGCCCACTAACTAAATTGAAAACAAAATGGCTGTAAAGATTCTCAGTGTGGACGACGAGACCGACCTCGAGTTGCTCCTAACACAGTATTTCAGAAGGAAAATTAGAAAGGGCGAATATGAATTCTTTTTTGCCCACAACGGACTGGAGGCTCTGCAGGTGCTGCTGAAGCATCCTGACATTGACATTATCCTTTCGGACATCAACATGCCCGAAATGGATGGTTTGACCCTGCTGACCAAGATAAACGAGATGAGGAATCCCTCGCTGAAGTGCATCATGGTGAGTGCTTATGGCGACATGGACAACATACGTCATGCCATGAACAACGGCGCCTTTGACTTTGCCACCAAACCCATTGACTTGGACGACTTGCAACTGACCATTGACAAAGCGGTGGAACAGATTGCCTTCATCCGCAGTGCGCAGAAGGAACATGCTGAATTGGTGGACATACAGGGCGACCTGAATGTGGCGCGCGAAATTCAGCATGCCATCCTGCCTCGCTCCTTCAAGCTGAAGCAGGAGGATGCCGACAAGGTGGACATCTTTGCCAGCATGGTGGCTGCGAAGGATGTGGGTGGCGACTTCTACGATTTCTTCCCCATCGATGACCATCGCATCGGCTTCACCATGGCCGACGTGAGTGGCAAGGGTGTGCCGGCTGCCATCTTCATGGCGGTGAGCCGCACGCTGGTCAAGGCTACGGGTCTGCGAGGGCTGCCATCGAACGAGTGCATGACCATTGTCAACGACATGCTCTGTGGCGAGAGTGTCGATTCCATGTTCGTCACTGTGTTCTACGGCATTTATGACTTGAGCACGGGCATGATTGACTTCACCAACGCGGGGCACAATCCACCTTACATTCTTCATGCCGACGGAACGGCAGAGATGTTGGCCACCAAGCCCAACCTGGTGCTGGGAGCCGTGGAGGGCATGCCTTTCACCAACGAAAGCATGCAGCTGAATCCGGGCGATGCCATTGTGATGTACACCGATGGTGTGACGGAAGCTGAAAACATTGACCACGACCAGTTTGGCGAGTCGAGGTTGGAAGCGGTGCTGGCTACATTGAAGGGAGCCGGAAGTGAGCAGATTGTAGAAACCATCAATGCGGAGGTGAAGAAGTTTGCGGGCGATGCGCCACAGAGCGACGACATCACGCAGTTGGTGATTCTCAGAAAACAGTAACCCTATAGAGCGATTGGCGGAAAGTGAAGAAGCGTGCCTACATATTAGCGAGTGTGATTGCGCTGGTGGCTGTGGCTGTGGCTACAGTTGTGGCGTATCGTATGGGTGTGAGTCAGTCCATGGGAGAATTGTCCGACTTGCAGAACGAGGTGAAGCGCTTGCAGGATGGCGAGCGCGATGCTGCCATTGTGAAGCGCGTGAGCCAGCAGATGGAGGACATAGCCTATCAGCAGAAATCCATCTCTGACGAACAGCGTGACCGTGCTGAGCAGCAGTCCATCCTGGCCACGGAAAATGCAGCCCGTGCCGAAATGGAGAGCCGAGCTGCACGCGAAGCGGAGGTGAAGGCCAACGCCGCCGCCCAGGAGGCAGAACATGAACGGGCCAATGCCGAACGGCAGCAGGAGATAGCCGTGGAGCAGCGCGACCAAGCCACCCGTGCCAAGAACGTGGCCGACACGCTGAACATTCGCACCCAGGCTCGCATTCTGGGTGTCACGTCGCAAGTGCGCCGTGAGGCTGGAGAAACGGAAGTGGCCGACCTGTTGGCCTACACCAGTTGGTATTTCCTGAAAAACTATCGGGGCAACCAGTACTTCTCCGACACCTTTAAGGCGTTGGCACAGGGGGCAAATGGCATTTCGCGCTACAAGTTCAGGCAGAACAGTGCGGTGAATGCCATTGCTGAGGTGCCAGGCAAGCCTTTGCAGTGTGTGGTGGCTACCAACTACGGCGAAGTGGAATGGTTGACGGCTACAGGAAGTGGCTCGGCGAGACGAATTTCGGCAAAGAGCTTGTTTTTTCAGAAGGATTATGATTTTCGTGCCGTACTGGCCGACAAGCAGCACATCTATGCTTTGGCGCATGGGGGAACACTGTGCGTGCTGGACTATGCCGGTAAAGTGCAGCCGGTGCCTCTGCCTCCCGACGCTTATTTCGGCATCATCAAGGTGGACGGAAAACTTTTGTTGGCAGGGAGGAAGAGTCTGAGCTGGTTCACGGCCGGACACGTGTCGGCACCCATCGCATTGCCAAAGACCTTGTCCACTTTGGTGGAACGGGAAGGCAAGGTGTGCCTGTTCTTTGCCGATGGCTCCTATGCTGAGATGGATGCCGCTGGCAAGATGGAAAACAAGGCTCCTCTGCTGAAACAGGCGGTGGTGAGTGCTCATTATGACAAAGCCACTGAGTGTCTGGCCCTGTCGGTGAAGGATGGCACGGTCTATCCCCTGAACAAGTATAACCGAGTGATTGAAACGCTGACAGCCCACAAAGCCAAATGCCTCAGCATAGCCATGCAGGGTTCCACCATCGTGACGGGTGGACATGACAAGATGGTGTATTTGTGGCACATGGACAATATGGCGTTTGAGAGCGGCATGAATTTCCGTCAGGAAATGCAGGCGAAAACTGCGGTGAAGAACACGGCGCGTCGTCAAAGCGAAATCATGACGGAGTGGCTGGTGCCTGTGGACTACAGTTATGACGGTTGGACCCTTGCCGTGTGTGGCGATGTGGACGGAACCCACGTGTGGATTGGAACTTCCAATGGCAGTGTGGTGCTGATGAACGTTTCGGCCGACGACATGGCGCAACAGCTTCACAGAAGAATGAAACGCAATTTTACTGAACAAGAATGGACACGCTATGTGGGTGCATCCATTCCCTATATGAAACTGAAATGAAAAGACACTTCCTCCATATTATATTTTTGATGCTCATGTCGCTTGCCGCAACAAGGGCGGTTGCCCAAGGGGATAGCAAGTGGGGCATGGGTGTGCCTTTCTTTGAAAACTATGCCGCCAGCAAGTACAAGGCTCACAACCGAAATTTTGATGTGCTGTGCGACGAGCAAGGCCATGTGTTCTTTGCCAACTTCGAGGGACTGCTGGCATACAATCAGGCTGAATGGCAGGTGATTCACACCCCGGGCATTTCGCGCATTGTGGATTTAGAGGTGGGCAAGGACGGAAAGGTGTGGTTCACGGGAGCCAATGTGAAGGGATATGTGGAGTCGATGGAGGGCGATTCCGTTCAGCTGCATTTTGTGGAGAGCGATGCTGGCAAAACCAATGTGACGACGGAACGCATGCGACGTGAGCAGGGCGAAGTGGACAGGTGGAAAGATGTGGAGGTGTACCAACGCTTGCCCATTTCCAACACACGGACGCTGCTCGCTACGGCTACGGAGGGTGTGATTGCCATTGATGCCGACGGACAGGAGGTGTGGCGCATCAGCACCGAGAACGGTCTTTGCTCGAACAGTGTGACGAAACTGGCTTACGACGGGAAGGGTTCTGTGTGGGGCGCAACGGACAATGGTGTGTTCCGCATCTTCACATCGGAAATATACACTCACTTTGGCGAGAATGAAGGGTTGCGTGGCCAGATTTCGTGCATAGCCAAGTCGAACAACGTCCTGATGGTGGGCACTTTTCAAGGGCTGTTCCGCTTGCAGGGGCAACGCTTCCACCAGGTGGAGGGCGTGGCACACGCTTGCTGGCAGTTGGAGCCCAATGGCAGCGGAGGGTTGTTGGCTGCCACATCGGATGGTGTGTATGAATATGCCGACGGGAATGCTCGGCAAAAGACACAGCAGTTTGCCCTCTCGCTGATGAGGATGGAGGATGGCTCCTGGCTGGTGGGTGAACTGGAGCAGGTGTGCCGCTATGATAAGGGGGGCGGAAGGGAAGTGCTGGGCGACCTTGCCAACGTGGTTCGCTTCAAGAAAGATGGAAAGGGCGGTGTGTGGGCCATGACGCTGACGGGCGAGTACTACTATCTGGCATCGGGGGCGAATCATTTTGAGTCCATGCGCGAAGGCCCCATTTCGAGGTTGTTTGAATATGAAGATGACAAGGGAAACATTTGGAAGAGCAATGACAATGGCATCGGCGTGAGCAGCGAGGGCATGCCCGACAATCTGAAGCGATGGGTGCAAGTGTTCTCCAACTTCAATGTGCAGGCCATGCTGATTGATGACGGCATTGCCTGGATTGGTAACAACGAAGGACTGGTTCGGTTCGACATTGAGGGGTGTCTCACCACCAAAACGTTTGAACCGAAGGTGTTCATCCGCACCTTTTCCATCAACGGGCGCGACTTGTCGTTCTCTTTTTCAAACGACAAGAAGGATCCTATTGGCACCACCCTTTACAGCTATCGTCTGCACGATGGCGATGCGTGGTCGAAGTGGAGCGAGCAGCAGTCGCTCCTGTTTGCCAACCTCAGTTATGGGAACTATCAGTTGAAGGTTCGCTCCAAAGATGCTTTTGGGCAGGAGAGCGAGTCGGAGACGTTCAAGTTCGAGGTGCCCCTGCCATTCTATTTCAGCTGGTATGCCGTGCTGCTCTACGTCGCCATCATCGTGTTGCTGATTTACCAGTTGTTCCGTTACCGCATGCGCCGTTTGGAAGCAGAGCAGCAACGGCTGGAGGCCATTGTGGATGAACGCACCCGTGAGGTGGTGAAGCAGAAGGACGAGATTGAGGCTCAGAAGGACGAGATTGAGGAGAAGTCGCACAAGCTGGAGGATGCCTTGGGCGAGTTGCGCTCGGCACAGAACCAGCTGTTGAGGCAGGAGCGGGAGGCTGCTATTGGTAAACTGACCAAGGGACTGATTGACCGCATCCTCAACCCACTGAACTACATCAACAATTTCTCCCATCTGACCCTGGGGCTGTCAAAGGACATGAAGGCCAATTTGGAGGACGACCAGGAGCAGATGACCCCCGACATCTATGAGGACTCGATGGATGTGATGGACATGATGCAGACCAATCTGGAGAAGATTGAGCAGCACGGGCTCTCCACCACCCGCATTCTGAAGGCGATGGAGGAGATGCTGAAGGAGCGTTCGCAGAAGGTGGAACCCACCGATGTGGCGTTGTTGTGCCAACAGAGTGTGGAGATGATGAAAAACTATTATGCCAAAGACATTCAGGAACTGGGCATTGACGTGCAGTGGCAGAAGCCACAACTGCCCATTGTGGCTGACATCGTGTCGGAACTCTTCAACAAAGTCATCATGTCTATGCTGGTCAACAGCATCTATGCCATTCGGAAAAAGGCAGAAAAGAACACGGCCTATCACCCCCTGCTGAGGGTCACCGTCACCCCCCCCGATGGGGAGCAGGCTCCTGTCATTACCGTGTATGATAATGGCATCGGCATAGAAGAAAGCATTCAGGACAAGGTGTTTGACCCCTTCTTCACCACCAAGCCCACGGCAGAGGCTCCGGGAGTGGGGCTCTATCTGAGTCAGCAGGCTGTCCACGACTGGGGCGGCAACATCACCGTGCGGTCGGTGAAGGATGAATTTACTGAATTTGTGATTGAATTGCCATGATGGCAGACTTTGCAGGATTGAAACAAAATACCAAACATCCAACGATTATGGAACAAGACATAGCAAATCTGAAACAGCAGGTGGAGCATCTGGAGCGCCAATTGCACAAGCAGGAGAAAATGGCATCCTTGGGATTGCTCAGTGCCGGTATTGCGCACGAAATACAGAATCCGCTCAATTTCGTCATCAACTTCAGCAAAATGTCGGTGAAACTGCTCAACGACCTGGAGGAGATTGTGGAGGACTGTGCCGACAAGCTCGATGAGGACGATGCCGCCGACATGCAAGACATCGCGGACGACCTGAAGGAAAACTTGGCGAAGATTCAGGAGCATGGCGAACGTGCCATCAGCATCATCCGAGGCATCTTGCTGCATAGTCGCGGCAAGGCGGGCGAGTTCCTGCCTACGGATGTGGGGCAGTTGGTGCATGAGTATGTGTGGCTGAGTTACCATGCCATGCGGGCCAACGACAAGAGCTTCAACATTGCCATTCAGGAGGACATTCAGGAAGGGATGCCCAAGCTGATGGTCATTCCGCAAGACCTCAGCCGCGCCGTGCTGAACGTGATGAACAATGCCTGCTACACAGTGAAGGAACGTGCAGGGAAGGAGGGGGCTGATTATGTGCCCACCATTGCCGTGAAAGTGGCCCTGCAGCAGGAGGAGGGACAGAACATTCTCCGCATAGACTTGAAAGACAACGGAATGGGTATGTCGAAAGAGCTGCAGGAGAAGATTTTTGACAATTTCTTCACCACCAAGCCAGCCGGACAAGGTACAGGACTGGGCATGGGCATCACCCGCGAAATCATCACCCACAATCATGGCGGACAGCTGCTGCTGAGTTCAGAGGCTGGAGTGGGCACCACATTCTCATTTATCATCCCTGCGAAAATCGCGAAATGAGCATCACCAGATACATCTTATTCCTCCTGCTCTTGAGTGGGGCATCGTGTGCAGCATACGCACAAGAAGACGTGGACATCTATGACCAAGCCATCGAAGCGTATGAGTTCGGACATTTCGAACAAACCGACTCCCTGCTCCGAAACGTAGCTGGCACGCTGAAAGGAGAAAGGCAAATCAACGCCTTTCGACTGTTGGCACTGAGCAATCTGAACATGGACAAGCCAGAAAGGGCAGAAGAATACGTTGGCAAGCTGCTCACCATCGACCCCTACTACAAACCCTACAACGACGCGCCTCGGTTTGCCGACATGGTGGAGAAACTGAAAGTGGGCAAGACGGCCACTATCATCACGGCATCTCAACAGGCAGAAAGCATCGAGGAAGCCCCTGTGCCCGTGACGCTGATTACCGAAGAGATGATGCAACGCATTGGTGCAAGAACCCTGAAGGACGTGCTGGTGGCCTACGTGCCCGGCATGACGGATATTGCCTGCAACGAAGAGATGAATGTGGCCATGCGTGGCATTTACTCTTCAGGGCAGGAGAAGATACTGGTCATGTTGAACGGCCATCGGCTCAACAGCTATTCAACCAATACCGCCAGTCCTGACTTCTCCATCAGTCTTGAGAAGGTGAAGCAGATAGAGGTGCTGCGTGGTCCAGCCTCCTCGCTGTATGGCGGTGTCGCCCTGACGGGTGTGGTGAACATCATCACGAAGGAGGGTTCTGACGTGGATGGCTTCATGGTAAAGGCACAGGGCGGTAACTATGGGCAGATGAGAGGCGACCTCCTGTTTGGCAAGCGATACCTGAACCTCGACTTCATCGGATGGGTGAGCGTGTATCATTCCACGGGACAGAAAATACATCTCGGCGCTAATTATGAGGACCAGCCTTACGCCACACTGCCAGTGGAAGGTGACCTGATACTCGATGGTTACAACAGAAACCCTTCTTACGACATGGGCTTCAACCTGCAATGGAAAGACTTCTATGTGCTCTACAACCGACGCTTCAGCAAAACCGTTGCACCACTCGCCCTGAGCTACTTCTTCACCCCCTATTCATATCAGCGTTACAGAAAATACAACGGCAATGCACCGGGGTATGCCATCAACTCCCAGCATGCCGAGATGGGCTATTCCCGAAAGAGCGGGCCTTGGACATGGCATGCCGCAGTCTTCTTCGACAGCCAGCATCAGCAACGCTATCAGGTGGATGGCGACACCATTCCCGAGGTGGGGCTGAATGACATTACCCTGAATGGGGCTGACGATGTGGCGCTGAAGCTCTACCATGCCGTCTTTCAGTGCGTGGACTGGAGCGAACACACCTTGGGCGTCCATGCCCAGGGGGGGTATGAGTACAAGCTGGGGGAGAAGAACTCGGGCATCATCCTCCTGGGCGCCCATGGCAACCATTTCAACCTCTACGATGCCTACTACATAGAAGGTGTTGACTACGACCTCATCCTCAAGACACACAATGATGGCAAGGTGCTCAACACCGGACGCGAAGAAAGTGCCGACGCCTACCTTCAGGTCAAGCACAAGTGGAACAACTGGCTGGCTTTCAATGTGGGTGTGCGCTATGACTACAAGCACCGTCGCAGTGGCAAGAACATCCACGAATTTTCCCCACGTCTCGCTTTCATCTTCTCACACCCCAAGTGGAGTGTCAAGTTGAGTTATGCCAAGTCTTTCGTCGATGCTCCCTACTTCTACAGGAATAACACCCTCGACATCAATTTTGGCGATGAGAGTCTCTTGCCAGAATACCTGAAATCGTTCCAGTGTTCGTTCTTCAGCAGCAAGCTGGTGCCCCATCTGGACATCGATGCCAACATTTTTGTGAACAAGGCCACCAACTTCATCATAGCCGAAGAACTCGGTAACACCAATGCCGGCAGCCTGACGAGCGCAGGTTTTGAACTGACCACCCACTACAAATGGAAGCGGCTGCACGCCGAAGCCAATCTCACCTGGCAGCGCGTGCTGGAATCCAGCAAGTTCAATGTATATAATCACTCCATTTTCAATGTCCCCAACCTACAATCCAACCTGATTATGGGGTATCAGATTTTCAGTGCTTTGGAAGTGCATGCCAAGGCAAACATCCTCTCCAAGCAGTACACACAATATGCAGTCCCCGAGATGGAGCCCCTCAATTTTGAGATACCCAGCCGATGCATCCTCAATGCAGGTGTGTCATCCACCATCCATCACTTCAACTTGGGCGTGGACGTGTACAACCTGTTGAACACCAAATACGAACAAGGCGGCGCCATTGTTGCCCCCCTGCGTCAACCCGGAACATGGCTCTTAGGGCATGTCTCCTATCAATTCTAATTTCAACCCTCAACTCTTTTCATTTCATGACAGAAAAGAAAGACTACAAGAAACTGCTGCTCGACACAATCGAGACTAACATACAACGGCTCGCCGATAAGCCTGCCTACAGAATACAAGGCGTGTCCACCACCTATCAGGAACTGGAGCAGATGACCCATCACATTGCCTCCGGACTGGTGGCTCACATACAGAATCATCTACAAGGCCGCCCCCTGCGCATTGGCATTCAGCTGCCCCGAAACACCCATTACGTCCCGTGCATCCTGGCTGCCCTGAAGATTGGAGCCTCATACGTGCCCATGGATGTCAACACCCCTATTGAGCGGAAGCGCATCATTGTAGAGGACAGCCAACTCGATTTCTGCGTCACAGAGGAGAATCTACCATCGCTCCTGAAGGCAGAACGCTCAGACAGCCTGCCCTACTACACCTCATCCGACCTGCCGGAAGCCTATCTCATCTACACCTCTGGCACGACAGGCAAGCCCAAAGGGGTGTCGCAGACTCCCCGAACCATCTACAACTATATGCTCCGTGCCACCCAGCCCGACGATTTCAACGTGACAGAACACTCGGTGGTGCTCCACTTCGCCTCCATCAATTTCGATGTCTCCGTCATGGAAATCTTCGTCTCCCTGTTTGCGGGGGCCACAATGGTCATCGCACAAGAGGAAGACAAGCACAATGTGGGGAAACTGCATCATCTGCTCCTTTCAGAAGGGGTGACATTCGCCTTTCTCCCCCCCTCTCTCTTGGCACTCTTCCCCGATTTCCACTTCCCTTCGTTGGACACACTCTCCGCTGGCGGTGAAGCCATTCCCCACAGCCTCACCCGCCGCATTGTCGGTCAATACCCTTTCCGTTTCGTGAACGGTTATGGACCTACCGAAAGTTTCTATGCTACCACCCACGTCATCACGCATGCAGACGATTGGCGTTGCATCGGATGTCCCGTTCCAGGCGTGGTGGGGCACGTTGTAGATTCCAACCTGCAAGAAGTGGCATTCGGCGAAAAGGGAGAACTCCTTCTGGGCGGGAACCAACTGGCGAATGGCTATTGGAACCGTCCTGAACTGAACCAGAAAGCCTTTATTAGCAACCCTTTCCCCGAGACTGCCCCTGTCGCCCCCATTCTTTATCATACAGGAGACGTTGTCCTGCGCAACCAGGACGGCAGTTTCGACTATTGGGGACGGATGGACTCGCAGGTGAAACTACGTGGCTACCGGATAGAACTCAACGAGGTGTGTGTCCTCATGGAAAGCCATCCACGGGTCAGCCGGGCTTTCGTGCAAATAGAGGAAACGCAGGGCGAGAAGTACATGGTGGCATACGTGATGACCAAAGACGCAAATGCCTCGCTCACGGATGTTAAGACCTATCTCGAAAGCCTTCTCCCCCCTTACTCCATCCCCACTTTCTGGAATCATGTCGAGTCATTCCCCCTCAACATCAATGGCAAGATAGACAAGACGAGGCTGGTCAACAAGGCAAGGCTCACACTCCAGAAGAATCAAGACCCCCTCACGGACGATGAGCAGATGCTCGTGAATGAGGTTTCGGCCATTTTGGGAGTTGATGAAGTGAACATCGATGCCGATTTGGTGGACGAATTGGGAATCACCTCCATGCAAGCCATGCGAATCCCCGTCGATCTTCTTGCCATGGGCTTCTACACCACAGTAGAGGAGATTTACCGTCTGCGCACCATCCGCAAGATTGCAGGCAACTACGCCCATCCCCTTGCTTACTGGTATGAAGAGCCCAAGGCACACTCCGACAAACCCGTCATCATCGTCATCAGCGGATACACCAGCTTCTCCTTCCTCTACAAACAATGGGCTGAGCAACTCAAAGACCTCTACGACATCTTCGTGGTGGAGACCTACCACATTATTCTCAGGAATGCCGAGAACCCCAACATAGAGAGCCTCACCACCATCTATGAAGAACTGACCTGCGAGGTCACCTCCACACGCCGTGTTGTCGCCTACATGGGCTTCTGCCTGGGCGGCGAACAGGCCCTCTACCTTGCCCACAAGCGGTATGCCAATGTGCAGGACAAGCCTTACGTCGTGATTGTGGACGGCGAAGTGCGCCGCGACACCGACCCCACCCATTTCATTCCCCTCAACTGGCCGTTCTTCACCGACGAGCAGAACGACCGCCGGCGGCGGCTCGACCTGAGCCTCATGTCCACCATGCCCCACTTCATCTACGGAGGCCCCGTGGTTTCCATCCTGAGCGACACCTTCGCCGAACAGCAGACCGTGATGCCCGAAGAGCAAGCCACCATCTCCGACGAGCAGATGCACTGGTATCATGTCTATTTCGAGCGCACTCCACGCTGGTGGAAAGAGGACTATCCCGACTGTACACTCTTCACCGTACCGTGCCACCACTTCACCATGCTCAAATTCCCCGAATCCATACAGCCCATTGTGGAATGGTTCAGGAAATTGTATATGAACCTTTAGCTCAACGGAGTCAAACTTTAACCCAAACTTTAACTCTAAACCCTAAACTCTCAACTCTAAACTCTCAACCCTCAACTAATGACGAAGTTTCTTACCTTGATTCTGCTTGCTGCCATTTCGGTCGCAGCCAAAGCCCAAGACGCAGAATCTGTTTACAGACAAGTTGTCGAAGCATACGAAATGGGACGGTTTGACACCGTTGACTCTTTGCTGACCGATGACAAGGTGCGCTTGCTGAACAACGAACAGCGCATTGATGCCTACAGAGTGTTAGCACTCAGCTGGCTCTATCGCGACAAACCAGAGAAAGCCGAGGTCTATGCGGGGAAACTCCTGGCTATAGACCCATTTTATACTGCATACGGAGAATCTCCGCGCCTCATCGACATGATAGAGCGGCTGAAGAAGGGAGAGAAAACCATCACAACAGCCTCAAAAATGGTGGAAACAGCGGAGGAAGTGCCTGTGCCCGTGACGCTTATTACGAACGAGATGATTAAAGCATCGGGAGCACGCTCACTGGCCGAGGTGCTGCTCCTCTATGTGCCAGGATGGTCAAGCATCAGTGGTGTGGAAGATAACATGGCGATGAGGGGTGTCTATGGACTCAGCCAGGAAACGGTGCTGGTCATGCTGGATGGTCATCGGCTGAATAGCCAGAGCACCAATGCCCAGGCTTTTGATTACCGTGTCAGTTTGGACAAGGTGAAGCAGATAGAAGTGCTGCGTGGTCCTGCCTCATCACTCTATGGAAACGTTGCGCTCACGGCTGTGGTGAACATCATCACGAAGACAGGAGCGGAGATGGGGGGGCACAATGCTGTGGCGCGGTTTGGAAGTCACAACACTTACAGTGGCTCCTACCTTTTCGGACAGGGTAACCTGCGGAGCGACATCTTTGCATGGGCATCGGTCTATACGGCGAAGGGAGAAAAGGTTTCTTTGGGCAACACTACCCACTACATCGGAGGTTACAACTCGAAGCCTTCCTACGATTTGGGCGCAAAGATGCGGTGGGGAAACTTCAATGTGGAGGTGTCGGGACAGCACGGAAAGACTGTCCCCTTCTATAATCTTGTAGAGATAGGCAATAACTTTTCCTACGACCGCTACACCGCGCAAAATGCTGAAAAGCCTGGCATGTCACGCTCAAGTGTCAGTGTCAATCTCGACTATGACCACCAATGGGACGATTTCACCCTTTCTTTGTCGGGCTTTGCCAACAAAGAAGACCTCCAGCTCTACAATGTGCTGGGCGACACCGTCAACATGTTAATCTCGGCCCTTCTTCTGCAGCAATTGGGAGCCGCAGCGCTGATGGAACCCCACACTTCCGGTGTGTGGCAGAGCATCAATTGGCAAACCTACAGTTTTGGGGGGTCTGCCAGCGGAACTGGCCATTACAAAATGCCCGGAGGCATGTATGGTTCTGCTATAGCCGGTGTGCAATACGAGTGTTTCACACTGACGGATGCCATCTTCAAACTGGGGTCGGAGTTCGACCGCATCAACTATTCCAGCAACCGAATTTTCTACACAGGCACGGAACATACCATGTCGGCATTCGTACAGGTGAAGCATAACTTCAACCCTCAACTCATTCTGAATGGGGGTGTACGCTACGACCACAAACTTCGTCACGACGACCGACACCTCAACACGCTCTCACCCCGTGTGTCGCTCGTCTGGCTGCCTAATTCTGTCATCAGTCTCAAGGGCACCTACGCACACTCCTTCGTCGATGCCCCGTTCTTCTACCGCGCTTCGCAAATTACCATCTTCTCCGGAGGAAGCGAACTCAACCCGGAGAAAATGGACTCTTACCAGCTGGGGCTGAACTGCAAGTGGCAACCGCTTCACCTCAAGTACGACCTTAACCTGTTCTACAACCAAGTGAAGGGCCTTGTGTATTTCAACAGCGGGTCGGATGCTGAAACCTACGATGCCAACACCTTCACCAATGCAGGAAATATCGACATGGGCGGCATGGAGAACACGCTTCAATACACCACTGCCAACACCCTTGCCAACCTCAATTTCACCTTTCAGTACCCCTTCAAGGTGAAAAACTTTTCTTCCACCGCCCACACCGTCAGCAATGTGCCCAAATTCATGCTCAACCTCACTGCATCCCAAAAATGCTACGAGCGGAAGCGGTTTGGCAATTTGTGGGCACGTGCCAACATGCACTTCCAGACCGCAGTTCAGTGCCTCAATAGCGACATCCTCAAGAAAATGATGTCCGACACCCTGCTCCTCACCGACCGTCAGCCAGCTTACGCCATCTTCGGGGCTGGCATCGAGTGGCAAGCTCCCTTCGGATTAGAGGTGTCAATCGATGCCTACAACCTTTTCGACACACAGTATAAGATAGGAGGGCAGCTGCAAGAGGCAGTGCCAGCACTGGGGAGAAGCTGGATGGCTAAGGTAGGGTTTAAGTTCTGAAAAGATGGAAAGTTAATTTTTAGAACATTCCTTAAAAGATAAAGATGAAAGAGATTGTCCAATCTGTAAATACTTATTGTTTATGAGCACAATGAAACAACTCCATTTTCTGTCGGGTGCCCTGATTGTCTCCCTGCTGCTCTTTAGCTGCAAAAATCAATCTAACCAAGAAAAAGCAGAGCAAGAAGCGACGGAATCCAACCTGTTCGGCGTCACTCTGCCCACGTTCGAGAAGTTCGTTGCAGTGAGTGTTGACGAGAGCACCCCCATCTACAAGGATGCTTCCACTTCCAGCCCCACATTGGTGGAATGGACGGAAGAAGCTGAGTCCGACATGCTCGACATGCAGTGTCGTTGGTCGGATCAGCCAGGGATTGAAGGCTACGACTCAGTCTCCTCCACTGCATGGCCAGGAAACGTCTATGCCGTGTTGGGTGAAAAAGGTGACTTCTACAAAGTGAGCATCCTCAGCGAAACTTGCAATTTGGAGGAGGGGTACGTCCTCAAGTCGGCCGTGAGCGACCTCAACACCGACCCCTTCCCCGTCGATTACTACGACGAAGTGGAGTGGGGTACAGCCAAGGTAGTGAAGGCTGGCGCATACAAGGGGCTCGTCCTTTACAGCTACCTGGACGAACTGACTGGCGAGTTTCTGGAAGTAGGAGCGTTTGACAATGGTTTTGTGGTCTTTCCCGATGCCGGCAAAATCGGCTGCACCGAAGACGCTCAGGCCACCGACATCAGAATCGACGACATGGAGTGGGGACTGGAACTCTATTACCCCACAGCCCTCAAATACGAATCGGGCGAAGATGGCTGGAACACCTGCATGGATCCCCAGAAGCTTTCCGACGCACAGATTGAGAAGATATACAAAGCTGTGAAGGAACGTCCCTTCAAGCTGATAAACTGCCACTTCTTCAACGCAGCCAAGGGCCCCTGGATAGTTCACTTCAAGCAGAAGTAGGCAAGAGGGGAGGAGATTTCAGAAAGCAGCCGGGGCTTGCCAATTGGCAATAGGCTCATCAGTGCCAAAAAGCTTTTGGAAAACCTTGGGCAGACCAGAGCGTTTCCAGAGTTCCTCGACAATGGTGCCTTCACCGCGGTCGAACTTTAGGACGAATGAGTCCTCGTTCCGCCATGTGATGGCACACTCATTGTTGTCACCCTCCTTGATGCTAACTTCGCCCTTAACAACGAGTGGCTTGTAGTAGACGGTGGCACCGTTGAGACGGTCGCCCTGACAGAAAAGGAAGGTGACGTCCTTCTCGCCATAGACCTTGAAGAGGTCGGCATTGGGCTTCATCAGAATTCGCTCGCCGTCTATTGTAGTGTAGTTGCCCATCATTCGCCAGCAACCGGCAAAGTGGTGTGTGGGTTGCTGATGCTTCATTTCGAGCATTTCGATGGATCGTTTCATCTGCGGTTCCATGTTCTGGCGGTCGTAGTACTCGATGATAAACTCGTTCATTGGGAACACCTTGCCCTCGTTGGGCCGCACGGTATTGTACCACTTCAGCGTGAAGTGCAGGCTGTCAGAGTCGTAGATGCGGGTACCACGACCATCCTGCCCCACAGCCATGTTGCCGGTGAAGTTGTAGGGGTGTGGCTCGTCCATTCGCATGACATAGACATAGTCCGTCGGTGTGTTCTTCATCACCATCAGGGTCATGGGCACATAGTCGGTGCTGTACTTGTATTGCGTCATTTCGGGCACGTGGTCTGGTTGTCCGTTCTCGTAGCCAAGACGCTGTAATTTGTAGAGTCCACGTGGGTTTTCGCTTTGAGCGAGGGTGCTTGCCGTAGTTATCACTAAGCAAGCGATGAGGGTTGATAGTCTTTTCATTTTGTTGTCTTTATTAATTCGCATTTGTTGTTTCTTTCTCTTTCCAGTTCTTTGGAATCCAGTATTCTCCGTCAACATCGAGGCGCAGGAGATAGAGTTTGCCATCTTTGTCGAGGTCGGCCATGAGAAAGGCCGACTCTGCGATGTCGTTGACTCTATACTTGGTGGTGTTCTTAATGCCGCTCAGTTTGAAGTGGCGGTTGGTGTACTCCAGCACACAACATTGCGTGGGGTTCATATCCAAGTGGTGTTTGGCAGCATTGAGCAATCGTTGGTAGAAGTCGGCACCATTATTGACGATGTAAAGATGTCCGCGCGAATCGCTCTTGCCCTTCGTCTTTGGCAACAAGTAATCGGTGAAATAGTAGGTATCACTCATGAGGATAGGGGCACCAGAGGCGTGGGAATAGTGGACTGGACGGCTGTCAACAATGCCATTGAGCAGACTGTCTAACGGCGAGATATCGAAGTGGTAGTACATGCCCTGTGTCTCGTTCACCTGCGTTGACATAGCGATGATGTTACCACGCCCTTGGACATAGTCGAACATCACGGCTTCACGGGCACCGAAGTACATCTTGCGGTTATTACCTCCAAGCAGTTCAAAGAAGCGTTTTTCCTGCTGCATATAGGGGTTGGGATAGAGATAGCTATGGGTTTTGCGGAAGTCGCTGTAGTCGTTGGTCCAACTGCTCGAGGGGTTTTCTACACGGGCCATGTCCAACACATAGTCATCCTTTGTGCCGTAGCCACGCATGGCGATGCTGTAGGTGATGGTGTCGTTGCCGTTACGGTGGCTCTCATAGCGGTAGGACTCCACGGCATGACGGGCCATGCCATCAAGCACTCTGCAGATGCTGTCTGCCAAGGACAGGTCGTTGTCGAATGTCACGTTATATCGGCGCGACAGATGAAACTTGTCGTTGACACGCGACACCGATGTCCTGACCCCTCGGGCCGCCAAGTGCTCCATCAGGTCATCCAATTGTGCTTCTTGTGCCGCAACGCCTATTGCGCAACTGACAAGCAGGATAATACTCAGTAGTTGTCTCATAACCTTATTCTGTTTCTAATAATTCCTGATTCATGATTGCCATCGCAAGGCGTAGGTCTTCTCCACGCTGCTGCACCGCCTCCATGTCGATGTCGAGTAGGGACGGCTCAGATGGCTCTTCGGCTACGGCAACAAGTCGCTCAACTTTTTTTGCAATCCTCTTTCTTTTGGGTTTCTGAGGCTTCGATTTCTGCCCAACCTCCGTATTCTTCTCGGGCAGTTCCACATGGGTTTGCTCAACCTTTGGCGTAACTATTGCCATAGGTTTCGCTACCTTGGCTGGGATGTCTGCCTTCGGCTCCAATGAATTGAGATAATACCAACTGAGACCGAAAATCACCAACACTGAGGCGGCAACGGAAAGCCAACGCTTCATGGGCACTGTTTTAGCCTGATGATTCGAAGGAACGGCCTGATGACGGAATCCTCGGAACATTACGGCGTATGCTTCCCACTTTGGAGGCCAATCTGATGCCTCACAGAAGTAGTCAGTCAATAGCTGCTCTTCCGCCTCTGTCGTTGCACCGGCCATGAACCGATTGAGCATTCGTTGTATGTCATGTCTGTCTGTCATCTTATCTGCTGATTGATTAGTTCTACCATTCTTTTTCGTGCTTTCGAAAGCAGTCCGCGCACAGACGATTCCGATGTGCCGAGCACCGCGGCAATCTCGGCAAAGCTCATGTCCTCAACATTGCGCATCTGTAGCACTTTTCGCCAGACTGTGGGCAGTTGCTGCAAGGCTTTGTTGAAAGTAGAGTCGGCATCCGAAGCCTCCATACAGCGCAGCGGTGTGTCGGTTGTCTCACGGTCATGCTGACTGAGCAACCTCAGGATAGGCCATCGTCGCTTCTGTCTGAGGTGGTTTTGTGCTATGTTTCGTGCCGTCACTGTGGCAAAAGCTTTCGCTCGCCCTATGTCATCGTCCAGCCTTTCGACATTCTCCCACATCCTAAGCATTGTTTCCTGTGCCACGTCTTCTGCCTCCTCACAGTCATCGAGAATGGCAAGCGCAGTACCAACGGCTGCGCGCCGTAGGTCTGGTACCAAGGATATGAAATAATGCTTGTTCATCTGTTGTTTTCGTGACCTTCTACTCTATAATACACCAAAAGAAGGAAAATGCTACACAAAACCCGAACTTTTTTTCGTAATCATGTCTTATTCTGCTTTTATTATCGAAAACAGGCGAGGATGCCACATTTCCATCCTCGCCCGCCTCGATGTTATACTTGCTTCATTGCCACAGCATCTCGTTCTCCCAACCACGCGGGGGAAGCTCATCATGGTGGGGTGCACACCTATAACAAAGTCAAGACAACCGTCTGAAACCCATTTTTATACGTGCAGATGCGTTCCTCCCCACCGTTCACTTCACCTGCACGATGCGGTAGCTGTCGATGGTGCGGCGGTCCTGACTGATGTTCATGCCCACCGCCCAGACGGGGCGCACGTCGGAGGCAAAGCGGACGGCATAATTCTTGGCAATAATCTGGTCGGTGGCTTCTTCGGCGCTCTTGCCGTATTTCAGCTCGATGATGTAGATGGCATCGGGCAGCTTCAGGGCGATGTCCATGCGCCCGTCGGCTGTCTGGTCCTCGGCCTGCACATCGGCACCGAAACCCATCAGCGCGGCATAGATGAGCGACTGGTACAATTGCTC
>CADAPC010000036.1 GCA_902789725.1 uncultured Bacteroidales bacterium
AAACACTTAAGTGTTATGTTGGCAACGCTTAAGTATTTTTGCCGAAACACTTAAGTGTTTCAAAAATGGTCGTTTTGAGCGAGAAAAGGACTTCTGGGGTTGTATGCAGAGGAAGAGTGAATGGCGTTTGGGAAGAAATGGCAAAAAAATCATGTGGACATCAAAAAAAATGAGAAAAACGATGGCGGTTTCAGAAGAAATACGTAACTTTGCATCGCAAAACACGAAACAGGGGCGTAGCCCAGCTGGTTTAGAGCGCTGCAGTCACATTGCAGAGGTCATCGGTTCGAACCCGATCGTCCCTACCCTACTGAAGAAAAAAAGAAATGGAAGTTACTTTGACACATGAGAAGTAACTTCCATTTTTTATGTTCCCCTTAAATCCGATGAATCGCATTCCGCTATTTTCTGAGCATCTTCCGGCGATTACTTATGGCGATGCCCGGGTTCTGTTCTACGGCAGACGTGCCTCCGATAGTATAGGTATGCCCGCTACTTGCGGTGCTGCGGTTTACCGACTTGACGGCTGTTGGCACAGAGTACTATGGACTGAACATACTAAAAGTAAGTGAGTCACAGATGTTGACGTGAGCGAAGAAATCAGGCAGGTTCTACATTTTGCAAGAACCTGCCTGAAAGTGTTAGATGGATTGTTCAATGTTCCACACAAAAGCCCGAAGGCCCAGCATGGGGTTGTCATCATCGAGTTTCTTGAGACGAGTGAGCAGAGGTTGCACTTGTTCGTCAGACAGAATGGTGAGTATAGAGCTGTTCATTGATGGCCATGCATGGCTACCCAGATGGGGGTCACCACCTTTGGTGCCACGTCCACCCGTTTGTTCAAAAAACGTGTATCCCCGTACATTGCTGTCGTTGAGGGCTTCAATCACGCTTTCGTGATGTGCCTGGTCGTATGATATAAAAACTGATTTCATTTAAAGTGATAAGTGAAAAGTGAGAAATTTTAGTTGCCTATGTGTGTGAAGAATTATTCATTTCTATAGTTATTAATGGCTCGTTGAGCATTTTTCTCCATCACGCTGGTGCGAGTGTTGGTGAGCATTTCCTCAGCTTTGTGCTCACGCCAGTAGGCATCGAGTTCACGTTTCTCCTTGAGCTTTCGACGCTGACGTTTCACACCCACAGAGCCAAAAATGCAGAACATAGAAGGCACGTAAATGAGGGTGAGGATGGTGGAAACGGTAAGACCGCCAATCACAGACACACCCAGTGGTCGCCACATTTCAGCTCCGACACCCTGACTGACTGCCATAGGCAACATACCGAGGATGGTGGTGAGAGAAGTCATGAGGATAGGACGCAGACGCGAGCGAGCAGCCATGACAGCGGCTCGGATGAGCCCGATACCACGCTCACGCAGCAGCTGGGTGTAGTCGATGAGCACAATACCATTCTTCACCACAATACCAATCAGCATGATGCCTCCAAGCATGGACATGATGTTGAGGTTGGTGCCCGTCAGCACCAGTGCAAGGATGATACCAGAGAAGGCAAAAGGTACTGAGAGGATAATGATGAAGGGGTAAGTGAGCGACTCGAACTGGGCGGCAATGACGATGAACACCAAGATGATGATGAGCACACCGAGCGTACCAAGATCGCGGTTAGAGTCTTGCTGATCTTCATAGGAACCAGCCACCTGAACAGTGATGCCGTTGGGAATATCGATTTCATCGGCAATGCTTTCGCCAAGTTCCACACCATCGGAAAGCGCGTAGCCATCGGCCAAGACAGCATTGACGGTGACAATACGCTGACGATCCTTGCGCTCGATGGTTGGTGGAATGGCACTCTCACTCACTGAGGCAATGTCACGGATGCGGATGTTCTGTCCTTTGGCATTCGGAATAACCATGTTTTCGATGTCCTCAATCGAAACGCGCGCTCCTGGTTCGTAGCGCACCTTAATGTCGTACTCCTCACCATCCTCACGGTAGTAGCTTTGCTGAGCACCATAAATGAGGGCACGCACGGCAGAGGCGGCAGTAGAGAGCCCAATGCCTTCCTTAGCCAATTTGTCACGGTCGAAATCAACCACAAGCTCTGGCTGGAAGTCGGAACGGGAGATGTTGACCTGAGTAATCATCGAGTTCGAACGGAACTTTTCAGCCATCTCTTCCGCCACCTCGCGAGTGGCATCCAAGTCATAGCCATAAATTTCGAACGTAGCAGTAGATTGTCCACCCATGCCTCGACCTCCTTGGTTACCACCCAGGTTCACCTGATATTTAGCCAATTCAGGAATGGCTTTAAGGTCTGCACGCATCTCGTCGCAAATGGACGCAAGGGTGCGTTCACGCTTATTGGATGGCACCATCATGATGTTGAACGAAATGATGTGAGTGCCGTTATCGTTGAGAGAGGCAAAGGTATTGTCGTCGCCCGCCTGACCCACGGTGAAGTTGCACGACTGCATGTCGGCTCCATAACGCTGCTGCCATTTCTGCACCAAGCTCTTAGCCATAGCCTCTGACTTCTCCACACGAGTGCCGATGGGCAACTGAAGGGTGATGCCAACACGTCCATTATCGTTGGCAGGGAAGAACTCGCTCTTAATGCCCACCACGCCTGCCAGGACAATACTGAAGACGAAGAGACCGACACTGCCCACCACAATAGTCCAGCGGTGGCGCACAGCCCAGTTGATGCGATTCTCATACCAAGTGTCGAGTTTGTCCAACGATCGTCCGATGGGTCCGTAAAAAATTTTGAACGCTTTGCTCTGCTTCTTCTGCAAACGAAGCATCCGCGAACAGAGCATCGGGGTAAACGAGAGGGCACTGGTGGTGGAGATGGTCATGATGACGCACATCATCCAACCCAACTGCTTGAAAAGCACACCCGACATACCTGTCACCATGGTCAAGGGGAAGAACACGGCAATCATGGTGAGGGTGGAGGCAATAACGGAGATGGCCACCTCGTTCGTGGCATGGATGGCAGCCTGTTTCGGTGCCGAACCACGCTCAATATGGGTGGTGACGTTTTCCAGCACCACAATAGCATCGTCCACCACGTTACCGATGGCGATGGAAAGACAGGAGAGAGAAATCATGTTGAACGAACCACCTGTTCCATACAAATAAATGAAAGAAGCAATCAAGGACATCGGGATGGTGATGACGATGATGGTGGTGGCGCGCCAACGTCCCAAGAAGATGAACACCACCAAAGCCACGAAAATCATAGCAAAGACAATGGTCTCAGTCAGAGAGCCAATGGTGTTCATGATGTTGTCGGAGGTGTTGACGATGATGCCAAGCTTCACATCGGATGGAAGGTTCTTCTGCAAGGTGGGAATCATGTCCATCACCTTGTTGGAGATTTCCACAGAGTTGGCACCGCTTTGTTTCTGGATGACGACCATAGCACCTTGCACCCCGTTGGTGAAGGCCTTTTGGGAACGCTCCTCTACATTATCTACTATACGGGCCACATCGCGCAGATAGACGTTGACACCATTGTTGGAGCCAACAATGACATTCAGCATCTGCTTGGGGTCATCGAACTCACCTTCGACACGAACGGTGAAGGTCTGTGTACCCACATCCACCGTACCGTTGGTGATGTTGCGGTTCTCAGACGAAATGGCACTTGCCACCTGTGTAGGACTCAAGTTGTAAGCCTCCATCTTCTGTGGATCCATATAAATGTTGATTTCACGCTGAGGTGCACCAATAATACTTACCGTACCCACTCCGTCGATACGAGCCAAAGGGTTGGCCACATTGTCGTCGAGAATCTTGTAGAGAGCCTGCTGCGACTCTTCGGCCTGTACGGAAAGCAGCAGGATAGGAATCATGTCGGTGGAGAACTTGAACAGAATAGGTGTCTGAGCCTCATCAGGCAAGGAACTGGAGACCATGTCCAGTTTGTCTCGCACGTTGTTGGTCAGCACATCAATGTCGTGTCCATATTCAAACTCCAAGGTAATCACCGACACATTTTCACGGCTGTTGCTCGTCACGTGCTTGAGGTGTTCCACCGAGTTGAGCACGTTCTCCAACGGACGAGTCACGTTGTTCTCTATGTCTTCTGCACTGGCACCCGTATAATACGTCATGATCATGATGGTGTTCGTATCGATGTCCGGGTAGAGGTCTATTGGCAGCTTGATGGCTGAAAAGAGACCCAATATAATCACTGCCAGGAAGCAGAGACTTGTCATAATCGGTCGTTTGACCGCTCCTTCGTATAGACTCATAATCGTTTATTTTACCACTTCCACTTCTTTTCCGTTAGCCAGACGGCTCTGTCCTGCAATAACCACATCGTCGCCAGACTGCACACCGCTTAGAATCTCGTACTTGTCGTTCATGTGCTTGCCCAGTTCCACTTTGTTGTAGGAGACCTTTCCGTCCTTATAGACATAGACATAGCGATCGCCAGCACCTATCTGCTTCACCAATGCCTCGTCGGGCACCACTACGTGAGTTTGGTTGCCGAAGTTGACTGTGGCGCGTGCAAACATGCCTGGACGCACCTTCTGTTCAGAGTTTGTGATTGTTACCTCAACGGGGAATGTGTGAGTTGTTTGGTCAATGGTTGGATAGACAATGGTAACCTTACCGTAAAAAGTCTCCCCTTCATAAGCATCCAACGAAATATCAACAGGCATGCCTTTATACACTTGCTTGTAGTAGCTCTCAGAGATGTTGACCATTACTTTCACAGGATTGGTCTGTTCGATGGTGAGGATGGGATTGCCTCCATACATGTCGCCATCATCGTAGTTGCGTGCAGTTACCACACCACTGATGGGTGCCACCAACTGAGTGTTTTCTACCAGCTGCTTGTATTGGGTGGAATAGACATCCAACTGCATCTTCGCCACATCGTACTCCGCTTTGCTCACCCCACCCACCTGATAGAGTTGAGAAGTGCGTCCGAACTCAATCTTCTGGTTTTCTAATTGGAGTTTCAATTGCTGCAGGTTGCTGGCATCTAACTGCACAAGCACCTGTCCCTTTCGCACCTGATCGCCCACATCGGCATAGATGCGTTCGATACGGTAGGGAGTATTAGGAGCAATGTTGTTCTTCACATCGCTCTCCACTGTACCTGTGTAAGTTTCCGTTTGCGGGATACTCTCGCTGGTTACTTTAGCGATTTTCACCTGCACCTTTTCCTGCTGGACCGTTCCAGCCTTCTCTTCGCTCTTGTTGTCACACGACACTGCCAGAATGGCCAGAGCGGCAAAAGATAATGTTTTCAGATATTTCATATATATGTATTGTTTTTTCGTTTTGGAATGTTGCCATGCTCCGCGTTTGGGACATCACCAAGCCTGAGGTTCTTTGCCCAACGTATAGTCAAGGTCAGCCTTATTGGTCAAGTATTCATAAATAGACTGCACATATGTGAGTTCGGCCAGTGTTTGCGACGTTTCGCTTTGGTTTAGTTCTAAGATAGTGCCACGTCCCACATCGTAACGCTTACCAGCAATCTGCACGGCCTTCTCAGCCTGCTTCACAGCCTCAGCATTGCTGGTTACCTGAGCCAAGGTGCTGGCCATGTTCTGCCGATAGCTTTCAGCAGCCATGTTCAGTTTGCGCTGAGTGTCCAACCGAGTGTCTTCCAATTGTGCTATCTGCACTTTATTGCTCTTCAGCTTAGTCCAGTTGCTGGCGTGGAAGATGGGGATGCTGATAGCGAACGACATGGTGGCACTGTTGCTGTATGTGTAGCCGAAGACATTCCAATTATTGTTGGCATAGCTCTGATACTGCCCTGAAATTTGGAAAGCCACTGTTGGCATAAAGTTCGTCTTAAGCAACTTGCGTGAGCGTTCCAGCAACTTCATGTTCTGGTCAATCTGCCGGAGCGAAGAGTTACCGTCCAGGCTCACTTCCTTTTGTGGCAGCACCAACGAGCTTTCGTAACGGCTAAGGCTGTCGGCAATCGTTACGTCCACTTCGGGTGTGATGCCCATGAGCACCTTCAGCTGCAGTTTTGCCAAGTTTAGTCCTGTCTGCGCACTCACCACACTCGAGTACATGGAGCGCATCTGCACTTCAGCACTAATCTTGTCATACTCGCTCACGGCACCCACTTGGTACTTGTTGTTCACCACATTAAAATTTTCTTCCGACGTCGCGTAGCTCTTTTGCATCACACTGTAACTGTCCTGCGCCAATAAAGCTGCATAGTAGGCCTTGGTGACTTGATTCACCAGGTCGAGCCTACTGCCACGTGCTTTCTCTTGCGCCAAGAGGATATCCTCCTTGGTCAGTTTCATGTTCTGATACACGGCAGGGGCAAACAGGGGAAGGTTTAATGTCACACCCCCTACAGCATTGAGAGTGCCATCGACACCCATCTTGAACTTACCCATACCCGTCACCATTTCTGCCACTTTCAGGTTGTCAGTCAAGGAGAGCGTTGCATCCACAGTGGGAAGCAGGCTTTGCCAAGCTTCCGTGTCAGCAATTTTCTTCAATTCTATGTCCTTATCAGCAACACGGATGGTTGGATTTTCGGCCAATGCAATTTCGATTGCTTTCTCAAGCGTCAAGTCAATCGTTCCCACCAATGAATCAGCCACATGAGACACAGTTGCCTCTGAAATGGATTTCTGACCCTGAGCTTCAGCCCCAAAGACACTGACCATCAGCAGTCCGAAGCTCATCAGCAATTTTTTACCTTTAATTTTCATTAATTCTACTTATTCTATTGATTCTTCACTAAAAATTGCTGCAAAGTTAGAAATAATTTCGATACCAACCTAAACACTTTAACACATATTAAATAATAAGTGGCTCAAACATAAAAAATGGCAATGAAATCATCCTTTGTAATAGCATCGGCAAGAAAAAAAGAGTTTCGCACGCTTTCTTGACAGCAAGAAAGCACCCAAAGCAAAAAAATGTCGCTTTTGTAGGAAAAAACAAAATTTAAATGACATTTTTTGGGAAAAACATAGAAAAAAAGCGATTGTGTCCGCACACAGATGCTAAGAAACATCTTTTTAGGCTTTGTCGAGAGGGATAAAGTGCGTAACTTTGCAATATCCTAAAAACAATCTTTTTACCTTAAAAAAATTAATACTTATTGAGAACTGAAAAGCGTGAGTCGTGATGATTCGCGCTCTTTCGCTTTTTGAGGGGAACTTAAGAAACTCACCATACTTCTTAAGCAAGCCATGAACCAGCCCACACATCTTTGCAGCCAGAAATGAATCTGGTGTTCCGCTTTAAGCCATCAACTCCTTAAAGGTTTTCTTTCCTCTTGCATAGTACTGCCACAGGAGGGAAAACGCGACGCGCTCTGGCACTCTTTGGTTTTTGCGAAGTTGCTGAATGCGACGACGCTCTTTGTCGAAGTCTGGACGGATGCGCAGAAACTCACAACGTGCCTTGAAAACTGCTGCGCAATTCTTCACATCGCCCTTCAGCAAAAACTGAAGAGCGGCAAGATAGTCGAAAACACAACGCATACGCATGACAGACTTCAGTTCAGCCTCAGGCAAGTTCTTATAGAGCATCAGGAGGTTGTTGCGGAAATTAAGGAAGGTTTTGCGGGGATTGCCTTGATTGAGCGTAGCCCCTCCGAGGTGATAAGCCGTACTTTCAGGGATACAGACAATGGTACGCCCCATCGTCCTCAATCGCCAACAGAGGTCAATCTCCTCCATGTGGGCAAAGAAACGGCCATCCAATCCCCCACTCTCTCGCCAATCGGAAGCACGGACCATCAGGGCTGCTCCTGTGCCCCATAGCAAGGGGACAATGTCATCGTACTGCCCCTCATCTTTCTCTACCGTGTTGAAGACACGCCCACGACAGAAAGGATAGCCATACTTGTCGAGAAAGCCACCAGCCGCACCTGCGTATTCGAACCAGGCCACATGCTGGGTGTTCCTTTTTTTGCCCCCATCCTTTTCAGGAGCCATCAATGCACGCAATTTGGGCTGGCAAGCCGCGCATTCGGGGTATTTATCCATATATTCCATCATGGGAGCGTTCCAAGACTTTTGTCTGATTTCCACATCGGAATTAAGAAGCAGGTAATACTCATAGTCAGGCAGTTGGGCAAGGGCGCGGTTATAGCCTTCAGCAAATCCAAAGTTTTGTTCCAGTACAATGACAGGCACTTGCGGAAACTCGTCGAACAGCATCTCCACACTCCCATCGGTCGATGCATTGTCTGCCACAATCACATCCCCCACACTGTTTTGCAACACCGATGGCAAATACCGCCGCATCATATCGCAGCCATTCCAATTCAAGATGACAATCGCCAGCTTCTTCATATCGGCTCATTCTCCTCCAGATATTTTTCCATACTGTACACAACGGTCGGTGAGTTGGGGTCATCAGGATCGTTGTTGTAATTATCGATACGCCACTGACCATGTTCGAAGGTAAGGCTCCACCACATTTTCACCTCATTGCCATCTGGGTCGCTAATGTCGAAATTCACCTCGGCGATGTTTCCTGTCAGGAGCTGTGCCTTGACAGTGTTCAATCGGATAGGCACTCGAAGACCTTGAGAGAATGGCATGTACTCGATAAAGAACAGGTGGTCGAATTCTTTGCCCTCTTCTGCCTTCAGCACCTTTGCTCTCAAGTCAAGATAGCTTTGAGAGAAGAAAGCGGTGTCGAGTTCTTCCTGATGCACTTCTTGGCGCGACCAAACCTCGTTCACTTTTTCATAAACCGTTGCTGTCCACCGCTGCAGGTATTCTTCCGTAAACATTTCATCGGGAGCCACCTCTATCTCTTCCGAAGCGGCTAAAGAGTCCTCCGACAGCATGGTGGAGTCTGTTGATTCATACACCATTCCTGGGCCATCGACGGGTTTAAGATTGTTACAACCCATCAACGTCAGCATTGCTGACAAAAACAAGAAATTCTTTTTCATTCTTATTGTTTTTTTGCTGAAAATTGTTATGTCACGTCACATTATTACATAAAGCGCATTAAACCCGCACTCCCATCACCGCATCCCCCTTTTGGTTTAACCCACCCAGTTTCACTTGCACTATTTGGTTGTCAAGTTCGGGCTGATTGGGCACTTCCACGCGAATGTAGTTATCAGTAAATCCATTCATGAAAGGCTTGCGAGGCGAAGCATGTTCGAGCAGGACAGGACGAGTATTGTTGACGAAGCGATGGTAGAACTCACGAGTCTTCTGCGCTGAAAGTGCCAGAACACGCTGACTGCGCTCATGCTTCTCTTGGGGAGTAACTACATGGGGAATGTCAAGAGCTTTCGTGCCTGGACGTTCAGAATAGGAGAACACATGATATTGCGACACATCTACACGCTCCATAAAATCGTATGCCGCCTGAAAGTATTCCTCCGTTTCGCCTCTCGTACCGACAATCACATCCACTCCAATGAAAGCATCGGGCATCGCCTGTCGAATTTTCTCAATTTTATGGCTAAACTGTGCTGTGTCGTACTTTCTGTGCATAAGCTTCAGCACCTCGTCACAACCACTCTGTAGGGGAATATGGAAATGGGGCATAAAGGTTCGTGACTGAGCACAAAAATCTATAATTTCGTCAGTGAGCAAGTTGGGTTCGATGCTGGAAATACGGTAGCGCTCAATACCTTCCACCTTGTCCAATGCCTGTACCAGTTCAAAAAACGTCTCCCCTGTGGAACGTCCAAAGTCACCAATATTCACGCCCGTAATGACAATTTCCTTGCCTCCTTCACGCACCACCTGTTCAGCTTGTTCCACCAGCGAGGCAATGCTTCCATTCCGACTCCGCCCACGGGCAATAGGAATGGTGCAGTAAGTGCAGAAATAGTTGCAACCATCCTGCACCTTGAGGAAGTAGCGAGTGCGGTCACCACGTGAACAGGCGGGGAAGAATGGATGGGTTGGGAAGGACTGAAGTGGCTGAACAGCTTGTGTCATCCCTTCCAATATCGCTGGAACGATATTTCCTTTTTGTT
The DNA here is from genome assembly GCA_902789725.1 of uncultured Bacteroidales bacterium. Lineage (GTDB taxonomy): Bacteria > Bacteroidota > Bacteroidia > Bacteroidales > Bacteroidaceae > Minthosoma. The sequence goes on from CADAPC010000036.1 coordinate 9,931, forward strand.
CAGTTCCCAGCACCAGATCGACACCTTCCGTATCGATGATTTCCTGTGGTTTCAGTTGTGCATAACAGCCCGTCACCACCACGAATGCGCCAGGATGCGCCTTCACCAACCGATGAATGGCCTGCCGACATTTGTGGTCGGCCACTTCCGTCACGCTGCAAGTGTTCACTACCACCAAATCGGCCACCTCGCCCTTTGCGACTTTCCTCACCCCGTAGTGCTCCAATTGTTGCGCCACAGTACTCGTTTCCGCAAAGTTCAGTTTACACCCCAGCGTAAAATATGCTGCCTTCTTTCCCTGCAAAATGCTTGAATCAATCATGTTTATCTTTCTTTCGATGCAAAGTTACACATTTTTTCGCAAAAGTGGTTACTATTTGGGCACACTTTAGTCAAAATCCTTGAACAAACAAAAGAGAACCCGTATCTTTGTAGCAGAAAAAGCTACACATTGTTAATATCGCCACACACTTCACACTATGGTCACCTATCTCATCATATTCGCGGCAGCTGTGTTGCCTGGCATGGCACTTTGGTTCTACATTTGGCTGAAAGACAAGAAGCCCGAACCATTCGGACAACTGCTGAAAGCAACCTTGTGGGGGGTGCTCATCAGCATCCCAGCCATTCTCATTGAATATATTATCGAGTATCTGATTTTCGGCGACACAGAACCCGTTTCCTTCATCGACCACACCATTGAAGCGTTTTGTGTGGCTGCCATTCCCGAAGAGGGGCTGAAACTCGGGGCATTGTGGTGGGTGTTGAGAAAGAATCCTCATTTCGACGAACACTACGATGGCATTGTCTATGCCGTCTGTGTAGGTCTTGGATTTGCTGGCATCGAAAACATCATGTACCTCTTTGGCAGCATGGACGAATGGGCATCCATAGGCATTGTCCGCGCCATCTTCGCTGTACCAGGCCATTACATCAATGCCGTCTTAATGGGCTACTACTATGCACGCTACCATTTCGTCAATCGTTCCTTCCTCAACCTCGTCAGCATCCTCCTCATGCCCATCCTTGCCCACGGGCTTTACGATTCCATTGTCATGAACATCGCCACCAACGAGTACCTGATACTTCCGATGTTTGCCCTACTCATTTTCTTCTGCGTGAAGATGCACAAACTTTGCAGAAGACGCATTCAGGCACAAATCGAGTTGGATGAACAAAGCCGATGGACGGAGCAAGCAAGATGGACAGACGAAGAGCAAGTGGCCGAACAAGAACGATGGACAGATGAAGAGCAATTAACCGAGCAAGAACGATGGACAGATGAGGACGAGAAAAATTAAATTGTCATATGCATAATAAATGTTTTTTCTGTTCGTTACTAATCATATAGAAGCGAAAAAGTTAAACATAAAAGCAGGATTGCCTATGACAAATTCTACCCCATCGAACAGAAATTCCCAAAGGTTGTTTGAATTGAAGCAGAAGTTGGTGCGCCCATCTGAGGACACCTTGTTTTTCTTGCAGCTTTTTGCAAGAATGTACGAACCCAGAATGGCAATGGGCATTGCATAAAAAACAACCTTTGTTTGGAAACAAGTAAAATTCTTTCATCTTTGGCTTCTTTGGAAGAAGTCAAAGAATTTTGCCGACGCATCAAGAACAGCAAAGCCAAGCAAATAAAGGTGGACGGACTTCAGGGTTCGTCGGCTGCATTGTTGCTGGCCACCATGAAGAGCAGACGAGGCACTTTCCCCAACCAGCTGGTCATCATGAACGATGCAGACGAGGCAGGCTATATGTACCACGACCTCACTCAAATGCTGGGCGAAGAAAGTTCTCCCGATGCTGAAGGAGCACAACCCCAAGTGCTCTTCTTCCCATCCTCCTACAGAAGAGCCATCAAGTACAACCAGAAAGATGCCGCCAACGAAATATTAAGGACAGAGGTGCTGACAAGAGTGGCCACCGACCACGAACTGTTAGTGGTCACCTACCCCGATGCCCTTGCCGAGCGAGTGGTGTCGAAGAAGGAACTGGACGAAAACACGCTGACGCTGAAGGTGGGCGACCTTTTCGACATTTGCCAATTGGAGGAAGACATCTTCAATTTGGGTTTCACAAGAGTTGATTATGTTTATGAACCCGGACAGTTTGCTGTGCGTGGCAGCATTGTCGATGTCTATTCCTTCTCGTCCGACATGCCCTACCGCATCGATTTCTTCGGCGACGAAGTGGATAGCATCCGAACATTCGACGTGCAGAGCCAACTCTCCGAAGGCAAGGTGGAGACAATGACCATCGTGCCTAACATCAAGAAAGACAACACAGCTTACATCTCCTTTCTGGAGTTCCTTCCCCAAGACACACTCATCGTCACACAGAGTCTCGCATACGTGTGCGACAAAATCAACTTGATACATGAAGAAGGGTTTTCGAGCCAAGCACAATTTGAGGCTGAGACTAACGACGAGACACTGGTCGATCACTTCATCATCGACGAAGAGACCTTCAAGCGGCAAGTGGTGCAGTTCCGCCATCTGGAAATGAAGAAAAGCGAAACGCATGACGAAAAGGCTATCCATTTCCACACGTCTCCCCAGCCACTCTTTCACAAAAACTTCGACTTGGTGAGCCAAGAGTTTCATCGGCTAATGAACGAGGGCTACAAAATCTGCATCTTCGCCGACAGCGAAAAGCAGATTGCCCGTCTGCAAAGCATCTTTGAGGAGAAAGCAACAACCGAGGCAGATGTCATCCACTTCACGCCAGTCAACCGAGCCATCCACGAGGGCTACATCGACCACACGTTGAAGATGTGCTTCTTCACCGACCATCAGTTATTCGACCGCTTCCACAAATACAGCCTCAAGAGCGAAAAAGCCCGCCGAGGCAAGGTGGCACTTACGCTGAAAGAATTGCAGCAATTTGAAATTGGCGACTACGTAGTGCACATCGACCACGGCGTGGGACGCTTTGGAGGCCTGGTACGTGTGCCCCAAGGCGATGTAATGCAGGAGATGATAAAAATCATCTACAAGAACGAAGACACCGTCTATGTTTCCATCCATGCCCTGCACAAAGTTTCCAAGTACAAAGGGAAGGAGGGCGAGCCCCCCACCCTGAACAGGATTGGCGGCAATGCGTGGGAACGCATGAAGGAGCGCGTGAAGACGAAGGTGAAGGACATTGCCCGCGACCTCATCCGCCTCTATGCCGCCCGACTGAAAGAGAAGGGGTTTGCTTACAGCAAGGACGGATACATGCAGCACGAACTGGAAGCCAGTTTCACCTACGAGGACACGCCCGACCAACTGAAAGCCACTCAGGACGTGAAGGCTGACATGGAAAAACCACGTCCGATGGACCGCTTAGTGTGTGGCGATGTTGGGTTTGGCAAAACGGAAGTGGCCATACGAGCTGCATTCAAGGCTGCCACCGACGGCAAGCAAGTGGCAGTGATGGTGCCCACAACAGTGCTGGCCTATCAGCATTACCAAACGTTCTCCTCCCGTCTGAAGGAATTTCCCGTCAGAGTGGAATACCTCACACGCGCCCGCTCAGCCAAGCAGGCAAAAGAGGTGCTGGACGATTTGAAAGCAGGAAAAGTTGACATCATCATCGGCACCCACAAACTGATAGGAAAGCAGGTGCAGTTCAAAGACTTAGGATTGCTCATCATCGACGAGGAGCAGAAGTTTGGCGTATCGACCAAGGAGAAGCTGCGCAGCATGAAGGTGAATGTCGATACCCTCACCATGACAGCCACCCCCATTCCGCGCACCCTCCAGTTCTCGCTCTTAGGAGCACGCGACCTTTCCATCATACAGACTCCCCCACCCAACCGCTATCCCATCCAGACGGAGATTCACACCTTCTCGCCCGAAATCTTTGCCGAAGCCATTAACTTCGAAATGAGCCGCAACGGCCAGGTGTTCATTGTGAACAACAAAATCAGCAACCTCCGCGATCTGGAGAACATGATTCACCAGCATGTGCCCGATGCACGCGTCTGTGTGGGTCACGGACAGATGAATCCGCAAGACTTGGAGAAGATTATCCTCGACTTCATGAACTACGATTACGACGTGATGCTTTCCACCACCATTGTGGAGAATGGCATCGACGTGCCCAACGCCAACACCATCATCATCAACAGCGCACAAAACTATGGCCTGTCCGACATTCACCAGATGCGCGGGCGTGTGGGGCGCGGCAACCGAAAAGCCTTCTGCTACCTCATCGCCCCGCCTCTCGCAGCACTCAACGACGTCACCCGCCGTCGCCTGCAAGCGGTGGAAAACTTCAGCGACTTAGGCAGTGGCATTCAAATAGCCATGCAGGACCTCGACATCCGGGGAGCAGGCAACATGCTGGGAGCCGAACAGAGCGGCTTCATTACCGACCTGGGGTATGAGACCTACCAGAAAATTCTCAACGAAGCGGTGGCCGAACTCAAAGACAATGAATTTAGCGACCTCTTTGCCGAAGAGGACACGGATGAGGAGGGAAAATTGAGTGGCGAGAAGTTTGTGGCCGAGACCAACGTGGAGAGCGACATCCAGGCTTTCTTCCCCGAGGAATACGTGCCCAGCAGTGGTGAGCGCATGAGCCTTTATCGCGAACTTGACGGATTGACCACGCCCCAGCAGTTGGAGGATTACAAGCGACGACTCATCGACCGTTTCGGACAAATCCCCCCCGTGGGCGAATCGCTCCTCACCGTCATGCCCATCAAGTGGTCAGCCCAACGACTGGGCATTGAGAAGGTGGTGCTGAAACGAGGCCGCATGATTCTCTATTTCGTCCTTGAGAATGCCTACTTCCAAAGCCGCGCCTTCGAGAAAGTGCTCAACTACATCGCCTCCCACGGCAGAGCCTGCACCCTGCGCGACGAAGAGCGCCGCTCGCTCCTCATCAAGAACATCAGCACGATGGAAGGTGCACAGAGCGTATTGGAAGCCATGGAGGGCAGATAAAACTACTGAGGAAGTACCTCGCATGTACCTCGCATGTACCTCGCATGTACCTCGCATTTGGAAAAGCGAGGTTTTAAGCGACTGAACGGCGAGGTAAGTCTTGCCTACTTTCGGCTTTTTTGCGCTTTTATGATGAGAAGCGTGAAAGGACGATTCTTCACATTCAACCGACACGGCCCCTGAAGAACCCTTAGTGTTTTTATCGAATCTTCTGCAAAAAGTCCACTTCCACTATGCGGAGTTCACCCTTCACGTTTTCGCTGCCAGGTGTCTTGTAAAGGTCGAGTTCGGTGGCTGGACCGCCCGCCAGTTCAGTGACTTGTCCAAAGGCATCATTATCGGCTGCCGAACCTGTCTGACGGATGGTGTATTGCTTGGCCTTGACAGGATGGTCGATGAAGAGGGAAATGTAACCCAACGACTTGTCGGTGGCGCCCTTCCAGACGAGTTGGTTGTCGGCCAGCACCTCAATGGGATAGGAACGCTGACGCCAACCTGTGAGTTTGAGACTGATTTCGTCAATGGCTGCCGGTTCCTGCAACTGGAAAGTAATCCAAGCGGTCGATAGGCGCCCGTCGTTTTTCCACTCAGAGAGTTCGTTGTCGTCCCAAGCATGGGTGGCATCTGCATCATTAGCACCTGCTGTGGCTGAGGCAATGGGGAAGGAGCGTTTCTTCTCTGCGTAGGAAGGGGTGGAGGGTGTTTCTCCACGGTCGAGCACACAGGCAAGGCGGTTGGAAGCGATGTAGCGCGACATGCTGGGATTGAGCTGCTGTGCATCGGCCACCGTGTGCCATTCAATGGTAGCATCGGGGAGTCCCTTAGCTTGAGCCGTGAGGCGAATCTGCCCGGGAGTGGTGGTGGAGCGAACCAGCACGCGGTTCACACCAGCCTCAACGGGCAAGGTGGTGGCGAGGATGTAGTTGTCGCCATCGGGACTTTTGGCTATGCCTCCGCGCCACTCGCCGGCTCCTTCGAGGCTCCAGCGGATGAAGCGGTTGTCGAGCGGGCAGCGTTGTCCGTTCTTGTCCACCACCTCCACCTGAACAAGAGCCAAGTCGCTGCCGTCGGCCTTCATGCCTCCATCGGGGTTCTGCATGAGCGTAAGCTGCAGGTGGTGAGGTTCACCTGCCGTCGTGTGCGAGGCTTCGGACTCGATGGTGGTGCCATCGGCTGCATAGCAGACGGCTTTCACCTCACCGGGCTGATAGGCCACCTTGCGGAAGGTGTGGAGGAAGGTGTACTGGGGCTGGGTGGATTTGCCCACTGACTGGCCGTTGACAAAAAGTTCCACCACGGGGGAAGTAGATACGACATAGACATCTTTCACCACGCCTTCTGGATAGTTCCAATGACCAATGATGTGAGAAGCTTTGTGCTCGACATCCACCCACGAATTCCACATCACCTGATGAGCGAAGTAACTGTCTTTAGCTATGCGCATGGGGTCAACCACCCCACTGGTGCGGTAGTTCATTTCGGAGCGTCCGTGGGTGTTGGTGTCGGAAAAGATAATCTTCACCCCCCCACTACTCACTCGTCGGCCCATGCCGGGACGCACCACGTAGTAGTCGTGCCAGCGGCGAATGTGCTCAATGGTGAGTTGATCCTGATTCTGGTTGTAAGCATCGGCCGGGGCACTGCGATAGTAAGGGCCTGCTCCCTGGCGGTGATAGGGATAGGAATAATCGTCCCAATACATGCGGTAACCCTCATCGCGGCAGTATTCCATGGCCCATAAAGGGTGTTTGCCCGACTTGTTGATGTAGAGCATCTCGCCGCCGTATTCAGCCTCGTCAATGTCGAGCATTTCGCGAGAACCTGTGGCACGCCCTCCATGAGGGTCGTACTGGTTGCGAATGGCGATTAGTTCCTTTATATGTTCACGGCTGATGCTCTCGTTTCCACCTTCGTAGAAAAGGATAGAGGGGTTGTTGCGGTTGTAGATGATGGCATCGCGCATCAGCTCCGTGCGTTGTTCCCAATGGCGACCTGTCACGTCCTTCTCAGCATCGCCCGCAGGCATAGCCTGGATAAGTCCCACGCGGTCGCACGACTCCACGTCTTGCTTGCTGGGCGTGACATGCATCCAGCGCACCAAGTTTCCGCCCGACTTCACCAGCAAGTCATTGCTATAGTCGCTGAGCCAAGCGGGAATGTCGATGCCCACAGAGGGCCATTCGTTGGAAGTGCGCTGTGCATAGCCATGCACCATGATGCATCGGTCGTTGAGCCACACTTTGCCTTCGGCGAAGTGAGTCTTGCGGAAACCTGTGCGGATGGCGCATTCGTCAACGGATGTTCCACCCACCACTAATCGTGAAAGCACCGTGTAGAGATAGCCATAACCCCATGACCAGAAGTGAACATTCGACAGGCGACGAGAAGCGGCGAGGGTGGCAGTGTCGCCTGCGGCAATAAGTTGAGACCCACCCATGAACTTCGCCACGGACTTGCCATCATTGTCCAGCACCTCAATCTGCAATGCCACTTTCTGAGCCTTAGGCGAAGCGTTGATGACCTGCGCCTCAACGTTAGCAGTCACTTTCCGCGCCTTGATGTCGTAATCTGTTCCATAGACGTATGTGCCCGTGGTGCCCAAATTGGAGTAGAGGGGTAAGGTTTGGTAGATGTCGCCTGTCACATGGAGATAGACATTCTTGGGCAAGCCTCCCATATTCATATTAAAGTTTTTGTTGTTCCACTGGAAGGAAGTGGGAGTGAGCCTATTGTTAGGCAGATTGTTACCATCGGTTGTCACAGCAGCACCTGCTGGCGCCCCTAATGGTGTGCCGTCTGGGTTTTTCTCTTTGTACGACCAGTCATTGTCGGTGAGCACCTCCAGACAGTTCTCTTTCCCCATCAGCAAATAGGGAGTCAGTTCAAACCCGAAAGCCATTACTCCGTTTTGGTGCAAGCCCAGACGGTGACCATTCAGCCACACCTCAGCACTTTGGCGTGCCCCCTCAAATTCGATAAATACGTGCCGTCCCTTCCACTCATGCGGAACGGTGAAGCGTTTGGTATAACGACAAGTATCATCAGGCAAGTCATGTATATCCACCCTGTAAGCCCAGTCTTCGTTCCACGCATGGGGCAAAGTGACGGTTCGTGTCTCTCCAGGATGGAGAACAGCTTCTTGTGGCAAACGGATTTGCCAATTACCATTAAAGTTGAGCTTTTGGCGCTGTGCCATCACTGTGAGGGCACTCAGCAGAAGGATGGGAGTAAGGAGCTTTTTCATTTCCGAATATAAGTTTTATGACCGTTTACAATATACAAACCTGCACTTGTGATGGCAGAGATACGACGACCTGCTAAATCAAGCACCACATCGCCGTCTGTGAGAGAATCGGCATTCAGCTGGCGAATGCCGACGGGGTCTGGCACAACACGAAGGATTCCGTCTTGAGCCAGTGCGCTGGTGTCCCAAAGCCATCCAGACTTTGGAGCAGCAGGATGCAGAGTAATGTCGCCTGTTACGGTAATCTTTCCGGACCCTGTAAATATTTTCAGTTCTGCATTGTCCGCAATTTCGTTAGAGGTAAGTTCTGTCACATCGATGATGGGTGAGGAGAGTTTCACGTTGCCAGCCACTTTAAAGGCATCAGAACGTGTAGAAACAGTGGTTGAACTGGTACGTACACGAAGAATGGCTCCCATATTCAGAGTCAGATTTCCGTTTACGGTCAGCGTACCTACGGTCAGAGCCGACTTACCGGCACCCAGCGTGCCGTCTTTTTGCACCGTCACGTTTTGCACCTGTCCAGTGCCCGCAAGCAGAGCACCACTGCGAACAGTCATGGTTCCAGTAGTGACGGGCTTTGACGTGTTGGCAGCTATCACGGCGCCTTCGCAGATGTTGAGCGCGCCAGCCGAAGCACCTGTCAGCGTAAGAGTACCTTCGCCATACTTATTGAGGACGGCAGAAGCATTGAAAGTACCGGCATACGTGTCGTTATTGCCTAAGTAGCCCACATTCCACGTGCCTGTAGCAAGGGTGCAGTCGGAGGCTGTGGAGGAGAGAGAGCCAATCTTCGACGTACGGCTTTCCTCATTACCCGACTGACTTTTCACATGTGCCACATACACCCCAGCACCTGGCATGAATGTGCCTTTGGAAAGGTCGAGCGTGGAGGACAGACGGAACTGATTGCCAGTGGGATTGAGCGTTCCCTCAAAAGCTGAGCAATTCGTCTCGAAGTCACCTCGCACGTAGGGGAAATCTATCTTCAATGTGCCTTCGCCATACAAAGAACCTTGAATCTTGCAGCGTTGCCCTGCGTACATGGTGAGTGTTTTACCCTTTTCAATGATAATCTCATTGCGGATGGAAGGCACTGCGCTGGTGGAATTGTTATTGAAAATGATGAGGGTGCTGTTGCCCGTAACCTGAATGGGCGAGGTGGCTGCTCCAAACGTGGAGTGCCAAGTGCCCATAGCCAATGTACCTGCCTGCAAGATGGTGGACTTATAACTGTTGGCACCATCGTATGTCAGGTTCAGCTGCCCTGTTCCTGTCTTTTTCAGTGTACCAGAACCTTGCACAATGCCTTTGAGGGCAGCTGTGCCATTAGCAATTTGGATGGTGGCCGTATCGTTAAGTGTGAGTCCCCTGTTGGTGGAGGTGTTGTTGTTGTCGATGATGAGCGTTGCTTTGCCCATCTGGAAATTATTAGCACTGGCCGACGCAGCTCCAATACTGCTGGGCAGACCGCCATCAGCCAATGCCTTCACGCTCACGATGCCGCTGTTGATGACAGTGCGTCCTGTATAATCACTGTTGACAGCATTGAGGTTCACACGCCCGTCACCATTCTTAATAAAATCGCCACTCCCGCTGAATCCACCAATCCCACCGACGGTAAAGGTCTTTTTTTCGTTTTCAAAAACGACACGTTTTATCTGCATCGGTTCGTTGAAAGAAATGGTTGTACCTTGCGCATCATCGCCTACTGTGACTGCGTCTCCTGCCACAAATTCCGTGGATTCATTTTCCAACCAGAAATTCTCTGTCTGATAGTCCCATGCTGAGTTTACGGCTCCTGTCCAACGCACACCCTCTGAGGCTGTACGCTGTTCGTTCACCACCAGCCACAAAGCATTGTCTTCATTCACGATGTTATAGCTCAACCCTTGCAAACCACGCACAGAGACCTTATCAAGGGAACCTGTCAGTTTTCCAGTGTATTCCATCAATTTGAATTTGGCAGGTTGCAATTTTTCCACATCGGGCACAATGGTGAAGATGAGTTCGCCTTCGCCACCGATGTTCACATCGCCATCCACATGGATGAGGTCGCAGGTTGCGTCGGCATCCTTCACATTCATTTCGGCATACAATTTCTTGCTGATGATAAAGGGCTTTTTCAGTGTTATCTGCCCTATTGTCTGCTCTGTCGCAGGCATCAGACGGCAACCCTCGTAGTGAAGTGCCCCTTCAATCAGCAACTCGCCTGCCACAGTTGCATTGCCAGCCAAAGTACCCCGTGCACGCAAATCCACATTGCCAGCGATGGTGGTGTTGGCCTCCAAAATGCCTTCAGAGATATACGTAGTGCCCGTGTAGTTCATGGGCACATTGATGACGAAGCGGCCTTGCTGACTTTTCCATAAATCCATCGCGCCCTCCAAACTGCCAGCACCAGCAACTGAAATTTGCTGATTCTTCACGGTCATCGCATACACCACCGAGGGTTTCACCACCCCTGCAAGATTGACATTGCTGGACGAGGTAAGGTCGAAAAGCACACTCTTTCCGTCGGCATAGGACTGAGCAGCAGAACGAGCGTAATTGGTAAAGCCTGTACTCCCATTGCTCCACGTGGTGGCAGTGGAAGCATAAATCAGATCGGTCACCATCACGGGTGGCAACTGCGGACGAGGCATATCGTAGCCTAAGTAAAAACCCGGATTAGGACTCTGATAGTAGCCTTTAGTGGTGCAGTCGCCCCTGTAGTGGGGGTCTTCCTGCAAGCAATAGATATGATTGACGTCAGTTGTGTAGTCGGTTGAGACTCCTACAATGCCAACAGTCACTCCATTCTCTTTATGCAACAGCACCAGCTCTTCGCGCCAGTCGCCAATGATATCGCCCCAGAAAGCAGCACGCTTGGCATAGACCGTCACATAGCGCCAATTGCTGATTTTGGCAAATTCCACTTCACGTCCTTTGAAGAAGTCCTGCACATAGACATTGTAGTGGCTGTCGCTCGTCTGCACCGCTTCTCTGTCCAGCTCATTATCCCACCAGATGCCCTCGCAGGGATACTGGTTGCCATAACCTGAAATCAGATTGCCCTTCGCATCATAGACATTGCCATCCATGGTGGACCACATTTCCCAACCCAGATGGTTTTTGTCAATATCCATACACTCGCCACGTCCGATGTCGCCCACTGCGGACAGATACCACTTCTTGATAAATTCGCCCGTTCCGGCATCGTAAAGAACCTGACCCAGCATGTCGCCCGCATACTGTTGTATAGCAAAGGTCTCAAGCCCAGGACGCTCTGGGTCGATGTCGCTGATGCGGAATCTGTCGCCATGAGAAATGCCCGTGTTGAAGAGCACCTTACCTGTGTTGTCCATCGTGTAGCCACCCACCATCATTTCGTCACATCCATCGCCATCCACATCGCCCACACGAATCTGGTGGAAAGCTGGAGCACCCGTAGGTTCGTTGAACAGTTCCTTCAGTTCTCCCGCTGTGCCCGACGAAAAATCATATGCCACTCCTAAATTATAATAATGGTGGTCACCACCTGTGCCACGCATGTGCCACTCCATCACCACTGCAGGATGGATGCCATCGTGGAAGAAGACCCCCATGTGCCCCACATGCTTGTTATATTCATCGCCCATGAGGGAAGCGCGGTTGGTCCGGTTATAGTGTGTGTTGTACGACTGCTCCACACTGGCTTTCTCACGCCCAGTCATGCCGTCAATCACACTGATGTAGCGAGGAGCATTGCGCACATTCTGAGTCTCATAGTCGATAATGCCATCGCCATCAGTATCTCCTGTAGCACTCCCATTCACATAAAGGCCGAAGCTTTTAGTGCCTGGCTCCCAGAACCGGGTGCCGTCGGAACTTTGGATTACCACATCGCCCAAGCCATCGCAATCCATATCGGCCACAGTTATTTGATCGTCCTGCCCAGCACAACTCAACTCGTTGGGACCCAACTTCACTGTCCACAGGTGCTGACCCGAACTCAAGTAACCTTCCACATAGCAGTCCAAACCGTTAGTGTTGTTTTTTCTGTTCACCACATAGTCAAACTCCCCATCACCATCTAAATCGATGGGCCACACGTAGGCAGTATTGAAATCGGCTGATTTCAGGGGGGAGCCACCCTGCTCGAAGTTGATGCGCATAAACAGGTTGCGCATGTCGTAAGCTTTAAATTCATAGGCATGGCTCTGTTCCGACTCCGTTCCGTTGGCCACCATCGTCACGGACACTTTCGAGCCAGTGGGAACCACACTCGTGGTAGTTTTCCAATTCGTATTGGTTAAAGGAGTCGCGTTCACCTTCGAGCCATTCACGTAAACGTTATAAGTAGCACTTTCCGGTTCTTGGGCTAATCGACGCCAAGTCACGGTTACATTAGAGCCGTTCTGCACAGCCACCACACCTCGTCCCAACTTCTGCTGAAGACGCTGAGCAAAAGACATTGAAATGGATAATGCCAATAAGGGCATTAGCAAAAGAATTCTTTTCATTTTCATATAGGTATAATTAGTCAGTAATTGGGGGCAAAGATATATAAAATTTTAGAAAAAATAAGCCTATTGAGGAAAAATCAGACCATTTGCCCTGAAAGTTAGCCATTAAAACCTCAACTTGTACAAATCAACCCACGTAAAAAAAAATATTCCCGCACCTCTCGGCGAAGGAATAAAATTTTGAAATGTTAATTTCTATTGGGGAAAAGGACAAGAACCTCTCGGCTCGCATGTTCTTGTTGAATACCGAAAAACGATACACAAGAACCATGTCCTAAAATAGCATAATATATGTATGAACCATTATTGTGTACAAAGTTACAGTTTTTTCCAAACATTTTCTCATTTATGGCGATTTTTTTTCGTCGGAAAGAACAATTTAGCGAAAAAACCCAACTTATGGAAAACAATACAACCTTTCAGAACGTTTTTTTTCGCAACATACTTTCCATCAAAAAAGAAAAACGTACTTTTGCATCGGAAACAACTGAACGACTTACACAATGACAAAGAAAAAGGCATTTTTAGCAAGCATACTGATGGCATGTTGCTTAGGTATGAACGCACAGCAAACATTCCATTTTGGTACTCACACCAACCCTCAGGGAGCAACGTTTGAAGTAGATTCGCGAGGTTTCATCATCGACGGCCGACATGTTCTGCCCGTCATGGGCGAAATCCACTACGCACGAGTTCCAGAACAGGACTGGCGGCGCGAAATCTTGAAGATGAAGGCTGGTGGCATCACCATCCTTTCCACCTACGTCTTTTGGATTCACCATGAAGAGGAGGAAGGCCAGTGGAATTGGAAGGGAAACAAAAAACTGCGCAAGTTTGTAGAAACATGCCAGGAAGTCGGCATGCCTGTAGTGCTGCGCATAGGCCCTTTCTGCCACGGCGAGGTATATCAAGGCGGCTTCCCCGTATGGCTCACCGACAAAGCGGCTTCCGACCCACAACACTACAAGCTGCGCTCCACGGCTCCCGGCTTTATGGAGGCCACGCACAAACTGTATGAAAACATTTTCGCACAAGTGAAAGGTCTGCTTTGGAAAGACGGTGGTCCCATTGTTGGTGTGCAAATCGAGAACGAATGCCGCGGCCCGTGGAGTTACTATAAGGCACTGAAAGGAATGGCCGTCGAAGCAGGATTCGACACACCTTTCTACACACGCACTGGCTGGCCGAAACTGAACGGGAACGAAGAATTTGGCCAGATGCTGCCCCTGTATGGCGACTATGCCGATGGCTTTTGGGACAGAGACCTCAAAGACATGCCAGGCAGCTACAAGGATGCTTTCATCATGAAAGACACTCGCCTCTCTGCCGTCATCGCTACCGAAGCATTGGGCAAGAACCAAGACACACAGATGGATGCGAAAGACCTCTCCTACCCCTACCTCACTTGCGAACTGGGAGGTGGCATGATGCCCTCCTACCACCGCCGCATCAACATGAGCGGACGGGAGGTGAAGCCACTCGCCATCTGCAAGTTAGGCTCTGGCAGCAACCTTCCAGGCTACTACATGTACCACGGCGGCACCAACCCTTACAACCCCAAGCACACCATGGCTGAAACACAGGCCACCCAAGTGACCAACTACAACGACATGCCCCTGATGACCTACGACTTTCAGGCACCCCTCGGCGAGATGGGACAACCCAACTGGACAGCATGGCACGAAAGCCGACTCCTGCACCAGTTCTTGGCTGATTGGGGCGAGGAACTCAGCCAGATGGACGTTGACACCCTCTCCGCCCACTATGCCCGCCGTGGCTCGTTCGAGTTCTTCAATGACTATGTGCGCATCCTCAACGAAGGGGGCAACGCCTACATCACCCCTCGCAACTGGCAAGTAACTCCTTACGCAACCATCAATGAGGCTACTGTCGAGCCTTTCTGCAAGACATCCGACGGCACCATCTACTTCATCGAGATAGAAGACAAGAAGCCTCAACTCTCCATCAACGGCAAAGTCTTCACGCCCAAACTCAACAAACCTTTCAAGGCCGCTGGCACAACCTTCTGCGTCCTCTCGAAGGAGAAAGCCAGAACCGCCTACAAGATAGACGGTCAACTCCACTACTCCAACGGCATCCTCTACAAGGACGGCTCACGCATCATGGAGGAAACGTGGACGACCCTGCCCACCAAGGTCAATGATGCGCTGGCGAAGGAGCATGGCGGACTGCGTGAGATAAAGATGGGCAGTCAGAAAGTGGCTACCATGCCGACTGAGGAAGATTTCGACAAGGCAGCCACATGGACCATCGCCAACCTCGACGAACTGAACGAGAACCTTGACCTCTACCTCAAAATCTCCTACAGAGGGGATGTTGCACGCATTTATGCAGACGGGCAACTCGTTGAGGACAACTTCTGGAACGGCAATCCCATGCTCGTACGCCTTTCCGACCTCGTGGGCAAATGTGTAGAGCTCAAGATTCTCCCCCTCGGCAAGGACTACCCCATCTACCTGCAGAAGGAGCAGAAAGCAGCGTTGGAGAAAGCACCTAACGGCATCCTCCTCTCATTGGATGGCATTCAAGTCATCGAACGGCAGACGAACGAATACGCTGCTCCCTAAGTGAGCCCTTCACTCGATGGCGCATATCCATGGTAGCCACCACTGGGTCATCTGCATCCCAACCGCCCTCATAGCCGATATATGCTCCGAATCCAATGAAGACAAGTCCTACCAACGATATCATAATGCCCCACTGCAGTTTGTTGACCAGCTTCTCCTTCAGCGACTTTTGCTTCGGAGTCACCTTCTTCAGTAACTCCTCCACATCGATGTCTGGGTTCTTCTCGATGGCTGCCAACGCCACCTCCACACGCTTATTGGTCTCGTTCCGCTTATTGCGAATAATCATCCAAATGACCAAGAAAAAAAGAACACATCCCATGAAAAGCGGCAGCAAAAACAAGATTGCTCCTATCACTGTTGAAAATTCTAAAAGTCCAATCATTCCCATTTTCTTCTTTTTTTTATTGTTATACTTTTGTTTTGTTCTTGAACCAGTTCATCTATATAACAAGAACAAAAGGCGAAAGGTGACAACGGATGTGTGATTTTTTTGTCGGAGAGAGGATAACCCTCTACACTTGCAAAGGGATTGGTTTTTTTCATTTTTCTTCACCCCTTTGCAATTTTTCGTGTTTCATCCTCGTATATATCAGTAAAAGACCTCGGAAAATGGTGACAGATATAGAAACGAATATGATAGAGGGACTGAAGGAAGGCAGTCCCAAGGCTCAGCAGATGATGGTTGAAAGATATGGCAGACATGTCTTCAACCAGGTGGTGAGGCTGTTGCCGAGTGTGGAGGATGCAGAGGAGGTGTATCAGGATGTGTTCCTGAAGGTCTTTCTAAATATAAATAGGTATGAGGAAGAAAAGTCGTCCTTCAAGACATGGGTGTCACGCATCGCCTACAACGAGTCCATCACCTGGTTGCGGCACAAGCGGCAGCAGATGATTTACTTTGAAGATGAAGACGGAGAGGCGGAGAGGCTGTCGGAGGCGGAGGTGGAAGCGACCTTGGGGCATTCCGACCCTGAGACGGTGCAACTGATACGGGCTGCCTTGAAACATTTGCCACCCGAGGAGCGGAGCCTCATCACGATGTTCTACTATGAGGAGATGAGCGTGAAGGACATCGCCTACGTGGCCGACTCCCCACCCAACACCATCGGCTCGAAACTGTTCCGAACAAGAAAGAAACTTTGTAAAATCATTCAAATGCTCCAATCATGAAAGAAGACTATATAGAAACATTACGCCAACAGGACACGAACCTTCGTGATGCCATCAAGCTGGAGGAAGAGGCTTTGCCACCAATGCCAGCCGACCTCAACGCACGACTGATGCAGCGCATGGAGGAAGAGCGGGCGAAGGTAATCGCGAAAAGAAGACGCTCCCGCCTCCTATGGCCTTTGGTGGCTGCGGCATGTGTAGTTGCCATGATAGCCGTCTTCCTCACCCCACCGAAGGGAACGGACAAGGACGGAGCAACAGCAAGGGAACCTGTTGCAATGAAGGTGGAGAAACCCAAGCCAGAAAAGAAGGCTGTTCAGCAGGAAGCAGCACAGATAGTCCCCACCCCATCGGAGGAGAAGGTAGCTGAGCAGCCCAAGGTGAAACGACCTGTAGTGAAACCTACTCAACCGCTCTTGGCACAAGAAAAGCCAGTCGATAAGGACATCGCGACAGAGGAAGCAGCTACAGAACCCATCGCAGAGAATACTGCCGCAGAACCTCCTCACACAGAGATGGCTACCGTGACCCTCACCGAGCGCGACATCCCCATCACTCGTCCCGAGAACTACAAATACACTCCAGAGGAACTCGCCCTGATGAAACAACAAGCTAACGAAGCTTTTCTGAAATGGGTGGAGTTGGAACTGGAGATTTCAAAATACACATTAGAAAAAATGGCACAGAAATAAAAAACTACAAAATATGAAACGCTTATTCACTTTGCTGCTCATCGTATGCAGCATCCTCACAACTATTCATGCCCAGCAGCGGGCAAAGAGTCAGCAGACCACACCCATCCATGTCAAGACGCTGTTCGACAACATCATCAAGAACTGGGGAAATGCCGACGGAGAGGTTTATTCGGTCAACAAAAACCCTAACACCAATCTGATTGAGTCAAGTGTCAGAATCACTTGGTTTGTTGCCGACAACCACCAATTTGCGGCGGCAAGACAAAAGTCGCTGAATCTCAGCAGTATCAGCGAAGCATTCAAGGCAGACGAACCAACCTCTTATCAACTTCTCCACTTGTCGCCCGGCAATAACGAATCGTTCTCGCTTAGGGCTGTTGATGGAAACGGAAAGGAGAAAAGTTACCTCGTCCGAGGTTTGAACAAAGAGGAAATGTGGCTGCTCTGCACCAAGAACGCTGAGAACCCCCAACTGCGTGACGCATACGCCATCAAATGGACCCTTTCCGATGATAAAAGCAAGATACTTGGTGCTGTCTATCAGATTACCTCCCTGCGTCCCGACATCTACGAGAAGGAACTGGCATCATCGAGGAAGACCTTCAAGATTGTGGGACGGGTGGATGAGAACATCAAGGACTCGCTCTATAACATCTACATCGCCGAGACTGCTGACGAACTTGCTGCCATTGGTTGAGTGGCAGACAGAACTTGAGAAACCTATGGTGGGACGCCTGCGCTGTATCTTCCCTGACGGTTCGCTCTGTTCCGCATGGATAAACCTCGACTTTGTGCCTGGCGAGACCTACAACATCACCGTACACAACGGCTACTACGATGGCGACCAAGACTATGAGCGTCGTGTGGGACGCTACTCAGGAAAGAGCCTACTGAATGCACGACAGAAACGAGGGAATGACGATGTAGCCGTGGTGGACGATGAGTGGAGGGGTGACACTGTGGTGGTGGACGACGAGTG
The DNA here is from genome assembly GCA_902789725.1 of uncultured Bacteroidales bacterium. Classification (GTDB taxonomy): domain Bacteria; phylum Bacteroidota; class Bacteroidia; order Bacteroidales; family Bacteroidaceae; genus Minthosoma. The sequence goes on from CADAPC010000036.1 coordinate 28,034, forward strand.
GGGAGATGGTTGGGAGGAAGTTGACACGATACCCGGCTACAATGAGGGGGACGTTTCTCCAGCCCTTGCCAAGGCTCAATTCAAACCTACACCTGAACAGGAGATGCAAATAGAAGCCAAAAGCCACGCCATCGCGGCGAACATAGATGCCCTCAAAGCCACCTACAAATCTCTTAAACCTTTTGTGGATATGGGGTCACTCACTGGCTCAGACAACTATTTCAAACAAATCATCAGACTGAACAAGGAGTTGGATGTGAAGTGCCAGGACTACATCAAGTATTTGGGAGGTTTTAATAGTCTTCCTTCCGATTGGAAAACCGACCTATACGAAGGAATTTTAGGGTTCTACTCCGAACAGAGCCAAGGATTCGGGGAGTTGTACAAGAAAGTCGGTGTCCTTCCCAAGCCTGCCCTGAAGGCTCAGAAGTACGTCAATCAACTCATGGAGAAATACATGAAGGAGATGGGAAAGGCGATGACAGAGAATTAGCAGAAGAAGGGGGGAAAACACAGAGATTGTATAATAGACAACGGATTTCACGGATTGAACGGATTTTAAGCCATACTATAGTCAGAGACTTACAAAATCCGTCCAATCCGTGAAATCCGTTGTGATGAATTCAGATACACCTCCTTTTTTGTATCTGATGCTTTTGTCTTTACATCTTCGCCATCGCCTGTTCGAGGTCGGCAATGATGTCTTCCACGTTCTCGATGCCCACAGAGAGGCGCACGAGATCAGGTGCCACACCTGCTTCACGCAGTTGTTCGTCGGAGATCAGCCTTTCTCTATGAGGCACGACTTTTTTCATTTCCAATAACCTGCCATTATTTTCCAATAACCCAGCCTTATTGATCAATAACCTGCCTCTGCTGAGAAATAACCGTGGGTTATTGGAGAAGACTCGCCCCCGCCAAATTAGCCAAACGCCAAATAAGAAATAAGGAAAATGCTACCCTTATATATAATTATAATAATTCAAGTTTCGCAAGTTCCTAACTTGCTAGTTTTAATTGATAGATTTCAACGAAATGACTGAGTTTGTCCGACCTGTTCACGAGCATATCAAGGATCT
>CADAPC010000037.1 GCA_902789725.1 uncultured Bacteroidales bacterium
CGTGTTTTGACGCATTAATGAACTGAATCAAGCTAATGGCAAGGCGCAGGCATTATTAATGGCTCACATCCATCTTTCCCAAGCCTTAGGCAAGGGGTTTGGTAGTCTTTTCTTTTTCGACCACGAACCTTTAGCTCGGCGTAGCCAATAACACTAATCTTACGAACCTTTAGCATTCGGCGTAGCCAATGTGGGTGTTCTCCTCAGCTCACTTAATTCTCCTTTCTTGTTGAATTCGTTAAATTGGCTACGCCGAGCTAAAGGTTCGTTACATTCGTTACATTCGTTAGATTGACTACGTCGAGCTAAAGGTTCGTGGTCGAAAAAGATGGGTCGCTCCGCGAAAAGAAAAGAAAGTGGCGATTTTTTCAAAAAAAATCATTTATTTTTCGTTTTTCATTGCTTTTTGTTTTTGGCTCATAAAGGACTATATTATGTACCTACATTTTTAATGTGGTTCATTCTTCGTGGTTGGCTATGCTGTCTTGCTGAACCATGAGGGTGGGATCGGGTTGTGGGGTGGGGGTGTCGTCTTCGAGCGGGAAGAGGCCTTTGGAGGAGTGGATGATGTAGTCGGTCATCTGCTCGTTGCTGCTAAAGTTGTAGCCTGAGAGTTGTTGGGTTTCACCATCTATCTCCATGTAGGCAGGGGAGTAGATGCGGTGGGCACGAGTGTCCCAATAGAGAAGGGCGGTTTTGAAGGTTTCGTTTTTGACGTTCTTGGCAAGCACGCGACCATGTAGTACCCAAAGTCCTCGGTTGTAGTAGTGGTAGGCTGTGTCGCAGGAGATGAAAGCTTCTACCTGAAAATCCTTGCCAAAGGTTTCGATGAAGAGGCCTTTTTCGAACGACCAGAATTGTGGGTCTTTCTTGTCGTAGATGTACCACTCTTCGGCTATCATCTTGTAGCGGATGATGCCAGAGTCGCTGATGAGGGTGCTGACTCCGATGGTTTGGAGGGTGGGGAGTGAATCGCGCACACCAATGTCGGGACCTGTCTTTTTATCGCTGTCCTCGCACGATTGGAGAAATGACAGCATTGCAGCAGCCATGATGACTGCTGCAATGCTGAATATGTGTGTGAATCGTTGTGACATAGTGTGTGGATTTCAACTTTTCAGTTTTCCATTATCTCAGACGAAGTGTGGTGGTTTCGCCTGCTACGCTAACGGTTTGACCGGCTTTGATGCCTGCGAAGAATGCTTCTGACTTGGGATAGAAGTGTGCTGCATAGTTGGCGGCTGCACGGTTAGCTTTGGCTGCTGACGATGGGTCAACGGCTTTGGCTTTGTTGCAATAGTCGTAAGCGAGGCAATAGTAGTAGCTCTTCTGTAGGTGATCGCCTGACGCCGAGCGTGCGATGCAGCTGGCTTGCAGCAGGTAGGCGCCACCGTTGGATGGGTTGTACTGGAGGGTTTTGCGGCAATAAGCGCGGCACTGTCCGATATTGCCTTTACGATACATGAGGGCTGCAACGATGTAGGAGTATTTTGCTTTCTTAGCGTTGTCTGATTCCAGGCCGATGGCTTCGTCGAAGTACTGAATGGCTCCGTTCACATCGCCGTCTTTCAAGAGTTTGGATGCCTTACCGATGGCAGCTTGTGGAGTCTTGTTGATTTGGTAGGCATAGTCAGCTGCCACATAATAGATGTTAGACTTGTCGCACTCAAAGTTGGTGAGAATGGCGAGTACTGCGTTAAGGTACTGCAGGTTGGTTTTGTTGGCTTCAACTTGCGCACCATAAATTTTCTCGAGGGCATCGCAGTCGGCTGCACCAGAGGAGACGAAGAGTTCGTCGGCTTTAATCTGCACGGGTTGGTAGTTGTCAACGATTTTCTGAGCTTCTGGCGCGAGCACCACTTGCTCTACCCATTTGGTGGAGTCTTCTGAATCAGGATCGGCAGGAATGGTCTCCGATGGGTATTCCTTTGCCTGGTCGAGCAGACGGTCGCAGATGTCGTTGGTGTTCATGTAGTCCTGGATGAAGTCCTGACGGATGTCGATGTTGTCCTTGTTCTGTAAGTAGCGGTTGTAGGAGCATTCGATGAAGCCGTAGAGGACGAATCCTTCAGTGTTGGGACCCATGTCGTCGATTCCTTCCTTGAACATCTTGTAGGCTACATTGTTATCCACTGTTGGGCAGAAGTAGTAGTAGTCATAAGCTTTTCGACAAAGGATGTTACCCTTGGTTGATGTGGTTTTTGGGGTTGCGAAGGAATTGAGCGCGTCAAGGTTGGCCAAGCGCTGATCGTAGATTTTCATGAGCTTATCGAAATATTCCTTCTTCTTCTCTGCATTGGTTTCCTGCTGAATGAGTTGCTCGAACATCCAGGCTCCGTCAGTATAAACGCGCACCATAGAGAGGGGAGCTTTTTCAAAGACATACTCCCAAGGTTCGAGGGCTTCTACGTAGCTTTTGCGCTTGTAGGCATCCTGATAGAGCGAGAGGCTTCCAAGCACGTCGATAGAGTCTTGTCCATGACCAATGCGGTCGTTGAGTGAAGTTCCCTTGAGGTCTTGCGCTGATGCTGCAAGAGCAGCGAATGCAAGGGCACATGTGAATAAAATCTTCTTCATAATTTTTTATTTGTGTGTAAATACTATTGCTTTAAATTTGCGGGAGAATAGCTCGCGTTTTTATTGTTTCGTATGCAAAGGTAGTAAATGGAAGTCAAATAAGGATAGGTTTTCCCGATTTTTTGTGCGGGGAACTCCTATTTCGGAAGTGAAAATTCTCATGACATGCTTTCTGTAAACCATTTTTCTCTCCTTTATCTGAACCTTAGTTTGTAGAACCAGCGTTCGCTGAAGGTGACTCCTATGCAGAGTTTGAAATAGTTTTCAGTGAGGGCGCTTTGTCGCATGGTGGCTGCATTGAGGTAGGGAATGTTGGTGTGGACCCACTGCACAGACAGGTTGATGCGAGGGACTGTTCTTTGATTTTGGCTGATATAGACCGTGTGCACGTTAGCAATGGGGAGGGTGATACCAGCTGAAACACCGATTTCGTAGGGCTTTTTCGTGACCACTCCTGTTACATCGGTTTTTGCATATGTTTGTGAGTAGTAGCCACCCACTTTGTAAGTGCATCGGCTGAAATACTTTGTCGATGTGGGGCTGGGTATCCAATCAAGTCCTGCTGCAATCTTGGTGCGGTCGTTCAACTGACCTTTGGTGGAGGTGTAGGTCTCAGAAATGGTGCTGCTACTGAATCCTGTCTGATGGTTGGGGAATCGGCATTTGCTCCATTGTTGAAGTTCGAAGTCGGCTCCCACACGTAGTTTGCCTGCGTGATAGTAAGTGATGCCGGCTGCGATGGCTGACGGCCAATGGAAAGCGTTCTTGATGGTGTCGTTGCTTTGGGTCTCCACCGTGGTTCCGTTCATGGTTTGGGTGGTGCGGGTTGCCTCGTTGGAAAAATTGTGGCCTAACGTATAGGTGGCTCCAAGGACAATTTGGTCTTTCTTTCCAAGGGGTTGTATGTACTGAAAGCCACCTTGGATGTTGTAGGTGCTGACTTCGGCTGAATAGTTGCGCTGCATGGTGAAGGCGGAACTTTCGCTGAAGGCCATGCTCATGTTGTGGGTGTAGTCGCCCCAGATGTAGCCGACATTAAAGCCTATGGAAATGGGCTTGAAGGGGCGCCAGCCTGTGCCGAAATATATTTCGCGCAATCCGCCGTCGCCATTGAAGGTGTAACTGGACGAGATGTTTTCTGTTCCTTCCAGATTTTCGCTCGAAGAGGCAAAGTTGTACTTGATGTTTGAGATAGGCAACAGACCAAAGCTCATGCCTACATTTTTGAAAGCACGGAACTGGAAGGCGAAGTAATCGAAACTGGTGTTGCGTATGTTTTGCTGTAGGTTGTCCATTTTGTGGTTGCTGCTTTGGAGCGACATACCGATATCGAAGATGGCTGTAATGGAGTCAACCTGTGAGTAAGAGGCCGGATTGGCCATGTTGATTTGCTGTCCGTCACGGAATCCTTGTGCCACACCGCCCATACCTTTGTTGAAACCCATGGCACGTTCCGATTGGATGCCGAAGCCATAACGGGAATAGGGCGTGTTGATGCCATTCTGGGCATGGGCAAATGTGGTGAATGATATTGCGACGATGGCAAGTGTGAATTTGTTCATTTTTACGTGATGTAAATCGTATTTTGGGTGCAAAATTAAGTTTTTTTGCGGAGTTCTTCAAAAAATAGGCTCTTTAAGCGAGTTAAAAAAACTGAAACTTCTTAATTGTGGTGTGGTTTGCCCTTGTTCTTCCCATTCTTTCTCTTGCTTTGGTATCGTCCCTTGCCTCCATGTCTGCCAGGAGTGCGGCGGCGGGAGGAGGAACTTTTGACTGTGATTTCGGGTTTTTCCCCACATCCTTCAGGCAGGTCTGGCTTGGGAATTTCTTTTTCGATGAGCCGCTCAATTTTGAGCAAGTGTTGCCAGTCGCGTGGTGTGACCAGCGTGACTGCTTGTCCTTCACGATTGGCACGGGCAGTTCGCCCAATGCGGTGGACATAATCTTCAGGGTCGCGTGGAACATCGAAATTGATGACCATCTGGATGTCATCGATGTCAATACCTCGACTCACAATGTCTGTGGCGATGAGGATGCGGATGTGACGGTTCTTGAAGGCAAGCATCATGTCTTCACGTTCTCGCTGCTCAAGGTCGCTGTGCATGGCACCCACATTGAATCCTTTTCGTTTCAGGGTGAGGCTCAATTCTTTTACCTTCATTTTGGAGGATGCAAACATGATGACTCGGTCGAGCGATTCGTCGCTGAGCACTTTTTCCACGATGCGTTCCTTCATGCCATCATGACATACGTAGGCGGTCTGTTGAATTTTTTCGGCTGGTTTGGAAACTGCAATCTTCACTTCCACTGGGTTGTGGAGGATGTTTTGTGCCAGCTTTTGAATGTTGGGGGGCATGGTGGCAGAGAACATGATGGTTTGGCGGTCGTCAGACAGGTAGCTGGCAATCTTCATGATGTCATCGTAGAAACCCATGTCGAGCATGCGATCGGCTTCATCAAGGATGAAGAAGGATACTTTCTTCAGGTCGATGTGTCCACCATTGAGGTGGCTGATGAGTCGTCCGGGAGTAGCGATGATGATATCGGCTCCAAGTTCTAATCCTTTACGTTCTTGTTCGAATCGGATGCCGTCATTACCTCCATAGACGGCTACAGAGGACACGCCATTGAGGTAGTAGGCAAATCCTTCCACTTGCTGATCAATTTGCTGGGCCAGTTCGCGGGTTGGGGACATGATGATGCAGTTGACAGAGTCCTTGGGGTAATGTCCATGACTTAGTTCGTCAAGTACAGGTAACAAGTAAGCGGCTGTCTTCCCCGTACCTGTTTGTGCAATGCCCATCAGGTCATATCCATCAAGAATCTTGGGGATGGCCTGTTCCTGGATGGGGGTACACTCTTCAAAATTCATGGCATCAAGTGCGTCGAGCAACTCGTCCGATATGTTCAATTCGTCAAAATACATTTAATTCGATGATAAGATGTTGTTCTTGTTGATGTAATGTTTTACCTGGGTGCCTTTTTGAAATAATAGAAGGCAATGAATGAATATACGAAATTGGGAATCCAAACGGCAATGAATGCGGAGAAATTGGTGTTGATGGCAAGACTTGCCACAACGGTCTGAAACATGATGTAGGCAAGAATGAGTGCCAAACCGATGCCAAGTGCAATGCCCATTCCGTTTTTACGTTTGCGCGCTGATATGGACACTCCGATGATGGTGAGAATGAAGGTGGCAAAGGCTGTGGCACCTCGTTTGTAGTATTCCACCTCAAACTGCTGAATATTGGCAAAGCCTCGTGCTTTCTGCCGCTCGATGTGTCGTCGCAATTCGGGGGTGGTGAGGGTCATCTCCATGTCGCGCGATGCCATCAGATCTTGGGGTTGTATCTTGATGACTGTGTCGAGCTTGCTTCCACTACGGATGATTTCACGCATGCCTTCCAGATTGCGAGTCTGATAGCCCGTAATTACCCAGTGATAGGGTTCGTAAGAGAGGGTGTCGTACTGAATGGTCATGGCTTGCAAGTGCCTCACCAGTTTCTTATCTTCAAACTTGTCGAGAGTGAAGTCGAAGGCCATTTTGTTACTTTCTTCATAACGTCCGAAATAGGCAATGACCCCAGTGTCCACCTCAAGCTGTACGTTGGAGGTGAAGTCCTGTCGGCCGCGATTTTTGTATTGGTTTTCGAATCTGACACGCTTGACGTTCCCTCGTGGAATGACGTATGACCCTAAAGTATAATTGACCACAGCAATGATGGCCGCTGAAATGATGTATGGACGTACGATGCGTCCGAAACTGGTGCCAGTTGAGAGCATGGCGATGATTTCAGAATTGTCGGCCAATTTTGTAGTGAAGAAGATGACGGCAATAAAGACGAAAAGCTGACTGAACATGTTTGAGTAGAATGGGATGAAATTCAGATAGTAGTCGAACAGAATTTCATGCATGGGTACATCATGTTGCAGGAACTTGTCAATGTTTTCATTGATGTCGAAAACGACAGCGATGCTGATGATCAGGATGATGGAGAAGATGTAGGTGCCCAGGAATTTGCCGATGATGTATCGGTCAAGGCGTGAAAGGGGGGTGTGCTCCTGCAGCCATCTGAGTGCAGTTGACCGATAGGCATACCTTTCCCGTAGGGCAAGCCTTTTTTTCCGCGTCTTTTGCCCTTTCTTGAAGTCAAGGTAAGCTTTGATGTCTTCCTCGCTCCCGTGGGGAACCATTTTCCCATTTTCTTCTTCAAATATAACCACCTTTTTACCTTCTTAATCTCTATATATAAATATATGTATATATTCGTAGATGTATTGTTGCTGTTTTTCGTTTGATGGAGGTTACAGCCTTCGTCCCAGTTCTTCTACCATTTTGGCTTTCCATGTACAGAAGTCGCCATGAAGGATATGCTGTCGTGCTTCGCCTACGAGCCAAAGGTAGAAAGCGAGGTTGTGGATGGATGCAATCTGCAAAGCCAGCAATTCCTGTGCCTTGAAGAGATGGTGGACGTAGGATTTGGTGTAAGCTGTGTCCACGTATGAAGTCCCTTCAGGATCGAGGGGGGAAAAGTCGAAGTCCCACTTTTGATTTCGCAGGTTGATGGTGCCATGCTTTGTGAATATTTGCGCATTGCGTCCGTTCCGGGTGGGCATGACGCAGTCGAACATATCAACACCGCGTTCAATGCTTTCGAGTAGGTTGATGGGAGTGCCAACCCCCATGAGGTAGCGAGGTTTGTCTTTAGGCAGGATGGCATTTACCACTTCAATCATCTCGTACATTACTTCTGTAGGTTCGCCCACTGCCAATCCACCAATAGCGTTGCCATCCGCCCCTTTCTCTGCCACGTTCTCTGCTGCGTGTTGGCGCAAATCTTTGTAGGTGCAGCCTTGTACAATAGGGAAGAGGCTCTGCTGGTAGCCATACTTGGGTTCCGTTTCATTGAAACGCTTGATGCATCGATCCAGCCAGCGCTCTGTCAGAGCTAACGACTTTTTTGAGTACTCATAGTCGCTGGTGCCGGGAGGACATTCGTCAAAAGCCATGATGATGTCGGCTCCAATCGTTCGCTCAATGTCCATCACTTTCTCTGGTGTGAAAAAATGTTTGCTTCCGTCGATGTGGCTACGAAACTCCACGCCTTCCTCTTTGATTTTGCGGATGCCAGCCAAAGAGAACACCTGAAACCCTCCGCTGTCAGTCAGCATCGGACGGTCGAAACCATTGAACTTGTGTAGGCCACCAGCTGCTTGGAGCACTTCAAGCCCTGGGCGAAGATAGAGGTGGTAGGTGTTGCCAAGGATGATTTGCGCCTTGATGTCATCTTTCAACTCATGCAGATGCACCGCTTTGACGGAGGCTTGAGTGCCTACAGGCATGAAGATGGGGGTTTCTATGTCACCGTGGTCGGTGTGGATGATACCTGCACGGGCTTGAGTTTTTGTATCGGAGTGTTGGAGAGTGAATGTCATTGTGGGGTTGATGAAAGTTATGGGGTGATGAGAATTATGGGACCTATAAGACTCATAGGCCCCATAAGACCTATAAGGCCTATGGAACTTATGGGTTGGCTCTTAGAGAAGAGCGAAATCAAGTACGTCTTTCACATTCTCCACATAATGGAATTTGACACCTTTTACGTACTTGGCTGGGATGTCCTCGATGTTCTTCTTGTTTTCTTGACAAATGAGGATATCGGTGATGCCAGCACGCTTGGCTGCCAGAATCTTCTCTTTGATGCCACCCACTGGGAGCACTTTGCCTCGTAAGGTGATTTCACCCGTCATGGCGATGTTCTTCCTTACTTTACGCTTGGTGATGGCACTTGCTAACGAAGTGGCGATGGTGATGCCAGCCGATGGACCATCTTTGGGCGTGGCTCCTTCTGGTACATGGATGTGAATATTGTGTTCCTCGAAGAAGCTGGGTTGGATGCCCAAGAGTTCGCAATGTTCCTTCAGATACTGCAGGGCAATGGTGGCTGATTCTTTCATTACGTCGCCAAGATTGCCTGTCAAGCCAAGTTTTTCTCCCTTCCCGTTGTTGATGGATGTTTCGATGAATAAGATTTCACCACCTACACTGGTCCAAGCCAAACCTGTCACCACACCATAATAGTCATTGCCTTGGTATTTGTCACGGCTGTAAGGTTCTGTGCCGAGATACTCCTTGATGTCTTCCACTTTCAGTTCACCTTGAGGCAGCACGTTGTCCTTGGCATACTTGAGGGTGACTTTGCGGAGCACTTTATTGATTTGTTTGTCAAGATCGCGCACACCAGATTCACGGGTGTAGTCTTCAATGATTTTCTCAATGGCTGCTTTCGAGAGTTTCACACCGCTGTCTTTCATGCCGAGATTATCGAGTTCCTTGGGCACCAGATGGCGCTTTGCAATTTCAATTTTCTCTTCGGTCAGATACCCACTTACTTCAATGAGTTCCATACGGTCGAGTAGGGGAGCTGGAATAGTGCTGATGTTATTGGCTGTGGCGATGAACATCACTTTTGAAAGGTCGTAGTCGGTATCCAAGTAATTGTCATGGAAAGCAAAGTTCTGCTCAGGGTCGAGCACCTCGAGCAAAGCCGATGCAGGGTCGCCGTTATTGGTGTTCTGTGTCACCTTGTCAATCTCGTCGAGAATGAATACGGGATTGCTGCTGCCAGCCTTCTTGATATTCTTAATGATTTGACCCGCCATTGCGCCGACGTAGGTGCGCCGATGTCCTCGAATTTCTGCCTCATCATGAAGACCTCCTAATGACATGCGCACATATTTCCGCTTCATCGCTTTTGCGATGCTCTTACCTAACGATGTTTTACCTACTCCTGGAGGGCCATAGAGACAGATGATGGGACTCTTGAAGTCGCCTCGCATCTTCAATACAGCCAGATGCTCTATGATACGTTCCTTCACTTTCTCCATTCCGTAGTGGTCCTTGTTGAGTACTTTTTCTGCATTGTTCAAATTCAGATTGTCCTTTGTGTATTCACCCCAAGGGAGTTCCAGCATGGTTTGTAGATAGGTGTATTCTGTCTGGTAGTCGGGAGAATGGGTGTTCATGTGCGACATCTTGTCTAAGGTGTCGTTGAATACTTTAGCGGTCGCTTCGTTCCACTTTTTCTTTTTGCCTTCTTCGCGCATCTTACCAATTTCATCTCCGTCTTTCTCACCCAGCTGCTCCTGGATGTTCTCCATTTCTTGACGCAGGAAATATTCCCTCTGCTGTTTGTCCAGTTCTTCGCGAGTGCGCATCTGTAAATCAATCTTCAGAGTTACATATTGGTACTCTCGTTGTAGGATGCCAAGCAGCCGATAGGCACGGTCGAACAGGTTCGACTCTTCCAGCAGGGCTATTCGCTCCTTGTTGGGGATATTCAGATTGGCACAAATAAAATTGATAATGAGGGTGCGGTCGGTAATATTGTTCAACGCAAAAGCAGAACCAATGGTTTGTTCGCTGGTGCGCATGAGTTTTATGGCTGTTTCGCGGCAAGCATCTACTACGGCCATGTATTCACGATTGCCTCGTTCTGGCACTGCCTCTGGATAGTTCTCCACACGCCCTACGTTGTAGTTACCGTCCCAACTAATCTCAATCAGACGAATGCGGTTATATCCCTGTACAAGAGCCGTTCGGCTACCGTCGGGAAGCTTGATTATTTTTTGGACTTTGCCAATAGTACCTGTGTGGTAAAGCTGGTCGTAGTCAGGGTCATCTACAGAGTCATCTACTTGCGTGAAAACACCAATCACCCCGTCCTTCTTTTGTGCATCTTTCAGCAACTTGAGGGACGAGTCTCTGCCAATAGAAACGGGTATCAAAGTTTCTGGAAATAGCATGATGCCCCTGAGTGGCAATATGGGTATATAATTGTCGGGGGTTATTTCTTGCTCGATATTTCCCTTGATAGGGTTGTCAATACTTGTGATGAAGCTGATTTTGCCTTCTACGTGACCCTCGTCAACAATCTCGTCAAAATTGAAATCCATCTTGAAATTCTTTCCTGAATGAGTTAAATAATATATACAATGTCAAAAAACGTGGCAAAGTTACGAAAAATCTTTCACATGACCATGAGTTTACATATTATTTAATAGGTGAATGTCATCTTTAACATCTTTTCAAGTATATCATCATTAGTTAGCAAAAATGCCTATTTCTGCAACCTATTGTAAGAGAATGTATGCTATTTTCTTACATTTTGCAATTATTTCTTTTGTTTTTTGTTTTGTTTTAAAAATAAATCGTACCTTTGCACCACATTCAAACAATCAACGTATTTGCAACAGAAAGATACAAAATAAGCTGGCAATATGAGCAAATTAATAAAGGTCGCGGGGTATCGTCAACTTCTCGACCCTATACAGACAGAATTGGGCATCAAACAAATCAAGGACTTTTTTCAGGCGAACTTATCAACCGCCCTTAGGTTGCGTCGTGTCACAGCCCCCTTGTTTGTGATGCGAGGTCTTGGCATTAATGACGACCTGAATGGAGTGGAGCGCCCAGTGTCGTTCCCCATTATGGACATGGGCGACCAGGTGGCCGAAGTGGTTCATTCTCTTGCCAAATGGAAGCGTATGATGCTTGGAGAATACGGCATTCAGGCTGGTTATGGACTTTATACAGACATGAATGCCATCCGAGGTGATGAGGAATTGGACAATACTCATTCGCTTTATGTGGATCAATGGGACTGGGAGCGGACTATCAGAAAAGAAGACCGCAACCTTGCGTTTCTGAAGCGTATCGTACGTGACATTTACGCAGCCATTCTGCGGACGGAATATTTGGTTTGTGAATCATATCCTCAAATTAAGCCTTTCCTTCCAGAGGACATTCATTTCATCCATTCAGAAGAACTTTTGCAAATGTACCCGGACCTCACTCCTAAGCAGCGTGAGGATGCCATCAGCAAAAAGTATGGAGCAGTGTTCATTATGGGCATTGGCGGAAAACTATCCAATGGCGAAAAGCACGATGGGCGCGCTCCTGACTATGACGACTGGAGTACCCCCAATGAGGATGGTTACAAAGGGTTGAATGGCGACATTCTTATATGGTATCCTGTTCTTGGCCGTAGCATTGAACTCAGTTCGATGGGTATCCGCGTGGATAAAGAATCCTTGATTCGTCAACTGGAATTAGAGAACAAACAAGAGCGTCTTAACTTGTTCTTTCATAAAAAGTTGATGAGCGATGAAATGCCTCTTTCAGTAGGTGGTGGAATTGGTCAAAGCCGTTTGTGCATGGTACTTCTTCACAAAGCTCATGTAGGCGAAATTCAAGCATCCATCTGGCCAGAAGAAATGCGCAAAGAATGTGCTTCGGCAGGTATGCCTCTCATTTAATTTTTTTTCATTTGTTTTTTTGTTTGGGCTATTCTGCAACATTTTGTTGCAGAATAGCTCTTTTTTATGAAAGGTGTAAAATGAATGCATCCCTTCGGTACATTTGCTACACCCGCCTGAAAAAATTGCGGCAAGTGGCTATTTTTTCTTTCTTCATAAAAAACAGTCCCAAAAACTTGGGGATGTACTATTTTTGTCGTACTTTTGCAACGAAATAGATATTGACAAACAAACTTCAGACGTTACCTTTTATGACCCCAAAAGAAGAAATAGAACGACTCAGAAAAGAACTGGAACTACATAATTATAATTATTATGTATTGAATCAGCCTACCATCTCGGATTACGAGTTTGACCAAATGATGCATAGGCTGGAAGACTTGGAAATGTTCTATCCCCAATATGCCGATGCCAATTCACCCACTCAGCGTGTGGGGAGTGACTTAAACCAGTCGTTCCAGGCAGTGGCTCACAAGTACCCGATGCTTTCTTTGGCTAATACTTATAACGAGCAGGATGTCAGAGATTTCTACAATCGTGTTAAAGAAGGGCTTGAAGGAGAAGATTTTGAAATTTGCGCAGAAATGAAGTATGACGGACTGAGCATCTCGCTGACGTATGTTGATGGAGAATTGACGCAGGCAGTCACACGAGGAGATGGGGTGAAGGGGGATGACGTGACCAACAACGTAAGGACTATCCGTTCGATTCCTCTGAAGCTGATAGAAGGTAGTGGTTATCCGCATGAATTTGAAATACGTGGTGAAATTCTGATGCCTTGGACTTCTTTTGAGAAGCTGAACGAGGAGCGTGCTTTACGTGAAGAGCCTCTTTTTGCCAATCCAAGGAATGCTGCGAGCGGCACCTTGAAATCACAAAGTTCAAAAGTTGTGGCTCAGCGAGGGCTTGATGCATACTTATATTATTTATTAGGTGATGAAATTCCAACCGACAGTTTTCATTACGAAAACCTTCAGAAAGCGGCTGGATGGGGGTTTAAGATTTCGCAAGGCATGAAGAAATGCCATACGGTGGACGAGGTGCTCGATTATATTAACTACTGGGATGTAGAACGCAAAAATCTGCCTGTAGCCACTGACGGCATTGTGCTGAAGGTCAATTCGCTGCGCCAACAACGGCATCTTGGATACACGGCCAAAAGTCCTCGTTGGGCCATTGCCTATAAATTCAAAGCAGAAAGGGCATGCACGAGACTGAATGAAGTAACATATCAGGTGGGTAGGACAGGAGCTGTTACTCCTGTGGCTAATATGGATCCAGTACAATTGGCTGGTACGATTGTGAAACGTGCTTCGTTACACAACGCTGATGTGATGGAAGAACTGGACTTACATATTGGCGATATGGTGTATGTGGAGAAGGGAGGTGAGATAATACCCAAAGTGGTGGGGGTGGACAAAGAACAAAGGAAGCCTGGCTTGCAAAAGGTGCAATTCATTAAAATCTGTCCTGAATGTGGTGCTGAATTGGTACGCTTCGAAGGAGAAGCAGCTTATTATTGCCCTAACGATAGTGCTTGTCCTCCTCAAATTAAAGGAAGAATAGAACATTTCATCTCTCGCAAAGCGATGAACATTGACAGCCTGGGTCCAGAAACCGTGGATGATTACTACAAGAGAGGGCTGATTCATGACATTTCAGACCTCTACACATTGACGGTAGCACAGATTTGTGGTTACAACAAAAATCGAGTGAAATCGGCTCAAAAAGTAGTAGATGCTGTGAATGCTACTAAGCGTGTTCCTTTTGAAAGAGTTGTGTTTGCCATAGGCATTCGCTTTGTGGGTGAAACTACAGCTAAATTGATAGCCCGTCACTTCAAAACAATGGAAGCTTTAAGGACGGCTACTGTAGGGGAACTGATGGAGGTGGATGGTGTGGGTGCTGTCATAGCCGACTCTGTGGTCAAGTATTTCCACGACTCAAAAAATGCAGAGATAGTGGACAAACTGGCAGCATACGGCTTGCAGATGCAACTGTCCGACGATTTGTTGTCTGGGCACACAGATAAACTTGCAGGAAAGAGCATTGTTATCTCGGGCGTATTTACAAAACATTCGCGTGATGAATATAAAGCAATGATTGAGCAGAACGGTGGAAAGAATGTCGGCAGCATCTCGAAGAAGACATCTTTTGTTCTGGCTGGCGACAACATGGGGCCTTCTAAATTAGAAAAAGCACAGGGACTTGGTGTGCCGCTTATGTCGGAAGAAGAATTTCTGAGCATGTTGGAGTGAAAGGGCGATTTTGTTCGTGATTTGTGTTATTATGCCAATTCATTGGGCGAAATTAGACCCAAGCCGTCAATTTGTTCACTGTAAAGTCGTTTTTTGTTCTGAAATTTTCATAAATCAAAATAAATCAGTACCTTTGCAGCCGATTTAGAAATTAAGGTAAAAAAGTTTTTACATTTTATATGGCTAACAAAGTAAAGGAACCTCATTACATATTTGAATCAAGTTGGGAGGTTTGCAATAAAGTTGGTGGAATTTATACTGTATTGTCCACACGTGCGAAGACGCTTCAGGATAAATTGACGGATAAAGTGTTTTTCATCGGCCCAGACTTTTGGGAAGGTAAAAAAAATCCCCTTTTCAAAGAAAGTAAGACTTTGCTGGCGAAGTGGAGAAAGAGTGCTTTGCAATATGATGGAGTCTCATTCCGTGTTGGACGGTGGCAAGTGCCTGGTGAACCGATAGCCATATTGGTGGATTTCAAACCTTTTTTTGAACAAAGAAATGATATTTTCGCTTGGGCTTGGGAGAATTTCCAAGTCAATTCTCTCAATTCATACGGGGATTACGACGAAAGCTTGATGTTCTCATGGGCAGCAGGTAAAGTAGTGGAGAGTTACTATAAGTTCTTTGGTTTAACCCAAGCTGACAATGTGGTTTTTCAAGCTCATGAGTGGCAGACTTGTTTGGCCGCTCTCTATGTCAAGAAATTTTTGCCAGAGGTGGCTACTATTTTTACAACTCATGCTACCACCATTGGGCGTTCTATTGCAGGTAACAATAAACCTCTTTACGATTATCTTTCTGATTACAATGGTGATCAAATGGCATCAGAACTGAATGTAGAAGCAAAACATTCGGTTGAGAAGCAGGCCGCCTGGCATGTGGATTGTTTCACGACAGTGAGCGAAATCACTGGTAAAGAGTGTGCGGAATTACTCGACAAACCTGCCGATGAAATTTTAATGAATGGTTTTGAAAACGATTTTGTTCCTTCTCCCGCAACCAAATTCAATGAAGCGAGAAAAGCTGCAAGAGAAACATTACTGAAGGTGGCCAACACGCTGATGGGAACCAACCTGGATGACGAAACCATCATTGTGAGTACAGGAGGGCGATATGAGTATCAGAACAAAGGCATTAATGTTTATGTGGATGCTTTGAACCGCCTACGTTGGGACAATCGATTAGAAAAGAATGTGTTAGCATTCATATTGGTGCCCGCCTGGATGAAAGAAGCACGTGAAGACTTGAAATCGGCTTTGTCCAAAAAGAAATATAATCCTCTTGAAGAGGGTGCCATAGGTGATCCCCGCATTACACATGTTTTATATGAACAGGACAATGACAAAGTGCTTGGACAAATGGATTGGCTTGACATACATAATCGTCCCGAAGACAAAGTGAAGATGATTTTTGTACCATGTTATTTGGATGGGGCAGACGGCATATTCAACAAACATTATTACGACTTGCTGATAGGCAACGACTTAACAGTGTTTCCCTCTTACTATGAACCCTGGGGATATACTCCGACAGAATCGGTGGCTTTCCATGTACCTTGCATCACCACCGATCTGGCAGGTTTTGGTTTGTGGGCAAACAGTTTGAAAAAGGCTCCCAGTGAGATTGAAGATGGTGTAAAGACTATTCATCGTTCAGACTATAATTTTGATGAAGTAAGCAATACTATCCGCGACACCATTTTAAAATTCTCTCAGATGGGGGAGAAGGAGATAGGTGTTGCTCGCAAGAATGCAGAGAAAGTGTCTGAAAAGGCTCTATGGAAACACTTTATCAAGTATTACTTCAAAGCATATGATAAAGCGCTCACTCGGCGTGATGAGCGCATGTAAAAGATAATTAATCAACCTAATTTATAAATTATGAGAATTCAAGCAAGCAACGCCAATACTCCAAATTGGCGTGAGATTAGTGTAAGATCGTCCGTTCCTGCAGCATTGGAACCTCTGAACGAGATTGCTCACAACATGTGGTGGTCATGGAACAACGAAGTTGGCCACATCTTTAATGATATGGATCCTAAGTTGTGGCACGATGTCCAGCAGAACCCTGTACTTTTCCTTGGCCGCATGAACTATGAGAAGCTTGAAGAGATTGCTTCAAACAAAGAAATAGTTGACCGAATCAATGCGGTTTATAAAGAGTATCGTGCCTATATGGACGTGAAACCTGACAACAAACGCCCTTCAGTTGCTTATCTCTGCATGGAGTACGGTCTCAGCCACGTGCTGAAGATATACTCTGGTGGTTTGGGCATTTTGGCTGGCGATTATGTGAAGGAAGCTTCAGACTCCAATATCGACTTCTGTGCTGTTGGTTTCCTCTATCGTTATGGCTACTTCACACAGACCCTTTCTATGGAAGGGCAGCAGGTGGCTAACTATGAGGCACAGGTGTTCCCAACTCTGCCTATCGAGCGTGAATTGGATGCCGAAGGCAATCAGATTGTGGTTGATGTTCCTTATAACAACTACACTGTACATGCTTTGGTTTGGCGCGTGAATGTTGGTCGTGTAAAACTTTATCTCCTTGACACTGACAACGAGATGAATTCGGAGTACGACCGTTCTATCACCCACGCACTCTATGGAGGTGACTGGGAGAACCGTCTGAAACAGGAAATCCTTCTTGGTATTGGTGGTGTTCTGCTCCTCAACAAATTGGGAATCCAAAAAGATATCATCCACTGCAACGAGGGTCATGCTGCCCTTGCCAACGTACAGCGTTTGGTTGAATATGTACAGAGTGGTTTGAGTTTCAATGAAGCTCTTGAAGTGGTTCGTACCTCTTCCCTCTATACAGTTCATACACCAGTTCCTGCTGGCCATGACTACTTCGACGAAGCTCTTTTTGGAAAATACATGGGGCAATATCCTGAGAAACTTGGCATCAGTTGGGATGAGTTTATGGGCATGGGGCGTGTAAATCCTGATGACAAAGGCGAACGCTTCTGTATGTCCACTTTCGCTTGTAACACTTGCTCATGGGTGAATGGTGTAAGCTGGTTGCATGGCAAAGTTTCGAAGGATATGTTCAACGGTATCTGGAAGGGGTACTTCCCTGAGGAACTTGACAATGTTGGATATGTCACTAATGGTGTCCACATGCCAACCTGGACTGCTTCAGAGTGGAAATCTGTCTATAGCAAATACTTTGACAAGAAATTCCTCTCAGACCAATCGAATGAAAAGATTTGGGAAGCTATATATAATGTGCCAGATCAGGAAATCTGGAATACACGTCTCGCTCTCAAGTCTAAGCTTATCGACTATATTAAAAAGGCCTTCAAGGAAGACTGGTTGAAGCATCAGGGCGACCCATCACGCATTGTCTCTATCGTTGAGAAAATCAATCCTAATGCTCTGACCATCGGCTTTGCCCGTCGCTTCGCGACTTATAAGCGTGCACATTTGCTTTTCAGTGACCTCGACCGTCTGGCCAAGATTGTGAACAATCCCAACTATCCTGTGCAGTTCCTCTTTGCAGGTAAGGCTCACCCTGCTGATGGTGCAGGTCAGGGTTTAATCAAGAAGATTTACGAAATCAGCCGTCGTCCAGAGTTCTTGGGTAAGATTATTTTCCTTGAGAACTATGACATGAAGTTGGCTCGTCGCCTTGTGACGGGTGTGGACATTTGGATGAATACACCAACCCGTCCTTTGGAAGCTTCTGGTACATCCGGCGAGAAAGCCCTCATGAATGGTGTAGTGAACCTTTCTGTACTTGATGGTTGGTGGCTCGAAGGTTACCGCGAGGGTGCTGGTTGGGCTTTGACCGAAAAGCGTACATTCCAGAACCAAGAACAACAAGACCAGCTGGATGCTGCCACGATCTATTCTCTTCTTGAGAACGACATTCTGCCTCTCTATTATGCTCGCAATTCAAAAGGCTATTCAGAAGGCTGGATTCAGACGGTAAAGAACTCTATTGCGCAAATTGCGCCTCACTACACGATGAAGCGTCAGCTTGATGACTATTTCACCAAGTTCTATTGTCCATTGGCTGAACGTCGTCAGCAACTCTTCGCCGACAATTTCAAGAAGGCAAAAGACATTGCAGCTTGGAAGGAGCTTGTGGCTTCGCGTTGGGACAACATCAAGGTGATCTCTTACGAAAAAGCTGAAGACATGATTAAGGGAGATGTGCTCTCTGGTAAGAAATATCAATTGAAGTATATTATTGACGAACAGGGACTTGATGATGCTATAGGCTTTGAACTTGTCACCATCTTCCGCGATGAGGACGGTCGAGAGCATATCAGTCAGGTTGAGCCACTGAAGGTGACGAAGCGTGAAGGAAACCTTTACACTTTCGAAGGTACTCACGTCATTCCAACAGCTGGTAGCTTCAAGGTTGCATACCGTATGTATCCCAAGAATGCAGACCTTCCACATCGTCAGGACTTCTGCTATGTGAAATGGTTCAACTAATCACCATATTGTTGACATTCTTCACACTTTCCTGCTTGTCAGTTTCTGCCCAAGAGGCAGAACCTTACAAGCGGGGAAGTGTCCTTAAAACCTACCGTACCTGCATGAAAGAAAAGAACTTTGCACGGGCACGGCAGGTTCTTGTTGATGCTATTCAAAAACACCCCGAGGCGGCAACAGATAATCAAATACGCCGACATGTTGTCGAAGCCATCAATGAGCAAATTGGTGAGGAAAATCGTAAGATTTATCTGAATAATCGTCCTGATACAGTTGCTTACTTTAATCGTATCTATGACCTATATGTAGCAGCTCTTGCTTGTGATAGTGTGGAACAGCACAATATTCAGCAAAAACAGTCCATAGGAAAAAAGGCGAAGGTGCAGCAACGCTTTTATTTAGGTCAGACATTACTTCCTTATCGTACCAATTTGCTTGGAGGCGGAAAATTCTTTTACAAGAAAAAAGATTATGCGTCAGCATTCCGTTTTCTGCATCTCTATGTACAAACAAAGGTAAGTCCAATATTTGTCGATTCTAAAGGGGATAGCATTTTGAACGATCCAAATGACCGTACATCAGTAGCTGTGCTTGCCGTACTAAGTGCCTATGCATCAGAGAATCCAGCTCAGGTTCTGAATTATCTTCCTGACGCTTTACATGATGACGAACTGCGCCCGCAATTATTAGAAATTGGCAGTAAGACTGCTATTCAGCAAGGCGACACTCTTTTGTATGCACAGCTTTTGCAGCAAGGTTTTGATGCCTATCCTGACACGGAATATTTCTTTATGACACTAGTCCGCTTTTATAATAACACATTGGCTTACGATTGTGCGCTAAAATGTTCTTTGCGCATGACAAATCTTCATCCTCAACGGCGTGATTATTGGTATATGGCAGGAACAGAACAACAACTTCTTCAATTGTACGATGATGCCCTCATTTCTTACCAGAAATGCGTTGAAATACAAGCAGATGATGCCGAAGCATACGCTTCCATTGGTAGCATCTACCTACACCGAGCGCATGTTGCATACACACATTTTGACTTACCTCGTACACATCCAGACTATGTGCGTCAGAAGGCTACCATTACTAAGCAATATCAGCAGGCATGCACAGCTTATGAGCAAGCACGTAAATTCGCAGAAGGAAACACTGCTTTATGGCTTTCGGGTCTTCGTGAAGCCTACTTCAAATTAAATCGGGGTAAGGCTCTGAAGGGATTGGAAAAATATAAATAAAAAAAACGAAATGAGGTCTTCTTCAGCTTCTAAATGTAAAAATCATTCATTATATTTTGTCTTGTATGTATTTTTCACTAACTTTGCACGCATCTTCTGATTGATATAAATTTAGCCCCAATTGGGTATATGGCAAAGAATAAAGGAAAAAACAACAAAAACAAAAAATACGCTGAAATACAAAAGCAGAAGCTGAATGGAGGTGATTTGTTTGCGGGGTTTGGCCGCTGGGAAACATTCTCTTTTTGTATAGGATTGATGTGTGTGGTCGTTGCGCTATTTATAGCAGTAGCGATGGTATCGTATTTATTTTCAGGCGAAGCGGATTTCAGCTTGTTGGAAGACAAGAGTGACTGGCTTAACGCAGATTTGGAGTATAAAAATGTGTGCGGTTCATGGGGTGCTATCGTGGCATATTGGTTGATGAATGATTTGTTCGGTTTGGCATCGTTCATTATTCCACCTTATCTTGTGATTGTAGGGCTTCGCCTGATGAAGGCTTTTAAGTTTACATTGCTGAGAAAGTTTGTGCTGATGACATTTTTGATGCTTTGGCTGAGTGTTTTCTTGGCAGCTTTTGGTGAATTATTCCCATGGTCTGAAGGCTCGTTCTTGAAACTGGGTGGTAATCATGGCGTTCACGTGGTCAGATTGTTGACGCAAGTGGTGGGTGCACCAGGCTTGTTAGCTGTGTTGGTGCTGACTGCCGTCATCTTTTTGATGTATCTTAGTGCCAAAACGATTGAAGTTATTCGCAATGCGTTAAGATTGAAATTTATGAAAAAAGAACGTTTGGAACATTTCAAAACATTAATGCGACATGGATCGAATGGCAAATGTGACGTTGTGGAAAATACCGAAGATCAAGTAGATGAAAAAGCCATCAACAACATGGATGAATATACGAATGCGATGATAGACCAAGCGGCTGCTGTGGAAAAAGAAATGGAGGATGCTGCAACAAATGTGGTTGATTTTGGTAATATAGAGACTATCAACACTTCACTTTCAGAAAATGATACTGATGAGGTAGAGAGCAATGTGACAGGCGAAGTGTCTGTCCTCGGCTTGGACAACTCTTCTGCGAAAGAGATGCGACAAGGCACATCGACTTCAGGAGGAGATACTGCAAAAATGGAGATAGAGCAGAAGGAAACAGAACAGGGGAGTGGAGAAATAGAACGTGGCGACATCACTACACCTTATGATCCCAAACTGGATTTGGAACATTATAAGTATCCGACGTTAGATTTATTGAAAAAGACAGAAGACCAAGGTCCGATGATTGACATGATTGAGCAGAATGCGAACAAGAATCGCATTATTGAAGTGCTTAGGACATTTGGCGTAGAGATAAAGAACATTAAAGCGACTATTGGCCCGACCATCACACTTTATGAAATTGTCCCAGCTGAAGGTACACGCATTAGCAAGATTAGGAATTTGGAAGACGATATTGCTTTGTCTTTGGCCGCGAAGGGTATTCGTATCATTGCCCCCATTCCAGGTAAGGGTACTATTGGTATAGAAGTGCCAAACAAGAAGGCTTGCATAGTGTCGATGGAAAGTGTCATCAACAGTCGAGTGTATCAAGAAAGCAAGATGGAACTTCCATGCGCAGTAGGTAAAACCATTAGCAACGAAGTGTTCATGTTTGATTTGGCCAAAGCACCTCATTTGCTTGTTGCTGGTGCAACAGGCCAAGGTAAGTCTGTAGGTCTGAATGCTATAGTCACGTCCTTACTCTATAAAAAGCACCCATCAGAGTTGAAAATTGTGATGGTTGACCCGAAAAAGGTGGAGTTCAGCATCTACAGCCCAATTGAGAATCACTTCTTGGCACGTTTGGAGGAAGAGGAAGATTGCATCATTACAGATGTACAGAAGGTAGTGAAGACGCTAAATTCGCTTTGTGTGTTGATGGACACAAGATATGATATGTTAAAGCGTGCGCATGCACGTAATATTAAGGAATATAATGAGATGTTCAAAAATCGTCGATTGAACCCTGAACATGGACATGAGTTCATGCCATATATCGTTGTGATTGTCGATGAGTTTGGCGACCTCATCATGACAGCAGGCAAGGAGGTGGAATTGCCGATTTGCCGTATAGCACAATTGGCACGTGCCGTAGGTATTCACATGATTATTGCCACGCAGCGCCCGCAGGCAAGCATCATCAGTGGTGCTATTAAGGCAAACTTCCCAACCAGAATAGCGTTCAAGGTGAGTTCCATGATGGACTCTCGTGTGATTCTGGACCGTTCGGGTGCTAACCAATTGATAGGTAAGGGCGACATGCTCTACATGGGTGGCGGAGAGCCAGTGCGTGTGCAGTGTGCTTTTGTCGATACACCAGAGGTAAATGACATTTGTCATTTCATTTCCATACAGCAATCCTTCCTCCATCCGATGTTTCTGCCTGAAGTGGTTGACCCAGATAGTGACAGTGGTGGCGGAATGGGTACGGTGGACAAAGGGCATCTTGACCCGATGTTTGCTGACGTGGCAAAATTTGTAGTCAATAACCAGAGTGGCTCAACTTCAATGATACAGCGAAACTATTCAATTGGCTACAACCGTGCTGGTAAAATTATGGATCAGTTGGAAAAGATGGGTGTGGTTGGTCCACAAGTAGGCAGTAAACCTCGTGAGGTTCTTATTAAAGACCCCATTACGTTGGATAGTCTGTTGAATACATTATAAAATGAGAGATTTGTTTTCACATAAATAATATTAAATATGATGAAGAAAATGACGTTAGTTGTGTTGAGTCTGCTGTTGACAGCAATGACATGGGCACAAAACGCTACAAAGATTTTGGATCAGACAGCAGCTAAACTGAAGGCAGCAGGTGATGTGAAGATTGGCTTTACGCTGGAAGTGGAAGGTGGTTCTTCTACCGGATACATAAAACTACAAGGGCAAAAGTTTGTGCTGAACATGGGGGGGAGTATTATCTGGTTTGACAGTAAGACGATGTGGACTTATTTGAAGAATAATGATGAAGTGAATGTGACAGAACCTTCCGCTGCAGAGGTGGCAAAGATGAATCCGTATGCATTTCTTTCATTTTATAAAAATGGTTATGCTGCCAAGATGGGTGGCGGCACATCCAAGGCCTACGAGGTGGTGCTGACAGGCAACGCTAACAGTCCCTTTAAGGAGGTCATTGTACGAATCAATAAATCGTCATATATTCCTACAAGCATTAGGATGACTTCTGCAAAAGGTGCTCAGACGTATATTCGTTGTAACTCTTTCCTGAAAAACCAGAAATACAAATCTTCAACATTTCAGTTTAATCAGAAGAATTATCCCAACGCAGAACTCATAGACTTAAGATAATGGAACTGTCTAAGGCTTGGCTTTTGTACCAAATCGTTGCGCATCATCAGCGCTTACAAGCAAGGCGCCACGTGATGTTTGAACGAAACAGGGCAATGAAGATTTTTGGTTATATCTTCGTTGCTTTTTGGGCTGTTTATCTCATTTTGCTTGGTGTGTCAGCATACGGTCTTTTTAGCGACAGAGCTTTGGAGGCGTTTGATTGGATTGACGGAGGCATGATTTGGTTTCTTATTCTTGACTTTTTTTCGCGTTTTGCTATGCAGGAAACTCCTGCACAAAATATCAAGCAATATAAGCTCCAGAACATCCCTACAGTTTTTTTGCTTCATACGTTTCTGTTGCGCATGGGACTCCAACCCTATAATTTCTTTTGGGCCTTTTTCTTTGTTCCTTTTGGTCTGATGGCTATTCCTCAATTCTATGGATTTTGGGGATTGGTGGGTTACATTGGGGGATGGTGGCTTGTCTTTGTTTGGAACAGCTATTGGTACCTTTTGTGGCGAACCTTGCTGAACCGCAACTATCTCTTTCTTGCTGTTCCCGTAATCATTTATGTTGCTTTGGCATACTTCGGCATTTTTTTTAATGAAGAGAACCAGTGGCTTTTCAATGGGACTATCCGCCTTATGCGCGGCTTCTGTCAATGGCACCCACTCTGTTTGGTCATTTTCTTTGCGATGTCAACACCGCTCTATATCATCAATTATAAACTTCAGAAAGTGGCCATTTATGTTGAGATAGCCAAAACAGAAGAAGTCAAAACATTCAAAACTCACAACATGACTTTCCTCGATGGATTTGGTATTATTGGTGAGTATTTGAAATTGGAACTGAAATCTACCATGCGGAATCTTGTGGTTAGAAAGCAATTCATTTCTGGAGCGCTTTGTATGCTTATGCTGTGTGGTCTCTTTTCTTTTACCGACGTGTATGATGGCATGCCTTTCATGCGTGTATTCATCTGTGTCTATTGTTTCACGTGTTTGGGTGTGATGACCTTGACCACAGTGATGTGTGCAGAAGGTAATTATATAGATGGGTTGATGGTTAGGAAAGAAACTGTGCTTTCTTTGCTGAAAGCCAAGTATTATTTCCAGTGCATTATGTTGCTGGTGCCCTCACTTTTTTCTTTAATGCCAATTATTGAAGGGAAAATCACAGTGTTTACAGCATTAGGGTGTCTCCTTTTTGCATCGGGAGCAGTGTTTCCATTCCTCTTTCAGTTAGCGGTGTACAATGATGTGACTATCCATCTGAATGAAAAATTAACAAAGTCTGGACGCGACACGAAGGTGCAAATGCTGATGTCGGGAGCTGCCTTGTTCTTGCCCATGTTGTTGATGTACACGTTAGTGGAATGCTTTAATGAAGACGTAGCTGCTACAGCGATGATAACAATTGGGCTAATAGGCACCTTATTGCATCCGCTTTGGCTCAATCATATATACAAAAGGTTCATGAAACGCCGTTACCAAAATATGGACGGCTTCAGGAACTCCAGATAAAGGCGTTATTCATACACAAAAACCTATGAACTTAACAATCGAAAATCTAACCAAGTCTTTTGGACAAAAGCAAGCTCTGAACATTGATCACTACGCCATTCATAGTGGAGAGATTATCGGACTTGTTGGTAACAATGGTGCAGGTAAAACCACACTTTTTCGTATCATCCTTGATTTGCTGAAAGCCGACACTGGGTGTGTCACCATTGATGGAATATTGGATGGACAACCCGTCTCATGCGATACAGCTAAGAGCGAAGAGTGGAAAGCTTACACAGGGGCTTTTGTTGATGCAAGTTTCTTGATTGAATACCTCACTCCTGAAGAGTACTTCCGTTTCATCGCCAAAATTTCTGGTATTTCTGATGCCGTGATGGAAGAGCGTCTGCTTCAGTTCAACAGTTTCATGAATGGTGAAGTGCTTGGACAGAAAACACTGATTCGGAACCTTTCAATGGGAAACAAGCAGAAGGTGGGCATCATCGGGGCAATGCTTCATTACCCACGACTGCTCATTCTCGACGAGCCTTTTAATTTCCTTGACCCAACTTCTCAGTTGGCCATGAAATATCTATTGGAAACTTACAGTAAAGAGAGGAAAGCCACCATTATTGTTTCCTCGCACAATTTGACCCACACGCTCGACATTTGTTCTCGCATCACTCTTTTGGAGCATGGAGTTATTATCAAAGATTATGACCGAGATTATGCTTTGTTGACTTCTGAAATTGAGGCATATTTTAAGGGAAATATCAATATTTAGGAGGAAGAATTAATTTTTTTCCTCTTTTACGTTCTTTGTACCGTCAAAAAGCCGTAAATTTGTAAGCTTTTGTGACTCTGATACGGTCTTTTTCTTTTAGAAAAACTTATAGAAAAGTATCATATAATACATACATAACTAACAAATCAAAATCATTATGAAGATTTCAAGAATTGATCACCTTGGAATAGGTGTTGAGAGCATCGAAGCAGTGCTCCCTTATTTTGAGAATGTGCTTGGCCTGAAGTGCTATGCAGTAGAAGAAGTAGAAGACCAAAAAGTGAAGACAGCTTTCTTAAAGGTAGGTGAAGTGAAACTGGAACTTTTAGAGCCAACATCACCAGACTCAGCCGTTGCCAAATGGCTTGAGAAAGGTGGGAAAGGTGTTCACCATGTAGCATTTGCAGTAGAAGACGGAGTGGCTGAAGCACTTGTCGAAGCAGAAGGAAAGGGCATCCGCCTTATAGACAAAACTCCGCGCCCGGGTGCAGAACAGATGTCTATTGGTTTCCTTCATCCAAAGACTACCGCAGGAGTGCTGACAGAATTTTGCGAACCACAGAACAAATAATCATAGATGCACAATTTACAATTTTATGTCTAAACAAACAGAAAGAATACAGGAGCTGATTGAGCTCCGTCAGAAAGCCCGTCTGGGTGGTGGCGAGAAAGCCATCGACAAGCAGCACGCCAAGGGCAAGTTCACTGCACGTGAGCGCATTGCAATGCTCCTCGACGAGGGCAGTTTTGAAGAATATGATATGTTCAAACTCCACCGTTGCACCAACTTCGGCATGGAGAAGAAGCAGTATCTTGGCGACGGTTGGACGCCTCGTCTTTATTTTTGCTCAGGATTTCACGGTGAACGCAGGTTCGCTCTCCGAAACCATGAGCCAGAAAATCTGCAAGATTATGGACATGGCCATGAAGGTGGGTGCTCCTGTCATCGGCCTCAACGACTCGGGTGGTGCTCGTATTCAGGAGGGTATCAACGCCTTGGCTGGCTACGCTGAGATTTTCCAGCGCAACATCATGGCATCAGGTGTAATTCCTCAGATTTCAGGCATTTTCGGCCCTTGTGCAGGTGGCGCCGTTTATTCTCCTGCCTTGACCGACTTTACGCTTATGATGGAGAACACATCGTTTATGTTCCTTACCGGTCCAGCTGTGGTAAAGACTGTGACTGGTGAAGATGTGGATCAGGAAAGTTTAGGTGGCGCATCCGTTCACTCAACCAAGTCGGGTGTTACGCATTTTACAGCCGCTACAGAGGAAGAGGCTATGGCGATGATTCAGCAACTCATTTCCTACATTCCGCAGAACAACCAGGAGGAGACTCCACGTGTGGAATGCACCGACCCCATCGATCGTCTGGAGGATTCGCTCAACGAAATCATTCCCGACAATCCCAACCAGGCATACGACATGTACAAAGTCATTGCCGCTACTGTAGATAACGGTGAGTTCTTTGAGGTGCAGCCACGATATGCTCAGAACATCATTGTGGGTTTCGCACGTTTCAATGGCCGTTCCGTTGGTATTGTAGCTAACCAGCCATCCAAGTTTGCAGGTGTGCTCGATTGCAATGCCTCACGCAAGGGTGCTCGTTTCGTACGTTTCTGCGATGCATTCAACATTCCTATTGTTAGTTTCGTGGATGTGCCAGGCTTCCTTCCTGGTACAGGACAGGAATACAACGCTGTTATCCTTCATGGTGCTAAATTGCTCTATGCCTACGGAGAGGCCACTGTGCCCAAGGTGACGGTGACACTCCGCAAATCTTATGGTGGTTCACACATCGTGATGTCTTGTAAGCAACTTCGTGGCGACATTAATTATGCATGGCCATCGGCCGAAATTGCCGTGATGGGTGCCAGTGGCGCAGCTGCTGTGCTCTATGCTCGCGAAGCAAAACAAATCAAGGAGGAGGGTGGTGATGCAAAGGCATTCATTGCTGAAAAAGAGGAAGAATACTCCAAACTCTTTGCCAATCCTTATCAGGCAGCCAAGTATGGTTATATCGATGATGTGATTGAACCACGAAACACACGTTTCCGTGTGATTCGTGCCCTTGAGCAGCTTGCCAACAAGTCACTTACAAATCCTGCTAAGAAACACGGTAATATTCCATTGTAAATTATTATGAGAAAGTTATTATCTGTTATTTCATTCCTGATAGCATCTTCTGCTGCATTTGCACAAGGGGCACATGACTTCAAATTCAATGAAGTGTTTGTCCACGCCCCTGCTTGCTGCGGTGGCGACTCCACTGCAACTTGTAGCAAAACACCGAGCTATGTGGATGAATACGGGCAGTCTGCATCATGGATTGAGATTGAAAACACTTCTTATTCCACTCACGAAATAAGGAACTGCTTCATTACCATCAATCCCGCTGTCCTCGATAAGACGATGTCTGCACCTGAGCGCGAAAAGCTCATGTCAGTCATTCCTGCCGGTGACCCTCGCACATCAATTGGTGCAAAGCAACGTATCACATTTTTTGCCGACGGACATACCAATCGTGGTACACTCCATCTCAATTTCACCCTTCCCGTAGGCAAGCCCTTCACCCTTTACCTTTTTGATGGAAATGCTGTCGATTTGCTCGACTCTGTTCGTGTAGAAACTCTTCCTGTAGGTTCAAGTTTCGCTCGCATCAATGGTGATGAATGGCAAGTGCTTGAGGAAGATAAGGTAACTCCCAATGCCCCTAATTTGGTTTATCATAATGATAAGATTCGGGAATTCAAGGAGAAAGATCCCTACGGCATTGCCATGACCCTTATGTGCATGGGTGTAGTGTTCTCATGCCTCATTCTGTTGTTTGTGTTCTTCCACATATTCGGCTGGGCTATGAACCGCGCTGCCAAATTGGCTCGTGTACGTGCCATTCGTGCTATTCACGACCAGGCTTCCAAGATGGTTGAGATGGCCAAGCAAGGCACAACCGAAACACGAGGTATTGATATGGAAACCTACACAGCCGTTATTGGTATGGCACTCCACGAATATTTTGGTGGCACTCATGACCTTGAGTCTGGTATCTTGACTATTAATCAGACACCAACCACATGGGCGGATAAGAGCCATGAACTTCGTGTGACTCCGCAACATCATCAAGCAAACTAAACTAATTCTAACAAAACGAAATGAAAGAATATAATTATAAAATTAAAGGTGTTCCTTACAATGTAAAAGTAAATGGAATTGAAGAGAACATCGCCAAAGTTGAGGTGAACGGCATCGAGTTTGAAGTGGAGCTTGAGAAGCCTGTAGCTCAACCCAAGCCAGTAGTGCGTGCTGTAGCCGCTCCCGTTAAAACTATTGAAGCTCCAAAAGCGGCTCAGGAGGCGGTGGCAGATGGTGTATCGGCTGTTCGAGCACCCCTGCCAGGTACCATCAACGACATTAAGGTCACTGTGGGGCAGGCAGTCAAGAAGGGTGAGACGCTTGTTATTCTTGAAGCCATGAAGATGGAGAACAACATCGACTCTGACCGCGATGGCAAAATCAAAGAAGTCAAGGTGCAGAAAGGCGATACCGTCATGGAAGGAGCCATTCTTGTTACAATCGGATAATTAATAAAGTAG
The DNA here is from genome assembly GCA_902789725.1 of uncultured Bacteroidales bacterium. Lineage (GTDB taxonomy): Bacteria > Bacteroidota > Bacteroidia > Bacteroidales > Bacteroidaceae > Minthosoma. The sequence continues at coordinate 29,070 of CADAPC010000037.1, forward strand.
AAAAATTGGAAAGTCGCATAAAAGGGAAGCAATAATCCTTCAATGCGCCAATCCTTAAATTCTTATATTTTACATGTTACTCGAAAGCGTTTCAACTATGGATTTCATAGGGAGCAAACTCTCCGATTTCCTCACCTATACAGGCTTTGCCAATGTTGAATGGGCTAACATCATTATGATTGCAGTTGGTGCTTTCTTCATTTGGTTGGCTATCAAAAAGGATTTCGAACCCTTGCTCCTCATCCCAATTGGTCTTGGCATCATTTTGGGAAATATTCCGTTTAAAGCGGCTGGTCTTGAAATAGGTCTTTACGAGGACAATTCCGTGCTCAACATCTTTTATCAGGGTGTGCGACTCGGATGGTATCCTCCTCTTGTGTTCCTTGGCATTGGTGCAATGACCGACTTTGGTGCACTTATTGCCAATCCTAAATTGATGCTCATCGGAGCAGCTGCTCAGTTTGGTATCTTTGGTGCCTACATGATTGCCTTGGCTATGGGTTTTGAGCCTAATCAGGCCGCAGGCATCGCCATTATTGGTGGGGCTGATGGACCTACTGCCATCTTCCTTTCCAGCAAGTTGAGTCCCAACCTCATGGGTGCCATTGCCGTGTGTGCTTATTCTTACATGGCTCTTGTGCCAGTCATTCAACCTGGTATCATGAAGTTACTCACCACGAAGGAACAACGCAAAATCAAGATGCAGCCAGCTCGCAAAGTCAGCCAGACAGAAAAGATGCTCTTCCCAATCGTAGGCTTGTTGATTACCACATTCATTGTGCCCTCTGGTCTGCCATTGCTCGGCATGCTTTTCTTTGGTAATCTGCTTAAGGAATCTACCAAGACCACACGTCTGGCCAAGACTGCAGGCAGTGCACTCAATGACATCGTAGTGATGTTGCTTGGTCTCACAGTTGGCTGTTCTACACAAGCATCTGAATTCCTTACTCTGGCTACGGTGAAAATTTTTGCCCTTGGTGCATTTGCCTTCATCATTGCAACTGCCAGCGGCGTCATCTTCGTTCACATCATGAACCTCTTCCTGCCGAAGAATCAGAAAATCAACCCGCTCATAGGAAATGCAGGTGTGTCGGCTGTTCCAATGGCAGCCCGTATTTCGCAGAATGAGGGCCTCAAGGCTGATCCTCACAACTACCTTCTCATGCATGCTATGGGTCCCAATGTGGCAGGTGTTATCGGTTCAGCAGTGGCAGCAGGTGTACTGCTCGGATTCCTCTCCTAAAACAAAAGATTCAATATAAGAAAAAGGCGACTGGAACTTCAATGTTTCAGTCGCTTTTTGTTTTGTACAAGTAAAAGCTTTGTATTATTTATCGGAATCCGATGATTTTCTTTTGCAAGTTCTCTTCGGGAAGAACTACCTTCTTAATGTCAGCCGTCGTGATGGTGTGCAATTGTCGTGTGTTGGAAGTGCGGTAGCACCTGTCAGCATGTTGGATATAGATTTCCTCCAGCAGGTTGGTGACGAAGCGTGCATTTCCCCACGTCTTGGGGTTTCGGTTGTTAAATGCTTTCTGCACCATTTCAGAATACATTACCCAAGCCTGTCGGGTGAAGTGGTGTCCATAGGTGGCAATTTTCTGTTTACTGATTTCCAGTAACTGAGGTACTGTAAAATCGGGAAAGTCAAAACGGTGTGTAAATCGCGAAGCGAGTCCCTCGTTCAGTTCCAGTAGCTTGGTCATTGGCTCTTTGTAGCCGCAGAGCACCACTGCAATGTCCCTCATTTTCTCGTCAGCCAGCAGCGGCATCATCAGTGGCAGAACATTCTGTCCGGGGTCATGAGGATGCTTGGTAAGCAATTGATAGGCTTCGTCAATCATCAGCACGCCTCCCTTTGCTGTTTCCAACGCTTGATGCACCCTTCTTTCTTCATCGCCAAAGTTGTTGCCTATGTAAGTGGCACGTGATGTGACCACAATGTGGCCGTGCGACAGTACGCCTGCTTTATAGAGCAGCGACGCATAGATTTTGCAGAGAGTCGTTTTGCCAGTTCCAGGCGCCCCTTGGAAGATAGCATGCAGGTTCACCTTGTGAGTTTTTGCATCGGGGTTCTCCTTAAGCAACATCTTGTTGAATTGAGTAAGTGCTGTGAGACGTTGAATTTGTTTCTTGATGTCTTCGCACCCAATCATCTCATTCAGTTCTTGCTCGGGTTTTCTCAACCTTGGAAAGACCTCTGCTCTTAGGGTTTCCTCCATTTCAGGTACGTAAGAAAAATCATCTGCCTCATCTTCCATGCCTCCCTCCTCATCCTTTATCGTATCTGCCTCATCTTTTTCCTCTGCAAATTCCCATTCCTTCACGCAATTTCCCTCCTCGTAGTTTTCCTCATCATCGTTTTCTGTTTCCTCATCGTCCTCTTTGCTAAACACTTCATCTATAAGATCGGCCCACATTTTTTCAATTTCGTCAGAATCAATCTTCTTTTCCTCTTCTTTCTCCACCTTTGATTCTTTGGGGCGAGAATCATCGGTGGTATCGAAACCTTCGCACATTGTGAAGTTGTTGGCGCAATCAAAAACGGTTTCGTAGTTACTGTTAGAATCACTCTCCTTCAGGAAGCTGTCTGGTATATTATTCACATTGTCAAAGACGATAGTTTTCTTTTCAGCCCAGACATCGTCTTGCAAGTCAATCTTGTTAATGATGTTGGCGTTTGTCACAAGAACCACCCATGTGTTCATGTAAAAGCACCGTTGTTTCAATTCCACGTCCATCTTGGCTCTAAGCCTTTGCAATTGGTAAACAGGGGAGGAGGAGTGGCCATCATGTGAGTAATAGAGAGGTTCGTCGCCTTCTTCATCAGGTAATTCGTCTGCCACGTAATTCACACATTTTTGAGGGTGTCGTTCCAGTCCCACCAGTACTATGGTGTCACTTGGTTTATAGTAGTAGAACATCACATTCATCTGTATATCGTCATTCCACTTCTGTCTGAAATGTCGGCTCAACACCTTTCTTTTCTCTTTATTTAGCAGTTTATTGTTCAAATAGTTAACGATGGTACTGGATGTTTGGCTCAATATGTCTGCAATAAATCTCATAAGATTAAATGGTTAAAAAGATGATAGATTTTTGAAAAAGCTAAAGGATTTATAATTTTACCTAAGCACGTATTCTGTTCATGAACAGCGTCTTGGCAGAATCCCGACCATGTTCGTATGCAAGTACGTGGAGATGGTCGGAAACGTTGGAGCAGACAATAACTCACACCCGTGTCTTATAGGGTGCAGTCAATCAAATATGTAAAAAGAGTAGTGAGTTTTTTTTACACTCGTCCTTTCGTTCAATTATTTTCTTGAGAGGCTACTGTTTTTTGCTTTGGGTTTTAGTTCAAATCGTGTCTATTCAATTCTTTTTTCTCACAATTTCATCTGAGAAAGGAAGTCCTCACCTGAAATCTGAATACAAAGTAACGGGAAATCTTTGACATGACAAAATATTTTTGAAAAATTTTGCAAAAAAGAAATAAAACATCTTTCTTTCATGGTTCATCTTTAGGATTGCTACACAAAAAAAAGGCTAACAACAAGTCAGTTGCCAGCCTGTGGATTTGAGTGAAAATGTTGAGACTATGATTAGAAAATCAGTTGGGCGTAGTTGTAAAGACCGTACTTCCACACAACAAAGTCATGCTGACCTTCTGGATACTGAATCAGAGTGCAGGGAATGTTGTTCTTGTCGCAGAAAGCTTTGAGGCGCGAGCTGTTGAACATCAGCCCATCCTTGCTTCCACACACCATCCAGAGCACTTTGTTGGCTTTCTTCATCGCATCCACATCAGGGATGAGTTGCTCAGGCTGCTTGGTGTTAGGAGCAGAGGAAAAGCCACCGACAAAGGCGAACTTGTCGAGGTTGCCCAAACCGAAGTTTAGCGACTGACCTCCACCCATTGACAGTCCTGCAATGGCACGGTGCTCTTGGTCAGTATAGGTGCTATACTGGCTTTGGATGAAAGGAATGAGGTCATCGATGAGGTCACGTTCAAAGATTTCGAACCCCTTTACCTTTTCCATTGAATAAACGTTACCCTCTGCTTTGTCATTTGGAAGTGCACGTCCATTTGGCATGACGATAATCATGGGTTTAGCCTTACCTTGTGCATAGAGGTTGTCCATAATGATGTTTGGCACTCCTTGCATCCACTCCTTGTGGTCTCCACCGATGCCATGAAGCAGGTATAGTACGGGATATTTCTTTGATTTGTCGTATTTGGGGGGCAGATAAACCGTCACCTTGCGAGTTGTACCCACGGTTTTAGACTGATACTCCTTCTCTTCAATGGTGCCACGCTCAATGCCAGGCGTTTCTTGGTCAAAACCAGCTGGTGCAGCAACATAGTCATTGAATTTTACATCAATTTGAGCACCTCCAAACATACCGCCTCCTGGTTGTGCGTTGGCAGTAACGAGACTAAGCGCAAAGAGCGCTCCAAGATAAAACTTTTTCATTTCTGCTTTTTTGAATTTGGATAGATTATAATAATAAAGTTAATAGAATATTGAATGGTTTTCGATGTTTTGACCAGATTTTTTCGTATTGGTTTAATTCAAAACATTCCTTTTTCTCTCTTTGTTGTTTAAGGTATTTCTTCTTTGCTCACACCTTCTTCCTCCTTCTTTGTGGCTTGAGGTGTTTCTTCTTTGTTCATCTCTTCTTCTTCCTTTTTTGTGGATATAGCATTTTCCTTATCTTTCAGTCGCTTGCGAATGCTTTCAAAATCGTGTTGCCAGGAAAGACCAATGCCCTGTGTGTTGAGAGTGGCTTTGGTAAAGTAGCGGTCGTTAGTTTGATTGTAAGCTTTGACAAAGAGATTGCCTTGGGGGTGAAGACGCCATTTCACCTCAAAATCGCCGATGAAATTTGTCTGGTTGGTCAAAGCGTTGTCGCGATAGCCAAATGCACCATTGATGAGCAGACGTTCGTCCAAGAGCCGCCCTTCCAAAATACCCTCCACATCAAGGTCATCCCATCCTTTTTCTCCTGTGGTGAGCGATGAGCCGAAGTTCCAGTTGCTTTCCCGTCCAATCATGTTGCTCAGCATTTGGTTGATTTGTCCGCTCAGGGTGGAGGAGAGCAAAGAGTTGACCGCCTGCCCCGAGTTGTTACCTCCGTTGGCACGTGCGTATTCGTTGGGGTAGAAACGTCCGAGCCCAAGCAAGTAAATCATTTGGGTGTTCATTTCTTCCTCAGAATTAATCATAGAGCGCACCAATTGTCGGGTTTCCTCGTTCACGTTAGGTATATCCATGTCGAACTTGAAGTCCATGTTGCCCAGTTTGCCTGTAATGTCGAGCACGCATATCACTTTCACTTTGTTGTTTTGCGAGAAAGCAGTGGTTGAGGTCAGGTCGCTCAGAGGGACGGAGTTGATGGTGTGGTGGCAAATCAAGTGAATGTTGGCATCGAATGGGTTACCATTAAATTCCACCATCGACCCTGGTTGCAAGGCAAGGTCGCGGAAGATGATGTCTTGCAGGTACAGACGGTATGATCCCGATGATATATTGTAATTGCCAAACATCTGGAAGGAGCCTTTGTTATACCATTGAGCAGTGATTTGCGCATTACCGAAAGTGCGCATATAGCCGTCCTCGATATTGTCCATGCGTAGTTTCACTTCGCAGGCAGGTGTGAGGTTGATGTCGAAATTAATGAAAATGTCGCTGTTATAATTCTTCTTCGCTTCTTTCACGATAGTCAACGAATCTTTCTTCACTTCTGTTTGCTTATCCTCCAAGTAGTGGTCGAAAAAATGAGGGTTGTAAGCCATAATGGAGTCGCGGTCGCGGAACTGGATGAAAGTGTTGCCTGTGATAGCATCTGGTGTGGCTGCATCGTAGGCGAAAACAGATCCACGCGTAGGGGTGACGATGGCATTGACATAGAGTGGGTGTCCGTCGCTTCCGTCAATGGTCAAACTGCCATCGGTAAAGACAGTAGCCAAGAATTTGTCGCTATTGAACTCTGTCTCGTCGTAGGCCAAGAGTTCTTTCAGGTCGGCATTGAAGTGGTAGGCGAAGTTCTTCATGTTGCGGTGGGTCACTTGGCCGTTCACTTTCGACTCATGTCCGAAACGGTCAAAGATGCTGATGTCGTTGAAATCAAATTTGTAGGGGCGGATGCGTATGGTGTCGCCTTCAATGTGGTAGGGCACATTGGTGGCTCGTAGGCGGAGGTTGACGTTGGGTACGGCATCGGCAATGATGTTGACATTGTTGAAGGGGCCAATGATGTTGACAGGTCCCGTCACGTAGCCCGTCACTTCCTTAAACACCCCTCGCAGGAATCCGTGCAAGAACGAGGCATTGGTATTCAAAGTGTTCACACTCAGCAGCATGTCGTTCTTAGCGGGTGAAATCCAACCATTAACCGATGTTATGCCTGTGATGTTCTTTTCCCGACCTGTCAGTGCGTCTGGCACCCTGTAGAGGTCAATCATTCGACCGTCCACACGGATGCCCTCCACGTCCTTGTCCCAATGTGCGTTAATATTGGCACTCCCCAAAGGGCCTTCCTGTATAGTCAAGTTGTCCACATGTAGGTTGGCTCGCAAGTCGGGTGTTCCTCCACCCAGCACCTTGTTAACGATAACACGTCCAGAAGCTTTTCCTGCAAACCTGACGGCATCGAAGTCCACCATTGAGAGGAAATACTGGATTTCCAGCTTGTTTAAGGTGGCCACTAATGAGTCGGATGAAGCTTCCGAGGCTTTGCCATCGATAGCGAGGAAGCTGTTGGTGTTGTTGTAGAACTTCACGTTCCGACACTCGATGTTCTTTTTATAGAGTGCAATGTGAGCTGGGGCGACAGTCCAAGTTGTGTCGTTGATGACGGCACTCGATTGCCGCAAGGCAATGTCTGTCTTCATGTTTCCTGCTGAGTCGCTAAGTTGCACAATAGGCAGCAGCTGAAGTGTGATGTTGTTGCGTCCTGTGGTGTTCAGGTAGAGGTCACTCACAATGCGGTTGTCGTGCACATCGGCCATCAAGTCCAATTGGGCAGAGCTGGAGGGTGTGTCGCTGTCCGTGCTCTCTTGAAATGTAGAGGCAATAGCATGCACATTCATGTTATCAAGATTGGACCGGCACACTATCGCCACGTTGTCATACTGTTTGGTATTATATGTGAGACAGGGTGCATTCATCGTGAGCGACATGGTTTGTGCGGTGGAATTGAGGTTGCCCGAAATGCGTACTGGCTGTTCAATGCTGTAGTCAGCATCGGTGAAGTGATGCAGAATGGGAGCATCTGTCAGGGTGAGTTCGTAGGTGATATCAGCTGGTTCTGTATCGACTTGCTTGAAGAGGATGGGCATGTGCAGAGCCAGTTGGTTGCCGAAATTTTTAGCAATGCTGACCAAGCCTGCTTTCCCGTGTATGTGTCCTGTCAGCATATCACTCGTCAGCATGTAGAGCATTTTACCGTCTGGTCGGTTTTTAGCATCAAGACTTATGCCATTCAGATGTGCTTGTTCCGTTTCTGTCATCACATTTACATCTTCCAGAGCTATGTGTCCGTACAGATGTTCAAAGTCCGTTCCTTGCAGATTGGCCTGTGCATACAAGGTCACATTCTCACCCTTAAATCCATGCGTGAATCCAAGTTGATTGGGTTTGAAGGCATCCAATAAAAGGGTTAGGCTGATATCTTTCGCGGGTGAGTCCGTGTAGTCCAAAGTAGCATGAGCTTTCAAATTCTCGTCATCGATTTTTACAGTGCCTTCCACATGAGCTGAGGTGCTCTGCGCATTGAGAACGATGTTTTGGTAGTTGTAATTATTATAATGAAGACTGTATATGTCACCTGTCACTCGCCCGGTAGGAAAGGGTTTCAGTTGGTTCAAGTTCATGGTCATGTCGAGGGCGAACGAGGTGGTGCCCCACAAGGGGGAGCCCTGCAGTTTGCCTAAATGGATGCTGTCGCCGTTGATGGTTCCCGTGAGCCAGTGCTCGGCATCAAGAGTGAGGTCGTAGCCAACATTACCCAAGCCTGTCATGAGGGTTCCATCGGAAAACAGGTCGCCCCGATGGGTGTAGCGTAGTTTTCCGCTGAAAGCCACATCGTCCATGGCCGTGAGTAATCTTTCTTGCTGATGATCGGGCATAAAGGCATTGGCCAGCGTCAGTAGCTTGGCATTGTACAGTTGCAGATCGTCGATGTTGACATCGATATTGCGAAGCTGTGGGTGCAAAGGATGCTGCATGTTGGCAGAGGCCAAGAGCTGAAGATTGTTGTCTTCGCTCTCCAAGCGGAAGTTTTTTAAGTGAATGGTTTGTTCATTACCCTCACATGTGATGGAGAAGTTTAGCTTATCGTAAAAAGTTTTCAACTTTGCATTGAGAGGCGAAAAGTCGCTTGGACAGATGTTCCCGCTCAAGGTGAAGGGAGCAAAATAGAAAGTGCTGTCTTTGGAAAAACTTCCATAGGAAAACTGGAGCGAATCCAGTTCCAGATGGGAGTGGGGGAGCGAGAGGCTCAGGTCGGAGAGAGTGGCCTGCTGCTTGTTACCCACCAGTTTCAGTTGAGTGTCCTTCAGCAAGAGTCCTGACACAAGTTCCTTGGCTTGCAGCCTTCGGATGCCCACATTCAGAGAGTCATTGGTCAGACAACGTACCACCACGTTCATGCCACAGTCGTGCAAATGCAGATGGTTGATGTCGATGTTCCCCTCTTTCACTGGCTGCGAATGGATGTCATAGCTGATGTAAGCATGTCTCATAATGAACGAACCGATGTGTAAATTCATCTCCGAGGAATCCTCATCCTTTTCTGTTGCGAAGGCATCGATGATGAACTGGTAGTTCGGCTTGCTGGTAGATGTTTGCTTGTAGAGGGTGGCTTTGGCACCAAACAGTTGTGCTGTTCCAATATTCACATTTCCCGATAGCAACGACATCAAGTTGATGTTGGCCGAAGCACGTGCAATAGTCATCATCGGTTCACCCGATGGCTCACACACTTTGATGTCGTTGACAATCACTCTGTTCAGCAGTCCCAAGTTGATGCTACCAATCTCCACAGGAGCTTTGAGCTGTTTCGACAAGACATCAGCTGTCCAGCTGGCCAAAGCATCTTGCATGAATGGCAAACTGAAAAGCAGCACGATGGTAGCGTAAATAGCGATGATCGTGCCCACAACGTTGACTAATATCTTCTCGAGTCGCTTCAAGCGTTCTGTTGTTTCAAGGGTTCAGTCTCTTCTTGAAATCCACCATCTTGATGGCTGTCACGGCACACTCGTCGCCCTTGTTGCCCAGCTTTCCGCCGGAGCGTTCTTCGGCCTGCTGCATGTCGAGAGTGGTGATAAGTCCATAGATGACAGGCACGTCCTGCACAGCGTTCAAGCGAGCAAGTCCATAGGTGACTCCCTGACATATATAGCGGTCGTGGGGAGTGTCACCTCGAATTACACATCCAATGGCAATGACAGCATCCACGCCTGTCTTTACCATCTGCGCTGCGCCATAAACCAGTTCAAAACTGCCAGGCACAGTCATCACGCTGATGTCTTCAGGGAACACACCGTTCCTCATCAGCGTCTGCTTGGCCCCATTCAGCAGGGCAGCGGTAATGTTTTCGTTCCATTCAGCTACAACTATGCCAATTTTCATTCCTGTAGCATCGGGTACTGAATTGATGTCGTAGTCGGACAAGTTATGATTCTTTGTTGCCATAGTCTTTAAAAGTGAAAAGTGAAAAATATAAGTTACTGTTGGCGATGAAGGTGTACTATAAATAAAAATGAAGAATTGAAGAATTGAAGTGCCAACGTGGAGTTGCGCATAGAAACTTCAATTTTTCAATCCTTCAATTCTTAGTCCTCAAAATACAATTGACGCTTATTTTGTGGCCCTTTCAATGTATTTGTCCATTTCCATCGACAATGGACTACGGAAATAGTCTTTCTTAATGCGATTGTACAATTCCACGGCTTTATCGTTCTGACCCATCGACTCGTACAGTTCACCTGCCTGAAGTAGGAACACTGGACTCACGGCATCGTTATCGGCTGCGTCGGCGGCTTTCAGCAAAGTTTTCAGACCCTTCTCCGAGTCGCCCTTCTGCACGTAAAGGTTGCCCAATGCGGCTATTGCTGAGGGAGAAACCATCTGGTCATCCTGAGACGAGAAGTCCTCCAACATTTTGATGGCTTCGTCCACCTTGTCGGTCTTAGCATATGCCAAACCTGCATAGAGCTTGGCTATGTTAGCTGTTTTTGTTCCGCTGAATTCATCAATCACTTTCAGAAATCCCTTCATGTTGCCCTCGCCTTTGAGCGACTGCTCGTACTGCTGCTGGGCAAAAGCAGTTTGGGCACCAGCGATTGCTTTCTGAGCTTCCAGTTCCTTTCCATTCATGTAGTTTTTGTAGAGATAGAAACCTGCTACCACCACGATGACAGCTGCGATGGCAATCGCGATTTTCTTCCAGTTCTTTTCGATGAATGCCTCTCCCTTTGAGAGTTGCACATCAAGTGCGATGGGTTCATCGGTTTTTACTTGTTGATTTTTGTTCTTTGTCATAATATATTTTTTTTGATTATTTTGTTCTGCATGAATTGCTGCGATGCTGTGCCCCACTGAAATGGCCTTGCTGTGAAGGTTTCACATCCGACTAAGAGGCGAGTGGCACAAAAATCATGCAAAATTACAACATTTTTTTTGAACAAGGAAAGCTTTTAGCGAAAAAGTTGTCATTCGTTAAGCTTTTTCTTGGAAAAGAGGAAGGAATACATGGGGGAAGGAAAGGAAGACTCACTCCTTGCCCTGTGGTCATGGCCTACGGGCAATCTTGTTGGTGAGTTTGGGGTCTTTAGTGTTTTTGACGTACACCTTATGGGCACTGCCAGTGAGAGTCAGAGTTTGCGAACCCTCGTTAAGCACGGTGAGGTTGTTGACGTTGACATTCAGGTCGATGCGGGCAGAGCTGCGCGAGAAGACAGTGGCATCCTCTGCTTGGAGTTCGCCAATGTTAATGGGACCTGTATCTGATGATTGAATGCTGAAGGTAGTGCACTCCACCTTTCCTGTCTTCAGACTGCCCGTTCCAAGCACGCCCAGCTGGAGGTCTTCCGTATGCCAAGTGGCCTGACTCTCAAAGCTGCCATTACCGCATATACTCACACATTTAAGGTCGGGGCAGGATACATACATCTTCACGTTGCTGGTGTTCCCGTAGAAGTTGTAATCCGTGTTGCCGTCATTGCCTATGCTGACAGTCAGCAAGTTGCTGTCGAAGTCTGTGTGCAGAAAGTTGAGCGTACTGCTGTCGCCTTCCACTTCAACTTTGAAGTTGCCTTGGGTGTAGATGATGTCGATGCTCCCCAGATTGGTGATGTAGCTAAAATCCTGTGGTATGCTGATGCTCCTCTTGACGATATTCCTCTTCTTGGCACTTTGAACAGGCTGCTCGGCAGAGTTGCTGACAGGCTGGTCTTGCGGAGAAGGGGCGTTGTGGCAAGCCTCAAGCAGGAGCAAGGCTGATAGAATGGTGAAATAGACGCATTTCATAAAATAATAAATATGTATTTTTTTTGTCAGCCACAAAGTTACAGACTTTTTTTTACTTTCACTCATAAGTGCAAAGAAAAATAAGTTTTCCTTTGGCACTTCGTAGTTTTTTCCGTAACTTTGCAACTTCAACACGAAATTCAAAACCATAATTTATATGAAAGTTGACAACAAATACGTAACTGTAGCGTATAAACTCTACACAATTGAAGATGGAGAAGAGGATGAGGAACCAGCCGAAGTGGCCAACCGACGTCACCCCTTCTTTTTCATTACAGGCCTTAACCTGGTGCTCAACCAATTTGAAGAGCACATTGCTCCTCTGCAGCGAGGCGATGAATTTGATTTCATCATTCCTTGCAAGGATGCTTACGGGGAGTTTAACGACGAACTGATGTTCGACGTGCCGCAAAGTGTGTTCATGATTGACGGAAAAATCGATTTCAACTACATCCACGAGGGTGCTGTTGTGCCCATGATGGGGGAGAATGGAAGCCGTTTCAACGCTACCATCATTGAGATAAAGCCAGACGCTGTCACCATCGACCTGAATCACCCACGTGCCGGACAAGACCTTCACTTTGTGGGTCATGTGATTGATTCGCGCTCTGCCACCAATGAGGAGATATCCGAAATGCTGACAAGTTCGAGCGAGTGTGCCGGATGTGGCGGCGACTGCGGAGGTGGATGTTGCGGCAGTAACGGAGGTGGCTGCGGAGGCAGCGGATGTTGCTCTTGAGTACACACACATAGAATATGAGAAATACATTTGGACATATCTTCACGCTGACCACCTTCGGCGAAAGTCATGGAGCTGCCATCGGAGGTGTGGTGGATGGCATGCCGGCGGGCATCCAAATAGATGTTGATTTCATTCAGAAAGAGCTGAACCGTCGCCGGCCAGGACAGAGCCGCCTCACTACAGGACGCCAGGAAGGCGATGTTGTGGAACTGCTCTCGGGTGTGTTTGAGGGCCGAAGCACGGGATGCCCCATCGGGTTTGTGGTCAGAAACACCAACCAGCACTCGGGCGATTATGAGAATGTGCGCAATGTTTTTCGCCCCTCACATGCAGACTTCACTTATACTCAGAAATATGGCATACGCGATCATCGCGGTGGTGGACGTTCCTCTGCACGCGAAACCATCTCTCGCTGTGTGGGCGGTGCTTTGGCTAAATTGGCCTTGATGCAGCTGGGCATTGAGGTGGTGGCTTACACCTCGCAAGTGGGCAACATAGCCATTGACAGAGATTATCGCAAATTCGACTTTGCGCTGATAGAGCAAAATCCCGTGCGTTGTCCCGACGAGGAGATGGCGAAAAAGATGGAGCAATTGATTCTGGATGTGAAAGCTGAAGGCGACACAATAGGAGGTGTCATCAGCTGTGTGGTGAAGGGATGTCCCACTGGTTTGGGCGAACCCGCTTTTTCCAAGTTGCATGCCGAACTTGGTGCCGCCATGATGGGCATCAATGCCGTGAAAGGGTTTGAATATGGCGAAGGCTTCGCTGGAGCAGGGCAGAGAGGCTCAGAGCAGAACGACATCTTCTGGTGTGACCATGGAGCCATCAGCACTCGTACCAACCATTCGGGTGGCATACAAGGAGGCATTTCCAACGGGCAGGACATCTATTTCCGAGTCCTCTTCAAGCCTGTGGCCACCCAGCTGCGCCCTCAACCCACGGTGAATCAGAAAGGCGAAGAGATTACTCTCGAAGTGAAAGGTCGCCACGACCCCTGCGTGTTGCCCCGTGCGGTGCCTGTGGTGGAAGCGATGGCAGCCATGACCATTCTTGACCATTATTTACTTAACAAAACAGTCAGACTATGAATAAGGTAATGTTGATTGGCAACGTGGGGCAAGACCCACAGGTGAAATATCTTGACCAGGGAGTTTGTGTGGCTCAGGTAAGAATTGCCACCACCGAGCGCGGCTACACGATGCAGAATGGCACGCAGGTGCCAGAAAGGACGGAGTGGCATAACTGCATCTTTTGGCGCAAGCAGGCCGAGACGGTTGACAAATATGTACATAAAGGCGACAAACTCTATGTGGAGGGAAAAATTCAGAGCCGCGACTGGACAGACCGTCAGGGCATCAGTCGCAGGTCGGTGGACATCATTGTCGAAAACATGGAGATGCTCTCACCCAAGTCCTCCACTTCTACTGCACCTCCATCGCCTACTCAGCCCACCACGCCACCTGCAGCAACCCCGTCAGGCGAGAAAGAGCCATATCCATTTTAGAATTAAGAGTTAAGAAACTTTCTTATTTGCAGAATTAAATACAGATATGAAACCTACAATCATTGCTGGTCCGTGTGTGATTGAGTCGATGGAATGCCTTGAAGAGGTGGCGCAAGAGTTAGTGCGGCTCAATGAAAAGCATGGATTGGACATCATCTTCAAGTCTTCATTCGACAAGGCAAACCGGACAAGCATTCATTCTTATCGTGGTCCCGGATTAGAGAAAGGCATGCAGATGCTTGCCGACATCAAGGAAAAATACGGCCTCCGCATCCTGACCGACATTCATGAGAGTTATCAGGCCAACCCTGTGGGCGAGGTGGCCGATGTGCTGCAAATTCCGGCTTTCCTCTGCCGACAAACCGATTTGCTGGTGGCTGCGGCTCATACGGGTCGCATTGTCAACATCAAGAAAGCGCAGTTCCTTTCGGGCTTAGACATGGAGTTTCCCGTACAGAAAGTGCGCGAGAGCGGTAATGACAACGTGTGGCTTACGGAACGTGGAAACATCTATGGCTACAACAACCTTGCCGTGGATTTCCGCAACATTGCAGATATGCACCGCTTCACCGACACCGTCATCATGGATTGCACCCATTCCGTGCAGCGTCCTGGTGCCGCAGGAGGCAAAACGGGAGGAAACCGCGAATTTGTTCCTGCCATGGCTTTGGCGGCCAAGGCTTTTGGTGCCAATGGCTTTTTCTTCGAAGTGCATCCCGACCCCGACAAAGCTCTCTCCGACGGTCCCAACATGCTTTACCTGAACGACTTGGACAGGGTGGTGGCCAGTCTTTTAATGAATTGAGTTAATTGTTTTTTGTGTCTATATAAAGGTATGTTCTAATAATTACTAAATCTGAGATGATTATCTTCCATTGTTTTTGTTGCTTTTGGGCATCTTTGGGCTTAATCCCTTGGGCCATAATTGAAAGCTAATTTTTAGAACATACCTAAAGTGAAATGGTGTATGCTCTGTGAAGAACGTACACCATTTCCATTTTTCATGCGACAAGAACGTTACTGCTCCAGTGCTTTGAGCAGACAATCCATAGCTTGTGCGGCATCGCCAGTCTCTTCAAGAAGGCTTACGAATTTGCTTCCAATAATGGCTCCAGAGGCATTTCGCTGTGCAGCTTGGAGTGTCTGTTGGTTGCTGATGCCAAAGCCAATCATGCGTGGGTGTTTAAGATTCATGGCGTTGATGCGCGAGAAGTAAGCTTGTTTGGCATCGTTGAACTCCTTCTGTGCACCCGTGATGGCTGCCGACGAGACCATGTAGATGAAGCCATCCGTGTGTTCATCAATAAAGCGGATGCGTTCGTCGCTTGTCTCTGGTGTGATGAGCATGATGATGCGGATGTCATGCCGATCGGCAATGGGTTTATAATCTTCCAGATAATCCTTGAAAGGGAGATCGGGAATGATGACTCCGTCAATGCCCACTTCCACACATTGCTGGCAGAATTTCTCGAAGCCAAACTGCATGATGGGGTTCAGATAGCCCATCAGGACGAGCGGGATTTGTACACCGTCGGTAGAGTCTTCACCTCTGATGCCTCGAAGTTGAGCGAAGAGTGTTTTGAGTGTCATGCCGTTTTGTAGTGCTTTAGTGGCAGCGTCCTGTATGACAGGGCCGTCGGCCATGGGGTCGGAGAAGGGGATGCCCACCTCAATCATATCCACCCCCTTTTGTTCAAGTGTCCTGATGGTGCTGGGAGTTCCCTCCAGCGTAGGATGCCCTGCACAAAAGTAGATTGACAAGATGTTCTCGCGTTTTGTGGCGAAGAGTTTGTTAATTCTGTTCATTGCTTTATTTGTTTTAAGAATTTATCAATCAATGTTATATCTTTCAGAGCGGGAGCTATCTCGAACCGTGAGTTAAGATCTATGCCCACAAAGCGAGGGTGGTGGAAGGCCTTCACCCGTCCAGCATCATCGGCTCCGATGCCGCCCGTGATAAGAAAGGGAGTCTGCCCCTCGTAATGGTGCAAGATATCCCAGTCGAACTGCTTTCCACTGCCTCCATAGCTGTTACACTTAGTTTCGAAAAGGAAATAGTCCACCACTCCCTCGTAGGGAAGTGCCGTGTCAAGGTCTGTCTTCGAGGCAACCTGTATCATCTTGACAATATTTACCGTGTTGTCCATTGCGGCGCGAAGCAATTGGCAGTAGCAAGGCGATTCGTTGCCGTGCAGTTGCAAAAGGTCAAAGCGGAAGTCCTTCATCTTCTGGCAGATATTTTCGATAGTAGCATTCACAAACACACCCACTCTTCGGCAATGTTCCGGCAGGTAGGTGGGCACCAGGTTGACGTTACGGCTGCTTTTGTCGAAAAAGATGAAGCCCATCCAATCCACATTGCCCAAAGCGTCTATCTGGCGGATGTTTTCTGCATCCCTCATTCCACACACTTTCACAATCATCGTGTCACCTCCTGAATGAAAGCCCTCAATGCAGCGCCCGGGTCGGCTGTTTTCATGAACGTTTCGCCAATCAGGAACCCCCGGAACCCCGCTTCGCGCAGTTCTTTCACTGTTTGTGGGTTGCTGATGCCGCTTTCGCTCACTAAAAGATAGTCCTTCGGCAAGAGCGATGCCAGGCGATAAGAGTTCTGCACATCGGTGTGGAAGGTGCCCAAGTTGCGATTGTTCACCCCCACCATGTCTATGTTGTCTCCTACGTATTCCAACTCAGGTTCCGAATGCACTTCCAACAACGTCTCTAATTGCAGTTCGTGTGCTTTCCGAGCCAAAGATTTGCACTCGTCCTTGGTCAGGTCGGCCGCAATCAGCAGCACAGCGTTAGCGTCAATCGCTTTGGCCTGGTAGAGCTGATACTCGTCCACAATAAAGTCCTTGCGAAGGATGGGGCAGGTGACCAAGGGGCGAGCGATGCGTACAAAGCCCATGTTGCCACCAAAAAATCTCTCGTCGGTCAGAATGGAAATGGCACTTGCTCCATTTTTGCAATAGGACGGAGGAATCACGTCTGCTTTACCATCCTCCTTTATCCATCCTTTTGATGGACTCTTGCGCTTAAATTCGGCAATGATGCCCGACGTGCTGTTGGCCAGGCATTCTCTCATAGAAAGAGTGGGGCGGTCGGTGCTGCTGAGCAACTTGTCCACATTGCTGTAGAGCAGCGAAGGGGGCACAAGTTTCTTTTGCTCTTCCACCTCCATGCGCTTGTGCGCAACGATTTCTTCCAAAATATCCTTTGCCATCGGTTCAGTTCGTTTAAGAGTTCAGTTCCAGGAATTTCTTGAACGTCGCTAAAGCCTTGCCGCTTTCCAACGATTCGCGAGCCACAGCCACCGAGTCTTGGATGGAAATGTTGCGGTCCATCACACTGATGCCACAGGCTGCGTTGGCGATAACCACATTCTTTTGGGCTTCGGACGAAGTGCCTTCGAGTACCGCATCGAATATTTTCAGGGCATCAGCAGGCGTTTCTCCTCCATAAATGTCTTCTTGCTCAATGTATTTCAGCCCCAAATCAACAGGTGTGAGCACTTTCTCAAAATTGTTGGTACAGATTTTGAAACCGCTGGTCAGTGAAATTTCGTCATACCCATCGTATGACGTGACGACACCGTAGTTGTCGCCAATTTTCTGATGCACATTGGTGTAGAGACGAAGCTGTGCCTGGTTGGCAACACCATGAAGCGAGTTTTTGGGGTGGCAGGGATTGACCAGCGGACCTAACAGGTTGAAGCAAGTGGGTATGCCCAATGCTTTGCGCGTTGGTCCCACGAATTTCATGCCATAGGCAAAGAGGGGTGCATGGAAATAGCAGATGCCTGCCTCGTCGAGCGAGCGTCTCAAATGGTCAATGTCGTCGGTAAACTTCACTCCGTGGCCCTGCAGCACATTGCTGGCACCGCTGACGGAGGACGAGCCTCCATTGCCATGCTTGGTGACTCGATAGCCTGCCGCTGCGATGACGAAGGCTGCACAGGTGGATATGTTGAACGTATTCTTTCCATCGCCGCCAGTACCCACAATGTCGAGCGTATTATAATCGCTGAAGTCCAGATACTTGCCCGTTTCGAGCAAACCTTGGCGGAATCCCAGCAGTTCATCCACCGTAACACCTCGGGTTTGCATGGCCATAAGTAAAGCAGCCATCTGCTGCACATTGTACTTTTCCTCAACAATGTTGAGCATAATCAGGCGGGTTTCCTGCTGGGTGAGGGTGTTTCCCTCAATGAGTTTCAAAAGATACTGTTTCATTTTGTATTGTGATTTAACCAGTTATTGATAATCGTTTTACCCTCTTTTGTCAGCACACTTTCAGGGTGGTACTGAATGCCACGGATGTCAAACACCTTGTGGCGGAGCGACATGATGAATCCTTCGTCCGACACGCTGGTCACTTCAAGGCAGTCGGGCAAATTTTCTGCATCCACCACCCACGAGTGGTAACGCCCCACTTCAATCCGTTCGGGCAAACCCTCAAACAGGTAGTCGTCCACCCTGATGGTGGCGGGGGTGGCCACTCCATGATACACTTCGCTCAGGTTCAGCAGCTGTGCACCAAAGCTTTCGCCGATGGCTTGGTGACCAAGACACACGCCTAAAATGGGTTTCTTCCCTGCATAGGCCTTGATGACATCGAGCAGTAGCCCTGCCTCACACGGAATGCCCGGACCGGGCGAAAGGATGATTTTGTCGAACGCTTCCAGTTGCTCCATGTCGAACTGGTCATTCCGATACACCGTCACTTCGGCTCCCAACTCTTTCACCAGATGACTCAGGTTGTACGTAAACGAGTCATAGTTGTCGATAATTACTACTTTCATAATCCTTCAGCAATTGATATAGCCTTGCGCAATGCGCCCAGCTTGTTGTTCACTTCTTGCAATTCATATTCCACGTTGCTCTTCGCCACAATGCCACCGCCAGCCTGGAACCACAGCTCGTTGTTGCGCGATACGAATGTGCGGATGGTGATGGCTTGGTTGAGGTTGCCGTCAAAACCGATGCTGCCCACGCAGCCTCCGTATGCACCGCGGTTGTGAGGTTCGTATTGGCTGATGAGCTGCATGGCTCTCACCTTAGGTGCTCCGGAAAGGGTGCCTGCCGGGAAGGTGTCGATGAAGGTCTTCACGGGGTCGGCTCCCTCGTTCAGTTGCCCGCTCACACGCGACACTAAATGAATGACATGGCTGTAGAACTGCATGTCTTTGTAGAAGTCCACCTGCACATCATGACAGTTGCGCGAGAGGTCGTTGCGGGCCAAATCGACCAGCATGACGTGCTCAGCATTCTCTTTGGGGTCGTTCTTCAGGTAGAGCGCATTCTGCCTGTCCTGTACAGCATCGCCCGTACGTTTCGTGGTGCCGGCAATGGGGTCAATGTAGGCGCGTAGGGTGGGGCAAGCTGTGGCCGATGAAGTGTCGGACGTGGCTGGCACGGTTGACTCAATGCGGCAATGTGTTTCAGGGCTTGAGCCGAAGATGCGGAAGCCACCAAAGTCGAGGTAAAAAAGATAGGGCGAAGGATTGATGCTTCGCAAGGCACGGTAGAGCTTGAAATCATCGCCTTCATACCGCTGCTTGAATCGGCGCGAGAGCACAATCTGGAACACGTCGCCACGCAGGCAATGCTTGATGCCCCGGCGTATGTTTTCGCGATGTTCGTCATCTGTCAGCGTTGACCAACAGTCGCCCACAGGACGGAATCCGTACTGTTGGTAGGGGCGGTTATTCACGTCGTGTTCCAGTTGCTCAAGGTCATCCGCCTCTCCTTCTTCCAACAGTTCGATGAGTTTCAGCTCGTTTTTGAAATGGTCGAACACGATGTAGTCCTTGTAGAGGATGTATTGCAGGTCGGGCGCATCGTTCAGGTCTTGGGTTTCGTCCTTCACCTCGATGTTCTCGAAATAGCGTACAGCGTTGAAAGAAGTGTAACCAAACAACCCGCAGTCGCCCTTGTCGTTACCTTCAATTTGGAAACTTTGGAGAAACTGGTTGATGAGTGTTGCCGTGTCATACTCTTTCGTGATGGGCGTGCGCATTTCCTTCCCGTCGGGGAATTTCATCACGCCCACGCCGTGCTCCACCGACACGCTTCCGATGGGGTGTAGGCAAATGAAGGAGCGGCTATTCTTTCCGTCGTGGTAGTCAGAACTCTCCATCAGAGCACTTTGTGGATAGGCATCGCGCACTCGCATATAGACGCTCACAGGGGTGTTGAGATCGCCTAAAATCTTTTTAGAAGCAGTGTGAAAGTAATACATAGTTGTCATGTCCTTTTATTTAATATTGTATCTTGTTGTGGCTTAGTTTATTACATATTTACATCTGTTTCATCGCTTCAGCATGTTTCAGATAGGTGTCCAGGTCTTTGTCGCCCCTGCCGCTCACCGTGAGCACAACCACGGTGTCGGTGCTGAATTGATCCTTCACCTTGGGCAGCAAAGCCAAGGCATGGGCACTTTCGAGTGCGGGGATGATGCCTTCCATGCGAGTGAGTTCGAAGGCTGCGCGGAGGGCCTCGTCGTCGTTGGCTGCAAGCACCTGAGCGCGTCCTGTCTCGTAGAGGTTGCAATGGATGGGACCAGTGCCTGGATAGTCGAGACCGGCCGATATGGAGTATGGCTCGATGATTTGCCCGTCCTCAGTCTGCATCAGCTTGATGCGGCTGCCATGCAGAATGCCGACGGTGCCCACCTGCATGCTGGCGGCTGTCTGCCCCGAGTCAATGCCAAGGCCTCCAGCCTCGCCAAGAATGATTTTCACGCGCTCGTCGTCAATGTAGTGGTAGATGGTGCCGGCGGCATTGGAGCCTCCGCCCACACAGGCCATCAGCACGTCGGGGTAGTCCCTGCCCACTTGCTCCTGGAGCTGCCATTTTATTTCCTCTGAGATGACCGACTGCAGCCTGGCCACCATGTCGGGATAGGGGTGAGGACCAACGGTACTGCCTATAATATAAAATGTGTCGGCCGGATGGCAGCACCAGTCGCGTATAGCCTCGTTGGTGGCGTCCTTCAGCGTCTTGTTGCCGCTTTCTACAGGCACAACGGTAGCTCCCAGCATTTTCATGCGCTCCACGTTCACATGCTGGCGCTGCACATCGAGTGCTCCCTGATACACGGTGCAGGGCATGTCCATGAGTGCACAGGCCGTGGCAGTGGCCACACCGTGCTGTCCGGCTCCCGTTTCGGCAATGATGCGCTTCTTGCCCATCTTCTTAGCCAGAAGAATCTGCCCCAGCGCATTGTTAATCTTGTGGGCACCTGTGTGGTTCAGATCCTCACGTTTCAGGTAGAGTTGGCAACCATACTTCTCGCTCATCCTTTTGGCAAAGTAGAGTGGGGAAGGGCGACCCACGTAGTCCTTGAGCAGGGCATGGTACTCTTGTTTGAACTCCTCACTCTCCAAAATGGGGAGGTAGGCCTTTTTCAAATCCTCCACGGTTTTGTAGAGAATTTCAGGAATGTAGGCTCCGCCGAATTGTCCGTAGAAGCCGTTTTCATCTACTTGGTAAGTCAACATATCTTTACTTTTTTATTATATTTATTCTATAAACAATAACCTCTCATCAATAACCAACTAAAAAAAAGCCCGTCGTAAGTACGACAGGCTCTTTCTTGTGCTATGCTTTATGTTGGGGGGCGCATAGGGGCATGACCAATTGGACTTACGATTTTTTGAATCCCAAGCTGCGCCACCACCAATATGCGTTAAAGTTCTTGATCATTTTTTCTGATGTTTTTGAACGATGTCCGACTGCATGCGGACTGATTTCGTGTGCAAAGTAATGGAAAAAGTTTTATACTGACAAATAAAAAGGAGAAAAAATCACTTTTCGTATGATTTTTTCTCCCTTTTGTTGCCTTTTGCGGCGAAAGTAGGGTGTGTTTCAGCCTATTTCACCATCACCGTCTTGCCTTTCACCACGTAGATGCCCTTCTGCAGACCTTCCACGCTGTCAGCTACTTTCACGCCCGACAAGTTATAGATTTCTACCTTTTCGTTGGGCTTAGCCACCGACTTGATGCTTGTCACGTCGCCAGCAATGTGGTTGGTGGCGAGGCGGGTGAAATTGCCGTTGGAGAGTTTCACGTAGCAGCGGGTGGCATAGAATCCGCTGGTGGTGTTATCTACATTGACGAAGGATGCCTCTGCATTGTCCTTGGCCAGGATGCCATACAACCCCTGCGCTTCCATCTGCTTGCTGGCGGCAGCCATGGTGACCGTTTCGCCCGAGCCGGCAGCTGTGAAGCTGATGGGTGCGGCGGCTTGCACAATTTCAGCTTTTTCAGCCACGAATTTCTTCGAGCCGTTCTCGCCTGTGTAGAACAGGATGTAGGGTGCGTTGGGCTGAATGCCTTCCGACTTGCAGTTCTGGAAGTTCAGCTTCACCTCCATTCCGTCGTTTTCCACTCCGACGAGTTTCTCCAGTTTGCAGTCGCTGCCGAAGGCGTCGTTCACCTGTTCCTCGGTCATGGCAAAAGGCAGGGAGAGGGTGTTCCACCCGTTGAAGAGGTAACGGTTGATGGTTACGTCCAATGTTTGTCCATCGTACTTTGCAAGGTCGGTGCCTGCATAGGTGCTCAACGTTAATTTCTGCTGAGCGGATGCGCCGATGCAACTGAGTGCAAGAGCGGCCATGAGTAATAGTTTCTTCATACGCTTTAGGTTTTTAATGAATGTTGTTGTGTAAATTAAATGTTGTTTATCTCTCATTTCGGGTTCTCTCTCTCCGCAGGGAGTGGGGAGAGTCCGCTGCTGTGTCATTTCACTTCTTTGATGAATCCGTTGCGGTAGGCAAAGAGGAGACGTTTCAGATTTTCCACTTTTGCCCTGAGCACCTTGCCTTTGTCGGTATCCTTCACATACATGCGCTGGGAACTCAACTCCACAATTTGGGTGGAACTCTTGATGTCGTCGCCGTTCTCGATGGCATCTTCGGCCGATTTGAAAGGCTGGTGCTGCACCAGGTCGAGTCCGCGGCTGTGGAAGGTGAGCGTGTAGCCGGCAATGCCTGTCTCTGGCTGGTAGGCTCGGGAGAACCCGCCATCGATCACCAGCAGTTTTCCGTTGGCTTTGATGGGCGTTTCGCCTTTGAGCACTTTCACAGGCGTGTGTCCATTGATGATGTGGCGGTGCTTCCCCTCCACGCCAAAGTTGTCGAGAATCATATCTACCGTCTTCTCGTCGTTGTTGTATTGGTAGTAGTAGCCTTTCGTCTCGGTGTAGGTGCTTTTGTCCTTGATGAAGTAGCGCTCAAAGGTGGTCATCTTGTCCTTGTCGAAGAGGGGAGAGTCTTTTCCGCACCAAAGGTACCAGATGTAGTCTCTGGCAAAGTCCTTGCGCTCCTTGGGCGTGTCGTCGTTAAATGCCTCGCGCACCAGGTGGCCTGTCTTCTTCATCAGTTCCATGCCCTTATACTTCTTGTCGCCAATCTGCACTTCCTTCAAGCTTCCGTCGGCATTGAGCGGCACGGTGGCGTGGTACATCAGGTTGCTGTTGGAGATGTGGTACATGCCTCCATGAGCCAGCAGACACTGGATGTGGCGTTGCAGCTTGTCGCTGGTGCGGAAGGAATGTTCCAGCTTGGTCATCAGCATCTCTTCCTCCTCGGTGAGTTCGTTGGGGTGCTCCTTGCCGACGGTGGGGAGGAACGTGTCGAGCATTTCGTATTCGTTGCCATCGATGAAGCAGGTGCCATTGCCGAAGTAGATGTGTTCCAGCATTTTCCGCCCGGCCATGTCGTATTCGGGGTGGCGGTCGATGATTTTGGCCTCTTCCTTGAATTGTATTACCGTGATGGCCTTGTGCATTTGGGCAATGAGCCGGTTGGTCTTCTTGTCGTGCTGGCTCTCCTTGGTGAGTTCGTTGGCGGCAAACTGCTTGCAGGGGTCGTCCTTGTAGGTTTCCATGGCGAAGGTGGCCAAGGGGAGCAGGTTGATGCCATATCCGTCCTCGAGTGTTGCCAGGTTGCCGTAGCGCAGGGAGAGTCGCAGCACATTGGCAATGCAGGCCCTGTTGCCAGCGGCGGCGCCGAACCATTCTATGTCGTGGTTGCCCCACACAATGTCGAAATGGTGGTAGTTCATCAGGGTTTCCATGATGAGGTGCGCTCCGGGGCCGCGGTCGAAAATGTCGCCCAGCAGGTGCAGGCGGTCAATGGCCAGCCGCTGGATGAGGTTGCAGATGGACACGATGAAGTGGTCGGCCCGCTGGGTGTCGATGATGGTTTGCACAATCACGTTGTAATACTGGTGGCGCTTTTCGCCCACACCGCTGTGGCTTTCGTGCAGCAGTTCCTCGATGATGTAGCCAAACTCCTCAGGCAGTTCCTTGCGGATTTTGCTTCGGGTGTATTTCGAGCTCACCTCGCGCAGCACTTTGATGAGCTGGTTGAGCGTGATGATGTAGAAGTCTTCCATGTTGGTCTCGGCCGCCTTGATGTGTTGCAGCTTGGCCTCAGGGTAGTATATCAGCGTGCACAGTTCTTTCTTTTCCGACAGCCTCAGGGTGGGACCGAAAATTTCGTCCACCTTGCGCTTCACATATCCCGATGCATTGCGCAGCACATGGTTGAAGGCTTCGCTTTCGCCGTGGGGGTCGCTGATGAAGTGCTCTGTGGGCTTGGGAAGGTTCAGGATGGCTTCCAGATTGATAATCTCGCAACTGGCTTCCGCCACATTGGGGTAGCTTTGTGCCAGCAACTGCAGATACCTCAAGTCGTCCCTGATCACTTCTTCGGTCAATATGTTTTCTTTCTGGTTGTCCATGTAAAGGTATTTATGGGGGCAAAGATAATAAAAAGTTTGGAATTATGAATCAGGAATTAAGAATTATTTACCTTTCAAAGTGTTTTTTTGCTCAAATTCGGTGGAAATACCATTGGCTTCTAGGTCGCTTCGCTCAAAATTATACAAAAATTTATTCAAAAAATTAGATGAACTGCCGGGATGGCGTAGCCTTTTGATCATTTTTAAAAAATGGAAATTGCGGATAAAATGATTGGTAATAAATAGGGATATGAAGGAATTTTGCTATTTAACATAATCGTGATTCTGTTTCAAAAATCCTTTTACGTGCAATGCCCATAAAATGTCCACGAATTTTCACAAATAAGCATTCATGAACATTCGTGGACATTAGAAAGAATTAGCTGTTAGGGTTCTTCCGACTCGTTGCCACCCGTAGGCAGACCGCCACCGCCGGTGTTGGAACCTGCGGAGCCAGAACCTTCGTTGGTGGTGCTGCCGTTGTCAGAATCGTCGCCACCGTCCTCCACAGTGCCCGGGTCGGCTGAGGTGACACGCTTCACCTCGTTGCCGTTGCGGTCGATGCAGGTGATGACCACGCTGGTCTTGGACAGCTCTTCCTTCAACTCCACGGCTGGAGTGAAGATGATGCGGCGCGTCTTGATGAGCGAGGTCTTCACGTCGTTCACGTCGGCCACCGTCTTTGCGCTCAGTCCGAAGCGCATGGTGCCCAGTCCAGGCAGAGCCACGGAGTGTCCCTCGGTGGCCCAGGCCTTGATCACCTCGCCGGCAGCGTCCCAGCAAGCGTGCATCACACCCTCGCTCACTCCGCTGCGAAGAGCGGCTTCGCGAATCACTTTCTCTTGGCCAAGAGCCGAATACAGCTCTGGCATCATGACGTAGCGGTAAAAACCCTCGTCACTTTTGGAGAACTTCAGTAGTTTCTCCTTTGCCTTGATTCTCAGTGCCATAACTAACTTTGTTTTAAGTCGTTTTACTTTGTGTTAACTAACTCTGCTGTTTAGTAGGTTCGTCTCCAGGTGCCTTCCCTTCCTCCAGGTGTGGGGAAAGTTGGGCTGTTGTATGCCGACCCACCATGCCAGCCTTGTGTGTGGATTCGGAGTTCCTTTTCCGGGATGCGTCCTAAATATTTTTCCTCCGCGGCGCAGAAAAATCTCGGACTCGTTCCAGTAAATCTACCTCCTCTTCTACAGCTACAAAGTTACGACTTTTTTCCGACACAGGCAAGCATTTAACTAATTATTTTACAAGAAAATGAAAGTTTTTTTTCAGCTTTTGATTCGGGTGTTACGAGTATTGGGGAGACCATGAAGAATTTTGAGAAGAGAGGGCTGTTGCAGCAGCATGTGAATGCACTACCCTGTATGGTGAGCAATAGTGTGTGATTTGTGAATGAGAAAAACCTTGCTGAAGGAAGGGAAAAAAGACTGTAACCATTCACAAACCATTCACAAAACACGGCGAACACGGGAAGATGTGAAAAATGTGAACGGAAAATGTGAATGTTAAAAAATACTGAAAATCCGACAGTTATTCAAAATTATTTGCAAAAATTCACAAAATTCACAAAGTATAATGATAACAGTAGAGATGGGAGGTAAAGATGAATAAATAGACGTGTTTTGGAGACAGGGAGATGGGGAATCTGTGAATGTGAAGAAAAAGTGAATAAAATAGAAAAAAAGTGAATACTTGTTTGGATATTAAAAAAATAATTCTTAACTTTGCATCGTGGATAGGTGAATGCCTCTTTAAGGCTGAAACCTTGACATTTTTTAGGATAATAATGCTATGGCTTATGCCATTGCGGCAATTAATACAACACGAACACATCACATGCAGAGTTTAAAGATTATTGCTGCAATCTTTTGCAGCACCAACAAAGGCCTCGACATCATGGGTAGGTACTTCCCACAGGTGTACGAGTATGCGGGCACAAAGAAGAAATTCCGCATTCGCAAAAACGACAAGAACCCCTCAGCGTGCCTTACCCTCGTTCAGGGTAAGGACGGAACAGAAAAGTGGCAGCTCACCGACTATGGTGATCCTTATTACTCTAAAGGAAGGGACGGTATAGATGTCTTCACTCACGAAGAACGCATTGACAGCATGAAAGAGGCGATACAGCGCCTCTGTCAAATGTATAATATAAATAATGTGGAAAGCACTATGCAAGAAAGGACTGAATGGTTGCCCGCACTGGAGGGCCAGATAGAAGGAGAATTCAGATATGCTGAGAAGCCTTTCACCCAGCGAGAGCTGAAATTCCTCGCGCCCAATGGCCTAACAGCGGAAATGTGCAAGGATTTGGGGTATCACTCTGCGGAATACATAGAGCGTGTTGTAAATACGAAGAACGGGCTGATGCGTGTGCAGAACTACAGTGACGAATCGCATCCCATCTTCGTCAAGGTGTCCTCGTACCTTGAGGAAGGTGGAGAAGAAAAGAAATTCTTTAAAATTTACCGTCCCAAAACCATCGACAAGCAGTACAAGTTCTCTTATAGTGGGCAAAAGCCAACCGACTACATCAACGGTGCCGCAGAGCTGAAGAAAGCCTTTATTGATAATGGCAAGCAGAAATTGGAATGCGCCGTGATAGTGAGCGGTGAGCGCGATGCCCTGTGTGTGAAAGCATGGGGGTATCACCCCCTGTGGTTCAACAGCGAGACAAGCGGCCGCAATCCTGCTGCCATCAAGCAGCTCTATCAGTATGTGAAAGTTCTATTTTATATCCCAGACATAGACATGACTGGTTTAGAATCTGCTCGCCAGCTGCAGTTGCAGATTCTCTCCTTGCAGACGGTGTACCTGCCGAAGGACATGCTGCAAAGTCAAGGCGACCAAGGCAAGCCGATGAAGGATCTGCGCGACTGGGCTGGACTTCACCCCGCAAGGCGCGACTTCGAGAACTTGCTGAACGGTGCTTGCTCGCTGCAGCTGTGGCAGGAGGCCAAGGGCAAGGTGTCCCCATCCTTCCGTGCCCTGAAGAATGCGCTGAGTATGGTGGGTGGCTTTTACCAGATAGTGGGCGATGCCGACACCCCCAACCGTTTGGTGCATGTGGACGAGCAAGGCATCGTCGAACATGTGAAGGTGGAGCAGATAAAGAATTGGCTCACGGAAACTTGCCCTAACATTCTACAACTGCCAGCTGAGGTGCGCGAAATGTTCAATAACCCTAAAATCATCACAAATCAAGCCCTACTGAACTTGAAGAACTTTGACGGTAATTATACCCTGAGCGGGCCCGACTACCAGATTCATGCCTTTAGGAACGGCGCTTACAAGGTCACCAAAGATGGCATCACTCTGCTTGACCTGAAAGACCGCCCCAATTTCTGGAAAAAGCAAGTGGCAGATTTCCACTTCACTCAGCTCCCCCCTTTCTTCAAATACACCATTGACTGCGATGAGCATGGACACCTAAAGGGGACAGTGGAACTGCTCAACACCGAGTGCAATGCCCTCAGATTTGTAGCGAACAGTAGCCGGCTACATTGGCAAAAGGAAATAGACTATGACCATGCTGCAGCAGAAGAGCTGAAGGCATGGAGACAGCAGCCCCCCATGCTGGATTCCCCCCAATTGTCGGCTCATGAATGCCGTGAACAAATGGATTGCTTCCTGAATAAAATATATGGAATAGGCGAGCTCATGCACTCTTACCGGTCTCCCTCGCGTGCCCGTGCCGTCATGGCCATAGACAATATGGTAGGCGAAACTGTCCATCAAGCCAACGGTCGCACAGGTAAAAGTTTCATCGCTGACGCTTTATTACCCATGGCGGGCAAGAATGTGAAGAAGATACCAGCAAGAAGTTTGTCGGAAAACGGACTGCGCTTCATTTTTGGTGGTGTTGATGAAGATACAGACATCGTGTTGTTGGATGACTGTGGCACTGAGGTCGAATTCGCATGGTTCTATCCATCCATTACGCAGGGCCTTCAAATCGAGCGGAAGTGTGTCCAGGCCTATACCCTACCTTTTGAAGAGTCACCTAAATTGGCCTTCACTACCAACGGTGTGCCATCGGACGATGACCCCTCAACACGCGACCGATTCATTATCACTACTTTTTCAGACTTCTACCATGCTGATGGCAGTGACTACAAGGAGCGTTGGAGCATCAAGGATGATTGCGGCATGGACATTGGCAAGTCCGACTATCCTGAGGAAGAACGCAACAAGGATGTCAATTTCCTTCTTCAATGTGAGCAATTCTACCTACGCTGCATCAGCTTGACCGACTCACCCTACATGGCTCCTGAGGGCAATCTCGTTCAGCGCCGTGCGCAACAGGAATGCGGGGAAAATCTGGAATTTTATATGAATGAATATTTTGGTGATGAGAATCATTTTAATCGCGATATAAGTTATAACGAATTTTATAATTGGTTTGTAAATAATATGCCCCAAAAACATCTGCCACCAGCTTATAAAGTGAACAAAAGCGTCAAGAAATACTGCAAAGCCCACAACATCATTGCCATTCCGCCTGAAAAGTGGACTGACCACAAGCGGAAAGAAATCAAAAGAAACAACATTCGATATTACTGTTTTAAGCGCACTCTTTGTAAGGAATAATGTTAATCAAGCTTTTTTTCATCCACGAACCTTTTTGTACGGCCGTACATACAACCAGAAGTCATTTGCCCACTACGGCATTACCGAATTTGGTGAAATGAGGTGTTAAACAGAACTTTCCCCCAAAAAATGACGGAAAAGCTCGCCTTTTTCGTCTGCTTTGCTTTGACATTATTGGAGAAAAGCGTACCTTTGCACCACCAACCCATTAAGAACTATCGTGATATGAAAAAATTGACACTATTTACGGCCCTTGCCTTTGCCGCATGCTCATTGGCGCATGCACAGGACACCCATGTGGTCAATGTGAAAGACGCCCTTGGCTCGGCCGTGGGATTCCTGCCCCTGCGCCGTGGCGGTGAGAACAAGGAACCCGAACTGGCTCATGTGGAGAAAAACGCGCAGGACGATCATCCCTACTACTACATCTTCAACCGTGGAAACAACGAGGGATTCATCATTGTGAGTGCCGACAGCCGAACGAAAAAAATCCTGGCCTACAGCAATGAAGGACACTTCGACATGGATGCCCTCGCTCCTGAAATGAAGGCTTGGCTGGGAGGCTACACCGAAGCCATGGACGACCTCAACCTCACCCCCGACTCGCTGCTGAAGAAGATGCAGGAAGGGCCACTGATGAAGGCTGTGCACGACGACTCCCATTTTGCTCCCGAGGTGAAGCCGCTGCTGGGCGACATCTGCTATGCACAGACATTCCCCTACAATGCCAAGTGCCCCAACAAAAGCCTCACAGGATGTGTGGCCACCGGCGCGGTACAAATCATGCGCTTCTTCGAATACCCCAAGACCCCCTCGGGAAAGACCCACAGCTACGACAACGAGGGAGAGACCGTGAGCTGCACCTTCAACACCCCCTACGACTGGCAGAACATGCTCAGCACCTACACCAAGACGGGCGGTAACGAGGCACAGAACGCGGCCATCAGTCAGCTCATGTTCGATGCCGGAGCTGCCTGCAACATGGAGTACTCCCCTTCTGGCTCGAGTGCAAGCCGCATCGACATGGCGCAGGCGCTGGTGGAATATTTCGGCTATGGAAATAACATGATCAATTTCCGCCGCGATGCCTTCACACCCGATGACTTTGTCTATTACCTGAAGCGCGAACTCAACGAGGGACGCCCCGTGCTGATGGGCGGTACGGACGAAGATGACTACGGCCACTGCTTCGTGTGCGACGGCTATGACACCAACGGACTTTTCCACTTCAACTGGGGATGGAACGGAATGAGCAACGGATATTTCGAAATCACCAACCTCTCTCCTCCACGTCCGGGCAGCAAAACCGGAGCCGTGGAAAACTACAACGAGAACGTGACCTTCATCGGCGGCATTCAGCCCCCCACAGCCTCCAATAGCGGAAAAATGAGCGTGCTGAGCATGCACGGACTACAAACCTCGCCTACAGGCAAGAAAGGTGGCAGAATATCGGTGAAACTGGACCGAGTGAGGAACTGCACCATCGGCAACTTCAACGGCAAGTTTGGCGTGGCACTCTACAAGGACGGCGAAATGGTCAGGACGCTCGAGGTGATTGACGCATCGCTCACCCCCACCCGCTCCTACCTGAAGCCGGAGTTCAACCCTATTCTGCCAAACAACCTCTCGGGACAAGACTATCAGTTGGTGATGGTGAGCAAGGCCAACGACGACACCCAGTGGCGTCCTATCCTCACCTCGGAAGCAGGCTGCATAGACCTTGAAGTGAAGGGCGACAACGTGACGCTGAAACTCAACAACTTCGACCGCTACATTGACTTGGGCGACCAGACGGCAACGGCTGCTGGCAAGAAAGACAAAAAGGACAAGAAGGAGAAGAAAGAACTGGGCAAGAGCGTGACCACCGGGCTGGGCGATGTGGAAGCCGATGACTTCTACGGGAACTGACCTCAAGCAACGGAATAGCCCCGAAACTAAATGACCATTAAAATCAGACAAACAGACTCACTATGAGACGAACGGCACTTACCCTCATCATGCTGCTGGCAGTCTTCGCCGCACATGCACAGACATTCTACGAACTGCAATTCACCCACCCCCTGGATGGGAAGAAATACCTGGGACTGCTGACCTACTTCAGCGACGAACGCTGCAAAATGCGCCTTGTCAGGGCCGACGAAGGGGCGAAAGGAAAGGTGTGGGAATCGGACTACACAAAAACCACAGACCCCTGGAGCAAGGAACAAGCCATGGGCATGATGTACTACCGCCCCAAGGATGCGCGCTCCATGCCCATGCTGTTGTGGTACTGGCGCGACTTCCGCGGCGAAGACATGTCGCCAGAACCGCAAATCTGCTATGACGAGCTGAACCAAAGCGACTTTTTCAACGCCACCAGTTTTAAGGAGATACAACTCTCCAACCTCACGGCCGCTTATCTTGGTAAGTTCTACCAAACCAACGAGACCGACTACAAGGCACTTTTAGCCGCAGCGAAGAAGGCTGGGGCACAGAACCAGACGGAGGTGACGGGCAAGGGTGCCAACACCCCCACCCTGCGTCTGCTCATGGTGGCCAACACCGAGGTGAACGACATCGGCATAGCCTGTCAGCAAGACATCAAGAACGTGACCAATGAATTTCGCAACATAGCCCGCGTGCTGGAAATCCCTTACGAACAGACCATCGTGAGCGAAACCGCCTTTAGCAAATCCAACGTGGCCAAAGCCGTGGAGGACTTCAAGCCAGGCAAGGATGACATAGCCGTGTTTGTCTATTCGGGGCACGGATTCCGCTTCCAGGACCAAAAGGACTACTTCCCTTGCATCGACCTCTCACCCACAGCCTACGACAAGGCTGTGGAGAATTATGCCACCATGACCGACATCTACAACGCCATCACCCAAAAGGGTGCGCGGCTCAACATTGTGCTGAGCGACTGCTGCAACACAAAGGTGGGTTACGAGGCTCCGGCCGTGAGTGTCAACACCCTCTTCTCACGTGCCTCACGCAGTCTCGACACCGACAAACTGCGCAACCTCTTTCTGGGGCAAGGCGGCAATGTGTGGGCCACAGCTGCCAGCCCGGGCGAGGCATCGTGGTGCAGCGTGAAGGGCGGCTTCTTCCTGCTCAGTTTCATCGAAAGCTTGCGCTACCAAATCAGCTCACTCACTGAGGAGAAACCCTCATGGGAGGGACTGATTAATCTGGCCATTGACGAGGCGCGGAAGAAGACCAACGGTAATGGAGTGCCACAAGAACAAAACGGTGTGAAACAAGTGAGAACCAAAAGCATAAAATAATTTGTCACAACTATGAAACAACTAAGCTACATACTCCTGGCTTGCGCTCTCTGCGCACTCACCGCCCTGCCAGCTCAGGCACAGCAGAAAGCCACGAACACCACCGACCGCTACACACCCAAAGCCATCGACCTCGGACTGCCCAGCGGCACCTTGTGGGCCGACCGCAACATGGGCATCACCAGCAGCCCCACCGACTTTGGCGTCTATTACAGTTGGGGAAGCATCTACTCATCCGACGAGGACGACCTGCTGCCCTACGACCAGCGCGGCTTCTCGTGGCGCACCTACCGATTCGGCAAAAGTGCCAAGACACTCACTAAATACTGTACCGACGCCACCTTTGGCACGAAGGACGGAAAAACACAACTGGAACCCGACGACGACGCTGCCACGGCATACGCTAAGAACCACCGCACGCCCATCTGGGATGCGCAATGGCACATACCCACCGCCAAGGAGTTTGAGGAACTGATGGAGAAATGCAACTGGACTTGGACTGATGGGGGCTACAAAGTGACAGGACCTAACGGCAACTCCATCTTCCTGCCTGCCGCCGGCATGGCCAAGATGCACCTCAGCGGCATGGGCCAGTACTGGACCTCTACCTTGTGTGCCGACTTCCCTTGCTATGCCTACGCTGTAATCATCTGCGACGAATTTGCGACATGGAACAATGCCAGCCGCAGTCTTGGCTTGTCGGTCCGTCCTGTGAAGAAAAAGAAATAATGCCGACAACCCGAAAAGAAATGGCTGAACCAAGGTGGAGGTTCAGCCATTTCTTTTTTTCTAAACGCTGTGGCTTCTGAATCAGTTCAACACATTTTATGTGAATAAAATAGAAAAAAGGAAAGAAAAGGGAACGGATGAGCCAATTTTCGCTTTTTTTTCGTAACTTTGCACCGTTTTTTCACAACACCCCTCACCGACAGGATGGAAAAATTATAATAACCAACATAAAATATGGAAAGAGACAACGTTATTTTCTCTCTCATTGAGAAGGAGCATCAGCGTCAGCTGAAAGGCATCGAATTGATTGCATCGGAAAATTTTGTAAGCGACCAGGTGATGGAAGCCATGGGCAGCTACTGCACCAACAAGTATGCAGAGGGCTATCCAGGCCACCGTTACTACGGCGGTTGCCAGGTGGTGGACGAAATTGAGCAGTTGGCCATCGACCGTGCCTGTCAACTCTTCGGGGCCGAATTTGCCAATGTGCAACCCCACTCTGGTGCGCAGGCTAACGCCGCCGTGCTCCTCGCTGTGCTGAAGCCAGGCGATGTGTTCATGGGGCTGAACCTCGACCACGGTGGTCACCTCTCTCACGGTTCGCTCGTCAACACTTCGGGCATCCTCTACAAGCCCGTGGGCTACAACCTCAACAAGGAGACTGGCCGTGTCGATTACGACGAGATGGAAGCTTTGGCCAAGGAGCACAAGCCCAAACTCATCATTGGCGGTGGTTCAGCTTATAGCCGCGAATGGGACTATGCACGCATGCGCAAGATTGCCGACGAAGTGGGTGCCCTGCTCATGATTGACATGGCTCACCCTGCAGGACTCATTGCAGCTGGCCTGTTGGAGAACCCCGTGAAGTATGCTCACATCGTCACCACAACCACCCACAAGACACTGCGTGGTCCACGTGGCGGCTTGATTCTTTTGGGTAAAGACTTCGACAATCCTTGGGGCTACAAGACTCCTAAGGGCGTAGTGAAAAAGATGTCGCAACTCATCAATTCGGCCGTGTTCCCGGGTCAGCAAGGCGGTCCGTTGGAGCATGTGATTGCTGCCAAGGCCGTGGCATTTGGCGAAGCACTGAAACCCGAATTTAAGGAATATGCCAAGCAGGTGAAGAAAAATGCTGCCGTGCTGGCCGACGAACTGACCAAGCGTGGTTTTGCCATTGTGAGCGGTGGAACGGACAACCACTCCATGCTGGTTGACCTCCGCACCAAATATCCCGACCTGACAGGCAAGGTGGCTGAGAACGCCTTGGTGTCGGCCGACATAACCATCAATAAGAACATGGTGCCTTTCGACACTCGCTCAGCTTTCCAGACCTCAGGATTCCGCTTGGGCACACCAGCCATCACCACTCGCGGTGCAAAGGAAGACCTCATGGTGAAGATTGCTGCCTGGATTGAGGAAGTGCTCAACGACCCCGAGAACGAGGCTGTCATCAGCAAGGTGCGTGGCGAGGTGAACGAAACAATGAAGAGCTACCCCTTGTTCGCATGGTAAATACAGAACCACATACCCTTCCCTCACCTTTACTTGGGAGGACATTGAAAGAGTTGCAGGACGTGTGCCTGCAACTCTCTATGCCTAAATTCACCGCCAAACAGATGGCGCAATGGATATATGGCAAGCACGTGCATTCCATTGACGAAATGACCAACCTCTCCAAGGCCAACCGCGAGAAGTTGGGTTCGTTGTTTTGTGTGGGATGCACCGCTCCTGTTGAGGTGACGAAAAGCAAGGATGGGACTGTGAAGTACCTCTTCCCCACCGAAAGCGGGAAGTGGGTGGAAACGGTTTACATTCCCGAAGGCGAACGCGCCACACTCTGCGTGAGCTGTCAGGTGGGGTGCAAAATGAACTGCCTGTTCTGCCAAACGGGGAAGCAAGGTTTTCAGGGCAACCTGACTGTCTGCGACATCCTCAACCAAATCTACACCGTGAATCAACTGGTGGCTGAGGAGGGCGGCACGCCACTGAGCAACATCGTCTTCATGGGGCAAGGCGAACCGCTGGACAATTTTGACTCCGTATTGAAATCGGTTGAGATTCTGACCAGTAGTGACGGTTGGGCATGGAGTCCGAGACGCATCACCATCTCAACGGCTGGACTGAGGAAGAACATGCGCCGTCTGCTGGAGGAAAGTGAGTGCCATGTGGCAGTGTCACTCCATTCGCCCATCCACGAACAACGGATGCAGCTGATGCCCGCAGAGAAGCAATTTCCCCTATCCGACTTGGTGACGATGTTAAAGGAATATGACTGGAGTCACCAACGGCGTCTCACGTTTGAATACACCATGTTTGGAGGAACCAACGACTCAACGCTCCATGCCAAGGAACTGGTAAAACTGCTCCGCGGACTCCCCTGTCGGGTCAATCTTATCCGCTGGCACAAAGTGCCCGATGTGCCATTAAAGGAAGTGGAGATGGAAACAATGGAACATTTCCGCGACTATCTGAACAATCACGGCATCACCACCACCATCCGAGCTTCGCGAGGACAGGACATTTGGGCTGCATGCGGCTTACTTTCGACAAAGAAACAACTTGATGATCAATAACTATGAAATACAGACTTTTAGCGATACTTTTACTCTTGGCATGTGTGATTACCGCATGCGATGACAACCCTTCCACTGGACGGCGCCACAGAAGAAGCGGCAGTTTGCTAACCCCCGTGTCGTCGGGCAACCCCTACGAAGTGATGGTGGTGGCTGACGACAGTGTGTGGACAGGCTATGCAGGCAGAGCCATACAGACCATCCTCGACAAGCCGCTGAGAGGATTGCCTCAGGATGAACCGCAATTCCACAAGAGCCACATCACCGAAAAGCACTACGACCACATTACCAACCTGTTCCGCAACATCTTCCGCATTCACATCAGCAACGAATACACGATGGCGAAGATGACGGTGGAGAAAGACGTACACGCTGAGCCACAGATGATTGTAACAGTGAATGCTCCCAATCAGCGCGAGGCTTCCATCTATATTAGCGAGCACACCAAGCAGATTGAGAGCCTCTTCATCAGTGAGGAAATCAACCGTGAGGCCAACGACCTTTATTACACGCACAACGTGAAATTTGCCAAGAAGGTGAAGGAGATGTTCGACTGCGAGTTTTACATCCCAGGCGACATCAAGAAGATGAAGGTGGGCGAAGACTTCATTTGGGCAAGCGACGACGGCCTGTCCACCATTCAGAACATCTGCATCTATTCCTTGCCTTACGTGAGCGAAAAGATGTTTACGAAGAAACCCTATATTGCCCTCCGCGACACGGTAATGAAGCGCAACATCCCAGGCGACAAGCCCAATCAGTGGATGCAAACCAATCCCCATTTCGTGTGGACAAAGAACATCAGTGTGAACGGCCAGTTTGCCATGGAAGCGCGCGGGTTGTGGGAAATGAGAAACGATGCCATGGGTGGACCCTTCATCAGCCACTCGCGCATTGACAAGAAGAATGGGCGTGTCATTGTGGTGGAAGGCTTTGTCTATGCACCCGAAAAGATGAAGCGCACCATGATTCGAAGGCTTGAGGCTGCGCTCTATACTCTTGAAACTCCAGGCGACAAGGAACAGCAAAAAGAGAAATAAACCATTAACGAAATAAGAATAACTGACAGATATGAAAATAGGCATCACAACTGGCGACATCAATGGTGTCGGCTACGAACTGATTCTCAGAACTTTTGAAACGGAAGGAATGACCACACTGGTTACTCCTGTCATATATGGGTCGCCCAAAACAGCCACTTACCACCGCAAGAACCTGGGGTGCCAAACCAGTTTTCAGGTGATTGAATCAGCTGAACAAGCCAAGCATGGCGTAGTAAGCATGGTGAATTGTTTTGACGAGGAAGAACAAAAGATTGAACTTGGAAAGGCCACGGACGAAGGTGGCGCAGCAGCACTCGTGTCATTGAACCGCGCGCTGGAGGATTTGCAGAGCGGAAAGATTGAAGCGCTGGTGACAGCCCCACTAAACAACAGCACCATCAAGCTGGCAAATAACGAGCCTTTCCGAGGACAAACCCGCTACATAGAGCAAGCTGTTGGCGAAGGGAAAAAGGCACTCAAGATATTTGTCAGCAATAACCTGCGCATAGCATTGGCTACTGACAAAATGCCTGTAGCAGAAATTGCGTCTTCCATCACGAAAGAATTGATTGCCGAGAGATTGGTGATTCTGCACAACGCCCTCAAGCGCGACTTCTTCATAGACAATCCGCGCATTGCCGTCCTGGCACTCAATCCGCGAGGAGAAGGAAAGGAAGAGCAGGACATTATTCAGCCTGTCATCGACGAACTCTTTAAGCGTGGCGTACGCTGCATGGGACCATACGTGGCTGAAGATTTCTTCGGAACGGGCAATCATGAGCATTTCGATGCTACGCTGGCCATGTATTACGACCAGGGCGTGTCGGCTTTCAAGGCTCTTGCACTCGACGAGGGTGTGAACTTTACGGCTGGACTTCCTTATCTGCGCACTGCACCTGCTATGGGTGTTTGCTACGACCAGGCAGGGAAGGACACGGTGGATGAGCTGCCTTTCCGTCAAGCCATCTACATGGCCATTGATGCAGTGCGCTCGCGCAAAAATTTCGACAATGAGCGCGTGAATCCACTCCAGAAACAATATGTGGCCAAGCGCGATGATTCAGACAAGCTGAAACTGGATCAAGTGACTGACGATGAAGATTGAATGGCAGGGTAACCCCCATTGCACTCATTGGCATGTTAGTCACCGTAAACAAAAGGAAGTATTGGCTTGAAAAACAAGACTCGAAACATATTCTTAGCCTTCGGAATCATCGCCATCATTGTGATGTTGTTTACGTTCGAGGTGTCGTTTACCCAACTTTGGGCAAACATCTGTCATGCTGGCTATTGGCTCTTCGCCATCTTCGGTCTGTGGGTGGTGCTCTACATCATGAATGCGTGTACTTGGCTATTCATTATTCGAGGGTCGGGCGACTGTCCCCTCCCCTTCTGGAAAATTCTGAAAATCACCATCACAGGCTTTGCGCTCAACTATGCCACCCCTGCCGGGTTGATGGGCGGCGAACCTTATAAGATAATGGAGATGAAGCCGTACATCGGCACTCAAAGAGCCTCCTCCAGCGTGCTGCTCTTCGCCATGATGCACATCTTCGCTCACTTCTGGTTTTGGACAAGCAGCATAGTGGTGTATCTCGTGTTGGCTTGGTGCGACCTGTTGCCCCTCGACGTGGGTATGGGCATTATCCTCTTCTTCATGACCTGCTTTTGTGGAGCTGGCATCTACCTGTTTTTGCGAGGCTACAAACGGGGCATGGTGGTCAAGCTCATTCACTTCCTAAGCCACCTGCCAGGCCTGAAACGATGGGTGCACACTTTTGCCGAAAGCCATCAGGATGATTTGGTGAAGATAGACCGCCAAATTGCGGAATTGCGGTCGCAGAACAAGAAAACCTTTTACGGTAGTTTTTTCCTCGAATATGTGGGGCGTGTCTTCCAGAGTTTTGAAATATACTTCTTGCTCCAGCTCTTCGATGCTGGCACTGGCGGCGGGCTCACCTTCGTTTATGCTCTCCTCATCCATTCGTTCACCAGTCTGTTTGCCAATCTCCTGTTCTTCCTTCCCATGCAGTTAGGCGGACGAGAGGGAGGATTTGCCATGTCGGTGGCTCAGATGGGCATGACAGCCAACATTGGCATGTTTATCAGCATCATCTGCCGTGTGCGCGAACTCTTCTGTATAGCCATTGGCTTGCTGCTGATGAAAGTGGGCAACAATGTGCCAGCAGCTACCCCCCCCTATCACTTGATACATACCGAAACATCAACATGAAAATATTAGGCATCAGCAGAGGATTGAAGTTCTCCCCCAACTTGGCGGGCAACGATGCTGCCATCTTCAAAGCTGTAAAGGACGAACTGACGAAGATGGGGCACGAGGTGGACATCATTCACGAAACCGCGATGGTGGGACATGACTATACACCCTACGTCCGTGTGTTCACCATGGCGCGAGACATCTTTTCCTTGGTCATGTTGGAGAAAGAGACTGATGTGCAGACGCAAGCCAAGTTCATCAATTCCATCGACGGCATCCTCACAGCCACCAACAAGGCGGCGGTGGCCACTCAGATGTTAGAAATAGGCATTCCTCAACCTGACTTTCTGGTGGGCGAACAGCGCAATCTGCTTTATTGTTCAGCACCCAGCAAGGACGATATTGTTCCTCCCGTATGGTTGAAGAACTGCGACGGATCGGCGGTTGTGGCAGAAGACACGATGTTCTGCACTTCGAAAGCTGAGTTTGACAAAGCCTTTCAAAATTTTGAGAAGCGTGAAGTGAACTTGTGGATGGCACAGCTTCATCAGCCTGGCGACTTGGTGAAATTTTATGGCGTGGAGGGAACAGACTTCTTCCAATGGAATTATGCCAGCGAGGGACATTCCAAATTCGGGCTTGAACAGGTGAATGGAAAGGAGAAGGGATTCCTTTTCGATGGCAGCAGAATCAACCATTACGCTGACATGATAGCCCAGCGCCTGAATGTGCCCATCTATGGCGGTGATGTCATCATCGATGAGGATGGAGGGTTTTGGTTTATCGATTTCAACGATTTCCCCAGTTTCTCCAACTGCCAGGAAGAGGCAGCCTGTGCTATAGCAAAAAGAATTGTGCAATGATGAAAGAAGAGATTCAATCGACACTAAAATCGAACGACACGGAGGAGTGGCTCGACACCGTGTGGACACGTCCCATCGGCTACTGGTGGGCAAAGTTCTTCGACCATTTCGACATACATCCCAACACCGTAACCATCCTCTCCATGATTCTTGGAGTGGCATCGGCCTATTTCTTTACGTTCGGCAGCTACCGCATGGCTGGCATGGAGGGACTCATTTACAATATTGTGGGGGTTCTTCTGCTGGCTTGGGCTAACTTCTACGACAGTGCCGACGGACAACTGGCTCGCATGACGGGCAAGAAAACCCAACTGGGACGCATTCTCGACGGAGCAGCGGGCGACGTGTGGTTCTTCTTTCTATATCATGCCCTGTTCTTCCGCTTCTATCAGTATCATGATTGCGAATTTCGTTGGCTTGGCATTGAGCCTTCTGAACTCAACCGCTTGATTGTCTGCCTTATTTTCTATGCAGCCTGTTGGTTGTCTGGTCTTTGGCTGCATGCACGCCAATGCGGACTGGCCGACTACTACCGGCAGATACACCTCTTTTTCCTGAAGGGGAAGGCAGGCAGCGAACTGGACAATTCGGCGCAGCAAATGCAACTCTATCTGTCCACACCTTGGCAAGGCAATTTCCTCTACAAGCTCTTCTTGCGAACCTACATCAACTATACTCGCAGCCAGGAAAAGCAGACCCCTGCCTTCCAGCAACTGATGAAATTACTCAAGGAGAAATATGGAACGGTAGAAAACATTCCGCAGGCATTCCGCAATCAATTCCGTAAAAAAAGTCTCCCCATGATGAAGTGGGCAAACATCCTTACATTTAACACCCGCGCCATCACTCTCTACCTTTCCTTCCTGCTGGATCTGCCTTGGCTCTACCCTTTGGCTGAAATGACTCTATTCACAGGACTCTATCTTTACATGCGACACACACACGAAGCTTTCTGCAAGGATTTTAATCGCACTATCTCTGACTA
This sequence comes from uncultured Bacteroidales bacterium, assembly GCA_902789725.1. Classification (GTDB taxonomy): domain Bacteria; phylum Bacteroidota; class Bacteroidia; order Bacteroidales; family Bacteroidaceae; genus Minthosoma. The sequence goes on from CADAPC010000037.1 coordinate 69,869, forward strand.
ACACAATGATTCAAGCTATCATCTTTGACTATGGCGGCACCATCGACACAAATTCCGTTCATTGGAGCGAGGTGCTCTGGGAGGCTTACCAGCAGGTTGGCATTCCTGTCAGCAAGGAGGAATTCCGCGCCAGCTATGTCTTTGCCGAACGAGCTTTGGCAAAGCATCCTTACATCAAACCCACACACAACTTTCTCGACTTGCTCCTTATCAAATGTGAACTCGAGACGAAAGACTTGACGGACCGTGGTGTGTGGAAGACAATGGAAAATGAGCGGAAAGTGAAGAGTGATGCCGCAGCCCGCTATTGCTACGAGTTTGTGCTGACAGTACTGAAAACGAGCCGCCCCGTTATTGTCCAGTTGGCTGAGTTGTTTCCCATGGTATTGGTCAGCAATTTCTACGGAAACATCGAGACCATCCTTGCAGACTTTCACCTGCAATACTTTCAGCACATTGTTGAAAGTGCTGTGGTGGGGGTGCGCAAACCCGACCCAAAGATTTATCAGCTGGGTATTGATGCACTGAGAACAGCAACGGGAAAGACTGCAGAGGAGCTTCCTGCCGAAGACATCCTCGTGGTAGGCGATAGTTTTTCTAAGGACATCGTCCCGGCCAGCCAGTTAGGATGCCAGACGGTGTGGGTAAAAGGCAAAGGATGGGGACATGAAGAAGTTGATGAGAACTTGCCCACACATATTATATATAATATAACGGAATTGTTGGAAGTAATCGCTTCCTCTTCATCCACGAAAGCAATTACAGAATGAAAAAAATCTTCTTAGGCTTCCTCCTCCTTTGTTCAGTTCTCACCATGCATGCCCAAGTGACGGGCAAAGTAATAGATAGCAAGACCCGCGAACCACTGGACTATGTGAATGTCTATTACGAAGGTAAAAACGTGGGCGAGCAGACCGAAGAGGACGGCACGTTTGTCATTAAGGAAGACAGCACGTGGAAAGAATTGACTATTTCAACAATGGGCTATCAGATGCAAACCGTCAGGCTGAAAGATTTCGGCAAGAACAAGAACCTCACCATTCGACTTGTACCTGACTCCAAAACTCTCTCAGGCGTGACAGTTTCAGCCAAGAAAACCCGCTACAGCCGCAAGAACAATCCTGCGGTGGAATTGATGAAGAAAGTCATAGCCCACAAGAAAATGAGCGACCTACATGCTAAGGACTTCTTCAGTTACACCAAGTATGAAAAGATGACTTTTTCCCTCAACGAGGTGAGCGACAAAGTGTTTGACGAAGGGGAATACAAGCGCTTCGCTTTTTTGAAAGACCATGTGGAAACTTCGCCCCAGACGGGCAAGCTCATCCTCCCACTCACGGTGGATGAGATGCTATCGGAAATCTACTACCGCAAAGACCCTAAGTCGGAGAAGCAAGTCATCAAGGGAGAAAGCAACAAGGGAGTGACCGAACTTGTCAATACAGGCGAAATCCTCACCACCACCCTGAAAGACATCTTCACCGATGTTGATATTTACGAGAATGAGTGCCGACTGCTTCAGTACCCCTTCCGTTCGCCCATTGCTGACAATGCCATCTCCTTCTACCGCTACTATTTGCAAGACACTCTTTTTATTGACCAAGATAAAGTGGTGGATGTGGGATTCCTGCCCAACAACCAACAGGATTTCGGCTTTTCGGGACATCTCTACATCTTGCTCACTCCCGACTCTACCTTTCAAGTGCGGCGTGTGGAACTTAGCATTCCCCGGAGCAGCGACGTAAACTTTGTGGAAAACATGATGATCGCCCAAGACTTTGAAGAGTTGGAAAACGGCGACCGAATCGCATCGACCAACGACATGCTGGTGGAACTGCAACTGAGTAAGTGGTTGGGGAAATTCCAAGTGCAAAAGGTGACCCGCCTGTCGAATGTGTCCTTCGAAAAAATTCCCCGTTCACTCTTCAAAAACATTAGAGGAAACACTTTGCGCGAGCCTGATGCCTCGATGCATGATGAGGCTTTCTGGAACGAATATCGCCAGGTGAAACTCACCTCCTCGGAGAGTAAGATGGACGGTTTTCTTGACCGCCTCACCCACATCAAGGGATTCAAATATGTACTTTTCGGATTCCGAGCTTTGGTGGAGAACTTTGTGGAAACAGGCGATTCCATCCATCCCAACTATGTAGATATAGGCCCCGTTAACACCATCATTTCGGCCAACCATTACGATGGTCTCCGCCTACGCCTTTCGGCACTCACCACCGCCAACCTCTCCCCTCACCTCTTTGCCAATGGATATGTGGCTTACGGCACTAAGACTCGAAATATCTATTGGAAGGGACAACTCACCTATGCTTTCAACAAAAAAGCATACCTGCCAAGGGAGTTCCCACAGCACAATCTCTCCGTCTATTGGTGGGACGACATCGTCTCACCTTTCGACAAGTTCATCCCGACCGACAAAGACAACATGTTTACTGCTTTGCGCGCCTCGACCGTGGACCAATATCACCACACACGCGAACTGCGTATTGACTACACACGCGAGTTTGAGACAGGCATTAAATTGAGCGCACAATTTACAAGCACACGCAACCATCCGGTCGATGCACTCTTCTATCAGCGCCTGAATGGCAACCGCATTCCAACAAACGACCCCAAACAATGGCTTTCAGGCATCACCACCACTGAATTTAAGGTCGGTATATCCTACGAGCCTAATGTCACTTATGTCAACACTAAGCAGCGACGTGTGAAAGTGAACCACGACGCCCCCATCCTTTCCTTCAGCTACACCAAAGGCATCAAAGGTCTTTTTGGAGGAGGCTATAATTACAACGTGACAGAACTGGGTGTCTATAAGCGTTTCTGGTTAGGGCAGTTTGGCAAGTTCGACGCCAACATCAAGGCTGGAGCTCAATGGAACAAGGTGCCCTACCCCCTCCTGATCCATCCTGCTGCCAACACTTCCTACATTATCCAAGACAACACCTTCTACCTCATTTCCAACCTCGAATTTCTGAACGACCGCTATGCATCCCTACTTGCAGAATGGGACCTGAATGGGTGGCTGTTCAACCGCATTCCCCTGCTGAAAAAACTCAAATGGCGCGAATGCATCGGAGTAAATATCCTGTGGGGACAGCTAACTGACCGCAACAACCCTGCTACGCTCAACTATGCCGACCCTGACCTTTTCTACTTTCCGGGGCACTTCCGTGCCGATGGCAGCTACGAGCAAAACACCATCCGCATGAACGAGCGTAAACCCTACATTGAATGGCGAGTTGGAATACACAACATTTTCAAACTCATTGAGATTGACTATGTGCGCAGACTCACCTACCTCAATAATCCAAACACTAACAAATGGGGCATCCGTTTCAAGGTGCGCATGACGTTCTGACACAACCTTTTTTCCCATAATAACAAAAATATGTGCCGTAGAATGCAAAAGGAAGAAGAAGGAAGCCATTGTTGACTTCCTTCTTCTTCCTCTTTAGCGGAAAGCGAGGGATTGCCTTTTAGGCTTTCCCTCCCACTTGCGGAAAGTGAGGGATTGCCTTTTAGGCTTTCCCTCCCACTTGCGGAAAGTGAGGGATTGCCTTTTAGGCTTTCCCTCCCTCTTGCGGAAAGTGAGGGATTCGAACCCCCGGAACAGTTACCCGTTCACCGCATTTCGAGTGCGGCCCGTTCGACCACTCCGGCAACTTTCCTTGGAAAGGGTGAACCCCATAAATTTATAGGTTCACCCTTAGAAGAAGCCGGGAGGAGATGTGATGAAACTCCGACGTGATAAGATTTGAGTATTTCCCGCCCTTTGTAATCCACCGACACGGAGGTTTCCAGAAACCGATACCCCATGCTCTGAGACATGGCGACTTCTGGGTTGTGGCCCGCCATTGGACGGAAAAATCATCTCGGTTTCAGTTTTTAATTTGATGAGTATCCCGATCAATCCTGTACCCCGGCTTATATGTTAACTCCAGCACCCTTTTTTGTTCGGTTCACTCACCGATTCGGGTAGCTTTCGTTGTTTTTCGTTAGCAAAGGTAAGGCTTTATATGGAGACAAACAAGGGATTTGAAGATTTTTTTCCTCAAATCCCTTGCTTTTTAACATTCGGAGACCTTATTCACCCAAATATATGGCGAAAGACATCGGTTTTCCTGCTGGAGTCTTGCCCCAAATCCATAGAGTCTGCTCATCGCTTGCCTGAGCTTCGCGGAAGACTGACTCCATGTCCGAAGCCGACTTGATGTTCTGGTTGTTGGCCTTGAGGATGATGAAACCTTCTGGCACACCTGCTTCTTTAAGATAGCCGCTCTTCAGTTTCTCCACTTGTACACCATAGGATAGATGCAGCGTCTTCTTCTGGTTCTCGGTCAGTGCCTTAAATTCTGCACCCAAAGCATCCACCTTCTGAGTTTTGACCACATTGGTGCTGCCCTTAGCATTACGGAAGGTGATGGTTGTGGTCTTTTCCTTTTTGTCGCGAATGTAACCAATCTGCGCCTTGTCGCCAGGGTGATACTTCGTAGTGGCTTCCTGCAACTCTGACATCTTCGTTACATTCTTTCCATCAACCGACACAATCACGTCGCCTGCTTTAATGCCAGCCTCTTCAGCTGCACCGTCTTCGCTTACTTCAGCCACATAAACACCATCGTTCGTACCGAAGTCGGCTGTGAACTTTTCGTCGTCATGCTTTTTAGCATCAATATAGTCGTGGAGTGTCATACCGCTGATGCCAATCATGGCACGTTGTACAGTTCCATAGGCTTGGAGATCCGACACCACCTTTTTCATAATGGTGGTTGGGATGGCAAAACCATAGCCTGTGAAGGAACCTGTTTGCGAATAGAGCATAGCGTTGATACCCACCAATTCGCCGCGTGTGTTGACCAATGCGCCACCAGAGTTTCCCTGATTGATAGCGGCATCCGTCTGAATGAACGACTCGATGCCATTCTTGTGAGCGCCTATGTTACGAGCCTTGGCCGAAACGATACCTGCTGTCACTGTTGAAGTAAGATTGAACGGATTGCCCACCGCGAGCACCCATTCACCTACTTTCAGTTGTTCCGAGTCACCAATCACGATGGCAGACAGCCCATTTGCCTCAATCTTCAGCAGGGCCAAGTCAGTGTCGGCATCTGTGCCAATAACACGAGCCGTAAACTCGCGGTTGTCATTCAGCGTGATGGTGATGTCATCAGCATTTTCCACCACATGGTTATTTGTCACGATGTAGCCGTCTTCAGAAATGATTACACCCGAACCAGCGGCCTCGCGCTTCGGAGTTTCAACCTGACGGCGCTGAGTGCCACCATTGCCTCGACCGAAGAAATCTCCGAAGAAATCCTCAAATGGGTCTCTGTATTCAATGGTTTGAGTTCTTCCCTTCTGCACAACCTTTATGTAAACCACAGCGTTGCACGCCTTTTCTGCAGCTTCGGTCAAATCAACAGGCTGGGCTGCTGGAGTCGTTGCGCTGGTGTAATGCATCATGCTCGATTTTCCCTCTGCTTTGGACTCATCGTACGAGAAAGAGGGTAATACTGCACTTGCCGATTTCTGAGAGAGAGAATAGGCAAAAGCACCTGTCAATCCTGAGAAAAAAGCCACACATGCCAGTGTGCCCCAAAATCTTTTTGTTGTCTGTTTCATAGTTTTGTTTAATTTGCTTTAGTTATGTTTTTATTATTTAGATTCCTTCCATCGAACCAACACACTTCTTTGCGCCTTTGTAGAATGTCAACTTTCCGAGTGCTGCTCGATTTTTGTGCAAAATAACGACAAATTCACGTCATTACAAAACATTTTTCCCATCTTTTTCACTTCCTTTGAGTTAGTTTAACATATCATCATGAACCGTTAACACCGATTAAGGGAAAGTCTTAAATTTTTCACACTTAATTAACACATCAGCGTTAAGGAAGTAGCATTTTCACAACTCATGAGCATAGAAAGCATCAACAGCATGTGAGAAGCCTACGAAAAAAGCACGGCTAATTGCCTGTAGCAGAAAACGGAATGTTATACCTTTCTTATAAAGAAAAACTAAATCCTAAAATCCGCAACTAATAGTCCCGTGGACTAATTTTTCTGTTAGGTGTTGCCTTTGCAGGCCTTTTTGCCACTATATCCGTAATAATGTATGGTTTTTACACCCACCTTCCCCTTACCCCGTTAAGCATTACAGGGGCTTTATGCCACTTATCCACCCTCAAAGTAGGAATCTCAGCCGTCTTAGACACTACTATGTGATCTATTTGTGTCGTTCCATTTGTTGTCTTTAACATGACATCATCCATCACATAGTATTCGTCTGGTAGCTGCATGAGTATATCATGGATTCTCATTTCACCTCGTTTACCCTTTTGTTGAGGTGAATTATACCACCAACCGAATATGGTCAGTGATATGATGGTAAAAATTAGAAGTATGGATAAGAATGATGACATATCCTGTTAGCCGAATCTTTCTTTAAGCTCTTTGTCTAATTCTTTCGCTTTTGTAGCGAACCTTTTCCAGGATGTTTTAAGAATTCCCGGGGCGTTCCATACCTTGTCAAAGTGTTGTAGTGGTGACTGTATCAGGTCAGCACCCCACAGCAGCAATCCTGCTTCATGATTTCTGTTACCGCTTGTACGTTTGCCTATGGCTGCATCCGTGATATTAGCCGAACCGACATACGCGCATTCATCATCAAAGATGAATACCTTCATGTGGTTATGCTCGTTGCAGCGTAACTCGAAAAGAGGATTCTCCAGAAGTTGAGGACAGTTTTCCTTGGCATAAAGATAGAACCCAAAGGGTTTCATACAAACTACTTGTACATGAACTCCACGCTCAACCAGTGACAGGAAAAAATCGCATAAGCGATGTGTTTCAGTTGTACCATCAGACTCAACGGCCACGCTGAAGTTTTTGAGGTTTGCCGTTGCTATTTTCAAACTGTGCTTCACTTCTGCCATCAACTTGAATACCTGTGTGTAATGCTCTTCGTCAGCTACATAGGAAACTCTATCCTCAATTTGAGACACTTCATACATGGGCCTTTTCTCTTCTTCATTGATTAAGCCCAAATCTTCTAATGCCTGAAAAGGAATACGCCACCCGCTTTTGGGGGCTTTGTGGGCAGTGAGAGTCCCTTTGTGAATAAGGTCGTATATCTCCTGCAATGTAAGCCCCGTAAGCCGGGCAGCATCTTTGGTTCCTATGTATTTGTTTTGTGGCATAAACTAAAAGCTAACGACTAATCTAAGCTGTTGATGACATTCAACATCGTATCATAGTCCGTTATCTCATGGTAACGAACCTTGCTTGTTGAAACACTGTTGAAGAGCTTCTTGGCGCACTCTATCTTTGCCATTTCAGCTCCTTTCAGGTTCATAGAGAGCATACTGCCTTTGGTCTCTGCCACGAAGAAGACGTGCTTCACACCCATATTGTCATTGAAGGCAATAGCCCAGTCAGGAGCATACTTGCCCACTGGCGTAGGTATTTGGAAGCTACGAGGCAGACGGGCATAGACGCATACCTCATCCGCTTTGTCAAGAGCTTCGGCAAACTTGCGTTCACCCTTACTGTCTGTAAACACATAGTCCAGGATATGCTTCTTCGCCTCGTAAGCCTTTTCCACAGGCTGGCGACTCTTCTCTTTCGTGAAGATGCTGGCATCATACTGTTGCTCGGTACGGTTATAGGCAATATGTTCTACAATCATCGTGGCTTTCTGGTCTTTTATCAGGCGTACCATGTTTCGGATAAACTCTTCGGGGTTGTTCTTGAACTTATATAGTTGGTTCAAGCTGATTCCCTTCAAGATTCGTACAACAGTACGCCTTGTAAGCGTAGCGCCTTTGGCTATCTCGCCCACAAGGTCGTATGGCACATCACTTGTTGATACTTCCTTCATGGTCTGTGTTCGTGTATGCTGGTCACCAGTGAAATCAAGGTCATCCGTTCCCTGTTCACCTGTTGTCACCACATACTTCAGTTCGGTGACGCGCAGATTCTTGTTGATAGAAGCTACTGCTTTTTGTATCAACTCCTCACTATCATAGTGAACGGTATAGACATACCGATGGTTGATTTCCTCCCACAGCCTCTTGAACTCATTCTTGCTGGCATTGTCGTTCAGATGATCGTTGACGGCCTCTGCCGACTCATTGGCATTCTCAATCATGTCATCAAGGGCTGATGGGTCGAAGATGCCCTGTACCAACTTATGCACCTGCTCACTGATAGGAGCCAGTTTCTTGCTCATTGGTGCGAGGTTGTCTGTGCGCAGGTCTTCGTGATAAGACTGCTGAATGTTGCCTTTATCATCCACATAGTCATTCTCAAACAGATAGTTGACAATGGCAGATGCCTCCATTGCCGAGATTTCATGTACTTCTTCTCCAACCTTGAACTTTCTGCCTTCAAAGTATGCCACGGTAGCCAACGTAGGACGTTCACGCAATGCCTCGCGTGTCTCTTTCTGCAACGCATCAACAAAAGTGCTATAGCTCTCGTTGGCTATAACCGTCAAAGCATTGATGTCATGCACGGCTTCGCCCAGACATTCAGCATCCATGCGAACACCTTGTTGGTCAACACAGATACGCAGTCCACGTCCTACCTCCTGACGCTTGGCTGTCGCACTGCTGGCATGGCGAAGTGTACATATCTGGAATACATTGGGGTTGTCCCATCCTTCACGCAGAGCGGAATGAGAGAAGATGAAACGTGTCGGCTCATCAAAACTCAGCAACCGCTCCTTATTCTTCAGAATCAAATCGTAGGCCGATATATCCGAAGAGAAGTCTTCACCTCGCTTCACAACACTGTCGATGGCGTGGCCTTTCTTGTCGATAGAGAAGTAGCCATTGTGTACTTGGTCTGCCGTGAAGCGTTTCAGATAACGCTGGTAGTCATCTTCAAAGAGTGAAAGATTCTCATTCAGGAAACGGGTATATTCTTCTTCAAACACATTCCAAAGAAAACCTTTTACCACTTCACCTTGTTCATCATAGCCCTTGTAGTTGGCTACTTCGTCGATAAAGAAGAGCGAGAGAGTCTTAATGCCCTGCTTGAAGAGCGTCGCTTCTTTCTCAAAGTGTGAACGGATGGTTTCTCTTACCTGAATGCGCTGAATCTGCTGTTCAGACACATCGCCCATCACCTCACCCTTGCGCAGCGTGTCACCGTTCATGAAATAGACGGTGTTAGTCAAAGGGTTGATGTCGGTAATGATAAAATCCTTGTAAGCAGGAAGTCCCGATGCATCATAAAGTGAATCGTTCTGCCCGAACTTGCAGATTTGCCTACGGGTGTTGCTTGCACCCTTTACTTCAATCTCCAGCCTTACTTCTGGAGCCTTATTCTTCGAGAGAACAATGCTGTCAAAGTAGATATAACTCTGGTTGCCTAATAGGTTTTGCAGGGTGATACCCTTCACCTGAATCTTCTTCACCAAGCGTTGGCGGTAGGCATCGAAGGCATCCAGTGCATAGACGCAGTTGTGTGATGTCTTATGTGTGGCCGAGTAGTTCAGCACAAACAGCGGCTTGAAGTTCTTCAGCGCACGTTGTGTGGCTGCACCTTCCATCTTCTGTGGCTCGTCCATGATGATAATAGGGCGATTGGCGGCAATCACATCGATAGGACGGCGGCTCTGGAAATCATCACGCTTGGAATAGATGATACGGCTCTCCTTGTTGGCGGCACCTTCCTTGAAGGAGGTGTTGAAGGCTTGCACGTTGATAATCATCACATTGATACTGGCATCACTGCTGAATGAGTCAATCTGCGTCAGGTTGCCACTGTTGTAGATGAAGTAACGGGCTTTCTTGCCATACTGTTCCATGAAGTGGTCTTCCAACATCGTGAAGCTCTTATACACACCTTCACGAATGGCGATGCTTGGCACCACGACGATGAACTTCGACCAGCCATAGCGTTTGTTCAACTCGAACATCGTCTTGATATAGACGTATGTCTTACCAGTACCCGTTTCCATCTCTATATCGAGCGAACATGCACCCAGACCGTCAGGCAGACTTAGTTTCGATGATTTGGGAATATTGCCGATGGCTTGTTGCTGCTGTATATTGGCAAGCAACTGATGACCCTGCAACTCCACATCGTTGTTGCGCCAACCCACATACTCTTCCTCAAACGTAATCTGTCCCTTACGCTTGCCGAGGTCACGACGGTACTGTGCATTTGTCTTTGAGGGCTGTCCTGCAAACACGTTCACAGTCTGCTCCACAGCATCCGTCTGGTATTGTTGTATCTTGAATTTGAACTTCATACGTTTGCCTCCTTTTGTTTTGCTCTATATTTTTGGCGAGGGTGATGGGGGATATCATACATCTTTTCTATGACATCAGCAAGTTTTGGCAATACATGATTTTTAACGTAATTCACATCTCTGCCTATTCTGGCAGCAATGACTTCTGCCGTCACCCATTCTGAACAAACTTCCCTTATCTTTTCTTTAAGTTGTTCATTAGTATAACGTTTTGGAAGAGCAACATTAGAATCCGGAAGAGCAACATTAGGATCCGGAAGAACAACATTAGGATCTCTAAGTCCTGTATTAAGTCCAACATTGGCATCTAAAAGAGCAACATTAGAATCCGGAAGTTCTACATTAAGTCCAAAAACATGGTACCTCGTTCCTCTTCCATGACCAGAAGATTCAAGCAAATGCGCTGCACACATTTGTCCTAACATCTTCGTGATATCGGCCTTATGCATATTCAAAGCATATTGCAGTCGCTCATTGGTAATTTCTTCTTCAGAACAAGCTAATGCCAACGTCAAAAGTTGCTCATGCGGAATACTGGCTATCTTATCTCCATATAGTTTAGACAGCTCCTCATTAACAGATTCATCCAAGAGAGACTCCATCGACAGAGTCAGTACAACCTTATTGGGTCTCTTTTTTTCTACTAGATAGGGACGTTTCCAATTCAGTTCTTCCCATCCGCGGATAATCTTATCGACACCGCTTCCAGCCTTCTCTGCAGAGCCAAGGAATGTGAACATCGTCTGCAGATACTTATTTCTACAAATGCTTTCCCCGCCTTGGTAGTATTGCTTAATCGAAATCAGCATAATGCCAGGATTCGAGAATACCATTTTATTGGGGTATTTATAAATGTTCAGCGAAGCATTCTCCGTATAGTCGGCATGTACCAGTGCATTAGCCAATGCCTCTCTGACTGCCACATGGGCAGGTGTTTCAGTTCTCCGTTGATTGCCTTCCAGTTGGAAAGGCTTCGGCAGGAAGTTCTGAAGAATAGGCAGCACCCGACTATAGAACTGGAACAGATTAGATTCCCAATTACCATCTGGACAGATACGGTTCACCCATCTGTCTTTCGGGTCTTGTATTTCCTGATAGTCAGGGAAGAAGTTTGGGTTCTCATCCATGATGGCACTATAGGTGCCAAACATCAATAGTCCTGCATATGTTAAACCATACTCTCCTGTTTTTCTATCTTTTCTAAAAACGTTCAGTTTCTCTAAGAACCTATCTTCAGGTAATGCGTTCCACACATGGTCTGGGTTCCATTGCTCAAACCTGCGACGATACTGCTTGATAGAGCCCGCATCCAAATCTTCCTTGCTGAAGTTTTTCAGTATTCTTCCATCTACAGGACTTGCCAGATTTGCATCCGCAAACATACTGTTCACTTCTTCACGCGAGCAATGGTAATCACCATCAAGGTCACGTCGATAAGTGCCTGTATAGGGGTCAAGCCCACAATACACAGGTCTCAGACTCCTGTCAACTCTTGGAATATAGAAAAACAGGAAATACACCCCATCAAATTTGATCGTCTGCACATCTTTCTCTTTCAACAAGGGAATGTTCACACTTTCCTTGCTGTGCATCCTATTGAAAAAGTCCTTTTCGTACTTCTTCGCTTGTTCTTCTGTCACCCCATCAAGATAGAAATGATCATCTTTCTCTTTAATTCCAAAGATGATTGCCCCACCATCCGTATTGGCAAACGAAGAATATGTTTCCCAAAACGAATGAGGAAATCCCCCTTTCGCAGACTTAAACTCCAAGTCACTCGACTCCTTATCTTGCAGCAACTTGTCTAAAACAGGTTGCAAGTCTTCATATTCGTATATTCGTTTCATATCTATATCTATTATCGCTTGCTTTAAACCTTTATTAAGCATACTCAAAACGTAGGTGTGAAAGTCCAAACTTATCCCTAATGACATTCATGAATAAACACGTAGAACATCTAAACAAATATTTTCTTTCATCCTTAGTCAAAGATTTGTGTGGAAGATTATTCTTCTTATTGATATAATGTCTAGTTTCTTTACGATTATTAGAAAGAGATATCAAATCCCTAATAGTATAATGTTGAAACAATTCCGTTAATTCAGGAAAGAAATCTTTAATTCGTTTGTCATCTTTACCATGATTATGCTTAAAAGGATACATAGCATTAATTATTTCCAAAGCCTTTCCAATTAACATAAATACATTAAGATTATCGGTAGTTAGAATTATATAGTAAAGGTGCATTAAGAACTTAATTTCTTCATCAAGATTGTCATATCTTTCAAGCATAATACGAATATCCTCTAATGGAGAAGAACCAATATTTGAATATCTGCTTATTCCCATGAAAGTAATTTGAACTAGCATCTTAGAGTCTTTATCGGCTTTTAGTTGCTTTAATAAATCATTACAATTTGTTCTCCAACCTTGAGGTGCAGATTTATAATCAATATTATATTGATCCTTTAGATAGTCTATAAACTTTGGACTATTTAATGACGGTAATCCACAGACAGGAATTAGTGTAGTTATTAACTCAACGATACTCTGTCCTGAGAGCCTGTAATCATTCATTTCATCTTCGCTGGAGAAGAGAGGCGAGGTAATAAAAATTGCATAACTTGAACCACGTGGGTTGTTCTCATTGTGTATGTATTTATCAGATACAGTCCAGCCCTCATAATCAAAAGAATAAGGTTCGTAGTTATTGATACAAACGTCCATAGAATCTGTAGTAAAAGTAAGATGATGTTCCATAACTAAATAATTCTTCTTACGGTATCTTTACTATATTCTTCCCAGATTTGTTCGAAGTTGTCGGCGACCTGGTCGTTGGCGAGGCTGCTGTCACGCATTACGAAGTAATAGGGATGCTGACGGGCTATCTCGGTGATGGCTGTCTCATTGACTTCTTCATCAAAGCAAGCCATCAGGTAGCCGTCGCTGACACTCCAGACCGTCTTGCCGGCAATGCTACGCTTTTCTATCTTGGCACTTAGTTCAATGCCAAGTTCTATCATCGTCTGGAAAAGTAGGTCTTCCTCTGTGCGGTCGGGCTTGATGTTGTCGTCAAAGAGTTTATGCTCATTGAACTCTGATGGAGTATAATAGACATCCTGCATGTTGCTACTGTCTAATTTAAGCACTCTGAAGCCAATATCTAAATTTACCCCCCCCCATTTTATTAAACAGGTCAGGCTGTTTTGCCTTCTGCTCTTCAAGGATTTTCTTTCCTGCACGGCGAATGCGCTCCTTGCCGATTTCACAGATGTTCTTATAGCCTGCTAATTGTGCAACACTATTCTCTGTTGGTTTCTCTGGTAATTGTACTAAAATGAATTTGCGATGTTTCCCATCTGTGGCATTTTGTTGCATAACAGAATGGGCGGTAGTAGCACTACCTGAAAAGAAATCAAGTATAATGGCATCATCATCAAAATTCGTTATCATCTTGATACAACGAAGGACAAGATTTACATTCTTAGGATTATCAAAGCATTTGCCTCCCATTAGATTGTCTAAAGCCTTTGTAGCAGAAGAGGTAAGAAAATCATCGTCCCACCATGTCGTAACAGTTCTTCTGGATTCCTTTGCTTGATCCTTATAATACTTTTGTTGTAGGCCATTTGGAGTCCTTACTATAAGACCTGCATCATATTTCTTTTGCATAGTTTCTTTAGAATATCTCCAATAACCTGTCACTCCCAAAAACTCATAATGCGGATTTCCTTTTTTTGCTCCTCCAGGACCGTCAACTGGCGTTAGTTTATAATCTCCTTTTTCATCGTGAAGATTGAAACCTTCCAATATAGGGTCATCACCAATACGTTTTTGATTAGCAAATGTTATGTTGATGTTTTTTGCATAGAATACGAGGTGATTATGGTTTTCAGAGATAATTCTATCGTTTGAAACTGATGCTCGATGTTTGTGACAAATACTTGCAATAAAGTTGTGTTCCCCAAAAACTTCATCGCACACTTTAATAAGATTTGCCTCTTCGTCATCCCCAATAGAAACAAAAATAGCTCCATCCTCACTCAACAAATCTTTAGCCACCTTCAAACGTGGATAAATCATGTTGAGCCAATCCGTGTGAAAGCGACCATTGCTTTCATTATTAGCTACAAGGCGATTTCCTTCTTCATCTGTCTGACCACTATTGTGAACATACTCGTTTGCCGATTGAGAGAAGTCATCGTTATACACGAAGTCATTACCCGTGTTATAAGGTGGATCAATATAAATCATCTTCACTTTGCCAAGATAGTTCTCGCGAAGGAGTTTCAGCACTTGCAGGTTATCGCCCTCAATATAGAGGTTCTGAGTGTTGTCGAAATCCACGCTCTCTTCACGACAAGGACGCAAGGTGTCCGTGGTAGGAGCATTAGCCAGACGGATAGCATTACGCTTGTCAGGCCATGTGAATTGATAGCGTTCCTCTGCACCCTCCACAATGTCTTTTGATAGTTCCTGCCTGAGCTGGTCGAAGTCAATTGCCACTTCCGGCTTCCCTTCATCGTTCAGCCGTTCTGTCAAGCAATTAGGAAACAGTTCCCCAATCCGCTTTATATTCTCATCCACCATGTTCGTGGTCTGCATATTTAATTTCTCCATATTTAATAGTCTGATATTATGCGTTTAACTGATGTTATTTTGCTCACTAAATTCATCTTAACTTTTTTTATTTCGTCTATATCGGACTCTCTTTTATATTCATAGCCGAATAGTTTTTTAGACTCCATAATATAATCGACAATCTTTGGAATTTGGCTCTCTTTTTTCACAACAATATGAGAAATGGCATCACATATGTTATCTTTAAATACGGTTATATAAGAATCGAAGTCTTCAGACAATTCATTGTTAATGTCTTTCTTGATCTTCTCATATTCCGCTTCTGGCAAGCCCCATTTCCACTCGTTTACTTGCCCTTTATTGTCATCGTATATAATTCTCCATTCGCGCTCATCATAAAATGACATGGGTTTGCGTAAACCGACCAAAAGTCGTAGATTATATTTTCGAAGCCCCAAAGACGTTATTCTCATTTGAGTGGACTCATCATAAGGAGTTATTTTTGTTAAACAATCATATTCTTTACATGTTTCAGCATATATAGAAGAGATTTCTTCTATTGCATCTTCAACATTTAAGGACTGAATATAAAAAACAGGGTTAAGAGCATTGCCGTAGCATGATATGAGATAATCTTTATTAAATCCTATCATATAATCTCCGTATTTATCCATATGTTGATATGCTCTGGTAAGGGGTGTATCACAGAAACATATCATTGGAATGGCAACACCTAAATCTTGATAGGAGCATTTGGTATTGCAAAAATTGGAAATAAGAGAGTCTGAATACCTCTCGAAAGCATAGGAAAACCTCACACCATTTTTTAAAATAAGTTTTAGTGAACTTATCTTTCGTGTAAAGTGAAAAAACGAAGAGGCATTTATACTTGGGACTTTTTTCATTTCAGTTCCTCCTTTAACTTTATTATTTGTTGATGCAGTTCGTACTTTTTACGAGTCTGCTTCTCAGTGCGACATTGCTTTTCTAATGATTCTATCTGGCGAAGCAACTTCTCTCGTTGTTCACGATGGATAATCTGTTCCTCAATGCTTTCTTCTGCCTGAGCATCCAAGCCTCCAATGGTTGCAACGATGTTATTCCAGACATCATCAAGCGACAAGCCTTGCAGGGGGATGGCGGCTTCGTCTGTCGGCATCCATTCAGATTGCTGTAGCCGAGTATAGAAGATGCAGAACTGTGTCTTGTCTTCATATAGCAGGGCAAACACAATCTTCTGGGGTATCAGCTTTTGAAGCATGAGGATATTCTTTGAGTCATAGTCCTTTCGCTTCAATGTCACTTGCAGCACATAGAATCCTTCTATTTCTTTCCCTTTTGTTAAGGCTGGAACTGTTGCCGTAGATACCCTTGCCACCAATGCCATTCGGCTGATGTCCGCATCGAAACGGTCACGCTCAGTCGCTTTGAGATTGAACTTCTCAAAGACAGCCTTCTTGTAGAGCGGCTTATTGATGGCGGTAGCAGGTGGTAACTGGAACATAACTTTATTTGATTACAAGGAAACAAATCAGTTCAAAGTCGTCAAGCCCTGTGATGCGCTCTTCAAAGAGTTCGCCCACAAAGCCATCGAGAAAACTGTCTATATCTGACTCTTCCTTCTTTGTGACAATAGACTCTATCGCCTTGCCCAGAAGTTCTGAGTATTTGCCCATACGCAGACCGTCGCGGGTCTCTTTGTTGAAGGCACTGCATAACTTGACATCTGGCTTGGTTATGGGCTTGCAAAGCAAGCGCATCTTGTCGAGCAAGTCTTTCGGATGCAGATGGTCAACAAGTACTTCTCCATCATCCTTGATATAGACCATATAGAACGGATGCAGTTGGTTCTTGTGGTCTATGTTCACGCCCGCCGTGCGGTTTTTCAAGACAAAGACTGTTCCGGCTGGAGCTTGTTCCGTTGAACGGACAACGGCATGGAGGCCGAAGGGGGTATGCTCCACATCATGGTTGCTGTTGATGTATTCCAGCAAGTCAAGGCGGAACTCATTCAGTCCCAAGTCCATGATGCTGACACCTGTATTCATCTCTTCAAGGTCAACGACATCTTCTTTCAGTCGCTCTAACTGCTGCTTGCGGTACTCCAAATCATCTTTCTCTTCGGGCGAAAGAAGGTTGTCGTCGCCCGTTGCCGTCATCACCGTTACCTTCATTCGGCTCTCTACACGCCCTTTCAGGTTGATGTACTCGTCGAGCGTCATGTCAGGCCAGTAGTTGACCAACTGAATCTGTGCATTCTTCGATCCGATACGGTCGATACGTCCGAAACGCTGAATAATGCGCACGGGGTTCCAGTGAATGTCGTAGTTCAGCAAATAGTCACAGTCCTGCAAGTTCTGTCCTTCACTGATACAGTCAGTGGCTATCAGCACATCTATTTCATCTTTCAGATGTGGATAGACGGCTGCACGTTCCTTGGATATTGGCGAGAAGAGGGTCAGCACTTTGTTGAAGTCAAGTTTTTCCTTCAGTTTGGCTTCGCCTTCCTCCTTCGCGTCTCGGCCATTCGAGCGAGTTCGATGGCTCTCGGCTTGGCGTCGGTTGAGTGTGCTTCGTGCTTCCACGTCGCCTGTCACCAAAGCCACGTTTAAGCCATATTCTCTCTTGATTGGTTCTGCCAGGCAGTCGTAAAGGTACTGTGCCGTATCTGAGAAGGCTGTAAAGACAAGCACCTTTTTGTTATTTCCGTTGATGGGATGGGCAAACTTGTCTTTTAAGTCGCTGATGAGCTGCTGTAGTTTGCTGTCATGCTCAGGCGTAATACTCTGGAGCATGAGAAGGAGCAGACGGATGATTTCAAGGTCATCCTTGATTTCCTTCTGCCAGGATATATAGTCCATATCCTCCAAGAGGATGCGGTTCTTCTTTTTACCGATGGTGAAGTCCTGCTCGTCCTCATCACCATCAACACTTTCATAGTCATCTACCGACACACGTCTCTCGCCATTTTGGAAACGGGCGATGGCATCAAGCGTTTCCTGCATGTAGTCGCGAATGCGAGTCAAGGTCAAGCGGAAAGAGTTGACCGATGACTCCAGACGTTTCAACAACTGCATGTTCATCAGTCGTTGAATACCTTGTTCACGCTCTTCAATGCTCAGGCGGTGACCTGTAGTGCTTTCCTCTTCCTTGTACTTCCAAAGCTGGCTTGGAAGGATAAAGGCAGATGGCGCATAGATAGCCAGATGCAACATTTGCAGTTGCTCAAATATCTCATTATAGTTGATGGCCGTATCAAGGTCGGTCAGATGTGGAGTACGGGATATGGGCTTCAGTCGTTTGGGGAATGTACCTATATCAGCCGTATCATAATACTGCTGTATGTGCTTGCGGCTTCGGGCAATGGTAACTGCATCGAGCAGTCGGAAGAAGTCAAAGTCGAGCATCCGCAGAAGTCGTTCTGTGGTACGTTCCTCTGGTGGCAAGTCAGCCCAGATGTTATAAGAACCTTGTGCCTGACGGAAGATGTCATCTATGCCCCGGTTAGTTGGCAGCAACTTGTCAAAGGCTTCGGATTCGCCTTCGTATGCCAGCTGGAGCTGGTTCTTCAGGTCATTGAAACGGTTATTGACAGGTGTAGCTGAGAGCATGAGTACCTTCGTCTTCACTCCAGAGCGGATGACTTTGTTCATCAAACGCAAATATCGATTTTCCTTTGGGTTCTCGCCATTTTCGTCAGTGCTCACCTTACCGCCATTACGGAAATTATGGCTTTCATCAATGACTACAAGGTCGTAGTTGCCCCAATTTACTCGCTCTAAATCGAGGTCGTTACTGCGACCATGTTCACGCGAGAGGTCGGTGTGGTAGAGAATATCGTAATTCAAACGGTCTTTCGCCAACGGATTGTTGACGTAGTTCTGGCGATAAGTATTCCAGTTCTCAAAGAGTTTCTTTGGGCAAAGCACTAAGACGGTTCGGTTTCGACTCTCAAAATACTTGATGACCGACAGGGCGGTGAAAGTCTTTCCTAAACCCACACTGTCTGCAAGGATGCAGTACAAGAACTCAGGAGCGTTCTCTTTGTAGGCATTGCTGATGCTGTCAATGACCTCTTCTGTCACCACCTGTAAGCGACCATTATCATTCCATATCTGGTTAAAGAGGTCTATGTATGCCTTGGAGAAAGGAGTTTCGGCCTTTTGAATCATTGTGTAAGCATTGTTGCCTCTTTCACATCCGAGGTCAACTGTGGTAAAACCGTTGATGGGTGAATAGCTGATGTCATCAAGGTTTATGAAGCCCATCATCTGCTCATTGGTCCTGTTTGACTTGAAACAAGCTTTTTCCCTTATCCATTCTGCACACTCACGGGCAATAGCCTTTTGCGTCAGTTCGTTGCGGAGCTTCACTTCAAACTCTGAACCATAAAGCGTCCGTTCACGGTCTAAACGGGGAATGTAGAACTCACGTTGCTGCTTGGGAGTCTTTTCTGTAGTAAATGTCGGTGAAGTGAAAATGAAACGAAGTTCCTTGATGTCCTTCAATGCCTCCTTCAACTCCTGAAAGGCATAGATGGAGAAGCAGGATGCCGCTATGGATAGTCGGCTTCCAGATTTCATTTGCGCTACGATGTCATCCCGTAGCGTCTTGTTGATGTTGTTAATTAACTCCATCTGTCTGAATACAGAACCCCCAAGCCGTATCTCAGCAAGTGACTAAGACCTTGATAGGAGTGTCTTTCTCGTTTATGTCTGGTCAAACACGTTACCAGATTGTTTATACAATGGCAGCGGCACGGAAACAATCCACGCCAAGCCTATCTTCTATTTCCGCAACAGACTTGAAAGAGAAGTTGACCTTCCCTGACAAAATCTTGCTTACATACTGTGGACTGACCGCCAGACGCTCAGCCACGTCGTTACGTGACAGACCGTTGTCCTGCATATAGTCAATGATGGCCAATGCGACACTGCGAGAGCGTTTAAGCCACGCCTCGTTCTCTCTCCTCCATTGAGCATCAGCCTCAAACGTGGATTGCTCGCCCGACTGGTGAGCCTCCAAAAATTGCACTACTCTTGACTTCATAATTAGTCCTCCTCGGTTAATGATATAAAACTATCTGAATCAAAAACGCCATTGTCCACAAGGAACTGTCGGCAGGTATCGCTTAACTACTGCAAAAGTACAATTTTATTTTCAATTACGCAACTTTTAAGTTGCAAATCTTTGCTCCATACCTTGTTTTTACATAGATTTAACTTTTCAAGGGTATTTTGTGTATAGTCACCCCTCTCTAATCTCAATGAGATGAAATAATTTCATCCTCTGAACAAATTACTCTCCTTGTTTGCGGATTCTACGATTGCCACTTTTGGCGATATATTGTTTCCTTCCTGACTGCAAACGGAAGGTGATGTTCTCTCGCTCCAACTGTGCACAAGTGGAGAGCGTTGCTAACATGACAGGGCAAACAAGGATGGTTTGTCGTCATCCCCAAGCAAGTTAAACTTCTCCTTCTGGATATAGAGGTTGATGCCATTGTCTATGAGTTCCTTGACAGAGGCAAGCACCTCAAACGCATTACGACCCATCCTTGACAGCTCACTGACAAGAAGGGTAGAAATGCGGTGTTCCTTGCAATAGGCGATGGCTTCGCATAACACAGGACGCTCTTCATTCTTCCTCATCCTCGCGCCTGAGATATGCTCCTCAAATACTTTTCGGACATCCATCTGCCTATACAAAGCATAGTCCGATAAGTCCTTAACCTGTCGTTCTGTGCTTTGACGTTCCTCACGTACTGGAAACGCGAGAGTATATTACAGCTGTTGTGAGCTGACCTCTTTTCTCATAGCGTAATGATTATGCTAATGGAATAGGTATGGAAGGATTAATCGAATTATACAGGGTCGATATAGCGTATAATGGATTTATTGAAATGCGTCTCAACGCATTATCATCCTTCTTGTCCTCATTTTCCAGCAACGAGAAGTTCTCCAAAGAGCAGCGTATAGCATCCGTCAGGTGTTTCTGTCTCATAAATTCACGAATGCTCTTCATTTTTCCGCTTGTACCAGCCTTGCACTCAATTGGCAACACCTTCATGTTACGGGCAATGATGTAATCCACTTCTGAGCGTGTCCCTTCTGCTGTGTTTTCCCAGTAGTATAGGTCGTGTTGTGAACGCGGATTATTGTATTTCACCAGTTCCCATCCAAGCACCATCTCTGCCAGTCCGCCTTTGTTAACCAAGTCCTCTGCAGTTCCAGCTATAATCAGTTCTGTGAGTTGTTGGGCACTACCTAAATCCATATCTAAGATGCGCAGGAGCAAACCACTGTCAAGATAGATGTACTTACGGAACTTTTTATTGATTTCCGCACCGAGGGGAAGACCATTGGCTGCTGTATAGCTGACGCGCTTGATGATGCCAGCATCACATAGAAGCCCCAATGCCTTTTTCACCTCCTCAGCACGGTAGTCACCCTCAACTTGGCTATAAACGAATTTGTTGCCAATCTGGAGTATCACACTTTGCAAGGTGTTTCGCAGCAGTGTCGGGTCAACCTTCTTGGCATATTTTACAAAGTCGTCATAGTAGGTGAGTTGGATGTCGTCAAGCTCTGTCTGACATTGTCTGTAATCGTGGCTGGTTATCCACGC
>CADAPC010000038.1 GCA_902789725.1 uncultured Bacteroidales bacterium
TTGTTGGTCCGGTTATCGACAAAGTACTGGGGCTTCGGTGTACATCATACGGCTATCAGTACAGCGAGATTGTGGGTTCTTTGTCAAGTGTCTACTTCTATGGCGGCGACTGTGTGGAGGATGTGACGAGCCACTTGATGCCCCATCTCTCGCTTCACCCCACTCTTCGCACATGCAGTTCCGACACTATCCTGAGAGGGATTTCTGAGCTGGCCACGGCTAATACGACCTATACCTCTGAGGCGCAGGCAGGAGCTATGACTTCAATACGGCCGCGAAACTGAACAGCCTGCTGGTGAAGGTGCTCATGAACACCGGCCAGCTCGTAGCGGGAGCGTCTTACGACCTTGATTTCGACCACCAGTTCATAGAGACGGAGAAGTACGATGCCAAGATGACCTACAAGAAGTTCACGGCTACAGCATGGCATCCATTAATTTTGAATTTCGCCACAACGATAATACTTTTTCGTGAGAAAACAAGCGGAATGATAAGAAAAAGCAAAGATTCCGCTGATTTATTAACGAAATCCTACATTGGTATGTGATTTTATGTTCAGTTGAATGTTATATTTACCCAAAATCAAAGTACTACAGCGAAAAATCGAAGAACGTTTATCGTTTCAGCTTCAATTTGAAGAGCGAGTTGAATAGAAGAAGATTTCCTAACTGTCCACGTCAAAACAGGACTTTCTTTCCACGGTGCACATAAATGCCACGAGTGGGAGTGGAAGTGGGAACTCCCTGCAAGGTGTAGTAGAGTTCCCCTTCTTGTTTCGGTGTGGTGCGGACTTCATCCACTGCTGTTACATCGGCAGTGGCCTGAATGCCTATCTCAGAAACTGAGGTCCAGGCATTATTGCCTATTTCAGAAGTAGCAACAAACTTGAGATATCGCCCCACAGTGGGTTTGGAAAGCTTGGCTATCTGCATCGCCGTGGTGTTCTTAAACTCACCTTTGGCCACAGGGGAGCCCCATGTCTTACCGTCTGTGCTTAAATAGACCTCATACCCTTTCACCATGCCATTTTGGTTACCATCTGTGCGCGCCGTGTAAGTGAAGGCTGTCACTTGATAGATTTTCACCATATCAATCACGATGGTGTGAGGGCATCGGGGTTCGCTGCCCCAGTATTCTGTGTGCCAGAAAGTGGAAGCGTTGTCGTCAAACGCCTTCGTAGCCTCGTTGCCGCTGTGCTGACTATCGACACTGACCAATTTCCAGGTGCTTTTATTGATGAAAAGGTCGAAGTCATACGCCATGAGCGGACTTTCCATCAATCCGCTGGCCGTGCAGTAGGTTTTGATGTTGCAAGCATTGCTGTGTGTGAATGCCGTGGTGTATTGCTGCCAATCTCCATCATCAATGCTATAATAGATGGTGGCTCCCTTTGTCGGCGTTGTCATGCTGATGCGTCCGTTAGACAGGCGCTGACAATTGACAGGTTGGCAAACAGGCATATTCACACGTGCCATCTTTGCTGCATCTGATGTTTTTTCAATGGGCATGATGAAGAAGCGGAATGCTGTGTTGGCTGCTTTCAACTCATATTTATCCAACACGTCAGGTCCACAGCTGGCATTGCCCAATCCACGAGTGACAGCATCGAGGGAGACGACGGTGTTGGCACAAGTCTTGAACTGGTATGTGTGTTTGCTCCTCTCGTTGCGGTTGGTGTAGTTGTCCTCGGGACGGAAATGTACGGCAGAGGCAGCCATTTGGTCGGGTGCCACAAAAAGGAGTCCGTCGCCATCGGCATTGCTGAGTGAAAGCCAACGTACTTCCTGCTTGGTTCCATGTTCCTGCGGCAAGATGTATTCTTCATACTGATCAGTCACTGTACTCTGATAGATAGAGGGCAAGCACGCTTCCTTGCGGTCGCGATAGCTGTCCCAAGGTCCTCTGCCAAACCATGAGAGTTGCTCCATGCTTTCAGGCATCTCCAAACGGAAACCTAACTTTGGGATAATGGAGCCGACAGCAGATGGAGCAATGAACGAATTGACCATCACCACCCCATTGGCACAGACAATCAGATTCATTTGCACGGCGAAAGAAGTGCCGTTCTGTCCCACATATTTATTCTTGAGAGTGACATTGACGGTCTTACCGTCCTCGCCTTTCTCGAAGGTCACGCCCTCACCACGGATTGTGAGACTCCTCAGTCCCATATTGTCCCAACTTCCGCTTTGACGCCCGTCATTGTCAGTAGGCAGACGGAACGCATTGAGACGCAAGGGTTTGCTAATCAAGGGCACATTATTGTAAGAGTAGCTGCTCAAGGTTGCGTTTGTCTTGTTGAACTCAACTTTGAATTTGGAAGTGGAAAGCGTGAGTGTGTTGGAGGCATCATCCACCGCAATGTCTTCACAAGTGCTCAATTGCGCCAAGTCATACATGGCTTTTGTTGCTGTTTTAACAGGTAATTTTTCCTCAGCAACCACATAGCCGGCCTCTGCCCAAAGGGTTTGGTTCTTCTGTTTTGCGATGAAATGGATGAATGCCTCTTCGTCAGCAGCCAGTTCGTCGATGGAAGAAAGGTCGAGCGTGACAGTGGTGCTGTCAGCAGCTGCCACTTCTGTGTCGATGGTTCCTGTAGCCATAGCCTTGCCTGCTTCATCCACAATTTCATAACTTACATCGTATGTCGTGCTGGGCAGGAAAGCCATTTTATTCTTCAACAGAAAGACGTTCTTCTTATTCTTCACAGCTTTAAACTCCAAAGGCTGATAAACTTTCTTCGTATTATAGCTTTTAGCCGTCCAGCTCCAGTCGGGATGCACCAAGCCATTGATGCAGAAATTGCCATCATTAGGATTATCTCCAAAGTCGCCACCGTAGGCCCAAAATTCCTTTCCAGTGGAACTCTTCGTGAGCAAGCCCTGATCCTTAAAGTCCCAAATGAATTCGCCTGTCAAGCAGGGGTACTTCTCATAGAGGTCGAACATGTCACGCACATTGCCCATTGAATTACCCATCGAATGGCTGTTTTCGCACTGAATATGAGGTTTTTGATTATTCTGTCCCTGACGCGATGAACCAATCCAATTGATGGTTTCATAACTGGCATACATCGTGCTCGACACATCTGCGTAGTCGCTATTACCCTCATAGTGGGTAAGACGAGTTTTGTCGAGAGCCTTAATGGCATTGGCTACATACTGGAAGTTATTGCCATTGCCCGATTCATTACCAAACGACCAAATGAAGATGCAGACATGATTGCGCATCCACTTCACATGATTCTGAGAACGCTCCACCATGGCTGGACGGAATTTCTCCACCGAAGAAAGCTTCTGATAGGCATGGCATTCCACATTGGCTTCGGCCAACACATAAAGTCCGTACTTGTCACACAAATCATAGAATACAGGATCATTAGGATAGTGGGAGGTACGCACAGCATTGATGTTCAGGCGCTTCATCGTCTTGATGTCTTCTTCCATCTCCTCTGCCGTGATAGCACGGCCGTTAATAGGACTGAAGTCATGGCGGTTCACTCCATGAAAGACCATACGCTTGCCGTTGATGATGAGGGCACCATCGGCACGGATGCCCACCTCGCGGAAACCAACCTTTCCACCACGAATATCAACCGTCTTACCGCCTTTGTCCTTCAGCGTCAGCACCAAATCGTAAAGATAGGGCGTTTCAGCACTCCATTTTTGGGGGGTGGTTACATCCATGTCAAGACTCAACTCAGCAATGGAAGCAGAAGACGCAAGACTTTGAATTTGCGACGAAGTCTGAGCAATGACCTTGCTACCATCCATGATTTTAGCCTCAACCCGCCCTTCTGCTACAAGATGTGAGTTTTCCACGCTCACCTTCACATTGGCTTTCGCATTCGTGTAAGTGGCATCGAGGTCGGTTGTAAAGAAATAGTCACGAATCTGACTCTTCGGAGCTGACCACAAGAAGCAATGGCGCTGAATGCCTGTCAATCGCCAATAGTCCTGACACTCCAGAAAAGAGCCGCTGGTGAAACGATACACCTGCAAGGCTATCGTGTTCTCCCCCTCAGTGAGATAGTCTGTAATGTTAAATTCAGAAGGAAGATATGAGTCTTCACTATAACCCACACGTTGACCATTCACCCAGAGATAATAGCCATGTCCGACACCATTGAAACGTACATACACATCCCTGCCCCACCAATCGGCTGGTATGGTAAACTTGCGGCGATAGGTTCCGACAGGATTCGTCATATCACCTTTATAGGTGAACCACCCGGGGCGATCCTTCATCACACTATAGGTCGATTCGTCGAACGAGAAGGGATAAGCCACATTGCAATACAGTGGCTTATCCCAGTTTTTCCCATGATGCAGTCCATACACCTGCCAACTCGAAGGCACATCAATGTCGCTCCAAGCAGCATCGTTGTAGTCCTTCCCACACATTGCCGCCTGCACCTTGTTGGGGTTCGACACCCAATAGAACTTCCAAGTGCCGTCCAGCGACATGTAGTAGGGAGACACAGCCATATCGTTCTTTGCCACATCCGCTTCGTTTGACAGTGGAATAGCAACCGTGTGTGCCCCCTCACGGTTCACACTGGTCACTGTGGGGTCATCCCATTCCTTCCCTGTCTGTGCATCTGCTATGCCGATGCACACCATCATTGCAGCACAACTTAAAAGTCTGCTGAGACATGACATACCTATCATCGTGATTCTTTCCATTAAGTGAGTACTACTACTTGCCCAACCTTTCCACCCAAATGTCATACGCTGCCTTGTAGGGCGCACAGTCAGCCTCTGGCTGGATGGTTGCCTTGTGCTTGAGGGTTTTGAAAGCCTCATCGCTGTCTTTGTAGATGCCTGCGCCAATGCCTGCGCCGTAAGCTGCACCCACCGATCCGTCTGTCTCGTACAGTTCAATAGTGGCACCTGTGACAGAGGCGAGGGTTTTGCAGAAGAGAGGATTGAGGAACATATTGGCATGCCCAGCCTTGATGGTGCGGATGTCCATTCCCATATCTTTCATAATCTGCATGCCGTAAGCAAAGGAGAAAGCGATGCCTTCGTGAGCCGCACGAATCAGATGGGCCTTCTTGTGGATATTAAAGTTGATGCCGTGGATAGAAGCACCCACATTCTCATTCTGCAGCACACGCTCTGCACCGTTACCAAAGGGAATTATTGTCAGGCCATCGGCTCCAATCGGAGCGGTCTCTGCCAAGTCGTTCATTTCAGGATAGCTCATGCCCTCAGGAGCCACCGTGCGACGCATCCACGCATTGAGAATGCCTGTGCCGTTGATGCAAAGGAGGACACCAAGGCGGGTTGCCCCACCCTCGCCATGATTGACATGGGCAAAAGTGTTGACACGAGAGAGCTTGTCGTAGTTCACCTCTCCCAACACACCATACACCACACCGCTTGTACCGCCTGTGGCAGCTATTTCGCCTGGCTTCATCACATTCAGCGACAAGGCATTGTTGGGCTGGTCACCTCCTCGGTAAGAGATAGGGGTGCCCACTGGAATGCCCAATTCATCTGCGATGGCCTGACACACCGTGCTCTGTACAGAGAACGTTGGAACAATGTCGGCAATAATGCTTTCAGGGAAACCGAAGAAATTCATCACGTCCTTGCTCACCTCGTTGTTCTTGAAATCCCAGAACATCCCTTCAGAGAGGCCTGACACCGTTGTCTTTTTGTCACCACCCGACAAGCGCATGGCAATGTAGTCGCCTGGCAGCATAATCTTGTCAATCTTGGCAAATACATCAGGTTCATTTTCTTTCACCCAAGCCAGTTTGGCTGCAGTGAAATTGCCTGGAGAATTGAGCAAGTGCTCCAGACATTTCTCACCTCCAATGCCCTCGAAAGCCTTGTTGCCGTAAGGGACAGCACGTCCATCGCACCAAATAATGGAAGGACGAAGAGGATTGCCTTCCTTGTCAACACATACAAGTCCGTGCATTTGGTAAGAAATGCCGATAGCTTTCACTTCTGCCAACGAGCCAGCCTTGGCAGCCACACGGGCTGTGGCTTGCTTCAATTCGTCCCACCACATTTGGGGGTCTTGTTCTGCCCAGCCAGGTTGTTTAGCTGTGATGGGGGCTTCACTGTCTGGGTATTGTGCACTTGCAATGGTCTGCCCCGTTTGGGCATCAACCAACGCCGCCTTAACCGACGACGTACCTATATCATAACCTAATAAATACATTCTTGGTATCTTTCTTAACGATTGAATCTTAATTATTATTTGCCTGACGGCGAGCTAAAGGTTCTCATTCATCCTTTCCCTCAATGGTTTGGATTGTTCCATCAGCATTGTAGTGCAGTTCACACACTTTCAGCGAGCGGAGCCAAGTCTTGTCGTTGCTTGGCACGCAATCGTGGTGGAAGAGATACCACTTACCTTTGTACTCTGCAATGGCATGGTGAGTGGTCCATCCTACGACAGGAGTGAGAATGACACCCTGATAAGTGAAGGGACCGTAAGGATTGTCGCCAATGGCATAGCAGAGGAAATGGCTGTCGCCTGTAGAATAAGAGAAGTAGTACTTTCCTTTATACTTGTGCATCCACGATGCCTCGAAGAAGCGGTGTGGATCGCTGGCCTTCAAGGGTTGCCCGTTTTTGTCAAGAATGACAACTCGACGAGGAGCCTCGGCAAACTGCAGTACGTCATCGCTCATCTTCACCACAAAACTGGGCAGGGCGGGAGCATCGGGCTGAGCAAAGAGTTCGTCCTTACGTGTGGGCGCAGAACCCATGTCAACAAGTCCGTTTTCGTCGCCATGCTTACCAAGTACAGGTGCAAAGCCTGGAGCGAGTGGCTGCCACCACTGGAGCTGTCCACCCCAGAGTCCGCCAAAGTAAGTATAAATACTCCCATCATCGTCCTTAAACACACAAGGGTCGATGGAGAAGGAGCCGCGGATGGGTTGTGGCTGAGGAACGAATGGTCCTTCAGGTTTGTCTGCCACTGCCACGCCAAGACGGAACACACCGTCGTAGCCTTTGGCCGAGAAAACATAGTAGTACTTGCCGTCCTTCTCCACCACATCACTGTCCCAAAGCTGCTTTTCAGCCCAAGGGACATCGTTCACATCGAAAATGACACCATGATCCGTAGCTTCACCGTTCTCCAGGTCGTCAAACGAGAGAGCATGATAGTCCTTCATCTGGAAATGTCCACCGTCATCATCCTCTTCAGCACCAGCTTCCCAGTCGTGGCTGGGATAAATGAACAATTTGCCATTAAACACATGAGCTGCAGGATCAGCCATGTAGTCGGCTGGATAAAGATATTTCTTTCCTTCCATAGTTGTTTATTTTAAAAAATTATGAGGTTTTATTAGATTAGTTACGCACTATAAACTCACTCCTTCACCAAGTCAATGAGTTTCTGCACCGTCGGTTTGGGCTGGCTCTGACGGTCGAAGAGGGTAGCATATTCCGTGCGCCCCTTCACTGGCCAATCGTTGCGCCAAGAATTGGCATCGTTGAAACACCAGAAATTCACACGCAGCACATGCTCATGGTTGCGGATAAGCATCTTGTAGAAATCCACCCAAAACGCATCGGCTTTCTCTTGCATTTCCGCAGGAAGCGAATCGCGGTAAGGGTCAAGTTCCTCCCTGTATTCAAAATTGGCAGCGATATTGGCACCGCCGAAATTGTATGGATTGGGAAGAACTGAAAGGTCTAATTCCGTAAACTGAGTCTTCAGTCCTAAAGCTGCAATCTGCTGGATAGAGTGCTCATACTGGCTGATGTAGTCATCCTCCGTGTCGAGCATAAGATGCCCCTGCATACCGATGCCTTGAATAGGCAGTCCTTCAGCAACCAGCGGTCTGAAAAAGTCCAACACGCCCTTCAACTTGGCAGGTTTATTCATCGAATACTCATTATAATAAAGCTCCACCGTCGAATCGGCTTCATGGGCATATTGGAATGCCAGCGGGATGAACTCTTCGCCAAGAATCTCGTAAAACTTCGACTGGCGCAACGTGCCGTCATCGTTGAAGGCTTCGTTCACCACATCCCAGCCCACCACCTTACCGCGGAAATGGTCAAGGATGGTGAAAATGTGATCGTGCATGCGCTGCTTGAGCACTTCGGCCGTCACCTGGTTTCCCTCCTTATCGACAAAGAACCAGGGAGCGCACTGTGCATGCCAAATGAGGCAGTGTCCAATCACTTGCTGACCATTAGCAAGAGCCTTCTCCACCAATTGGTCGGCCAACGTGAAGTCATAACGGTCTTCCTCAGGGTGAATGACTTCACACTTCATGCAGTTTTCAGGCACCACCCAACCAAAGTGCTGGGCAATCAGGGGATAGTCGGCTGTCTGGTCGAGGCTGACTGCACCAGAGTAGCTGATGCCCTCCTTCACAGAGTCTTCGGCCTGCACCTCCCATTGGTTCACACTTACGCCTGTTCGCCAATAGTCCTTGTAGGCCTCTTGAAGCGACTGAACTTCAGCGGTCTCTTTGCAACCCAAGCACACCACAGCCACCAGCGCGAGGGAAAGGATTTTCTTCATATTTCTCATGTCATTAACTTTACGGCAAGTTAAAGGATTTCTAATTTTTCACTCTCTGCTCAATCTCCCTGTTCATCTCGTCAAGTTTTTCGTCTGTGAGAGGATACTTATAAATGAGGAATCCCACAAGGATGAGCAAACAGGCTGGAATAATACAAGTGAACCACAAAATGGCATTCTGTGCAATTTCTGAATAGTTGGCCAACTTGGTATAGTAAGCATTTACAGGTGCGCTGATGAAGGAAGCCAAGAACACCACCACGAAGATGCTCAGCACCAGCTGCAAGCATTTGTTTGCCTTGAACTCTTGCCACATTTCGCCAAAAGAAACAGGCTTTTCGGGAGTGGTTGTGATATTTTCCCTGCACCCTGCAAAGCAAAGGAGCAGCAGTACAAAGCCCACGAGGGCGAACACGCAGGTAACGGTAAACCACGCACTTGGCTCGATGGGTAAAGCCGATGCCTCTTCGTCAAATTTGAAACCAATCATTCCCATCACCAATGGGGTAATCCACCCGGCAATGGAGAATCCAGCCTTGAATGCCACACCTGCCAGCGCATTCACCGTAGCGGCAGGTCGGTTGCCTGTGCGGTATTCAGCCTCAGTAATCACTTCTGGCACAAGCGCCCACATGAGCGACCCCACCAAGAGTCCCACACCCGTCATCACCTTGGCTATCTGAACAACCGTATTGCAACCTTCCACATCGAAGAACTTACCGATGGTGAACAGGACAACAAAACCTACAAGCCCAATGGCGAGGAGCGTGTAATAGAGACCCTTCTTACCCAGCAAGTTTTTCAAGACCGGGAGAGAAGGCAAGATGACAAAAGCGGGGATGGTGCCAATGGCCATAAAGGTGGCCTGGTTCCAGTCGATAGCTGTGTGGACACACATGGCCAGGCCGATAGGGAAACCTGCCTGTACGACTATCTGACCAATGTTGGCGCACACCATACGTGTGGAAGTCAGTTTCAGCACCTCATCATTGTCGCGGGTCATACTGGCCATGATGGAGCCGTATGGGATATTCACCACCGAATAAATCATGCTCAGCACCGTATAGCTGACAGTTGCATAGACAATTTTTGCCGTCACGTCCCAAGTGGCTGCCTGAGGGAGCATCAACAAGCAGGCTGCAACAGTGAGCGGAATGCCACCATAAAGGAGGTAAGTGCGATACTTACCCAGTTTTGGGTTTCGGTTGTCGATGTAACGCCCCACCACCGGGCTCCAAAAACAGTCGATGAGTCGTACGGACAGAATCAAGCCGCTGACGAATGCGGGGTTGATTTTCAACACGGTTGTGAGGTAGAGCATCAAGTAGCATGCCACGGTTTGAAAGATGAGGTTCTGAGCCAAGTCGCCAGAGCCATAGCCGATGCGTTGCATCCAACTGAGTTTGTAGAAGCCTTTTGCTTCCTGAGCAGAATTTTCTATTGCCATTTTGTTATAGGTTTTATTTTTTAGCGAAACAAGATTGTACATTTGGGTTGCAAAGTTAAGAATTTTACATTTTATCTCTTTGCACAGATGTAACAAATCCTTTTACTCTTGTTCCTTTTCCCTCAAAAAACAAAAGAAAAACCCACAAAAACCGATTCCATCGGCGAATTTTCAACCTATTCTGAACAGTTTGACTAACACATTAGCGGTGTCGTTCCTTGCCTTGGTGCAAAATTCATGTCCTCCCCTCAAAAAGAGAGTTTGAACAACTATTTAGGCAAACATGCAATTATTTGAGCACCGTTCTCCTCAAAAAATAAAAAATCTTTTATTCATCTAGCTCATAAATAGATTATTTTATCTAAATTTGTACCACAATGTTAGATTGAGGATTTGGACCCCTCAATGTTATGGCAAAATACAAGTATGACACAAAGCGAAGAGATACTGGAGCAAGGGCTGATAAATATTGTACTGCATGAGGGCGATAAGTGCCTAATGGTGCTTCGCCCCTATCAGTTCTATGCTGTGGAGCAGATACTCGACTGCGTGCAGAACACTAATAAGAACGTCTACATCTGGCACACTACAGGAGCAGGTAAGACCTTGACATCATTCAAGGCGGCTCAGTTAGTGAGATTGATGGTATCGGTAAAGCAAAAGAATGTGGACGTCATGCACAACGCCCACATTCTTTTTTGGTCTTTCATCCTTTCACATTCCCATCAGGCAGCCGCCAGTGCCATGACCGTTGTCAGAAATACTTTTCTCATATATGTTATGTTTCGTTTGTTGGTTATTCAATGACGATTTTCTTGCCGCCCACGATGTAGATGCCGGCCTTCAGCCCTTGCGTGGCTTCGGTCTGGGGCACGTTGTGGCGTAGCAGTTGTCCCGAGAGACTGTAGACGTTGACGTTGGCTTGTCCGTTGCCGGCGACGGTACTGATGCCCGACGGCTGCATGGGCGAGTAGTCGCTGTTGTTGGTCAGGTACATGTCGTCGACCACGATGTTGCCGCTACCATTGGCCCAGAAACAGACGATATGGATGTTTTTCGTGTCGAGTTTCTGTCCGTTCTTGATCTTGGCCGTCTGCAGGTTGACCACAATCTGCTTCTTCGAGCCGAAGGCCGGCGTCTCAAAGCCGTCGCTCCAGATGCTGTTGGCCGTAAAGATGTTCAGGTGAGCATCGCAGTTCTGCGCCTGCTTCAGCTTGATGACCAGATACTTGTAGGCTGACATGTCGGCACCGTTCGGATATTCCCAGCCCATCTGTCCCCACTGTCCGGGGCAGAAGGTGTGCGTCTTCTCATTGTAGATGCCCTGAGCGAAGAGCGAAGTGTTGATGTACTGCTTGCCGAAGGGGAAGAACGTAGAGCGCACGTTGAAGGTAGTCTGCAGTTCGTTGCCCATGGGGTCGGTGTAGGTGGCCGTCACCTGTGCCGTACCTTCGGCCAGTCCGCGAATGGTTCCGTTCTGCATGGCAATGATGTCGGTGGCTTCCGTGCTCAGTTTGGCCTTGGCTGCCACGTTCTCCGTGTGGCCGTCGCGGTAGGTGGCCGTTATCTGCAGGGCAGCATTATTGCCCACCATGATTTCCAGGTCGTTGCTCTCCATGCTGAGCTGTTCGGCTGTCAGCATGTCGGCGCTGTAGCCTTCGAAGGTGGCAGGGTAGAAGTCGGTCTCGTTGAAGCTGTCTTCCGTCGAGAACCAGTCGAAGTCGGCATAACCCTCGCTGCCTTCCTGGGTGGCATAGCAGAACAGGCCGAAGCGGGCACCTACGAACACGGTGAGGTTGAAGCTCATCTTCGTCTCGCTGCCGATTTTGGTGTACGTCTTATTGTCGAGCGAATAGTAGAACTGCGTTTTATCGGTGCTCTTGGTGATGGTCGCACGCAGATAGACAACGCTGTCAATCTGTACAGCCTGCGTACGTTCGGCGGGGGTGAAGCTGCCAGCATCTCTGACGATGTCCTGTTGCCATACCAGTCGGCACTTGCCGTCCTTCACCTCGACGGCCAGCATAGCATAGGGGTCTTGCAGGATGCAGATGCCGGCGCGGTCGCCCTCTTGCAGCTGGCTGACATCCAGACGTACGGTGCCCTTCGAGGCTGTCGACTCCTTGTCGTGGAAGGCAAAGATGCGTTGGGTGAGCATATTGCGGGCCTGTGGCAGCTTACTGGCCGTGCCCGATGTCTTGAGTCGCAGCCAACCGGGACGCTCAAACAAGCTCCACGCTCCGTCGTCGGCATTGTGGTTCCATTGCCACTGCTGTCCGAGCGGGTAGGAGCGGAAGTTGTCGTTCGTGGGCAGGGCTTTTGCCAGAGCTTCTACGCCCGTGTCGGGTTTGGAATACGAGGCGAAGGGCTTTCCGTTGTTGCCCACGATGGGCCATTCATCTTTCCATTGCACGGGCTGCAGGTTGGGCATGCGGCCAAAGGCGCCCAAGTCTTCCTGCATGATGGTCCACCATTGTCCCGACGGGGTGTCGAAGAGGGCACCCTGATGTACGGTGTTGGGCTTGCCGTCGATGGTTTTCTCGACGAGCATCTTCTCCTCGTAGGGGCCGAACACGTTCTTCGAGCGGAACACAGCCTGTCCCGACGGCCAGCCGCCGTAGGTGGCATAGATATAGTAATAGTCGCCAATCTTGTAGAAGTGGCAGCCTTCAAGTCCGTCCTTGTCCTTAATCACGTTCTGCTCGCGAATGTAGTTGAAGTCTTCATCGAGCTCGCATATCTGGATGTTTCCGATGCCGCAGGCCACGTAGACCTTGCCATTGTCGAAGAGCATGCCCGGGTCATAGTAGCTGCGGGCCAGCTTGCGCTGCTCCCACTTACCCTCAGGATCGGTAGCTGTGAGCAGCCATCCGCCGGCATCGTTGCCGTTGATGAGAATGTGGAACTTTCCATTATGATATTTCATTGAGCAGGCCCACATACCGGCTGCATAGGCATTCTGATTATTGAGTAGGCTGTAGCGGTCGGCCGTCGAGAGTTCGGCCAGCGGCTGTGCGCAGTATTCCCAGTTAACGAGGTCCTTCGACTTGACGATGGTGGCGCCGGGGAAGTGGTGCATCGTGGTGCTCACCATATAATAGGTATCGTCCACGCGAATCACGTCGGGGTCGGGGAAGTCGGCATAAATCACGGGGTTCTTGTATCGGCCGTTGCCTAGGTCGCTCATCGACAGGTTCTTGAAGTCGGCGTGTGGCCAGTCCTGTTTGTAGTATTCGGCATACCAGTCCATGCAGGCCTTGCCGCAAGCCTCTTCGTAGCCGCCGAAGGCAGGCACCACCTTCTTCTTCTCCAGCAGCGTGTCGACGTCGATGAGGCAGCTTGTGCCCGACAGCGTCATCGAGATGTTGCCATAGTGGTCGAGCATGGCCTTAAAGGCTTTGCCCCATTTCGAGGTAGAGCCAGTGGCCCATGTGCCGTAGTTCGACTCTACCCAGTCGCCGTGCTCGTTGTAGTGGCCCGTTCCCGGCTTCTTCGGGCTCCAGTCCACCTCGGTAATGATGATGGGGTTCGTGTCTACTACAGGCACTTGCTTATGAAACTGGTTGATTTTGTTCTCGGGGCTGGGCGTGTCGTCGCTGCATCCGTACCATCCGCAGTAGTCGTGAACGGCATAACCGATGTTGTAGCCCTCAATAGGATAGGTGGCATAGCTCTGATAGTTGGCCTGCCAGCCCGTGCCCGGCACCCAGATGATGCCCGTAAAGCCGTTGGCACGAATCTTGTCGACGATGGGCTGGAAGTAGTCGTGCAGCGCCTTGACATCCTCCTGTCCGTCGGCATTCTTCAGGTTTACGGGCTCGTTGGCCAGCTCAATGCTGATTTGTCCGGCATGCTTCTTGATAGAGTCGTTCCTCGAGAAGAGATCCCAGACGGTCATCAGGTAGTTTTGATAGTAGTCGCCCACCTTCAGGTCGCCAGGGCAAACGCCGGGAGGACGCACCACGACATACATGCCGTGGTTCATGGCTTTCTGGGCGATAGGGTAGTAGAGTGTGCGCAGATAGGTGTTCAGCCGGCCGGCGCTGAAGCGCGAAATGTCGGCCTCGCCGTTCTCCTTGCCGTCGCTCTGCTTGTTGGGGTCGTTGGTCCAGGCAGGGTCCATGTGCAGTCGGAACACGTTGCACTTAGCCTCCTCAAGGCCTACGAACAGTTTCTCGAAGTATTCGATGCAGCGAAGTCGTCCGGCATTGTCGTAGCTCCATCCCCATCTTCCGTTGTTAAACCAGGCACTCGGGGTGTCCATTACGCCATGCAGCACTACGTGGTTGCCGTGGGTGTCGGCCAGCCATTTGCCTTCTGTGTGCAGGTTGGGAAGCGGCTTCACGCCTTGTGCTCCCACGTTCAGGGCTGCCATGATCAGGGCGGCAGCCAACAGTTTTCTGATCATTGTTTCTTTAGGTTATTTTGCTTGTATAAAAGATTGGCGCAAAGGTACGAAAAAGTTGTAAATAGTACACTACAAAATGTTTCAGACTATTGTTGATATGTTGCAATAAGCTGGCAAAAACCCTTGTCATGCCTGCAAAACCATGATTTCGTAAAGACCAACGTGGCAGGCACCAACGCCGTCAATGCCATTTCTGTTATGACTTTTCTTGCAGATTTCATTGGTGCAAAGGTACGAACTTTTTCTTAAATTGGCTATCAAATGCAAGAAACTTCGTGCTTGAAAATACTCCTTTTTTATATTTTTCCTTTCCACACGCGAAGCTTAACACACTCGCCCCTCAGCCCTTCTTCTCATTCTCTCCTGCGATTTGTGATCTCTCACGAACCGTTGGTTCGCCGCAAGCAGTTCGTGGGAACATCGATTTCCATAGCAAGCTACTCAGCTCCTGGCTACGCTCTAAGGTTCGTGCGATTGGCTACGCCGAGCTAACGCAGCATGCATCTACAGGTCATTTCAACTTGCGAAACTCTTGAATAAGGTTATCATGATTTGGTAAACCTCAATACGTCCATATCCCATCCAACTTAAAATTACTTTACCTAAACTTTTTCTCCCATAGTTGTTCGATAGTTGAGGTACTCGCTTGTCACCATACGGGTACTCCGCCCCCACTTCTTGCTGGTGTCGGATCTTGATGCGGTTCATCTCAGTTATTATCAACTCAAAACTTGCCTTATTCAATAAAATCCCTTCTTCAAGTATTTCCAGAATTTAAATATCAAAAGTGCATAAGTGCTGATTTCATGCAGAGTTTCAACTTTTCGGAGCAAATTGTTCACATTTTCACTTCGGCTGACTTAAAAAACGAAAAATATTATCTAAATTTGCATGTAAAATTCGAAACGATGGAAGATTTTGTTCATTTACACGTTCATACACAATACAGCATCCTGGATGGGCAGGCCGCTATCCCCAAACTGGTGGACAAGGCCATGAAAAATGGGATGAGGGGCATGGCTGTGACCGACCACGGCAACATGTTCGGCATCAAGGAATTTTTCAATTATTGCAACAAGGTGAACAAGGGAAAGGCTGAGGAGGAGAAGTTCAAGCCCATTTTCGGTTGCGAGGTCTATTGCGCCCGACGCGACCTGCACTCGAAGGAGAACAACAACATCGACAAGAGCGGTTGGCACCTGATTCTGTTGGCAAAGAACGAGGTGGGCTACCACAACCTGGTGAAGATAGTGAGCGAGGCATGGGTGGATGGGTATTACCATCGTCCGCGCACAGACCATCAGGCCATTGAGCGGCACCATGAAGGACTGATTGCCTCGTCGGCTTGTTTGGCAGGTGAAATTCCGAGGTACATAAAGAACGGGCAGATTGCAGAGGCGGAGAAATCGATTGAGTGGTTCAAGAGCGTGTTTGGAGAGGATTTCTACATAGAACTGATGCGGCATGAGGTGAAAGACCCCATGCAACGGGCCAACCGCGAAACGTATAAGGAGCAGAAAGCCATTGAGCCCACACTGATAGAACTGGCGCGAAAGCATGGGGTGAAGCTCATTTGCACCAACGACTCGCACTTTGTAGATGAGGAGAATGCCGAAGCCCACGACCGCCTGCTTTGCCTCTCGACGGGCAAGGATCTGGACGACCCGAACAGGATGCTGTACAGCAAGCAGGAGTGGTTCAAGACGCGCGAGGAGATGAACGAGGTGTTTAAGGACATGCCGGAGGCGTTGAGCAACACCATCGAAATTTTGGACAAGGTGGAGACTTACTCCATCGACCATGCACCCATCATGCCCTTCTTCGCCATTCCCGAAACGTTTGGCACGGAGCAGGAGTGGCGCGAGAAGTTTACCGACGAGGACATTTTTAACGAATTCACTCGCGACGAGAATGGGCAGGTGGTGCTTTCGCAGGAGGAGGCTGAGAAGAAAATCAAGAAGCTGGGGGGAATTGACAAGTTGTACCGCATCAAGTTTGAGGCTGACTACCTGAAGCAAATCACCTACGAGGGGGCGAAGCGGCTCTATGGCGACCCGATACCTGAGAGTGTGAAGACGCAGCTCGATTTTGAGCTGCACGTGATGAAGACCATGGGTTTTCCTGGCTACTTCCTGATTGTGCAGGACTTCATCAACTCAGCTCGCAAAGAGTTGGGCGTGTGGGTGGGACCCGGACGTGGTTCGGCAGCCGGAAGTGCTGTGGCTTATTGCTTGGGCATTACCAAAATAGACCCCATCAAATACGACTTGCTGTTTGAGCGTTTCCTGAACCCTGACCGCATTTCTCTGCCTGATATTGATACCGACTTTGATGACGACGGGCGCGGCAAGGTGCTGCAATGGGTGACGGAGAAGTATGGGGCAGAGAAGGTGGCGCACATCATCACCTACGGCACCATGGCAACGAAGCTGGCCATTAAGGACGTGGCGCGTGTGCAAAAGGTGCCCTTGGCTACGGTGAATGCGCTTTGCAAGGCCATTCCCGACCGATTGCCCAACGGGAAGAAGATGAATTTGGCCAATGCCATTGAGTGTGTGCCAGAGTTGAAGGATGCTGCCACGTCGCCCGACCCGCTGCTGCGCGACACCATGCGCTTTGCACAGATGCTGGAGAACAATGTGCGCAACACGGGTGTGCACGCTTGTGGCACCATCATCTGCCGCGATGCCATTGACGATTGGGTGCCGGTGAGCACTGCCGACGACAAGGAGACGGGCGAGAAATTGCGATGCACCCAGTATGATGGGCATGTGATTGAGGAGACGGGACTCATCAAAATGGACTTCCTGGGCCTGAAAACCTTGTCGCAGCTGAAAGAGGCAGTAGCAAACATCAAGGAGAGTTTGAATATTGACATTGACGTGGACCACTTCGACATTACCGATGCTGCCACCTATCAACTGTATTGCGATGGACGAACGGTGGGCACGTTCCAGTTTGAGTCGGCAGGCATGCAGAAGTATCTGCGCGAATTGCAACCCACGGTGTTTGAGGATCTCATTGCCATGAATGCCCTCTATCGCCCAGGGCCTATGGATTACATTCCAGACTTCATCGACCGAAAGCAAGGCCGAAAACCCATCGAATACGATATTCCGTGCATGGAGAAATACCTCAAGGACACGTATGGCATCACTGTCTATCAGGAGCAAGTCATGCTGCTTTCAAGGCAGCTGGCCGATTTCACCCGAGGCGAGAGCGATGCTCTGCGTAAGGCGATGGGTAAGAAGAAGAAAGACATTGTCGATGCCATGAAGCCCAAATTCATTGAGGGGGGCAAGAAGAACGGGCACGACCCTAAGGTGCTGGACAAGATTTGGGGCGACTGGGAGAAGTTTGCGTCATACGCCTTCAACAAGTCGCATGCCACATGCTATTCGTGGGTGGCCTACCAGACGGCCTTTCTGAAAGCTAATTTCCCTGCTCAATTTATGGCGGCAGTGATGAGCCGATCGCTTGACAACATTACGGAAATCAGGAAACTGATGGATGAATGTAAGGCGATGGGCATCAACACGCTGGGTCCCGATGTGAACGAGTCGCGCCATAAGTTTTCGGTAAACTTCGAAGGCGACATCCGCTTTGGCATGGGTGCTGTCAAGGGGGTGGGAGAATCGGCAGTGCAAGCCGTGATTGAGGAGCGTGAGAAGAATGGACCCTACAAGACGTGCTTTGACTTCTTCGAGCGGGTGAATCTGTCGCAATGCAACAAAAAGAATATAGAGAACCTGATTGTGTCGGGGGCTTTCGACTGCTTCAAGGAGGTGACACGCGAAACGTTCTTTGCCTCGGGAGGAAAGGCTGGCGAAACGTTCCTGGACGTGATGGTGCGCTACGGGAACAGCTATCAGCAGGATAAGTTCCAGGCGCAAACATCGCTCTTTGGCGGCATGGACGTGGCAGTGAGCCACCCCCCAATGCCTAAGGATGTGCCGGTGTGGGGCAACCTGGAAAGGCTGAACAAGGAGCGCGAACTGGTGGGCATTTACCTGTCGGCTCATCCGCTTGACGAGTATTCCGTAATTCTCGATTACGTGTGCAACACTCGCCTGAACCAGTTGGAAGAGCAGCGTGAAGAACTCTCGAAGGTGGAGGAGGTGACGGTGGGCGGCATTGTGTCGAGTGTGCGTGTCGGTGAGAGCAAGACGGGCAATCCTTACGGAATTGTGAAGATGGAAGATTTTGAAGGGAGTGGAGAGATTCCTTTGTTTGGCAAGGACTGGCTCACTTACCGCAATTTCTTCTTAGAAGGGACATCCCTCTTCCTGCGGCTCAAGTTCGAGCCTAACCGCTATCGCCCAGGCGTGTACAACATGGTGATTAAATCGGTGGATTTGCTGCCAGAGGTGAAAGACCGCCTGGTGAAGAAAGTGACGTTCGATGTGCCGCTCGACCAGCTCACTTCGGAAATGGTGGAGGACTTGGCCGAGATTGTGAGGGAAACCCCCGGCGATGCCGAACTTGTATTCAACATTCACACTTCAGACAGCAACAAGGTGTCGCTCATGTCGCGCAAGGTGAAACTGCGCATGAGCCGGAAACTCTCGCTCTACATTCGTGAGCACAAGGAAATGAAAGTGAAAGTTAATTGAAAACAACTATATTATTCACTCTAAAAAACAAAAGCGATTATGGTAATTAATGATTCAAACTACAGCGAAGTGTTGGCACAGAACAAGCCAATGGTACTCGATTTTTGGGCAACATGGTGTGGTCCCTGCCGCATGGTGGGGCCAGTGATTCAGGAACTGGCCGACCAGTATGAGGGCAAGGTGATTGTGGGCAAGGTAAACATCGAAGAGGATGCAGACGATCTTGTGGCACAGTTTGGCATTCGCAACATCCCCACCATCCTGTACATGAAGAATGGTGAGGTGGTGGACAAAGTGGTGGGTGCCGCTCCTAAGTCAACACTGGAATCGAAACTTCAAGCTCTCCTCTGATGGCAAACGCTGAGAACGGGAACCTCGCAGGCGGTCAGCAAGGAGGTTCGGCAATAGACAATGAAATCATGCGCGGTGCGGAGGAGGATGCCCGAGAGGTGGCCTTCATCCAGAACTACATGGGGGTTGAGAACCGTGAACTCTTCACGGAAGAGGACATTTACTATTGCCTTGATGTGCTGATGGAATATCTTGACGATTTCAGTGATTCGGCAGATGATGACGGATTCATTGAGGTGGATACGGAGAAAATAGCTCAGCACATTCAGAAGAAAGCGAAAAAGGAGGGCATGGGGCCGTATGAACTCGATGCCCTCATCCTGCTCGTCGATGCTGAGCTGGAGTACAACGAACAATATCCAGAGGAATGAAAATGAAAAGATACAAGTTGGCTATTCGCGCAGCTTGTATCTTTTTTATCTTTAATCTTCAAAATCTTCCGTTCTCACCGTTCGGCTTCCATCCTCATTTTCCTCGATGGTGACCTTCACCACATCGTCGGGCAGGAGATTTTCAACGAGTTCAGGCCATTCCATGAAACACACGTGCCCGGAATAGACATAATCTTCGTAACCGATGTCGAGCACCTCCTGCGGTGTCTTGATGCGGTAAAAGTCGAAATGGTAGATGGG
Source organism: uncultured Bacteroidales bacterium (assembly GCA_902789725.1). Taxonomy (GTDB): domain Bacteria; phylum Bacteroidota; class Bacteroidia; order Bacteroidales; family Bacteroidaceae; genus Minthosoma. The sequence continues at coordinate 19,957 of CADAPC010000038.1, forward strand.
TTGGCCTTGCCCATCGATGTATTCGTTGACAATGGCAAACGTGGGGGAATTGATGACATCCTCAACACCCAATGTCTGGCACACGGCCTTGATAAAGGTTGTTTTTCCAGCCCCCATCTTTCCGTAGAAGGCAAACACCTTTCGCTTGCCCATAGCAGCCACGAATGCTTGGGCTGCCTGGTTGATTTCTTCAATTGAGTTGATCTGTATTTCCATGACAAATTTTTCTGTTCGTTAGGGTTGATTTTTTCGTTTGCTTCGCATGATGACCAGGGGGATGAGCATTTCCTCCATCGAGATGCCGCCATGCTGGAACGTGTTTTTGTAGTAGTTGACGTAGTAGTTGTAGTTGTTGGGATAGGCAAAGAAATCATCTTTCTGGGCAAAGATGTAGGTGGTGCTGATGTTGGGCGAGGGGAGGAAAGCCGCTTTGGGCGCTTTGAGTTCGAACACTTGTTTCGGGTTGTAGCTCAAGTTTCTTCCCAGCTTATAGCGCAGGTTGGTGTTCGTGTTCTTGTCTCCAATCACTTTAATGGGGTTGCCTACACGGATGGATCCGTGATCGGTGGTGATGATGATGTGTGCATCGGTCTTGGCCAGTTCCTTGAAAAGGTCGCGGACAGGCGAGTTGTGGAACCACGAGGCGGTGATGCTGCGGTAGGCCTGTTCGTCGCTGGCGAGTTCGCGCACCATGCGTGATTCTGTGCGTGCATGGCTCAGCATGTCGATAAAATTGATGACCAGCACGTTGAGGTCGTTGTTTTTCAGGTTGCGAAACCGCTCGACGAGTTTTTCCGACTCAGAAGAGTTGTTGAGTTTGAAGTAAGAGAAGGTGTTTTTGCGCCGGTAGCGGTCGAATTGTGTCTGGATGAGCGGTTCTTCGTTGAGGTTCTTACCCTCTTCTTCATCCTCGTCCACCCAAAGGTCGGGGAACATTTGTGCTATTTGGCTGGGCATCAGTCCTGAGAAGATGGCATTGCGAGCATATTGTGTGGCTGTGGGCAGAATGCTGAGGTAGAGCTGTTCGTCGTACACAAAGTCGTCTGCCAGCTCTTTCGAAATCTCGCGCCATTGGTCATAGCGGAAATTGTCGAACACCACCAGGAACACTTTCTCCCCTTGGTTGAGCAGAGGGAAGATGGTTCTCTTGAACACGTCGGGCGACACGAGTGGGCGCGTTTCGCTGTTACTGACCCAAGAGAGGTAGTTCTTCTGAACAAATTTAGCAAAGCCATTGTTGGCTTCTTCTTTCTGCAGACGCAGCATTTCCGACATTGCGCTGTTGGCCTCTGCAAGTTCCAGTTCCCAAAACACTAAGCGTTTATACACCTCTTTCCAATCTTCGAGTGTGTAGGAGTCGTTGATTTGCATGCCTATTTTCGAGAAATTCTGCTGGTAGCCCGTGTTGGTGACTTCGGCTTCTATTTCTCGCTTGTGGAGGTGCTTTTTCAACGTGAGGAAGATTTGGTTGGGATTGACTGGCTTGATGAGGTAGTCGGCTATTTTGGAGCCGATGGCCTGGTTCATGATGTTTTCTTCTTCACTTTTTGTCACCATTACCACAGGAATGGTGGGGGTTATTTCCTTAATCAGAGAGAGGGTTTGGAGTCCACTCAGCCCTGGCATGTTTTCGTCAAGGAATATCAAGTCGAAGGAGCGTTCCCTGCACAGGTCAAGGGCATCTTGGCCGTTAGTGGCTGTAACGACTTCATATTCTTTTTTTTCAAGGAAGATGACATAGGCTTTCAGCAGTTCTATTTCGTCATCTACCCATAGGAGCGTTCCGTTCATCGAGAGGAAAAAGGTAATTAAAAGTTAAGAATTAAAAAAAATCTAACACAGAGTTAAGGAAATTGGTTTAGTGCAGTCGATGAGTTGAGGATTAGAAGATGAAGTTTTCTTCTTCCCATTCTTCGTCGGGCTCTTCCTCTTCAGCAGGTTCAGGCAGTTCAGTTGGTTCGTCCAAGCTGGAGGGTTCGTCGCTGTTGATTTGCAGGGAACCGATGCGGTCGAAGTTTTCATCGTAGAAACTGAAGTAGTCGGCAAAGCTGAGTCCTCTCATCAGTTTCTTTAGGTTTTCCTCACTAATGATGAAGCACTTCAGCCCTTCCAGTTTGTAGGCCATGTCTGCATGATTGAGAAGACGATGCATGTAGATGTAGGCTTCGTCGTAGTTGAGGAATGTGCGCACTTGCATCATGTCGATGCCATCGCCTTGCTCTTCTGAAATGTCGAAGTTGCGCACGGTGAATGAGGTGAAGTTGTAACGAGCCATCTCATAGAGCAGCTGATTGACGTCAACGGCGTTGCGTTCGTAGGCAATGACAAAGACAAAGTCGGTGTTTTTCTCCAAACTGAACGTGGAATCGTTGGCCAGCGAATCGGCTTCGTCGAAAAGTCCGCGCCGGCGTTCCCAAATGCTCCCCATCTCAAACTTACCCCCTTGCAGCAGACGTCCTTCCTTGAGTCCCTTTACATACAAGCCAGCCAGTTCGCTGACACTCGACTGCGGGTATTTTTCCACCAGCGTTTTCAAGTCGTTCATGAAGTTTTCGCGTTCTCCCAGTTCAAGTTTGCTCATGGCTTCCAAAAACATGAATCTTGCTCGGTTAGCTCCGTCGGGATATTCGCGCTCCATTTCCTGACTGTTGCGTATCACCGCTGGGTAGTCGCTGGCTTGAAAGGCTTCGTAGGTGAGGGTGTAGATGGAGTCCTCTATCTGTTTGCCATATCGTCCCTTGAACTCGAAATTGGGGTCGGCTATGAGTTGGCTGTGTTCATTGTCGGGGTATTCGGTCATAAGCTTCTGCCTGTAGTCCTCAGCATTTTCTTTCTGCCCCATGCGCGAATAGAGCTGGAACATGTTGTAGCAGACTTCGTCAGTTTTGTCGAAATCGGGGAAATTGAGTAAGATGCGCAGGAATGTGCGTTCGGCCAAAGGGAAATTGTCCATTCGATCCTTGTAGATGATGGCAGCCCCATAGAGTCCTTCGACAAGAGCGGCATTGGATGCTTCCATCTGCTCCTCAGTGAGCGGGATGTCTTTCAAATAGTACTCCGGTCGATGTGGGTCGTTAGCATATTCTTCTGCTTTGACGGAATCCTTCTCTTCCTTCGTCATCTTTTTCCCTTTATTGGCCTGATAGATGCTGTCCTCCACAGCTGCTATGCTGTCTTGTATGGCTTGCAGACTGTCAGAGAGTTCTTCGTCCTGATTGAAATCGTTGAGCACGGTTTTGTTGCTTCGCCTCCAGTCGTCGGCCAACTCGCGCTTTCCCCATTTGCGTTCAAACTCTGTCTTACCAGCCGTTACAGTGGAGGGGTTGTAGAAGTACCACACGGCAGCCGTTCTTTGTCCATTGCGGTTGGCAACTCCAGTTGGTGCTCCAGTGCGTTGAGTGGTTGTTCCGGTGCGTTGCTGGGCGGTGGCAGTCTCCATCGCCATTTTTTCTTCTTCCTTTTCTTTCTTCTTCAGCTCTTCGATAGTCTTTTTTATCTTTTCCATGCGGGTAACGGAATCCAGACTGGCCATCATCTGCAAACTGTCCTGCAACTCTACAGCCGACGCAAAAGGCAACAACTCGTCCAGAATCTTGCTGCGCTCGTCTGCCTCCTTGTAGTTGTCGTGCTCCTTGTCTAACAGGCCCAACACCTGTGAATAGCATTGCTGAGCATCGACAAATTTTTCTTTCTCCCAATAGAGCTGTCCTAAGTGTAGCATCACCACACCCTTTTCCAGCCCGTTGCGAGTGCTCTTCTCTACACCATCTTTATACGCCCAAATGGCATGGGTGGTGTCGCCGCGTGAAAGATGGATGTTGCCGATGGCATAATAAACCTGGTCCAAATACTCTTTGTTCTTGGGGTTCTTTGCCATAGCATTCAGTTTGCGAATCATTTGTTTGGCATTCCCTTTCGACATGGCTTCTGTCATCTGGATGCGGGCATTGAACTCCAGTTCATAAGGAGGATTCTTGCGGATGACTTTCTTGAAATAGCGGAAAGCCTCTGGGTCATGTCCTATTTTGTGATAGAGCTGGCCAAGCAACATGTAGAGCCTGGCTCGCGGCAAGTTCCTACGCTCTGCCTTCAATGCCTGCTCTATGCTCAGAATGGCTTCGGGGTATTGCCCTTGCCGCAGTTGGAGGTCGGCCTTGACGGAGGCTTTCAGAGGCTCCAACTTTGTGGGGAAGCTATCGCGCTGCGCACGTGCAATCAGGTCTTCTGCATCGTAGAACCATTCCATTTCGGCATAGCAGCGAGCCTCCAACAAACGAGCCCTGGCCACCAAGTCGGGTTTGGAGAAATAAAGGCGCTGGACGTAGGCGAAAGTAGAAGCGGCTTCCATGTATTCCCCTTTGCGGAATTGAGCTTCGCCCATGAGAAACCACGCCCTCCACAGGAAGGGATTATATTCTTTCTGGCTCAGCCAAATTCTGTCTTTTGCCGTTTTCGGACGGCTTTTATTCCATTCGGGACGCGCCGTGATGCTATGAGTCTTGATAGTCTTTTGACATTTCTCTACAGCACGATCGAAATTGCTTGACCCTATTTTCACCGTGGCTTTATTACCTGTCATGTAAAGTGGAATGAGTTCGGTGAAATTGTCGCGATTGCCTTCTTCCTGCAAGAGCCGTCCTTCCTTATACGACTCATGCCCATTGAAATAGGTGTTAAAGCGTGCCTTGAAAGCATGTACACGGCGTGTCATGGACGTATTCTTCTCAGTAGAGCACGCGCCCAGTATTGCCAAAGACACCACTAAATATATTATATAACGAATCCTTTTCACGCGTAAAAAAATGGCAAGACGGCAATTACCAATCCATGAATCAATAACGAAAGCTGTTGTCCTTTTATTGTGTGGATGCAGACTTAAGGTCATGCTTTATCATGAGTGCTCCCAAACCCATGAAGAAAAGAGGATATAAATTTATTCCAAAGAAAATGATGATATAAACCCATTCATTCGGTGGATTGTCACCCATGAAAAGGGACATAAGAAAGACTATAGGAGCCGCCAATATCGGCAGTAGAAGGAGCAGACATGAAATGAATGTGGAGCGACTGATTTTGGACTTGTTGTTAAATACGTAAAAGAGATAAAACACGAGTCCTATCGCATTCAGGATAAAAGGTAGATGATACATGAGAGATGGTTTTAGTGGTTATCGCGGCACAAGCAGTATGCTCACTTCATAGAGCAAATACATGGGGAGAGAGACAATGGTGAGCGTGATGGCATCTGAAGTGGGGGTGATGACAGCTGCCACAATGAGGATGATGACGATGGCATGGCGGCGGTATTGCTGCATCGTGGAGCGATGGAGAATGCCCAACCGTCCCAAAAGCCATGAAAGGACGGGGATTTCGAAGACGATACCCATGACGAGGGAGAGGAAGACGAGTGTGTCGATGTAACTCTCTAAGGAGATGAGGTTTTCCACAGAACTATCTACTTGATATCCTGCTAAGAACCGAAAGGTGATGGGAAAGAGGATGAAGTAACTGAACAGGATGCCTGACATAAACATGAGGTAGGCTGCAGCAATGAGAGGTGTGGAGCAACGGCGTTCGTTTTCGTAAAGCCCCGGGGAAATGAAACGGTAAAGTTCGAAAATGATGTAGGGAGCCGACACAATAATGCCAGCATAGAAGCTAACCATCATGTGAACCACAAATTGGCGGGGCAGTTCTGTGTTGATGAGCTGAATGGTGAGCGTCTCACCAAAGATGCCGGGAAGGAAATGAGGGCTTTTGGGGGCAAAGATGATGGCGAACAGCTCGTCCTTGAAGATGAAGGCAAGCACTGAGAAAGTTGCAACCACGATGATGCATCGTAGCAGCACTCGGCGCAGTTCTTCAAGATGATCCCAGAAGGTCATGTTCTTATTCACTTTTCACTTCTTTGAGTCTTCTTCACGTTTCCCATCGTCTTCATCGTCGGTGGTCACCTCTTTCATGCCGTCCTTGAAGGCACGAACACCTTTGCCGGCACCCCGCATGAGTTCGGGTATTTTCTTGCCCCCAAAAAGTAGGAGAACCACAACGAGGATGACAATGATTTCGGGCATGCCGAGACCGAGAAATAGCGGTTGTATCATGTTTTGAGAATTTAGTTTAGGTTGGTTCTAATAATTAGCTTTAGACTGTGCTTAGGCTATTTTTGAGCAGATTTGACTGCAAGCCCGCCGAAGCGTAGCGAGCTACGGTTCCAGGGATTAAGGTCAAAGATGCCAAAAAGAGACAAGCACAGGCAATAGGGTAGGTGTTATAGCGTATTTTGTTTAAGTTTTTCCACAAAATTGTCAATGCGAGTGAGTTCTTGTGGAATGCGGATGTTTTGCGGACAATGCGACACGCAAGTGTTGCAGCCAATGCAGTGGTCCGCTTGGCGTTCTTTAGGAACAGAGCGGTCATACCCCACCAAGAAGGCTCGGCGAGCTTGCTGGTAGTTCTCGGCCTGTTGGTTTTCAGGCACATTCCCCTTGTTGACACACTTGTTGTAGTGAACGAAGATGGCTGGAATATCAATGCCGTAAGGACAGGGCATGCAGTACTTGCAGTCGTTGCAAGGAATGGTGGGGTAGGAGTGATAAAGATTGGCCACTTCTGTTTCCAGCCACTCCTGCTCTTCGCTGGTAAGTGGTGACAGGGGGCAATAGGAACGCAGATTGTCTTGTAGATGCTCCATGTAGGTCATGCCGCTGAGGGCACAGAGCACGTTGGGTTTGCTGCCCACATAACGGAAAGCCCATGATGCCACACTATTTTCAGGCTTTTGTTGCTTCAGAGTGGCCACAATGTGGTCGGGCATCTTGGAAAGACGCCCCCCCAAGAGTGGTTCCATAATGATGGCAGGTATGTTTCGTTTAGCCAGTTCATCATACAGGTATTTCGCTCCCGCATTGTAATCCCCTGACTCTTTCGACAAGTTCCAATCCACATAATTCATCTGAATTTGCACAAAGTCCCATTTATATTTGTCGTGGTTCTCAAGCAGGTAGTCAAACACTTTCACATCGCCATGATAAGAGAATCCCAAATTGCGAATCACCCCCTTCTCTCGCTGCTCCATCAGGTAGTCAAGCATCCCATTGTCCAAATAGCGTTTCCGCAGGGGTTCCATGCCTCCCGAACCCACACTGTGCAGGAGCAGGTAGTCAATGTAGTCGGTTTGCAGATATTTCAGAGAATCCTTGAACATCTGGATGCTTGCTTCACGACTCTGCTGCTGAGGGGCGAAGTTGCTCAACTTAGTGGCAATGAAAAATTTTGAGCGGTCATATCCCGACGCTTTTAGCGCAATACCTGTACTTTCTTCCGAATGTCCCTGGCAGTAGGCAGGGCTGGTGTCGAAGTAGTTCACGCCGTGGTCGAGGGCATATTTCACCAACCTGTTCACCTGCTCTTGGTCTATCACCCCACCCCCATCCTGTTTGGTGGGGAGGCGCATCATTCCATAGCCAAGGATGCTGACCTTGTCGCCCTTCTGTGGGTGGGTGCGGTAGGTCATGCGGTCGGTAGGGATCTCGCCTGTATGGTGTCCAGCAGGGTCCAAATCGCCCAATTCCGAACCAGTTTTGCCCACACAAGCGGCAAGTGTTGCAGTGGCAGTTGCCGTTCCTGCTATTTTCAGAAAATCTCTTCTGTTCATATTCTTCATAACAACTTTAAAGTTTCAAGATTCAACCCTCAACTAAACCAATAACCACTCCCCCTTTACACCTCTTTGTGAATTTCGTGCCCTTCCACATAAATGGCACTGAAAGGACGTGCCGGGCAGAGGTTCTCACATGCACCACAACCGATGCACTCTTCTGCGTTCACGACAGGAATCATCAAGATGTCACGTTCGTTCACACGATTTCCGCTTGCATCCATCCACTGTCCCGAATCAGGATCTTGCTTGTAGCTCTTGTCAACAGGCACCATCTGAATAGCTCCTGCAGGGCAATGCTTGGCACAGTTTCCGCAGGTCTTCCCGTCGGTGAGAGGAATGCAATTCTCTTTCACCCAAACGGCGTGACCTATTTGGATGAACAGTTTGTCATCTTTCTCAATCGGACGGATGGCTCCTGCGGGACAGACGCTCGAGCAGCGTGTGCATTCAGGACGGCAATACCCCTTGTCGTATTGCATTTCGGGTTGCATGAAACTCTCCAATCGTCGCGAAGGGCGCAGCACGTTGTTGGGGCAATTGGCAATGCAAAGTTGACAAGCTGTGCAATGCTGCTGCAGGTTTTTGGCAGAGAGCGACCCAGGAGGCGTGAGTGGCGTTTTACGTTCAGGCACAACCTTCTCCTCAATGGCAGCCAAGCCTCCATCAGTTGTCTTTTCCTGAGCTTCAAGGGCTGCTGCGGCTACTGCTGTGCCAGCAATGCTGAGGAAAGAACGGCGAGAGAGGTCGGAGGCGGGTGAGGAGGCCTTTCTGCCAATGCGCGCAGGAGCCAGTTTCAGCGCTCCTTTGCTGCAAACCGTTTGGCAATCTCCGCAAGTGACACAACGGCTATAGTCAATCCTGACGGGATTTCCCTTCTCTACTTTGATGCAGGCGGCCTTGCAGTTCTTTTCGCACAAGCCACATTTGATGCATTTTTCTTCGTTCACCCTCATCTTGAAGAAAGACAATTTAGCAAGGTAACCGAGCACCGTTCCCACTGGGCAAATTGTGTTGCAGTAGGTGCGTCCGTGCATAAAGGCCAAGATGCCCAGCACCAGGGCGGTCACACCTGCCACAACAAACAGGATGGCGGGGGTGTGATGTAACTCTTCCGGGCCGAAAAGATAATTGTCTTGTGTTTCCGACCACAGAGCCAGCAGATTGTTGATGCCTATGTAGATGGGTTGGATGAACGCTGTAACCATGCGACCGTATGCGCTGTAAGGTGCCAAAAGCACCATGCCAGCGTTGAACCCAGCCAGCAGCATGATGATGAACAAGGAGAGCACCGCGAGGCGCAGCCACTTCTTGGGTGCCGAATGCGTGTATTTGTTGGCAAATCTTCCCCTCTTGTTTTTGCGGAAGAACTTACTTTTCCCCAGCCATGCCACAACATCCTGAAAGACTCCGAGCGGACAAATGATGGAGCAATAGATGCGTCCTAACAACAGGGTGAGCGCAAGCACAATGGCTATGGAAATAATGTTCACCGACATGACGCTGGGCAGGAACTGAAGTTTCGCCATCCACCCCAAATGTTCATGCGCCACATCGGTCACATCGACAAACAGCCAAGTGACACCCAGACAGAAAATGACGGCAAGAGTTCTGCGAACGGATTTTAACATCAAATTAAAAAGTTAAAAAGTTAATAATGTAAAACACAATGATGCGTATCTTGTGGAAACTATTTCGAGGGCAAATTTAGTCAGAAATAATTTAATGTATGCTATACTTCCAGCAGAAATTGTCCTAAAAATGCTTTTTTGCAGCAAAAAAGACGATTTAAGCAGAACTTTTTGTGTACCTTTGTGCTGTTTTTCAGTAAAAACATTTCAAACAATGGAACAGGCACTATATGTTTACAACACCCTCACTCGCAAGAAAGAGGTGTTCCGTCCACTACATGCTCCACACGTGGGCATGTATGTTTGTGGACCCACAGTATATGGCGATGCACACTTAGGGCACGCACGTCCAGCCATCACCTTCGACATCATTTTCCGTTTTCTCCAGCACATAGGCTATAAAGTGCGCTACGTGCGCAACATCACCGACGTGGGGCATTTGGAGCACGATGCCGACGAGGGCGAGGACAAAATTGCCAAGAAAGCCCGTCTGGAACAGTTGGAGCCCATGGAAGTGGCACAGTACTACACCAACCGTTTCCACGATGCCATGAACGCCTTGAACTGCTTGCCGCCCAGCATCGAGCCTCATGCCACAGGCCACATCATTGAGCAGCAGCAACTGGTCAAGCAAATCATCGACAACGGCTTTGCCTACGAGAGTCATGGCTCCATCTATTTCGATGTGGAAAAATACAATAAGACTTATCGGTACGGCATCCTGTCGGGCCGCAGCCTCGACAATGTGAAGGACGCCAGTCGCGACCTTGCCGGTGTGGGCGAGAAGAAGAACCAAGCCGACTTTGCCCTTTGGAAAGCCGCACAGCCCGAACACATCATGCGCTGGCCCTCCCCCTGGAGCGACGGTTTCCCTGGCTGGCATTGCGAGTGCACAGCCATGGGACGCAAGTACTTAGGCGCCCACTTCGACATTCATGGAGGTGGCATGGACCTGATATTCCCTCACCACGAATGCGAAATAGCCCAAGCCGTAGCCAGCCAAGGCGAACAGATGGTCACTTATTGGATTCACAACAACATGATCACCATCAACGGTCAGAAGATGGGAAAGTCGCTCGGCAACTTCATCACCCTGCCACAGTTTTTCAGCGGCGACCACCCCTCTCTCTCCCGCGCCTATTCGCCCATGACCATCCGCTTCTTCATTCTGCAAGCCCACTACCGCTCCACGGTCGATTTCAGCAACGACGCCTTGTTAGCAGCCGAAAAAGGACTTGAACGCTTGCTCGATGCATGGCGAGCACTCCAGCACCTGCAGCCCACTCCCAACGGGTCGGTGGGAGCCGATGCCGTCAGCGCCCTCAAGCAGAAGTGCTACGATGCCATGTACGACGACTTCAACACGCCCATTGTCATCTCCCACCTCTTCGATGCCGCCAAGACCATCAATTCCATCGTCGATAAGCACGAAACCATCACGCCCGAAGCCCTCGAAGCCCTCAAGGAGACCTTCCACCTCTTCACGTTCGATTTGTTAGGACTTCAGGCAAACGCCACCTCCGCCTCCGCGGGCGATGCCATCAGCAACGCCCGCGAAGAAGCTTACAGCAAGGTGGTTGACATGCTGCTGGAGCAACGGGCCAAAGCAAAGGCCAATAAAGACTGGACAACCAGCGACATGATTCGCGACCACTTGGCAGCCCTCGGCTTCGAGGTGAAGGACACCAAGGACGGCTTCACTTGGAAACTAAACAAATAAGGCGCGCCAATGGAAAAGTTAAGAAAGACATTCATGTGGCTCTCCTTCGCCTTCATAGCCATCGGCTTTGGAGCAAGCCTGTGGCTCTACACCGTGCTGAGAGACACCACCACCATCGTCATGATGATTATCTTCTTCATTGCCCTCATCTGGTATGGGTTCAATGTAAGGAACATGCTGAAGAACTAAAAAAGAACTATATTAATAATGAAAATGAAAAAACTTGCTTTCCTTTCTTTCATGTGCCTTGTCTCCCTGACGACAATGGCCAAAAGTGTCGTGTTCACACTGAGCGACGGCACAAAAGTATATTACCTCCTTGGCGGCGAAACCAACCCAGTGCTTCGGTTCGTCGATGGGAAAATGAAAGTCGATGCCGACCTCTACGAACTGAGCGACATCAAGAACTTCTTCATATCGGAAGAAGACGACCCCAACGGCATCGAAGCCCTGCTCTCCAAGCAAAACATCACCATCAAGGCCAACACGGTGGTGGTCAACTCCTCCGCGGTGAAAACCTTGAAGGTCTTTACGCTGAGCGGCGTGGAAGTGAAAGCCGATGTACAGCGGCAGAACGATGTGCTGACGGTGGACCTGAACAGCCTCGAAAAGGGGACATACGTGATTAGTACAGGGAAATCCTCCCTGAAAGTGATGAAAAAATAACCCCACGCCAGCAATGAAAAATACATCCGCTCTACTGTTGGCATTCGTGCTGACCCTCGCGGCTTCCTGCTTGCATGCCCAGGAAAAGCCCGACACCCTGTGGGTTCAATTCGACGACCGCTTTGTGGAAAACGACATCATCAACTTGAAGAATGTCGATTCCTTAGAATTCACGCAAAACCGCCTCAAACAGTATCTCACCCTGGCCAACGGCCTTTCCACAGCCACCTACAAAGCCTACCGCACCAATGGCGTTTACCACATCGACCCCATGGAGCGCACCTTGGTGAAGCCCTCCTCCTATTCGTCAGTCGATTTCACCAAGGAGACCTCCCAGTGGTGCTTCCAACGCTCCATGGAGTCGGAGCATTTCGTGTGCTTCTGGGAGAAAGGCTTAACCCTGCGAGGCAACACCATCAGCTTGGGCGGCTCGTCGGTGAACGTGAAGACCCTCCTCAACAACGGAGAGAAGATATGGAAGAAATATGTCGAAGAGTTAGGATTCCTGGCCCCAGGCGAGTCGTTGACCGACCAGCACAAAATCTGCATGTTCATTGTCAACCAAACCGACTGGCGGGCCGATGGCTCAGGACAGGATGGCACCGTGTGGTACTACGACGGCACCAGCAAGAAGAGCAAGCCCTACAAAGTGGGACTCTTCCACTGCAACCCCTGGGCAGCCGGAGCCGAAGGCGGACACACGGCGGCTCATGAAATAGGGCATGTCTTCCAGTATTTGGTGAGTGCCGACTATGCCGTGGTGAAAAAACAGTCGGAATGGAACTACGGTTGGCGCTGGGGCTTTGGCAACAATGGCGATGGAGGGTGCGCATGGTGGGAAAGCTGCGCCCAATGGCAAGCCTTCAACGTGTTCCCCGCCACCCTCTTCACCAACGGCTACTACGGCACCTACGTGTCCTTGTCCCACTTAAACCTCCTGCACGAAGGCACTCCCGACGGCCTGTTCCGCTACGCCAACTACTTCATCCAATACTATTGGTGCCAACTCTATGGACAGGACTTCATTGGGCGGATGTGGCGAGCAACAAAGCGTCCCGAAGACCCCGTGGAGACCTACAAGCGGATGAACGCGGCTTCGCAGGACGACTTCAACAAGGCGATGTTCGACTACGCTTGCCGTGCCGCCACATGGGACATCGACGGCATTCGCGACCGCGGGAAGAACTACCAGAACGCCTTCACCACCACGCTGAACTACGTGGAGGGAACCGACCACACCTACGCAGTGGATGCCAGTTGCTGCCCCCAGAACTACGGCTTCAACATCATTCCGCTGAAAGGAGTGAAGGGCGGCACCACCGTCAAGGCCCAATTCAAGGGCATTGCCGGAGCAGCGGGCTACCGCAGCATCCAAGTCGCCAAGGCAGGCTGGCGCTACGGCTTCGTGGCACAAACCACCAGCGGCGACCGCGTGTATGGCGACATGTACAGCGACAAAGAAGGAGTGGCAGAGCTCGCCCTCCCCGACAACACCCAGCGCGCCTGGTTCGTGGTCACCGGTGCTCCCACCGAACACTGGCGCCACCCCTGGAACGACAACGATGCCGACGACGAGCAGTGGCCCTACCAGGTGGCCTTCGAAAACTGCGCCGCCACCGGCACCACACGCACCTACGGCGAATACCCCGACGACTATGCCCGCCGCGACACCACCGTGGTGATTGAAGCCGAGCTGGGCTACGATGCCAACAGCTACTCCAGCGTGCGCGTGCAATACGACACGGATGCCATCAGCCAGGCACTTGGCGTGAGCACAGCCCAAATGCAGGCCCTCAAGCGCAACACCCGCCCGGGCACCAAGGGCACCTTGGTCTTTGCCGGCGTGAGCAGCTCCGGAGCCAAGGAGTACAACACCACCACCTCCACCTCGTCAGCCACCTGCTACGGGCATTGGTTCACCACCGCAGGCAACGTGGTGGGCTACAACAACACGGCAGCCATCTTTGCCGAGCTCTACCCCGACAAGTACGGCTGCTACGTGGGCCAGTACCCCGGGCATCTGACCAAAGGCAAGACCTACACCATCCGTCAAGCCATCGTCTATACCCACACCGACAGCAAGCAATACACCGCCACCATGGAGGTGCACCTGAAAGTGAAGTGACCAGCATCGGCAAGGAGCCACGGCCAAGGCTCCCCCCGCGGTTTCGTCATGCCCGCCTTGGGATGGCGATGCGCTTCCCATCAGAGAGAACACAAAAAGTTTCCCCCCTTCCTTCACTTTTCAGGCACAAACCGCCTGTGATTCACAAACATTTCGTAACTTTGCAACCAACATCAAAGCAACAAAATGGATAAAAGACAAAACGTTTATGAAAGACCAACGATGAAAGTAGTCAAGTTGAAACAACAGCCGCAACTGCTCTCAGGCAACAATGGTGTATAGTCCATGCGCTCGGGCTATGGTGAAGCGCAAGAATATGAATGGTAGTAAGGAGGACTCGACAATGAAGAAGAACATCCTTTCATTGGCCGCTCTGCTCATAGCATCGGCCGCAGTGTTTACTGCATGCTCCAGCGACGACAACAACGTAGCCGACCAGGGGACGAAGACCTACACCTTGGCCGTGCAAGCCACGAAGGACGATGACGCCACCACCCGTGCGCTCACGCTCGGTCGCAATGACGCTAACACAAAGAACGTGCTCAACGCCACGTGGGATGCGAACGAGGTGGTGTTAGTCTATCAGGATGGCTCGCAGATTGGCACGCTGTACTCTGCCGCAAGCGCCACCAACGAAACGACGCTCACCGGAACGCTCGACAGCGCTCCAGATGCAGACCAAGACCTGATGCTCTATTTCCATACGAATGCTACCCCCAGCTACGCCGGACAGGACGGCACGCTGGCAACCATTGCCTCGACGTATGACTTCTGTGCGCCCGCTACTATCACCGCAGGTAGCTTTACGGTGAGCGGCAGCACGGTTTCTACTACCAGTAGTGCCAGCTTCGGTGCCAACCAGCAGGCCATCGTGAAGTTCACGCTCATCGACAAGGCCGACGGCACGACACCGCTGAGTGCCACGAAGCTCGTCATCAGCGTCGGCACCACCGACTACACCATCACCCCCACGTCGCCCACCAGCGAAATCTACGCCGCCATCCCCGGCTTTGAGGGTCAAACCGTCACGCTGACCGCCACCGTAGGCAACTACACCTACTTCTACGAGAAGACAGGCGTATCGTTCACCAATGGCCAGTACTACGAGATTGGGGTGAAGATGATTGTTAATCCCGTCGCCCTCAGCAAAGTGACACGCAACTATCACGGCAGCGTGATATGCTCTGACGGTAAAGCATATCCGCCTAAGACTGCCGTACCCGACGGTTGCACCGCCGTGGGCATCCTTGGCGAGGTGATGGAGGGGGAGACGGTTCACGGACTGATACTCGCCCTGCAGGACGCAACGCCGCAGAGCAGCTGGAACACCATCAACGGCTGGCACTCCGAGGACCCATTCGGGTACAAATTCGGCTACCCCGAGCTGAAGATGCTGCCCGACGATGATGCTGCACGTGGCAGTCTGACGAGCTACACCAAGCTGGGCGATACCGATGTGTCTAACTGGGCCGTGGCGCAGAAGTACTACTACATAGCGATATTCAAAAACCTCGGCTCGACAGTAGGAGTGGAGGACAAGTCTTACGACGACAATGTGAATGCCTATATCACCACAGGCGTCGGCGGTACTGAATTATCATCGAGATATTGGTCTGCTACGGAGGCTACGGAGATTGATAAAAATTGCGCATGGAGCTTCGGCAACAGTTCTTGGGGCCATCTCTCTAAGGAGGAAGATAACGTTAAAATCAGGCCAGTGCTCGCTTTTTAACCTATTTATCTATTTACCGATATGAGCCGCGACAGCGGCAGCGGATAATACCCAAGGGTGGGCGGTTCCTGCACGCTGACGGCGGCAGGCACCGCCCTCCTTTTCTTTTTTGGGAAACGGGTCATTTATGTTTGTGGAAAAAGGCGATGCACACGATGGCAATTGTTATCCCGAAATCATCAGCATGGGCCTTTTGGGGATGCTGAAATGTAAAATAAATTCAAGTTTTGCAAGCTCTTAATACCATTGGCTTCCAGGTCGCTTCGCTCAAAATTATACAAAAATTTATTCAAAAAATTAGATGAACTGCCGGGATGGCGTAGCCTTTTGATAATTTTCTTATTCAATTTTCTTTTTCTTATTCAATTTTCTTATCATTTTGAGGCCGCAGGCCGACCCATGTAGAACAACCGAAACTTGTGAAAATAAACTTAAAAAATGCGGAAAAACTGCCCGGGGAAGAAACAACGTAAGCGGAAATGATGTATATCAGCCGCCGATAAGACCAAGATGAATATTGGGGGTTATGCGGATGAATGAATCCGACCATGCGCATGGTTGAAAAAGCTAATGCGCATTATCGAGGTCAATAATGCGCATTACGGAGGCAAATAATGCGCATTAACCGAAAAGGTCATGCGCAAGAGTGATAAATAACAAAATTATTAACGTTCAAAAAAGGTATTAGGCTTATGATTTCATTAATCAAGATGAAGGGTGTGAACCCTCAGACGAAAGAAGTAATTTATTCAACTTTCTCAAGTGTTTTTACGCTTCGCGTGGGAAGAAAAAATAGCATGAAGAGATTCGTGAGATTCGTGGTCGAAAAAAATAGCGTGGAGAGATTTCAACGAACACGAATCACACGAATCACACGAATGCGATAAGATTTTATCACTTTGTATTCGTGAGATTGGCTACGCCGAGCTAACGAATCTAACTCTAAGTTTGCAGCGTCTAAGAAAAAAGACAGGATTTTTTTGCTTAGTAAGGTCCGATTCCCTACCTTTGTTGTAAGAAGGAGGA
>CADAPC010000039.1 GCA_902789725.1 uncultured Bacteroidales bacterium
GTGATCAATTCGTGATAATTATATGTTTTATATAAACACGAATTGCCATGAATTGGCCTTGAATTTATCATGAATATTTTATATAAACTATTTTTGTTTACCTACTTAATTTTTTGAAACTTTCAAAATATTTTTTCAAAGTTTCAAAATTTATTTTCAAAGTTTCAAAATGTTTCTGCACAGCGAGGGAATAATAGATTTCTCCTTAGGAAAATAAAACTTCCTCGTCAGCAAATCAGATTTTTCGGCTCACAAAACCCCATTTTCGGCTTGCAAAACCGCATTTTTCAGCATGCCTAATGCATATCCTCTTTCAAGAAGAAGAGAAGAATTAGCCAGCGGACAAGTGTTATTTTTTTAGATTGTGTAATTTTTTTCCTTATTCTCTTTTTTGTATGATAGATTTTCTTTAACTTTGCAAACTTCTATAAAGAAAGCGGCGCAACTTGCTGCTGAAAAAATTGGTGGAGTGATATAAACAGAAAAATAACATCCATAGAAAGTATTGTATGAATGCTGTCAAGAACAAAGGTGTAGATTGCTTTGTGGCCTATGCCGGAGCTGAATCGACGTTGGTGACGTTGAAGCAACTGAGTGAAGAACCGCTGGTGAAAAAGATATATGTGCTGATGAATACTGACGAGCCTTTTCCCTTCAAGGGGTATGAGGCCATTCGTGTGAACAACTTCACAAGTTCCCAAACCATCAGGGCTATTGCCGCAAAGGTGGAAAGCCCCTATGTGCTGTTGTGCCGCAAGGATGGCCCCATCACATTTGGCTACAACGCCATCGAGCGCATGGTGTCGGTGGCTGTCAGCGTGGATTCGGCATCCGTCTATTCCGACCGCATTGTCATCCAGAACGGGCAACCCGTCCATCACCCCACCATGGACTTCTATTACGGCAGTGTGCGTGATGACTTCGATTTCGGCCCCATCAACTTGTTCAATGCTATCACGTTGAAGAAATACGTGGAGGAATTTCCCGATGCCGACTTCACCTATTCGGGTTGGTATGACGTGCAGCTCTTCTTGCTGCGCAGAAAGCGCACAGCGGCCTTGTTCCACATTCGCGAGTACCTCTACACCGAGGAGGAGCGCGACCTGCGCCAAAGTGGGGAGAAGCAGTTTGACTATGTTGACCCACGCAATCGCGAGGTGCAGAAAGAACGCGAATTGGTGTGTACACGCCACCTGAAAATCACAGGCTCCTACATCGACCCCGAGAGCATAGTGGATGTGTCGGTGGACCGTTACGACTTTGAGCGCGAGGCCTCCGTCATCATCCCCGTTCGCAATCGGGCCAAGACGATTGAGGATGCCATCAGGAGCGCGTTGTCGCAGCACACCAAGTTCGACTTCAACGTGATGGTGGTGGATAATCTCTCTACTGACGGAACGACTGAAATCATCCAGAAATTGGCTCAGGAAGACGAGAGGGTGGTGCACATCATCCCGGAGCGGAAGGACCTGGGCATTGGTGGATGCTGGAGCCTGGCTTTCAACGACTCTCGTTGCGGACGCTTCGCTGTGCAGCTCGACAGCGACGACCTCTACAGCGGCCCAGACACCCTGCAGCGCATAGTTGATAAGTTCTACGAAGAGCGCTGCGGAATGGTGATTGGTTCCTACCGTATGTGCAACTTCCAGTTGGAGACTTTGCCCCCTGGACTCATCGACCATCGCGAATGGACACCAGAAAACGGACACAACAATGCCCTGCGCATCAATGGCTTAGGAGCACCGCGGGCATTCTTTACACCGCTGTTGCGCAAGATTGGCATGCCCAACACCTCCTACGGCGAGGACTATGCCGTGGGGTTGGCATTCTGCCGCAAGTACAAAATCGGACGCATCTACGACGAACTCTATCTCTGCCGCCGTTGGGAAGGCAACAGCGATGCCGCCCTCAGCCCTGAGCAGCTGAACCGCAACAACATCTACAAGGACAGCCTCCGCACAATGGAACTCATCGATCGCCGCCGACTGAACGAATATTGGCAAAGCGGCGTGAGCGATGTGGAAGCCAACAAGATGTTCAACGTGCAGCTGTCTGTGTGGGACGAAGCCCGCAAGCGCTATGAGACGTTGGCCGATGTGTCA
Source organism: uncultured Bacteroidales bacterium (assembly GCA_902789725.1). Classification (GTDB taxonomy): domain Bacteria; phylum Bacteroidota; class Bacteroidia; order Bacteroidales; family Bacteroidaceae; genus Minthosoma. The sequence goes on from CADAPC010000039.1 coordinate 2,103, forward strand.
ACCAAGCAGTTGGACGTGGAGGGCAATCAGTTTGAAGTGCAGTTCAATCCCGCTCGCATCGTCTCCACAGGGGCGAAGATGGACCCTGAGAGCATTAAGCGTCGTCCCTGCTTCCTGTGCGAAGTGAACCGCCCCTCCGAGCAAATCAGCATTCCTATGCTGAAGAAATATCACCTCCTGCTCAATCCCAACCCCATCTTGCCAAGGCACTTCACCATTCCGCTTCGGCACCACAGCAAGCAGCAAATTCTTGAGTACTACGAGGACATGATGGAGATGGTCAGCCAAGTGAACGACCTCTTCTTCTTCTATAATGGTCCGCAATGCGGAGCCAGTGCGCCCGACCACATGCACTTTCAGGCAGGAACCCGCGGAGTGGTGCCCCTGGAGCGCGATTGGGCCACGAAATATCAGCCTCACATTGCTCGCGTGTGGCCCATCAGCGAGGCAGAATACATGGAGGCAATGAGACTCTATCTGGTGGCCGACAGCACAGGCGTGTTCAGCTTGCGTGGCTATGTGTGCCCAGGTGTGGTGATTATCACTCGCACACCGCATGCCAACAAGTTGCTCTTCGAAAAAATTTACAAGGCACTGCCCATTCCCGAAGGACAATACGAGCCAATGATGAACATCATGGCTTGGTCGCAAACTGCTTCGGGCGACGAATACAGCCGCATTGTCAGCATCATTCTGCCGCGTGCAAAACATCGCCCCGACTGCTATTTTGCCCAAGGCGAAGAGCAGGTGATGGTGAGCCCCGGTGCGTTGGACATGGGCGGTCTTCTCGTCACCCCACGGAAAGTGGACTTTGAGCGGATGAACGCAGCGTTGGCGCAATCCATTCTGCAAGAATGCGCCATGTCGCTCGACGACGAACTCCAGATGATTTACAACTTCAAACGGGGGGGGGGTAATTTCCTAAATTAAAAATGTTTGGCAGGAAAGCAAACATTGGTTGATATGGAGCGGGAACGGACAGTAAGAGTAGGCATAGTGAGGGCTGAGACTCTTCGTGTGTTTTTCCATTCTGCTTACCAGCGGAATGGAGAAACCTTTATTGGTGAGTGCTGCTTCTCTCTCCGCGATGCTGGTGCCTTTTTCGTCCCGATGGCTGAGGGTGCTTCCTTCGCCCTGAAGGACGTGACGATTGGCATAGGGTTTCACTGGGAAAGGCAGGAGGAGCAAACCTTTTGCGGAGCCTTGGAACTCATGGAAGAAGGGGGACAGCTCAGAGCCGTCAATGTGGTGCCGGTTGAGACCTATCTGACGAGTGTCATCAGCAGCGAGATGAGTGCGAATGCCTCGCTCGAACTCCTCAAGGCGCATGCGGTGATTTCGCGCAGCTGGCTCTTGGTGATGATGGACAAACGGCGGCAGGCGAGTGCTCGCCGCAAGCGTGGGGTGGAAAGTGGAGCAGCTTCGGTGCATGAGCAGGTGGGCGAGGGGAGCCTGATTCGCTGGTACGACAGCGAGGCGCACATCCTCTTCGATGTGTGTGCCGACGACCATTGCCAACGCTATCAAGGCATCACCCGCCAGGTGAATCCGCAGGTGGAAAAGGCGATAGCGGCCACGCGTGGACAGGTGCTCACTTACGAGGGAGAGATTTGCGATGCCCGTTTCGCAAAATGTTGCGGAGGAATGACCGAGGTGTTTGAAACCTGCTGGGAGAACATTCGTCACCCCTACCTGGTGGCAAAGCCCGACCCTTATTGCTGCACTACAGACAAGCGGGTGCTTTCCCAAGTGCTGAACAATTACGACCAGGAAACAGCCGATTTCTACCGCTGGACGCAAACCTATACGACTGCTGAGTTGACCGACCTGATTCGCCGAAAATCGGGCATCGATTTCGGACAAATTCTCGACCTTCAGCCGCTGCAGCGAGGGGCTTCTGGACGCATTGTGACGCTGAGGATTGTGGGTGAGAAACGCTCTCTGGTGGTTGGGAAGGAACTGGAAATACGCAAATGGCTCAGCGAGTCGCATCTGTACTCTTCTGCCTTCGAGGTGGAGAAGACCCCCGATGGCTTCACCCTTCATGGAAAAGGGTGGGGGCATGGTGTTGGGCTTTGCCAGATTGGTGCGGCTGTGATGGGCGAACGGGGGATTCCCCACACAGACATTTTGGCTTTTTATTATCCCCAAACGGAACTGACTCGGAAATGGTGAGGAGCAAACCACATAGTCCTTGGCTTTGGATTCCAAGCCTCTGTGCTGCTGAAGAAATCCCTTCGGCGGTGGTGATGTTTGTGGCTTTGCTGATGTTTCTGCAATTCAGAGCCGGGCAAGAATTGGCGGCTATCTACAGCGCGCTGCTCTTCCTCCCTTGGATGCTCAAGTCGTATCTCTACAGCAAGGTGCGCAAAGCGGGGTCGTTCAAACGATTTCTCCACATTTGCGAAAGCTTGATGTTCCTGTGCCTGATGGGCATAGCGGTTTACATTTCCGAAGCTCGCGTGCAGCATTGGATGCTTTTCATCTTCCTTTTCCTCCTGTCTTTATTGTGTGCGTGGCACGAACTGCTTTCGCGCCTCTATTACAGCCGCATGCTCTTCCCGCGAGAGCAGCAGCTCTTCACTGGCACCAAATTGCTTTCCTCCCAAATAGTGCTGGTGGTCACCTACGGTGTGCTCATCATCGTGGCCGGATTCTTCGAAATCTTCTTCCGCAGCTATCAGAAAGCCTGGGCAATGGAGAGTTCGTTGGTGGCAGGGGGCTTCTTCGTCTTTTTGGCGCTGAATGTGTGGTTGTTGCAAAGTCCGAAAGTATTCAGCCCTTATCGGTACGAAACATTGACAGACACCGTGAAGAGCGAACTGAACACCCTCTCGCTCATATTTCGTAAGCCCCACATGGCAACTGTGCTGTGCAGCCTCTTTCTTCTGCTGCTTCCCCAAGCTTTGATGTTCAACACGCGTGTGTTCTTCCTGCTTTCGCCTCCTGAAGATGGTGGGCTTGCTTGCTCTGTTCAGGATGTGGGTTTTGCCCAAGGCACCATCGGCGTGCTGGCTTTCTCCTTAGGTGTCGCTTGGGGACGTGCGCTCACTAAGAAATATGGGCGGCAGCAAATGTTTGGCACCGCAGCCTTTGTGCTGACCCTCTCCCCTTTGTCCTACATGCTGATGGCTTGGTTCCCTCAGGTGAACAACATGCTGATGCTTTGCCTCATGACTTTCTTTGCTCAGCTGTGTTTCGGGTTCGGGCTGAATGCGTGCAGCCTCTTCGTGTCCTACATTTCTGGTCAGCGGTATCGCAACACCACTAATTTCCTCTATGTGCCCATCGTCTCTACGCTGATGGTGCTGCCTATGGCGTTGTCGGGATGGTTGTGCGGCGAGTTGGGGTATCAGGCTTTCTTCACCCTCTGCACCCTCTGCGCTCCTGTGGCGTGGGTGGTCTTGTTGGTAAATAAAACTAAACAATTATTGATAGCACATGAATAATATTCAATCAAAAGCTTATGCTTGGGTGCCCAGCCTCTATCTGGGCGAGGCGTTGCCTTACTCTGCTGTGATACTCATTTCTGTCATCATGTTTCAGGAGTTGGGATTAACCGACGGCAAGATAACATATTACACAGGTTGGTTGGGGCTCCCCTGGGTCATCAAGCCAATCTGGAGCCCTATCATCGATAATCTGAAGACGAAGCGCTGGTGGATTGTTTCCATGCAGTTCCTCATGGGTGTGGCTTTGGCTTTGGTGGCATTCACCATCCCCACATCTTTCTGGCTGCAAGGCACGTTTGCCTTCTTCATGCTGATAGCTTTCGCCAGTGCCACTCACGATATTTCGGCCGACGGTTTCTACATCATCGGCTTGCCCGATAAGGACCAGGAACTCTATGTCGGAGTGCGCAACACGTTCTATCGCATCGGAATGGTGATTGGTCAGGGAGGGCTTGTTCTGCTGGCCGGCTACATGCAGGAGGGCAAGTTGGGCGAGTCCCTGCAGTCAATGTCCACCTCGTGGATGGTGGTCTTCTTCATTCTGGGCGCACTCATGTTCCTTTTGGGCTTGTATCATGCTTTCATCCTGCCCAAGGTGGAGACGGTGGTGCATGATCGCTTCAATTTCAAGGAGCAGATGCGTGAGTTTGGCCTCACGCTCAAGGTCTTTGTCACCAAACCCCACCTCATTTCTGCCCTTTGCTTCATCTTGTTGTTCCGTCTGCCCGAAGGGCTGCTCACCAAAATTGTGCCGCTCTTTCTCAAGCGTGGTGCTGAAGAAGGCGGCTTGGCGATGAGCGATGTGGATTTCGGACTCATCTATGGCACACTTGGCGTTATCGGATTGCTGCTTGGCGGCATTGTGGGCGGTTGGGCCGTGTCGAAGTGGGGGCTGAAGCGTTGCCTGTGGCCTTTGGTGCTCTGCATCACGTTGCCCGACATTGTGTATGTGTATCTGAGCTATTTCCCCACCGACGACCTTTGGCTTGTAGGGTCTTGCGTCTGCATTGAGCAAATCGGTTACGGCCTTGGTTTTGCTGCCTATACTCTTTATCTCGTCACTTTCTCGCGCGGCGAACGCTCCACAGCTGTCTTCTCCATCTGCACAGCGGGTCAGTATCTGGGAGGGGTGATGCTTCCAGGTATGGTTTCGGGTCTCATTTCCGAGAACATCGGCTACCAAAACTTCTTCTGGCTCGTTATGGCATTCTGCCTCGTCACTTTCGCCGTCACTGCGTGTGTGAAGATAGAACAGAAGTGATCAAATGTCGCGATGAATCCCCTTGTCGCATCACTTCACGCTGAAGCGGTATTCGCACACATGGCGGTAAGTTTCGCCGGGGTTGAGTCGGGTAGAAGGGAACGAGGCATGGTTGGGCGAGTCAGGGTATTTCTGCGACTCGAGGGCAATGGCTGTCCTTGCGCCCGTATAGACTTGCAGTCCTGGCTGGTCGTTCCACACTGTCATTTCACGTCCCGATTGTGGAGAATAGAGCGTAGCTACCAGGTCGAACGATGTGCTGGATGAGTGGTTCAGACAGAAGTTGTTGTCGTACTGACGTACTTTCCCCTCTGGCACTTCGATGGGCTGCCCGAAGGTGAAACCTTGTATGTCCATCTGACGGTCGCCAATGCTGATGGGCGTGCGGAAATCATAAACAGTGTTCTCCACAGGGAGCAGTTTGCCCGTTGGAATGCCCATGCGGTCGGTTTCTGTAATTTGTTCAGCGGCGATGGTGAGCTGGTGCTTGAGTATATTCCCTTTCCCGATGCCGTCGAGATTAAAGTAAGCGTGGTTGGAAAGATTGACGACAGTGGATTTGTCTGTCGTGGCTTCGTAAGCGATGCGGAGACCATCTTCCTTGCTGATGGAATAGGTGAGGGTGGTGGTGAGTGTGCCTGGGAAACCGTCTTCTCCATCGGGGAGCACGCAAGTCAACACCAATTCTTTTTCAGTGGCTTTCTTCACATCCCACACCACGTGGTCAAACCCTTTCAGCCCCCCATGCAGCATGTGTGGACCGTTGTTTTTTGTCACATGGTATTCCTGTCCATCGAGAGTGAAGGTGGCATTGCCGATACGATTGGCAAAGCGTCCTAATGCTGGGCCCACCATGCCGAGATTGTAGCGCAGGTAGCCTTTGATGTTGGGATAGTTCGTCACCAGGTTGTCGTACTTCCCCGCTTTGTCGGGGGCGTAAAGGCTAACGATGAATCCGCCATAGTTGATGATTTGGGCGGCAACTTTACCATTGGAGATGGTGTAGAGCGCAACCTTTTTCCCATCCATGATGGTGTCGTAGGGAGCAGCATCCAACAGCGGAATGTCGTTCTTGGCTTGGAGAGGAAGAACTGTCATGCACAAAAGGGTGAAGAGGGTAGTAAGAAGATTCTTTTTCATGGTGTTTACATGTTTATATAATAGGTGTAATGGAATGTTGAATGGTGTAGGGAATAGTTATGTGTTGATTGGGAAAACACCCCAAAGTGGAATTGTACTAAAAAGAGGTGATGGCGGTTGAGTCATCACCTCTTGTGTTTGGGAAAGTGTGGCTGATTAGAGACCGAGCTTGCCCTTTACCGATTTGGCTGCATCGTCGATGGCCTTTCCTGCCTTCTCCTTTCCAGCTTCGACAGCGTTGTTGCCAGCCTCTACAGCCTTGTTGGCAGCATCAGTAGCTGCACCCTTCACGGCTTCGCCTGCAGCGTTGGCAGCATCGGTAGCGGCATTGGCAGCATCAACAGGGATGGCCTTTACGGCAGAAACAATGCTGCTCAGCGTGGCGTTGTTGCCAGTGTAAGCCGCAATCTTGTCCTCGTTGGCAGCGATGAAAGCCTGAATCTTGGCAATGTAAGCCTTTGCCTCTTCCAGTTTGCCGTCAGCCTGCAGCTTGGCAATGTAAGCCTGAGCCTTAGCGAGGAGCGACTGGGTTTGCTCGGCGTCGGAAGCCTCTACTGCAGAAGTGAGGGCACTGATGGTGGCGTCAACGTCAGCCACTTCTTCGGTTGCTGCTTCTGCTGCCACTTCATCTTCCACTGCTGGAGCTTCGATAGAGTCAGCGTTGGCGGCTTCGATGTCTTGCTTTGAAGCATTGTTGCATGCTGTGAACGAAATGGCTGCTACAGCCACGATTGCAACGAAAATCTTTTTCATTTTGCTTTTAGTTTTTGGATGTTAAACAATTATTTTACTAAACCGTGGCAAAGGTAAATAAAAATTGTGTATCTTTGCAACTTGAATCAAAAATTTCTGCAAATGAAAAGCTTTTTAACACATATTATTACTATTTGCGGCATGCTGTTGGCAATTTCCTGTGGAGAAGACCGCACTTACGAGTACGAAGAGAAGACGCAGCATAACCACTGGATGCTCGGGGTGATGCGAGACAAATATCTTTGGGCCGACTCGCTGACGAATTTTGAGCCTGACTGGAAAAAGTTCTTCTCTACTCCCAATGAGTTTCTGGCTACGTTGACAGCCAAACCAGCCAAGGGCGACAAGTGGTCGTATGTGGAAGTGGATACGGTGAATGCCGACAGTCATGTGCGAGGCCATTTCAATCATGTCAACTCCTACGGGCTGGATTTTGTGCTGATGACCGACCCTACAGGGCAAACCACGAAGCAGATGTTGCGTGTGCTAACCGTCTATCCCAACAGCCCGGCAGAGAGGGCTGGATTGCTCAGGGGCGATTTCATTTGCACCTACGATGGCTACAAGTTTTCATCGAACAATATCGCAAAGTTAGAGAAGGGCATAGCTCGCCGATTGGAAGTGTGCCACATTGCTGCGGATGAGGCTGACGGTAGTCTTTATTGGAAGGACACGGTCTCTGTGTCGATGAATGCCTCTGAATTTGTGGAGGATGTGGCGTACCCCGTCAGTAGGCTGGTCGATGCTGAAGGTACAATGGTGGGCTACGTGATGTGTACCCGTCTGTTGGCCGCTCCTCGCGAGCAAGGCTTGGGCGGACAGGGAACTACACCCTATCGTGATGCCTTAGATGCCGTGATGCGACAAATGAAGCAAGCTGGTGTGCAGGAACTGGTGCTCGACTTGCGCCTTTGCAACGATGGCACGCTCGATATGGCTTGCCGCTTAGCAAGCTATGTGGTGAGTCCTGATGTAGCGGGGAGCACGTTTGCCAAAACCTTTTGGAATGCTGCATACGCTGCCAACAATCAGGTGCTCCCTTACGATGCAACGGTGGATAACTTGGGGCTGAGCCGCATATACATCCTCACCAGTTCTTACACACAGGGGGCTTCCGAATGGCTCATTCATGGGTTGCAGCATTCGATGGGCGAGGAGAACGTGATTCTCATAGGGCAAAGCACAAAGGGGCAAAATGTGATGACAGAAGAAGTGGGCAGTCAGTATTACGTCCATCTTTTCCCAGCTGTGGCGTATGTGGCAGATGGTGATGGCGATTACAGTTATGGAAGCATCGCGCCCACAGTTACTTTGGACGAACAGGCCTATCTCCATTTAGAGGACTATGGCTCTCCTGCTGAAATTTTGTTCAATTCGGCCCTTCAACACATCCTCTACGGTGGACAAAATGGCAGCGGAGAGGGTGAAGATTCGGACAATTCGGCAGAGGATGCGCAGCTGGAATGAAAGTTGCTGAAGGGGTTTTTAGAAGAAAACAACTAAAAATTCAACAGCGATTATGAACAACAACTATCAGAACAATCAGAACCAGCAACCGACTGGTAAGGAGGTTCTTGAACTATATGCAACGAACCTCGTGGAACGTGCTAAGAATGGTAAGCTCGATCCCGTCATCGGACGTGACGAGGAGATTCGTCGAATCTTGCAGATTCTTAGTCGCCGTACAAAAAACAACCCAATCCTTATCGGCGAACCAGGAACGGGCAAGACCGCCATTGTGGAGGGATTGGCAAGGCGTATCGTCCGTGGCGATGTGCCTGAAAACTTGAAGGACAAGCAACTCTACTCGCTCGACATGGGCGCCCTCATTGCTGGTGCCAAATATCAGGGCGAGTTTGAGGAGCGGCTGAAAGGCGTGGTGAAAGCTGTGGTGGAGAGTCAGGGGCAAATCATCCTCTTCATCGACGAAATTCACACCTTGGTGGGTGCTGGGCAGACAAGCGGAGCCATGGACGCAGCCAACATTCTCAAACCAGCGTTGGCTCGTGGAGAACTGCGTGCCATTGGTGCTACCACCCTTGATGAATACCAGAAGTACTTTGAGAAAGACAAAGCCTTGGAGCGTCGATTCCAAACCGTGATGGTTGATGAGCCTGACGTGCCCTCTTCCATCTCCATCCTCCGCGGCTTGAAGGAACGTTACGAGAACCACCACAAGGTGCGCATCAAGGACGAAGCCATCATTGCCGCCGTAGAACTCAGCAACCGCTACATCACCGACCGCTTCCTGCCCGACAAGGCCATCGACCTGATGGACGAAGCCGCCGCCAAACTCCGCATGGAGCGCGATTCTGTGCCCGAAGAGATTGACGAACTGAGCCGCAGGCTGAAGCAGCTGGAAATTGAGCGCGAGGCCATCAAGCGCGAGGGCGACAAAGAGAAGCTTGCCGAACTCAGCAAGATTATCGACACCCTCAAGGCCGACGAGCAGAAGCAACGTGCCAAGTGGGAGGGCGAGAAAGCACTCCTCAATCAGATTCAGAGCGACAAGCAGCAGATGGAGCAGCTCAAGTTCGAGGCCGACAAGGCTGAACGCGAGGGCAACTACGGACGTGTGGCCGAAATCCGCTATGGCAAATTGCAGCATCTGGAGGAGGACATCAGGCAGGTGCAGAGCAAACTGGCCGAGGCCCAAGGCGGTTCGGCTCTGGTGAAGGAAGAGGTGGAGAGCGACGACATAGCCGATGTGGTGAGCCGCTGGACGGGCATTCCCGTGAGCAAGATGCAAACCTCCGAACGCACCAAACTCATCCATTTGGAAGAGGAGCTGCACAAGCGCGTCGTTGGACAAGACGAAGCCATCCGTGCCGTGAGCGATGCTGTGCGCCGCAGCCGTGCAGGACTGCAAGACCCCAAGCGCCCTATTGGTTCCTTCATCTTCCTCGGCACCACAGGCGTGGGTAAGACAGAACTGGCCAAAGCTTTGGCCGACTACCTCTTCGACGACGAAACCATGATGACCCGTATCGACATGAGCGAGTATCAGGAGAAGTTCAGCGTCACCCGCCTCATCGGTGCCCCTCCGGGCTATGTGGGGTATGAAGAGGGTGGACAGCTCACCGAGGCTGTGCGTCGCAAGCCCTATTCTGTAGTCCTTTTCGACGAAATAGAGAAAGCCCACCCCGACGTGTTCAACACCCTGCTGCAGGTGCTTGACGACGGACGGCTGACCGACAACAAGGGCAGGGTGGTGAACTTCAAGAACACCATCATCATCATGACCAGCAATGCTCAGCGCGAACAGCTCCGCAGCATTTTCCGTCCAGAGTTCCTGAACCGAATTGACGACATCATCACCTTCTCGCCACTTTCCGAGGCCGAAATCCAGCAGATTGTGCGTCTGCAAGTCAATAAGGTGGTAAGCATGGTGGCACAGAACGGCATCACCCTCCATGTCACCGACCCAGCCATCAGCGTCATTGCCCGGGCTGGCTACGACCCGCAATTTGGCGCACGGCCTGTTAAGCGAGCCATTCAGGACAAACTTCTCAACGAACTCAGCAAGCGCATCATTAGTGGCGAAATCAACCACGAGAGCCCGGTGGAGGTGGTTGCACAAGGCGACGAACTGGCCTTTGAGCAATAAACCCATTCTTCACAGCCCCCTCCCCAGAAAACAGGGGTGGAAGACTTCAAACACAGAAACGGCATATCTCCTGAACGGGGAACGCCGTTTCTCCCCATCAGAAACGGCGTATCTCCCTGCGAGGTACGCCGTCTCTGTTTTTGAGGTGTTTTTCACTCCATTTATGCATGCTTCCTCCCATTCAGATAGTGCTGATGGGGAACAGAATGGTGAAACGTGTCAGGTGGTCGTCGGGGGATGTGTGCAGATGGAAGGTGCAGTGGTGCGAAGCGAGAATGTCGCGTATCAGTAGCAATCCAAGACCTTGACCCTGAGGTTTGGTGGAGAAGAAGGGGGTGAAGAGGTGCTTTGCAACCGATGGCGCGATGCCACCCCCATTGTCGGTAATCACGAGTTTGGCTGGGCTTGTTGTCGCGATGGTGATGTGCCCATCGCCCATTCCTCTGGTGTCGCTGTCCATTCCCGAGTCAGCTACGCCAGCCCGTTGCTTTTCGCTGATGCTTTCAACTGCATTTTTCACAATGTTGATGAGCACCTGTTGCATGAGCACCGTGTCGAGCTGAACAGGTATGGCGTCATCGGTCAAAAAGAAATCGATGTGCACATGGGTTTGTGTACACAAGTTTTCGAGGAAGGGGCGGCAAGCCTCCACCTCTTCACTCAAGTCGCAAAGCTGTAATTGCGGTTGTGGAATCTTCACCACATCGGCAAATCGAGAAACAAAGGATGAGAGGGCTTCGAGCCGGTCTGCTTCGTCGCCCGTAAAACTGCTGATGATTCCCGCCACGCTGTTGTTCACCTCGTGGGCAATCATGCGGATGACCCGCTCGTAGGCGGCTTTCTCGGCTATACGAATTTCGGATGTCAGTGACTCTATGAGGAAGAAAGGGTGCAGGAATCCGCGGTCGGGGAAAGACTGATGGCTGATGCGGAATAGCTGAGGCTCGCCCGGAATGCGCACGGTGGTTGTCTCGCCCAATGGCAGGGCATGGATGGCTTGCTCCATCGTGGGCGATAAAAACTCCTTGGCGGCGGAATTCATAGATGTAATGTTGCCACTGAGGTCGCACTGGATGACACCCATTGGCGAGGCTTCAATCAAGAGATTGAGGAAAGTGTATTGTTCTTCAAGCTGTAGATGCTCGCTGCGCAGACGGCACAGCAGATTGTTGAAAGTGCGTACTATGATGTCGGTCTCATGCTGTCCCGAGGGAGCCAATCGTGTGGTGAGGTCGAGGTCCTTCACCAGTTCCATGCCGCCAATCAACGTGTCGTATGGGAGTATGGTTTTGCAGTAAAAGTACCAAAGGTAGCACAACACCAGGCCTACCAAGCCCTCGGTGATGTAGAACAGTGTAGGGTGACTGCGGAACGTGGCGATGAGTGCTACGCCAGCCAGCAGGACAATGCCCACTACAAGAAGGAAAAAGTAATGTTTCAGTTTCATACGGCGGTAGCAAATTCTTCACTCTTCATTCTTCATTCTTCACTCTTCACTCTCACAGCCCATGCTTTTCTATTTTTCGATAGAGCGCTCCTCGGCTGATGCCCAATTCTTTGGCTACAAGCGAGAGGTTGCCGTTGTGTTTGGCAATGCAAGCAGCAATGGCTGAGCGTTCCATAGAATCGAGTGTGGCAGCACCGTCCGTTGGCAATACTGATGGGCACGATGCTGGCGAGGAAAGCATTTTGAAATCGGTGGCTGCGAGCTGTGGCTCATTTGGGTTGTGCATCAGCACGGTGCGCTCCACCAGATTTTTCAGTTCTCGGATATTGCCGGGGAAGGGTTGGGTTTGGAGATAGCCGATGGCTTCGGTCGAGACAGTGACAGGCGGCAGGCTGTTAGCTGCGCAAGCCATCCGAAGGAAGTGGTTCACCAACAGCGGTATGTCCTCACGGCGGTCACGCAGAGGCGGCAGATGGAGGTTGATGATGTTGATGCGGTAGAACAGATCCTCGCGGAAGGTCTTCTCAGCCACCATCGTTCGCAGGTCGGCATTGGTGGCGCACACCACACGCACATCGGTGCGGCGCGTCTGGCTGTCGCCCAGCACCTCGTAGGTCTGGTCTTGCAGCACACGCAGCAGCTTCACCTGACTGGCTAACGACAGTTCGCCAATCTCATCGAGGAAGATGGTGCCGCCCTTAGCCATCTCGAAACGGCCCACGCGGTCGGTCTTAGCATCGGTGAAAGCTCCCTTCTTGTGCCCGAACATCTCGCTCTCGAACAGCGACGTGGAGATACCTCCGAGGTTCACCTTCACAAAGGGGCCGTTGGCTCGTTGGCTTTGTCGGTGGATGGCCTCAGCGATGAGTTCCTTGCCCGTACCGCTCTCACCTGTAATCAAGATGGGTGCATTGGTGGGGGCAACGCGGGCTACGGTGGCGAGAATGCCCGAGAGGGATGTGCCGACGATGGGTGAGCTTTGGATGGGTTGAGTGGCAGGACTAACCTTGTTTATTTTGATGGCCGTCTCAATTCTGTCTAATAGCACACCATTGTTCCACGGCTTGGTGATGAAGTCGAACGCCCCGGAACGCATACCCTGCACAGCCAGGTCTATGCTGCCCCATGCCGTCACCAGGATGCACGGCACTTCGGGACGGAACACCTTTACCTGCTTCAGCAGCGTCAGTCCCTCCTCGCCATCGGTGGCACGAGTGTAGTTCATGTCCATCAGCACCAACTCCACCGTGGGTGCATTGCGGACTATCTGTAGTGCCTCCTTTGGCCCCTCAGCCAAGGCCACTTCGTACTCGTTGCACTCTAGAATGAGCTTTAGCGAGGTTCGTATGGTTTTATCGTCATCTACTACAAGAATCATGATGGCTTTTTGATAATTTAGTGGTGCAAAGGTAACGAAAAACTTTCAATCGTCGCCATTTACTTTCAATTTTTCTTTTCCTTTATACTTCGTCATGTCGCTCACCACTGCTTGTTCGCCTTGTTTCAGACCGCTAATAACTTCGATGTAGTCGTAATTGCATTCACCGAGACGTACTTGGCGAGGGTGGAGAAGGTTTCCTTCAAGGACAAAAAGGGTGTAGGCTCCTGGACCGCTGTAGAAGGATCCGTTGCGGATGCGCAGCACGTCGTCTTTGATGCTGGTGATGACGAACACTTCCGCTCTAAGGCCGGAGCGGAGGCGCGGATGACTCATGTCGTCGGGCACGACGGTGAAGGTGATGGCACCGCTTTGGCTCAGTGGCGTGACGGTGTTGATGATGCCCGCGAGTCGCTCCTTGCCGATGCGCAGGATGACCTGCCCACCCACGCAGACGCGCTCGCTGTGGCTGTCGGAGATTTCACACTCGGCCTTGAAGTGACTGAGGTCGCTCACGACGGCTATTTTCTGGCCTGAGCCGATGGTGCTGCCCACTTCGGTGTTGATGTAGGTGACCGTGGCACGGCGCGGCGAGCGGATCTTGGCATCATCGAGCGTGCGGCGCTTCTCGTCCAGTCCTTTCTCGAAGATGCCGTTCTGTAGTTGCTGCATACGGAGGTCGGCCTGCCGCACACGCTGCTCGTTCTGGTATTGCTGCCGCAGTTGCGAGAGTTGCATCTGGGCGGTTTTTAATGTCATCTCGGCTTGGCGCACCCGGTCACGGGTGCCACTGCCAAGGCTGTCGAGATAGAGTTCGTTGCGCAGTTGGGCTTCCAGTTGCGAGAGTTCCATCTCCTTCACCTCAATCTGCATCCTGCGGTCGGAGAGTTGCGTCTCTACGTTAGCCTTCAGCTGGACGGTCTGCTGGCGGCGTATCTCGCGCTCGTCCAAGGACTTGGCGTAGTCAGTCTCGGCCGATAGGAGGTCGAGACGTAGCAATGGTGTGCCTACATTGACGCTGTCTCCGCTATGTGCATAAACTTCCAGAATCTTTGAGCTGATGGGCGACACGATGATCTCCTCAAAGGCTGGAACAATGCGTCCCGTAGCCGATACGCTCACGTCGATGGTGCCGCGGTCCACCTCGGAGATGATGAGTGCCTTGCGATCGAGGGTCGGCATCATCTGCGTGCCGAGCCAGGTGCCCGCACCGAGCACCGCTATTGCGATGGCAACGGCAACAACGGCACGGTGGACTTTGCGTCGTTTTTGTTCGCAGATAGGAATCGGCCTGTCCATTGTCTGATTATCGTTCTTCATATATCTAATGTTTAATGTTCAATAAGACGTTCTACGTCTGCCGTGAGTTCGCAGCCACGCTCGAAGTCCCAGAGGGCGATGCTGCGGAGCTGATAGTAATAATACCAGTAGTTGTAGAGCTGCTGGATGCGGCCGATGTGGGCCTGGTCCTTGGCGGTCTGCGCACTGGAGAGTTCGAGGGTCGAGATGCTGCCAATCTTAAACGTTTCGACGTTGGTGTAGTAGCGGCGGCGGGCGATGGTGTCGGCCTCACAGGCGATGCGTAGTTGCTCAGCCTGGTTGTTGAACTGTTCGGTAAGTACAAAAATGTTCTGGCGGAAGTCTTGTGCCTGCTGGCGCAACTGCCCCTGGATGATGTCGCGATTCGACTCGGCCACACGTCGCTGCCCCTTGCGCTTGCCCCAGTCGAGCAGCGGCACGGTGATGCCCACCTGCACCACCTCGTTGCTCAGCAGGTCGCGGTAGGCGCGGTTGAGTTTGTCGCCCGTTCCGGTGTAGCCGAGTTGGGCATAGAGGTTGATGCTTTGACGGTTGGCACGAGCGGACGCAACGGCATAGTCGGCCTCCATCTGGCGGCGGCGCATGGTGGTGGCGAGGGCGTTGTTCTGGAGGGCGTGACTCAGCACATTGTCATAGTCGAGGCGCACCTGCGGCACATCCTCAGGCACCAACGGCTCAATGTCCGTCTCTACGTCGAGGAATGAGCGCAGGGCAAACTGGCGGGCCTGTCGGGTGCTCTCGCTGTTGGTCAGGGCACTGCGGGCGGTGAGCACGTCGAGGCGCAGTTGCAGCACGTCGTTCTCGCTGATGGTACCCATGCGGCGCTTGGCTTGCGCCACTTCGTAGAGTTTCTCAGCCGTCTGTAGGTTCTGGCGGGCTATGTTCACCTGCTCGCCAGCCAGCAGTAGGTTGAAGTAGTGGCTGATGGCCTGCATAGCCACCTGCTCAGTCTCGGTGAGGAAGTGGGCTATGGCCTCGCGGTAGCGTAGCGGTTCGATGCGGCGGTTCCACTTCAGATGGTTCACGCCGAAGAGCGGCTGTGAGAGGGTGACGGCGACGGGCAGCGACATGAACTGGTTGCCTGAACCACCGCTGCCCGACTGGTGCAGGTAGTCGAGCGACGACTCCACGCTGAGTGTGCCGCCTGTGGGCCACAGTTCCTGCTTGATGTTCACAGCACCGTCAAGTCCCAGATAGTTGTTGCGCACGAAAGAGAGTGAACCGTCGGCCTGCTGGTATGAGCTGTAACGTTTGTTCCAAGAGGGCAGGGTGCCTTGTAGTGACACTTCTGGTAACAGGTCGGCTTTGTAACTGCGCCACTGCCAGTAGGCTGAGCGTAGTTCGCCAAGAGCCACAGCTGCCTCCACGCTCTGCCGTCGTGCCATCGCAATGCACTCGTCGAGGGTGAGGCAGAGCGTATCTGTTTCCGCTCTGCCCATTATCGGTAGCAGGTATAATAGGATGGCGATAAATTTATTCATGTCGTAGGGCTTCAACAGGTCGTTTGTACATCGCAATAACGGTAGGTACCACTATGCCGATGGTGACGATGGCAAGGAGCAGCAGGTACTGGAGGACACAGACGATGAGGTAGTGCAGCCAGAAGGTGTTCACCCAGTCGGTCTCGTGCAGGGAGGTGGCGCGGATATTGCCGTCGGCGAGGCCGATGTTGACTGCAAACTGCAGCCAGATGAACTGGCCGACGATGCAGGCCAGGAGTGTCAGCAGGGCCCCCTCGCCCCAGATCATCCAGAACAGGTGGCGACGCTTGGCCCCGAAGCTGCGCATGATGCCGATGTCCTCCGTGCGCTTGCGGATCTGCAGCCAGAAGGTGCCCAGCGTGCCGAGCACGACGTTCAGTGAGAAGAGCAGGCCGAGCGTGCTGAGAAGGGTGATGATGATGTATTGGTCGGAGAGGTAGTCGTTTTTGTCCTGATAATCATTGAAGGTCTTTAGCTGGGCAAAGGCGTAGGTGCCGTTGTTGGCTTTGTCTTTGTATTTGGCTATGAACTCTTCGGCATCGGCCTCAGGCTTCAGGCGGATGAGCATCTTGGGCGTGTTGCTCGATAAGGCAATAACAGGAGAGAACGCCACATAATAGTGGCGCTCATGGGGAGCGGGCTTCACGTCCTCGACGACACCCGCCACGGTGTGGTGCGTCACAAACTCCACACCTTTGTTGTCAGGGCCGGGTTTGTACTGGATTTCCACCAACCTGCGGCCGACGGCCTCGGCGGTGCCGAAAAGCTGGAGCGCGAGGCTGCGGGTGATGACGATGCCGTCGGTGGGTATGTCGCGGGAAAGAGTCTCCACTGACGGACTGCCCTTGACAGCGGTCATGCCCAGCGTCTCGAAGTAACTCTTGTTCAGGCAGAAGGTTTCCATATATGCCGAGCAGGTCTTGGTGGTGTCGGTCTCCGGTGCCAGGGCGTGATGGTTCCACATACCCAGGCCGTCGCCGACGAATTGTTGTGTGAGGCATACCGACTGCACTTCGGGCAGGGCACGTACCTCGTCGCGGAAGGCATAGAGGCTCGACATTACTTTGAGGGCTTCGCGCTCAAAGGGTTTCAGCCGGGCGGTGTCGGTGTATGCTTCGGCTTCCGTCTGTAGCTCTTCGGTGGTAATGGGGGTAAGCCTTGCCGTCTGGCCCACCAAGAGGTGCTCCTTCTCAAACTCGCCGTCGGCACGGCAGAAGTATTTGCTATATGTCCAGACGGTGATGTGGTCTAAAAGGTAGAAACTGAGCACGGCGATGAGGGCTATCTCTACGAACACAAAGCCGTTCTGACGGCGGTGTGCCCAAAAATTCTTGAGTATCATGGGGCGTTATCTTTTCTGGTTCAATGATTCTACGATGGGTTTGTGGAGCGAGTGCCACGAAGGAATAAGTGCAGCCATGAGGTTGAGCAGCACGCAGCAGAGGAACACGATGAGGAAGAGCGTCGGCGTGAAGAACATCTGGAACTGCATGCCCGTGTCCACCACGTTCTGGTCGCGTGAGACGAACATCTCCAGGAAAACCTTGTTGTCGCTGATGGCGGCTACGAAGAGGGCCGACAATATCCAGCCGACGATGCCTCCGAGGAGCGTCAGCACGAGGTTTTCGTTGACTACCTCGCCCAAAAGCGTGCGCCGCTTGGCACCGAAGGCCTTGCGGATGCCCATCTCTGCGCAGCGGGCCTCCATGCGGTTGCTGACCAGGCCGCTCAAGTTGATGGCGGGCAGGAAGAGGAACAGCAACATGAGGATGGCGGGCGGCATCAGATTCTTGGCTTGATTGACAAGCCCCTGGTCATTGTCACGGAAGAAGTGAATCTTGTGGAAAAAGTGCGTCCGTGCATCCACCGTCCATTCCATCTTTTCGCCCAACTGCGAACTGATGACGGCGCTGTATTGCTGTCTGAGAGGCTCCAGCTCGGCGTTGAAGTCCTTCAGAGTAAAGCCTTCGCGGAGTAAGATTCGGACACTGAGGTTACCTTCGTAGATCACGTCCACGTAGTTGTCACCATTGCGCAGGGGATTACGATTGTTTGGGTACAGGTCCATTCCCTCGACCATGTATGGCACATAGATATCGGCAGTGGCCTCTTCTAAGAATGCACTCACAGCCTTGACCACGCCCACGACGCGGAAGGGCTGACTGTTGACTCTTACCGTTGCGCCTGTGGATGTACCCGTCCGCGCAGCCACTTTGTCGGTGATGACACACACGTACTCACCACCGTCCGACTCCTTCTTGGAGAATGGCCGCCCGTCGATGAAGTCGAGGTCGTAGATGCGGAAGAAGTCGTGGTCGGTGGCAATGGCTGAGACTCTCGGAGCTTCATACTGCCCCTGTCTCTGCTGTTCTTCACCTTCGATGGCGAAATTGTTTTGGTAGGCGGGGATGATGCCCGTCGCCGCCTCTACGCACTTCATCCGGCGGTAGCAAGAGTCGAGCGCTACCGACGAGAGTCCTTGATGATAGGGAATGTCATCAGACTTTTCGCCTGGAATGAAACGGTTGTAAACGTAGAGCGTGCGTGAACGGTTCGACTCGGGCGGAATGTCCGACAGCATCATGTTGAACACGATGGCAATGACCATGGCTGAGGCGATGGCCACCGCCGTGCCCGCGACGTAGATGGCAGAGAAGAGCTTGTCTTCGCGGATGAGTGCCACAGCGTGGCGCAGGAATAACAGGAATTTACTTATCATGATTCTTTTTTATATAACATGAATGACCCATGAATGACCCATGAATTTTGTCAATGAATGATTTTATGAATAATTCGCTTTCCAATTCATGGGTTTTCGCAACTTAAAATATCTGCCGTCCGTCGAGGAACTTGATGATACGGTCGGTCTCTGCGGCCTGTTTCTCGTTGTGGGTCACCATGACGATGGTACGGCCGTCCTCGCGGTTCAGGCGGTGCAGCAGTTCCATGATTTCGGCGCCCATCTTCGAGTCGAGGTTACCGGTGGGCTCGTCGGCCAGCAGGATTTCGGGATTGCCGATGATGGCGCGGGCTATGGCCACGCGCTGGCACTGTCCGCCGGAGAGCTGCGTGGGGCGGTGGCGCATGCGGTGAGAGAGGCCGACGCGGTCGATGACTTCTTTGGCCAGACGAATGCGCTCGCTGCTGCGCTCGCCTCGGTAGATGAGTGGCAACTGCACGTTGTCAATCACATTGAGCGTCGGGATGAGGTGGAACGATTGGAACACGAAGCCTAACGTCTTGTTGCGCAGTTCGGCCAGGCGGTTGTCGCTCATCTTGGGGTCGATGACCTGTCCGCACAGTTCTATTTGTCCGCTGGTCGGCTCGTCGAGCAGGCCCATGATGTTGAGCAGCGTCGATTTGCCGCAGCCTGAGGGGCCCATGATGCTGAGGAACTCGCCCCTGCGCACTTCGATGTTCACATTCTCCAACGCTTGTGTCTCCACTTCGTCGGTACGGTAGATTTTGTTGATTTCTGTCAGTTTAATTACTGTTTCCATTATTGTCTTGTTTTTTATGATTTATATATGATACTTTATGCGGAAGCAAATTATTCACTCTTCACTTTTCACTTTTCACTCCTCTTTGAGTGCATCTGTTATCTTCGCCCCGATGATTTTCAGCGTGGGGATGGCGGTGCCGATGAGGACGGTACATAATAGAATGAGATAAACGATGACGCTCACCACAAGGAAATGGGGCCAGAAGTGTTCGGGCCATGCTTTGTCCGTGGGCAGTATGGCTGCATCGATGGTGTAGAGTATTTCGCAGTACTCTTCTCCATTGAACACCTGGATGCCGCTGTGGGCATAATTCAGGTAGATGACGAGGCCCACGGCGACGGCGGCGGTGGCCAGCAGGGCGTTGCGCCAGAGGATGTCGAAGAGCAGACGCCCACGGGTGGCTCCGAAGGCACGGCGCACGCCGCACTCCTCCGTGCGCCGCTTGGCGTGGAGCCACACGGTGCCGATGACCGCCAGCATCAGGTTGATGAGGAAGAACAGCGCCAGCGCGAGGCTGCGGTTCACCTCCTGCGTGCGACCTTCGTCAAGTTCGAGCCGCTGCAGGTATTCGTCGAAGGTCGTCAGACGGCTGATGCGGCTGAAGCCTGTCTGTCCGCTGCCTATCAGTTCCTTTCCGTGCTCCTCATCAAAGCGCTGGGCGTTCACTCCTTTCTTCAGGCGGATGATGTATCGGCAGCTCGTGTACTGTGGTTTTTGGGGTTTAATGATCATAGAGCGTATCGTGTTGGACATCGACATACGGAAGTCCTCCACCACACCGGCCACCGTCGCCTCGATGGCAGGGTCGAAGGTGGAGATGGTGAAGTGACGCCCCACGACGTCGGCAGTGCCAAACAGGGCGATGGCACCCGAGCGCGTCAGCACCACCTGCTGGTCCTGATACGACAGGCGCGAAAGCTCAGCTGCCGACGGGCTCCCTGGCAGGGGCTTCAGCCCGTAGGTCTCGAAGAAGTGGGCATCGCTACAGAAGTTGATGTTGGCCAGATACAGGGTGTCGCCGCCGACAACGCACTCGTTGAAAGCCGGACGACTATAGCCCACAGCACCATATTCTTGCTCATAGAGATAGGCCGACTCCACGCCCTCCACGCTCGTCAGCTGGCGCAGTATCTGGTCACGACGCTTTTCGGTCATCTCGTAGGGATCCTGCGGGATGCCGTCGATGACTTCACTCCAAGTTCCGTTCACCTCAGTTTCGGCATAGAGCAACTGGCCGTGGTCGTAGCCCTGGGGCAGGTTGCGGTAGTAAAGGTTCACCACGGCGGGGTCGAACACTGCCCATGCCACGACGGTGATGATGACGAGTTCGAGGAAGAGCCAACTGTTGGCATTCAGAATTTTGTTCAGTATTGTTTTCATCTTTTTTCCAGCATTGATTCTACAATTGGTTTTCTTAGGCTCCACCAAGCAGGTACGACCGCAGCCAGCAAGTTGAGCACGAGGATGGCGGCAAAAGCCCCGGCGAAAAGGGTGGGGGCAAAGAGCATCTCGCCTTCCAAGACGGGAGCCGTACTTAGCGTGCTGCTATCGAAGAACATGCCCAGTATTTCCGTGCGCAGAATGCCGATGGCGAGCCATGACAGGACGAGTCCGAAGATGCCGCCAATAGTGGTCATCACCAGGTTCTCCATCACCACTTGGCGCAGGAGCGTCGAGCACTTGGCTCCGAATGTTTTGCGAACGGCCATCTCGGCAGAGCGACGTTCCATGCGGCCTGCCACGATGCCACAAAGGTTCAGTGCGGGCACGAAGAGCAGGACGAAGAGGATGCTGGCATAGTGCCTCGCGAGCTGCCAGCCCGTCACCGTACTTAATACGCCTTCACTGTTTTCTTTTTTCAGCACGTGCATGGGGTGGGTCTCTAAATTTCGGGTCAGCACCAGATTTTTTTTATTAGCCCCGCTGAAGTTGAATCCATCCAGCACTTCGGGGTGCGCCTGCTGTGTACGTGCCGCCACGTTGTCCAGTTCCTGCTTTAAGGCCTGTAGGTGGACATCGTCCTTCACTGTGGCCACGATGGAGTAAATGCCTTGGTAGGGTGAACGGAAATGGTCATTATCTTCGAAGGGCTGTATGATGTCGGCATAGCTGTCGGGTGTAAGTGGACTACAGCCACGGAAAATGCCCACCACGCGTAACTCGGAATCGTTCTCTATTTGTACTATCTTACCCACAGCATCCACACCCTTGCCGTACAGACGTTCGGCCAAGGCATCGCTGATGACGCAGACGGCCTCGCCTGCCTCCACCTCCTTGCTGTTGAAGGGACGGCCGCTCACGAAGTCATACTCATAGATGTGGAAGAAGTCGGCATTGGTTTGGTTGCGGACTATGTTCAGGTAGTCATCTTTGCCGCGCACCACATAAGCATGGCATTTGCCCAAGGTCTTTCCCGTCCCTGCTGCCAGCAGCGTGGGCGAGCAGTACTCGATGTGGGGGCTGGGCTTGAACCACTCTTCAAAGGCCAGCCTGCTGAAACCCGTTTGTCCCATGCCGTGATTGTCGGTCTCAATGCGCAGACCTTCAAAGTAAATCGTCCGCGCGCGGTTTGGCTCAGGGTAGATGGGAGCTAACTTGATGTAATACACTACAGCCATCACCATCGTAAAGGCAATGGCCAAGGCCGTTCCCACGATGTAGATGCTGGAGAAAAGTCGTTCCTCGCGTATTATGGCGAGGGCTTGTCTGAAATGTCTCATATCGGTTGCGAATTTTGTTGTTTAATCTTTTAACTTTTTAATCTTTTAATCGCCTAATGGCAAACGAAGGTTTTTTTAGTCCTTAACAATGTACAAAACTTGTGCCAGGGTGACAACTTGTTGATAATCAATGTATGCATAAAAACAAAGTGTCCATTTCTGGACATCGTTAATGTTCGGAAATGGACAATCGGATTGTTGTCAAAATTGCCTTTGCAGACGCGGGCACAGGCTGATAATGCATCCTGACGGCTGAAAGCCTTGATAGAGCCGATGGTGGAACTCCACTCGAAGGAGATGGGGGGCCTCCTTGGTGTATTACAAAGCGATGATTGAAATTCTTTGCCCGCTTTTCATTATACTTTGTTGTAAATGCGTGGGGCAGCGAAAATGGTAGAGGCAAGAAAAACACGTAGCTTTTGCTATGGCAAATTACTTGTTTCGAACATGGGGTGACCCCCAGAGTGGATGGCCTGCTATTCCAGGTCATCGATTAGTTCAGCCAGTTCGACATAGAGATAGCTGTCATGGTAGTGGGCAAGGAGCTTGCGATAGATGCAGAAGGCCTTATTGTTCTCGCCCATGATGCGATAGATGACGGCCATGTAGCGCAGGTTGTACTTGTCGTGAGGATGGCGGCGTACGGCTTCTTGCAATAGTGGCATCACCATTAGGGCATTGTCCACTTGCGCGGCATCACCGCCAGTTTTATTGCCTAAAATCTCATGGAATGCGTAGGCGAGCATCTGTTGGGCTATGGACGGAATGGGGAGAGTGGGGGTGTCCGATATCATGGGCGGATGAATTGTCTTCCAATCCTCGTCGCGCAGTTGCTCCACCTTCAGACCAGCCACAAAGTGGAGCATCGAGAACGACTTGCTCTTGCGTGCAAGGGTTACTGCCTTGTAGTAAATGCTGCTGTGTGCTCGGCCTTCCTTGTCGTCTATGTTCGGCAGTATGCGCAGCAGTGCCTTGAATATTTTCTCCGCCTCGTCAAATCGTCCTTCTGCAGTGCGTTTTTTCAGTATGTCGCTGGCCGTCCAGAACATGCATAGTGTGGTGTTCTTGCCTTTGTGCACGGCATACATTGGGCGGATGTTCTCGTAAGCTTCCTCTATCCGTCCCTGCTTCCGTAGTTCAAAAATGTCCTTGACTGTCATCGTTTCGCTATTTGGTAAACATTCTATGTCTTTAGTGCAAATTTACGAGAAATTTTAGTTCCTTTAGCAGATTGTCAGGAGCTGTTTTGGGGGTGATGCCAATGCTCCAGTGAAAGTACGATGTCTCTGACTCGCATCAGTTCACCGTCTGGAATCGTAATGTCTCGGAATTCGATGGCAAAGGTACGAAAAATATTCGAGATTCCGTAAAAGGGTTGATATTTCCTTAAATCGTGAGTGCAGTAACTGCTATTTACATGCTATTGGCGGACGAAAGTGACAAAACGGTGCACTTTCGCCCGCCTTTCATCACTTTTTATACTCAAACCGCTCGTAATTCGCAAACTTTTTGTAACTTTGTAGCACTCAACCGAAGTGGTATACTTTTAGATTATTATCTGGTATACTTTTGTGTTATCATTTACAAAAAATAATTGTTATTTTTGCGGCATAAAATAATCAGCAGACTTTTAGATGATATGAAGAATTTGCTTATTTCCCTGCTGCTCTGTATCCTGGCAATGGGAGCACAGGCACAACGGCAGC
>CADAPC010000040.1 GCA_902789725.1 uncultured Bacteroidales bacterium
GGTACTACATAATACAATAGCAGCTACAGTCGTTGGTGATTGCAGCTGCTATTGTTATAGTATATTGGTGTTAACACCTGTAGTTTATCGAATGCTTACTGTGAAAAGACATTTCAATGTAGATGTCTTGTTTTCCCAAAGCACAGGGTTATTGTTTACTGCAAAGCCATCGCGTTTTTGCTGCATGCCTATGAAAAAAATGCTGCATGCCTATGAAAAAACACAAAGACACTGATGGAACGCTCGACGCCCAAACCTCAAATATCTATGACCTACTTGGCCGCCACGTGGAATCACCTGGCATAAAGGGGAGTTACATTCGCAAGGGGAAGACGATACTTGTGCACTAAAGCATTCGCACAAAAAAGACCTGTAGGATGTAGGCTATTTTCTCTTGACAATTTTCCAACCAATGGCAGCAACCAGGAGAGTCATCAAAGGGGAGATGATGTTGAAAAAGCAGTAAGGCAGATAAGTCATGGTGGGCACACCAAGGACTGAGGCTTGAGTCATACCGCAGGTGTTCCAAGGGATGAGGACGGAAGTGACGGTAGCCACATCCTCTGTGGTGCGGCTGAGAAGACGTGATTCAAAACCTTGCTGACGGAAGGCATCACGGTACATGTCGGCAGTGAGGACGATGGAAATGAATTGGTCACCCGTAGTGAGATTGAGGAAAAGTCCTGTGCCTGCCGTGGCTGAAACAAGGCCGAAACGGTTGTGAACAAAACGGAAGAGGACGCTGGTGAGACTCTCAATCATGCCACTTGCCACCATGACAGATCCGAAGCACATGGCACAAAGAATCAGCCAGATGGTGTTGAGCATACCAGCCATACCCCCTGTGGAAATGAGGCTGTTGAGCGCGTCATTGCCTGTGTCGATGGCTGTAGAACCATAGAAGGTGATGGCAAGTCCTTTGGCTAAGGACATGTAAGTGGAAAGGGAGGCATCGGCAGCGATTTGATGGAGGATGTGAGGCTGGAGGATGAGAGCCATAATGCCTGCCATGATTGCAGAGCCAAAGAGGGTGATGACAGATGGAACACGACGAGAGATGAGAACACCTGTAAGGAGGGGAACGAGAAGAGTCCAAAGCGAAATGTTGAAAGTGGAGGAAAGTCCTTCGGTAAATTCGCTCACTCGCATGCCGGAACTTTCTGTATTACCCCACCCTGCTACAAGAAAGATGATGAGGGTGACAACGAAGGTGGGCATAGTGGTGTACATCATGTAACGGATGTGTACAAAGAGATCGGTTCTTGTGACAGAAGAAGCCAAAATGGTTGTGTCGCTGAGAGGGGACATTTTGTCGCCAAAATAGGCACCCGAGATGATGGCACCCGCTGTCCATGCAGAAGAAATGCCCAGAGCCTCGCTAATGCCTAACAAGGCAACTCCGATGGTGGCGATAGTGGTCCAAGAACTACCCGACAACACCGAAACTAAAGCACAAATTACACAGGAACTGACCAGAAAGAACTGGGGCGACATAATTTGAACTCCATAATATATTAATGTGGGAACAACACCACTAACCATCCATGCTCCAGAGAGCATGCCGACAGCCAAAAGGATGAGCAGGGTGATGGCGACATCGCCAATGGTTTGGGTCATGCGCTTTTCAAAGATATTCCATGGTGCACGATAAACAATCATTGAAAGGGCCACGCACACGGCCGATCCTATAAGCAATGCAATCTGGCTTCCCCCCTCGAGGGAGTCGCTCCCAAACAGATATATTACAACTGACAATAGGACAATCAGGGTCAGGATAGGCAGGAATGCAATGAGTGGATGAGGAGATTTCATGTTGACTCCGACTTTAAGATTTTTAGTGTTTAACTTTTTGTTTGTATTCGTTCCAGCGTGTACGGATGCTATTAACGTAGTCGTAGGTTTCGATTCCGCGGAAATAGCCATACTTCACTTCTGTTTGGTTATAATATTGTGGGGTGCTCATCTTCAGAACGAAGACATCGACATTCCCTAACCATACATTTGGGTCTTTGCCATACTTTTCAGCCAAAGTGCGGGCATCATCCACATGACCAGCTCCTGCATTGTAAGCTGCAAGGATAAAATTGATGCGTTCATCTGCATTGGTGATGAAGGAATAGTGCGTGTTCAGTTTGCTGATATATTTTGCTGCACCACGAACATTGGCCTCTGGCTCGAAAATTTCGGACAGTACCACTCCCACCTCACGTGCTGTGCCCGGCATGAGCTGCATCAGCCCCATCGCCCCCATGCGGGAAACGGCTTCAGGGTCGAAGGTGGACTCTTGATAAGCTTGTGCCGCCAAAAGTTTCCAATCCCAGTTGCACAAGAGAGCATACTTCTTGAAGACTGCATCATGGACGGAAATCTGTCCGAGGGAAGCATTGAGAATGGGCGAAGACACTTTTCTCCGTGCCGTATAGGTGCGTCCCCCACTCGACTTGACACAAATGGTGGTGTAAGCAGAAAAATGTTGCCGATGTTCCTTCATCCATTGCGAAAGTGACGCTGAAAGGAGGGGAGAATCCTTACGAACAGCCCAAGCAGCATGGGGGCGTGGACGAAGCGCAGGGTCGTTGAGTTGGAGGGAAAGGCTGTCCAAGAATGAGGATAGTTCTGCTGCTCCCACAAAACTCATCTGCGAAGTAAGAGAATCTGCCATATCCATCTGGCAAGCAATGAAATCGCCCTCCCCTTTCATCATTTTGCTGACAAGTTCTTTCCTGTTGCGCGACACATCCACCCGAATGGTGGCTCCTATACTTTTGGCATACTGCCGAGCTATCATGAACTGCAAGCCGAATTCCTCACCACGAAAGTCGAAATAGCTCTCTGGACCATAGAGGGTGAGGATGATGAGTTCGCCATTCTGCTGAATGTCGGGTAAATCGAAATGAGGATTTTTTGTGGAAGCATGGTTTGTAAATGGAGACTGTCCAACATCATTGGATGGACCAGAAGGGTCGCACGCAATGATGTTGAGCAGTAGAACAGCAAGAAAACCCCATCGCCAAGTCATGAACGTTTGTTTTGTGAGGGACGGCTCTTCACGCGTTGGCGTATTTCAGCTTTGTGCTTGGCTGCGCCTGATTTGTGCGAGCCTGTCTGATAGGCTTTCTTACGAGCTTTGGTTTTCACCTTATCAGGGCCCTCCTGCTTCTCGCTTTTAGCTTTGCCAAAATGGATGCCATTCATGATGGCATACTGGATTTCGTTGTCTGATGCCATTGGTTATTAATGATGGAAAAGGCGTATGCCTGTGAATGCCATAGCGATGCCATACTTATTGCAGGTTTCAATCACATTGTCGTCGCGCACAGAACCACCTGCCTGAGCAATGTACTGCACGCCACTCTTGTGGGCACGTTCAATGTTGTCGCCAAAAGGGAAGAACGCATCGGAACCCAGACACACGTTGGTATTCTTTGCCAGCCATGCCTTTTTCTCCTCAGAAGTGAGAGGTTCAGGCTTTTCTGTGAAGAAGTTCTGCCAAATGCCTTCGCACAGCACGTCTTCATATTCATCGCCAATGTACACGTCAATGGTGTTGTCACGATCAGCACGGCGAATATCGCTTCTGAAAGGCAAAGCCAACACTTTGGGACATTGACGGAGCCACCAAATGTCGGCTTTGTTTCCAGCTAGACGGGTGCAATGGATGCGGCTCTGCTGTCCTGCACCAATGCCAATGGCCTGTCCGTCCTTCACGTAGCAGACAGAATTGGACTGGGTGTATTTCAACGTAATCAAAGCAATTTTCAAGTCACGTTTGGCATCGGCAGGAATGTCTTTGTTGTCTGTTGGTATGTTCTCAAAAAGATTGTCTCCCGTCAAGTCAATCTCGTTGCGCCCTTGCTCGAAAGTGATGCCAAACACTTGCTTACGCTCTATGGGGGCTGGGGTGTAGTTGGGGTCCATTTTGATGACGCAATAAGTGCCATTGCGCTTTGCCTTTAGAATGTCCAAAGCCTCAGGTGTATAGTCTGGAGCAATGATACCATCGCTGACCTCGCGTTTGATGAGGGTAGCTGTGGCTTCATCGCAGGTGTCGGAAAGGGCGATGAAGTCGCCAAACGACGACATGCGGTCGGCACCACGAGCTCGAGCATAGGCCGTAGCGATAGGTGTGAGCGGAATCTTCACATCGTCCACGAAATAGATTTTCTTCAACGTGTCACTCAATGGGGCGCCCACTGCCGCACCTGCAGGGCTGACATGTTTAAACGAGGCGGCTGATGGCATGCCTGTAGCAGCTTTCAGTTCCTTGACCAACTGCCAGCTGTTGAAAGCATCCAGCAGGTTTATGTAGCCAGGACGTCCATTCAGCACTTCAATAGGAAGGTCACCTTCTTCCATATAAACTCGCGATGGCTTCTGATTAGGGTTGCAGCCATACTTCAATGCTAATTCTTTCATAAAATATTGATTTGATTTTTGCTTTACTTGATAAGGTGAGCGTGGTGGGAGGGTTGGACAAAGTCACTTTTCATTTTCTAAATACTGTTCCCAATGCTGCAGTGAAGAGGGGTCGCCCCACACCTTGGAGAGTGAATCAATGCGAGGTATTAAAGTTTTTAACTCGCTCCAACGTTCCGTCTTTTCCAAATAGGCGGCACATTCCAACACACCCAAATCTGTCTGGTCATAATCCATCTGCAAGGCTTCTTGGAAAGAAGCATCAGCCTCCATACGATCACCTATGCCAAAAAGAGCCAGTGCCTTTTGGATACAAAGCCCTCCTTTATAACTCAATTTCATATCGTCTGTACATTCAGGAGATGCCACCAATTTACTAACAGCGTCCTCAACCGACTCAATCCAAGCTTTCGCCTTATCGTATTGCCCTGTACTGGAGTAGGCATCGAGTATATTATAAGAAACACGTGCATAGGTTTGGACATTGGAGAACTTGCTGTCGTTGGCAACAAGCTGTTTCAAGGTAATGTATGCCTGACTGAAATAATTCTCGGCTTCATTGATTTTTCCGAGCCTCATTTTACAATAGCCCAAGCTGTGCATTAGCACAGCTGTCCAATAGCGTCCCTGCTCGGAACGATCGACTTTTGACACTTCCAAACCACGTTGGGCTGTAACCAAAGCTCCTTCTACATCACCACGATAAATTAGAGTGGAAACAAGAAGGTCGTTGACTGCATAAAATACAACAGAGTCTTCCAGCTGCAATCGATTGCCATCGAGTGCCTGCCGGCAACACTCTTCCACTTTTTGCTTCTGACCTAAACCATTGTAAGCAAGTGCACGGTAGTAGGCAATTCTTTCTGTCGATGGTGTTTCAAGAGTCACTAAGCTGTCTATGAACAATAATGCCTTCTCTGGTTTTTGACGAATGACCTGCATGACCAATGTGTCACACTTCCGACTTTGCGCAAGTTTTTCCAAACGTAATTGTTCGCTTGAACGCCAGTCGCAAGAGACAATTAAACCAACAACAAAAGCAATGCTCAAAAGCAAAAATAAGAGATTCCTTGTCGATTTCATCTTTCTAAATCGTCATTATTCGTGGCAAAGTTACAACTTAATGTGCAGAGACACAAGGAAAATGCATTTTATTTTTGCTACACTCCCTTTTTTTTCTTACCTTTGCACCCGATTTCATAAAAAGAAAAGGCAGTACACACACTCTTTATCGACAAAAAGACAATGAAGCAAAAGACAAGATTGTCGCTCGACGACCTGAACAAAGGTAATGTATGGACGGTGACTCCCAGTGAACTCAGCCAGATGATTATCGACGCAAAGAAAAAGCGCGATGATTTCTCTGACAACGAGAAGCACTACATGAACATCATCAAAACCGTTTTTGACATTCAATTCTTGAAAAGGGAAGAAACAGAAAAAGTGAACAAGTTGGAAAGCATAGGCTTTGAAGTCTTCTCTACTCCTGACGAGAATGGTAATAATGCCATCGCCATCAGAAAGCACCCCATCAAGAAAGTAACAGACTTGACACTGGAAAACATCCAGCATCTGGAACCCTGGGAAGTGCTTGACCTCATTAACCACAACATGGGCACAGGTTGGAAGGGCTTACCACTTGCTATTCAAGACATTATAGAATCAGCTTTCTTTGTAGATTGCACTGTTATGCCTGAGAAAATCATGCACAAGGCAGGGGGCATCATCGAACGCAGGAAAGCCGATGGCTACGAAGTGCTGGAAATCGACAGGGGCGGATGGATTGAAGGGTTGTTTATGAAACTCAAACCCAAAATCGAGAAAGTACACATTGATTACAGCATTCATGAAGAAGAAGACGGAAGGAAAAAGCGCCGGAAACGTCATACGGATGATGAGGATTACGATGACGATGACGAGTTGGATTTGGAAGAAGAAGAGGAAGAGGATGAAGACATGGATGAAGAAGAGCTCAAAAAGCTTGACGGCGATGAGGAAGAAATGGATGAGGACGATGAAATAGACGAAAGAAACATTCAAATTGAGGACATCGAAGGCATTGATGACATTGCCGACGATGAGGAATAAGTTCATAAAAACAGGAACACCCCTCAGATATCTCCAAAAGGAGATTTTCGAGGGGTGTCCTCTTTTCTATGACAAACAGGAGTGTTCAATTCTGGGATAAAGCCTTTATTTCCAAGGAGCCCAGTCTTCCCACTTGTAGCGTGCGGAATAATCTTCAGGGGCTATTCGAATCATCGTATTGGTTTCTTTACCCAACAGGAACTTGTCGATAAAAGCTTCCACTTCGGGGTATTGACTTTCTGGAAGTTGGCAATGTCCATGACCCGCCACAATTGAATACCCCATTCTATCGGCTATGCCAAAACGCTCCCACACCCTCAGGGCTGCATTAGCAGATACGTACATGGAAGGATCGGCCAACCATTCATAATCAGGATTGCCCAACAGCAATACAGCACGTGGGCAGCACATAGCCAAAAGCTCGTGACGATCGTGAGGAAGCTTATTAACTTTTTCTTCACCAAAATTCACTTTCAAGCTCTCTTTGAACCAGTTATAGTCTGTCCTATCCAAATTTTCGACATTGCCTAATGTGCGAGACACACGCCACGATGCAGCACCACCGCCACCTGGTTCCTGAGCGATGATTAAAGCTACGCGTTCATCAAATGCACCACAGAATAGTGCCATTTTCCCAGCATAGGAACACCCCGTGACACCAATATGTGACATGTCTATCTTTGTGACTTCTGGACCTAATTTCTGCAAGCCATCCAACAAGCGACTGAAGCCCCAAGCCCATTCGCTATAGGCTCCATTTTCCGTCAGCTGAGGATAGAGTTTATCGAAAGCATAATTACCGCGCCCTGCGGCTTTACCCATCTGAGAGTAGCTATTCACTTGCCGCTCAGAAAAGGTTGCCATGGCTATGTTTCGTTCAGTAAAGAATTTATTAGGCAACGCATTCATGCTGGCACCTATCATGAGGGGATAAGGTGCCGTGCCGCCCGTGGGATAGAAAATTTTGGAACGAAGCGTAAGCGTTTGTCCATGAACGTGTACATCTACAATCAGTGTATCGTCGGACATGCGCGCATCAATGTCTTCCATTGCCACAGTTGGCTTCAGCCCAATCTCATAATGCTGAATCTCAAATGCAATTTCAGCCCGTCGTTTTGCCCACTGCTTGAAGTTTTTCACCTCTCCTTTGCCATTAGACCACTGAAATGGATTGGGGAGTGTAGTCTCCTCCTTCAGTTGGTCTAAAGGAGTGAATGTGGGTTGTGTTACCAACTGGGCACCAGTATTCTCCACATCATAGACGAAAGGAATGTTTTTTTTCTGCGCCATCAACTGCTGAGAAGCAGGATAACCCATAAAACCAAGCACTTGCAAAATGCAGTACGCGGTAAAAGCACAGAGTGTTTGTTTCATGCTACAGGTTGTTAGATTAATAAAAAAAGTTAATAGATTTTAAAATGGAATATGATTAATCTTTGTAATAGTCAATGTTTTCTTTGGTCAGTAGTTCTATCGCCATGTAGTGATCACGCGGAATGTTCATTTTCAATACACACGAATTGAACATTGAACGAAAACAATCAAGCCCTTGAGTCTGAGGATGCTGAGCTATGAGAAAATCGGCAGAACCATTCTTTATGCACTCTACATTGGCATTGACGGCATCGTAACCCAATAAAGTGACATGAGGATGCTGCGGCATCTTTTCGCGCAAAAAATCCGCAATGATGTGAATGGAGGAATTAAACGATAATGCGTGCCGTATATCAGGGTTCGCTGTAAAGAATTCACTCATGATTTTTTGCATACCGGGTTTGTCGTAAACATAAAGATTCACATCAACAATCTCAATCCGTGGGCAATGTTCTTCCATGTATTTACGAAATCCCACCTCACGATTCATTTGTTGGCGACTGGCTACGCGACCCTCTCCCAATACTTTGAAGATGGCAATTTTCTGAGTGTCGGCATCAACGGCTAACGACATGATTCGCCCTGAAAAGGCACCGCTCTGCAAAGAATCTTGTCCATAAAAAATGCGGTGATTAAATTCGGACCAATTAGAATCAAGTAAGGCATAAGGAATGCCCTTCTCATCAAGTTGGGCAGTAAAGTTGGCCATAATATTATAATTGAATATTGGACCAATAATAACGGTATCAGGCTTCGACTCCAACAGACTTTGGCACTCCAACTTGAACGATTCTGTGTTGAAAGGGTCATAACGAAAAATCTTAAAAGAGATTTTGAAGTCGTTGAATCGGCGCACACCGTCTGTCAATCCGTTCTCCACTCGAGCCCAATAGCTATCCACCTCATGCATAGGCAGAATGGCAGCGAACTGATGCACGCTATGCGAGGCCAAAGCCGAAGCATAATGATTGGGGGTGAAGTTGATTTCGTCTAAAACCTTCTGTACTCTTTCTAAACTGATAGGTGAAACATTTCCACGACCATGAATGATACGGTCAACCGTTCCAACCGACACCCCAGCCCTTTCCGCAATATCTTTAATGCGAATTTTGGAAGAACTCTCCATCATATCTTTTCCTTAACAATACTTTCTGATTCCTTAAAATTCTTATCGCAATTCGGTTTCTCCCATATTCCTTCATTCCAAAGCGCAACGCAAAACCAGGGTTTAAGGTTTGGAAAAACCATGCAAAGTTAAGGGTTTTTAATTACATAAAAATTCAATTTGCACAAAATTTCGCCCAATGACTATTTTTTAAGCCAAAAAAATCTGTTTTCTCGTAAAAAAGAATTACATTTGCACAACATTTCACTTTTATCTGTACACACATCACAATACTATAACTAATTAATATGGCTAAAATTGTTACTATGGGCGAAATTATGCTTCGCCTATCACCTGAAGGAAACTATCGTTTTGTACAGGCAGAGAAATTTAACATCATCCCTGGCGGAGGTGAGGCCAATGTAGGCATCAGCCTTGCGAATTTCGGTCATGAAAGCATTTTCGTCAGCAAGCTTCCTAAACATGAAATTGGACAAATCGCAGTGAATGCCTTGCGCAAGTATGGTGTCAACACTGATTTCATTGCTCGAGGCGGAAATCGTGTAGGTCTATACTATGCCGAGACAGGTGCCAGCATGCGCCCATCTAAAGTCATTTACGACCGAGCCAATTCATCCATTGCAGAAGCTAAGCCAGAGGACTTTGACTTTGACATGATATTCAAAGGTGCTGATTGGTTCCACTGGTCAGGCATCACTCCTGCCATCAGCGATGCATCAGCAGAGTGTTTGAAGCAGGCATGCATAGCCGCTAAAAAACAGGGAGTGACGGTGTCATGCGACCTCAACTTCCGAAAAAAACTCTGGACCAGTGAGAAAGCCATATCCATTATGCGTCCCTTGATGCAATACGTTGACGTGTGCATTGGCAACGAAGAGGATGCTGAGCTCTGCTTGGGATTCAAGCCTGATGCAGACGTTGAGGCGGGTGTAACCGACGCTGCTGGATATGAAGGAATTTTCAAGGCTATGGCAAAGGAATTTGATTTCAAATATGTGGTATCTACCCTTCGCGAAAGTTTCTCTGCCACTCATAACGGTTGGAAAGCCCTCATCTATGACGGCAAAGAATTCTACCAGAGCAAACGCTACGACATCAATCCTATCATCGACCGTGTGGGTGGTGGTGACTCCTTCTCAGGAGGACTCATACACGGGCTCCTGACCAAGCCCACTCAAGGCGAGGCTTTAGAATTTGCAGTGGCTGCATCAGCCCTCAAGCACACCATCCCTGGTGATTTCAATCATGTATCAATCGAAGAAGTAGAAGCACTGGCTGGCGGAAATGCCAATGGCCGTGTACAACGATAAGACTATGGCTAAATTTGACAAAATTGCCGTTATGGCAAAGATTGGTGAGACGGGTATGGTACCCGTATTCTACCACAAGGACGCAGAGGTTGCAAAGAAAGTAATCAAGGCTTGTTACGATGGTGGTGTACGCGCTTTTGAGTTCACAAATCGTGGCGACTTTGCCCACGAAGTTTTTGCAGAATGTGTGAAATTTGCTGCTATTGAATGCCCAGAACTTGCACTTGGCGTAGGTTCTGTAGTGGATGCGCCAACGGCAGCCCTCTACATACAGTTGGGTGCCTGTTTCATCGTAGGACCTCTCTTCAACCCAGAAATTGCACCTGTCTGCAATCGCCGTCTCATACCCTATTGCCCAGGTTGTGGTTCCGTTAGTGAAGTAGGTGCAGCCCAAGAACTTGGATGTGACCTCACCAAACTCTTCCCAGGCGATGTCTATGGACCTGCAATGGTGAAGAATTTGAAAGCCCCTATGCCTTGGTCGAAAATTATGGTGACGGGCGGTGTCGCTCCTACAGAAGAGAACCTCACCGCTTGGTTTAAGGCTGGGGTCTATTGCGTAGGCATGGGTTCCAAACTATTCCCGAACGACAAGGTGAAAGAAGGTGATTGGCAATACATAACTGACAAGTGCCGGGAAGCTCTTAGCTATGTGAAAGCCGCACGTGAAGCCACCAACAAAAAATAAACCAGCATGAGGAAATGAATCGTTTTTCAAAAAAAGCACCATCTTTTCAGTAGAATCTTTTCCAATTTACACATCATTATATTTATAACTATGACTATTTCAAATTTGCAGAAAGCACGTGCTGCTTATCAGCCCAAGCTTCCAAAGGCTCTTCAGGGTCCTGTAAAGGCTGTTGAAGGAGCCGCAACGCAGTCTGTAGGCAATCAGGCTGAAATCAAAGAGTTGTTTCCCAACACTTACGGCATGCCTGTCATCACATTCGAGGCAGGCGAGCCTATTGAACTTCCTCCATTCAACGTAGGCATCATCCTGTCGGGTGGCCAAGCACCTGGTGGTCACAACGTCATCTCCGGCCTTTTCGACGGTGTGAAATCTCTCAACCCAGCCAACAAACTATATGGCTTCATTTTGGGACCTGGCGGTTTGGTTGATCACAAATACATGGAAATTACTACCGAATTAATGGATAAGTACCGCAACACAGGTGGTTTCGACATCATTGGCTCTGGCCGCACTAAACTGGAAGAAGAAGACCAATTCGAGAAGGGCATTCAGATTCTACGAGAATTGGGAATCAAGGCACTCGTAATCATTGGTGGTGACGATTCCAACACCAATGCATGTGTGCTCGCAGAGTACTATGCAGCCAAAAAGTATGGCGTACAAGTGATTGGCTGTCCCAAAACTATCGACGGCGACTTGAAGAACGAACAGATTGAAACTTCTTTCGGTTTCGACACAGCCTGCAAAACTTATTCTGAACTTATCGGCAACATTCAGCGCGATTGTAATTCAGCCCGCAAATACTGGCACTTCATCAAGTTGATGGGTCGTTCAGCTTCTCACATCGCTCTCGAGTGCGCACTTCAGTGCCAACCCAACATCTGCCTCATTTCTGAAGATGTGGAAGCAAAAGCCATGTCACTCGATGATGTCGTCACTTATATTGCAGAGGCTGTAGCCGCTCGTGCTGCTGAAGGCAACAACTTTGGCACTGTTCTTATTCCTGAAGGAATTATCGAATTTATCCCAGCCATCAAGAAACTCATCGCAGAGTTGAACGATATCCTCGCTTTGCCTGAAGCACAGAACATCACCAGTGCAAATGAGCAGTTGGCTTTCGTTAGAGGACACCTCTCCAAGGACAACCTTGCAGTATTCAAGTCACTGCCTGCAGACGTTGCAGCTCAGTTGGCATTAGACCGCGACCCCCACGGCAACGTACAGGTTTCGCTTATCGAAACCGAGAAACTCCTTTCTCGTATGGTGGCAGACAAGCTTGCCATTTGGAAGCATCAAGGCAAGTTCAAGGGCAAGTTTGGCACACAGCACCACTTCTTTGGCTACGAAGGCCGTTGCGCCGCTCCTTCTAACTACGATGCAGACTACTGCTATTCTCTTGGCTACAACGCTTCCCGTCTCATTGCTAACGGCAAGACAGGCTACATGTCTGTGATTAAGAACACAACAGCTCCTGCCGCAGAGTGGATTGCAGGTGGTGTGCCAATCACTATGATGA
Source organism: uncultured Bacteroidales bacterium (assembly GCA_902789725.1). Classification (GTDB taxonomy): domain Bacteria; phylum Bacteroidota; class Bacteroidia; order Bacteroidales; family Bacteroidaceae; genus Minthosoma. Next base: position 12,522 of record CADAPC010000040.1, read on the forward strand.
TGAACCTCGAAAAACGTAACGGTAAAATGAAACCTGTAATCCGCAAGGCACTCGTTGAACTGGATGGCGCACCATTCAAGTATTTCGCAGCCCACCGTGATGAATGGGCTAAAGAGACAGCCTATGTTTATCCAGGTCCTATCCAATACTGGGGTCCATCGGAAGTTTGCGACCAAACCACAAAAACGCTTCAGTTGGAGCAGACTAAATAAATACGGATAAGCATTCCTTTTTTAAAGGGACAAATCTGATGATTTCAACAATCAAGCAAATGTTTAGATGAACGCTCCCAAAAAGAAAACAGGCAAGCGTAAATCAACCACCAAAAAGAAAGGCACACGACGGAATCCACTCCGCCGTGTGCCTTCGTATGTCCTGTGGACAGCACTGGGGATCATAGCCGTCATCTACATCACGTTCTTCTACAAAACATTTGTAGGCCCTTATTCTTTCCGCTGGAAAGCACTCTATGGAAATGTCACCTATCCTAAAGGAGAAGTGAGAGGACTCGACATTTCCCACTATCAAGGCGAAATCAATTGGGACAAACTGCGCAATGCACAGATTCAAGGGGTGCCCGTCTCATTCATCTTCATTAAAGCCACACAAGGCACAAACATTTGGGATGAAAACTTCAATCAGAACTTCTTCAATGCCAAAAAGAACGACATTGTCCGTGGGGCTTACCATTATTTTAGCCCTTACACATCGGGCAAAGAACAAGCAAAATACTATTGCAAAATGGTGCAACTGGAAGAGAATGATTTACCCCCTGTTCTTGATGTCGAAGAGATAGGAAACAACAGCGTGAAGCAACTTCAACGCGAGGTACTCAACTGGATGAACGAAGTGGAGAAGCACTACGGAGTCACGCCCATTCTTTACACCGGCTACAAGTTTAAGACCTCCTATCTAAACACAGCCGAATTTGACAAATACCCCTACTGGATAGCACACTACTATGTCGATTCTCTCGAATATAAAGGAGAATGGGCTTTTTGGCAACACACCGATGCCGGAAATATCGCAGGTATCAAAGGGAATGTTGACATCAATGTCTTCAAAGGAGACTATCAAGACCTGATGGACATGACCATCAAACAGAAAGATTGACAGATTCCCTTCACCCCATTAAACCAATACGACATTCATTACACAACCGGCCATTACATTCTAAAGAAAAATTACCCAACATGCAATATCTTTACGCAAACATCATAGCCGCACCATGTACCGAATCCACCTGCGATGTACTCACCGCCATGCTGGGAGAGATAGGTTACGAATCTTTCGAAATGACAGATCTGGGAGTCAAAGCTTACATACCGCAAGAGCTATTCAATGAGGACGATCTCATTGCTACATTAGCAACCATCTTCATCCCTGACACTCATTTCACTTACACAATCCACCAACTCGAATCCAAGGACTGGAATGCTGAATGGGAGCAAAACAGCTTTGACCCTATTCTTGAGCGCGAATTTGGCATCCGTCTCAATCCTCGCATGGCATTTGGTTCTGGATCTCACGCCACTACCTACCAAATCACCTCTCTTCTACTACAGAAAGACTTCACCCACCAACGTGTACTTGACATGGGCACAGGAACAGGAGTGCTTGGCATAGCTATGGCTATGCGAGGAGCGCAAGAAGTGGTTGCCATCGACATTGACGAGTTCAGCGTAGAGAACGCAAAGGAAAACTTTACATTGAACAATATTTCGAACGTACAAATCATACAAGGTAACGCTTCTGCCATCGAAGGTGAATTTCACACCATTGTCGCCAATATCCACAAAAACATCCTTGCTGCTGACATGCCTACCTATGTAAAACACCTCGTCCCACAAGGCACACTCATTCTTTCGGGCTATTTCACTGAAGATGTGCCAGAAATGAAAAAAGTTGGTCAGCAAAATAAACTATCCCTTAGTAGAACAGTCGAACTAAACGGCTGGAGTGTGATGGTATTTCGCAAGTTTTGAAACAAAATAACACTCAAGCAAAACAAACAACAAGTACGACATCCTCGTCGGATGATAAATCAAGTAATTTCGATGAACATGAGCCACTTTAAGAGCAAATACATCATTATTAACCTATTTATATTACAAACAACACATGAAACGACTATTAACCATTTGTCTCGCCACCATCTCATTGTATGCGACAGCACAAAATGAAGAAGAACAACAACGCCGTCCCCGATTCCGTTTCGACATAGAACATCCAGACGTTCATGACCCCGTGATGGCACGTGGTGAAAACGGGCGTTACTACATTTTCTCCACGGGCATGGGGGTGGGATGCATTTCTTCACCCGATTTGAAGACCTGGCAACCTGAAAAGTCTGTGCTGAATCCTATTCCCCAATGGGCAATTGACTCCATCCGCGGCTATCGGGGCCACACATGGGCACCCGACATTAGCAAACACGACGGAAAATGGCTGCTCTACTATTCATGTTCAACCTTCGGAAAGAACGGCTCTGCCATAGGATTGGCCGTCAACAAAACCCTCGACCCAACGTCACCCTACTTTAAGTGGGAAGACTTGGGGGCAGTCATCACGTCTCACCAACATATCAGCACCTACAATGCCATCGACCCCAACCTCATCGTTGACGAAGATGGAACTCCATGGCTCACTTTCGGTTCATTTTGGGACGGCATCCAACTGGTGCGCCTGAAGAAGGATTTCAAAACACTCGATGGCAAGCCCAAGACTATCTCTCGCCGCATTGGTAGGAAATTATCGCAAAAAGAGCTAAAAAGCGTGGAGCACTACACCATCGAGGGAGGTGACACCATCGAGACCGGTTCCAATGCAGTTGAAGCTCCTTTCATCATCAAAGAAGGAAAATATTACTATCTTTTCGTTAGCTTTGACTACTGCTGTCGGGGCGAGCGAAGCACTTACCGCACCGTTGTAGGACGCAGTAAAAACGTGGACGGTCCATATTTGGACAGCAAAGGACAACCCATGGAACATGGTGGAGGCGACACCCTCATCGGACCAAACAAAGAATTCTTTGGTGTGGGTCACAATTCTGCCTACAAGTTCGATGGACAGTGGTACTTCCTCTCCCATGCTTACGAGAAAGCCCATAACGGACAAGCAAAACTATTTCTCCGCAAAATGAAATTCGGCAAGGATGGATGGCCTACACTTGAACAGTAAAGAGGTGACTTCTGAGTGGGCAACAGAAACTCCACAAACAGAAACTCCACAGACAAACAAGGGTTTTGCCTCAAAAGATAAAACCCTTGTTTGTTTCTTCTTCAACACGCAAATCCTTATTCAGACTGCACATTCCACTGAATAGGCACATTCTTTAACCCAAATCCAAATGACCGATTTGGGTTTAACTGTTTTGGATGCTCTCTTAATCAGACTGCCCAACTGGGATTAGCAGGAATGCAGACCGCTCCCAAGCTGACCAACAGAACCCAGACTTTCAATAAATTTTTCATTGCCTCTGTATTTTTTTAGAAGTTACGTATGAAAAAGAATACACGAAACAAAGTTAATAAATAGATGAGTCCACTTGAAAAAGTCGTTTTATTGAAAAATCCTATTTGATAATCGGCATGTTACAAACTAAAAATCGCCGATTTTGGACTTTTTCAAGTGGACTCATAGATGAATAATAAATCACAAAAATCAATTGCAAAGATAGCTGGTTGGTGAGGAAACAAACGAACCATCCCCCCAAAAAAATCTTCCAAAAAATAAAATTTACGCTTTGGAACACAACTTAAACATGACTCAAACAACTGATAATGAACAATACCAATAAATTCATTTTTCAGCCATCATTTGCTCATTTAAATAAAAAACACGACATTTGCAGTTGGAAATTATACGATAATACACATGATTAGTTCATCAATATCAGCATTCTTCATAGGAGTCTCAACGGCATTCTTCACCATCTTTGCCATTCACATTCTCTGCTTCCGCCCAAACAGAACACGTTTCCAGACCGTTTTGGGATACACCATGTGCGTGTGGGCCATTCTCAATCTGAAAGATCTCATACTGACGTTTCCCGAAATGTACACCCCATCCATTCTCAATTGGGTGATGATCATTGACGGATGGTCTGCCATCAGTTACACCGTCCTGTTGCTCGAAACCGTCATGCCTCAATGGTTCACATGGAAACGAATCCTTTATTTCTCCATTCCATTCTGCATTTTCACTGCTGCCTACGCTTTGGTGTCATGCGAAGCTGTTATTTACGCCTATGCAGTTTTCCTATGGATATATGCATGGACCATCGTTATATTCGGCTATTCAAAAGTACGCAAACATATAAAGTATGTACACGAAAATTATTCTAACATCGAGAACATCGATGTTTCATGGCTCCGCCCTGTTTTCGCATTCGTAATCACCACCCAGATTCTCTGGCTCATTACATCACTCTATGGTGAGTTTTGGCTCGACATCCTCTACTACATTTCCTGCCTCGCCTCATGGTTAATGGTGCTCCGATACAGCTGGAACTTCCAGCCAATCCAAACAAATGCCCCCACGCAAAGTAATCCCATTCCTAAGCAATTTCCCTTTGCCGACAAGCTGGAAAAGGTGATGAAAGAAAAAAAACTCTACCTCAGGCCTGACCTCACACTCGACGATTTGGCACAAGAGATTGGCACTAACCGCCTCTATGCAAGCAACTATTTGAACCAAGCTAAAGGAATAACATTCTACGACTACATCAACCAACTGCGCATCACCGAAGTGAGCATTCCTCTAATGAAAGAGCACTCAGAATACACGCTGGAACACATTGCCATCCAAAGCGGCTTCAAATCCATATCCACTTTTCGCCGCGCTTTCGTTAAATTGACAGGCGAAAACCCAAGCAACTACAACAAAACATAAGTTTAATTTACAATTTTCACCACAGAAATTTTGCCAAATCACAGAAAATCACTAATTTTGCAGCCGTTTTGACAACATGCCCCCATTCATTAGTTAAAACGACTGCCATGCGCAGAAAGACAAAGACTCGAAAAATTAGATTTTATCAACATAATGTCTAACTTTATTAATTAAAACACAATTTTATTATTTATGGAAATTAAAGACATCAAACCGCTGGAAGGTTTCGATTGGGAAGCATTCGAGAACGACGGCGTGAGCGCAGCTGATAAAGCAGCTCAGAAAGCAGCCTACGAAGGCACTCTCAACAACGTGAACGACAACGAAGTGGTAGATGGTACCGTAACTGCCATCAACGACCGCGAAGTTGTTGTCAACATCGGCTATAAGAGCGAAGGCATCATTGCCCGCAGTGAGTTCCGCTATGCTCCCGACCTCAAAGTGGGTGACACTGTAGAGGTTTACATCGAGAATCAAGAAGACAAGAAAGGCCAGCTTGTGCTTTCTCATAAGAAAGCTCGTCAAGCTCGTTCTTGGGACCGTGTTAACGCAGCCTTGGCTAACGACGAAATCGTAAATGGTTTCGTGAAGTGTCGCACAAAGGGTGGTATGATTGTTGACGTACTTGGCACAGAGGCATTCCTCCCTGGTTCTCAGATTGACGTGAAACCTATCCGCGACTACGATACATTTGTTGGCAAAACCATGGAATTCAAGATTGTGAAGATCAATCAGGAATTCCGCAATGTGGTTGTCAGCCACAAGGCTCTCATCGAGGCAGAACTTGAGCAGCAAAAGAAAGAGATAATCTCCAAGCTTGAGAAAGGTCAAATTCTTGAAGGCACTGTCAAGAATATCACCAACTACGGTGTGTTCATCGACTTGGGTGGTGTTGATGGCCTCATCCACATCACAGATCTCTCTTGGGGCCGCGTAAGCGATCCAAAAGAAATCGTTCAGCTTGACCAGAAGCTCAACGTTGTCATCATCGACTTCGATGACGAGAAAAAGCGCATTGCACTGGGTCTAAAACAACTCACTCCACACCCATGGGATGCTCTTGATCCTAACCTGAAGGTAGGTGATAAGGTTCACGGCAAGGTGGTTGTGATGGCCGACTACGGCGCATTCATCGAAATTGCGCCTGGAGTAGAAGGTCTCATCCACGTGTCTGAAATGTCTTGGAGCGCACACCTCCACTCAGCCCAAGAATTCATGAAGGTTGGTGACGAAGTCGATGCTGTCATCTTGACTCTCGATCGCGAGGAACGCAAAATGTCTCTCGGTGTGAAACAGCTCAAGGAAGACCCATGGGAGAAGATTGAAGAGAAGTACCCAATTGGCAGTAAACACACGGCCAAGGTTCGCAACTTCACAAACTTCGGTGTATTCGTTGAAGTAGAGGAAGGTGTTGACGGTCTCATCCATATCTCCGATCTCTCTTGGACCAAGAAGGTGAAGCACCCATCTGAATTCACAAAAATAGGTGAGTCCATTGAGGTGCAAGTGCTCGACATCGACAAAGAGAACCGCCGACTCTCACTGGGTCACAAGCAGCTTGAAGAGAATCCTTGGGACAAGTTCGAAGAGATTTTCACTCAAGATTCTGTACATCAAGGCAAGATTACCGAAGTGCTCGATAAGGGCGCAGTCATCGCCCTCGAAGGTGGTGTAGAAGGCTTTGCTACTCCAAAGCATCTCGTGAAGGAAGATGGAAGCCAGGCACAGCTCGGTGAGACTCTCGACTTCAAGGTGATTGAATTCAACAAGGAAGCCAAGCGCATCATTCTCTCTCACTCTCGCATCTTCGAAGACGTAGCTCGTGCAGAAGCTAAGGCAGCCAAGAAGGCAGAGAATGCAGCCAAGAAGTCCAACCGTCCTCAGAAGGAGCAGAGTCCTGTGATTAAGAATGTGGCAGCATCCACATCTTTAGGCGACATCGACGCTCTCGCTGCACTCAAGGAGAAGATGAACGAAAAGAGCGAGTAAGTACAAAATCTTTACTCCTCATGTATTCATAAGCATCAAAGGGGACATGTCCGTAAGGATATGTCCCTTCCTTTTCATTTCATTGAACAATTACCATTTGCACACATTATTTATATGAAGAATATACTCTCCTACTTCCTTATCTTCAGCCTGCTCTTATTCACGGCCTGCGAACAGTCTCCCAAACGAAGCGGCACCAGTATTTTCGAGCACGAAGACGATGATCTACCTACAGCCGAAGAGGCCATCTACGATAGCATTGCACAACAAGAAGACATTGACACCCAAAGTGCAGCTCTTTGCCATCAATTTGACCAGCTCACAAAACAACTGCTAAAAGTTAATTCACCCGATGCACTCATTCTGGCAAAAAAAGCATACCTTGCCACAACCGCAGAAACTCAAAATCGGTTTTCACATCTCAGCGAAAATGATAAAACCGTGTTGCAAACCTATCAGGCCAAGTCCGAAAAAGCTTACGAAGAGGTCTGCAACAAGTACGAAATTCCAGCCAGTGGGGTAATCGCCAATCTGGAAAATCTACTTATTCGTATTGAGCAAATAAAGACCAGGCAGGAGTTTCATCGCTTTCAGGACTGTCGCTTGGGCATGCTGCGCGAGTTAGACGACATCTATCTGTGTGTAGAGCATAATAGCCCAGAAATACCAAAGATTAAACGTCTGGCACAAAGTCTAAAAAGCAAATACAACTCTAAACGGCAAGAAATTCTTTCAGAATAGCCGTGCCAACAGAGCATAAAGGACATTCCCGAATGCTCAATCGCGAAAAAGGCAGAAAAAACAAGCATTCTTTTGCTATTCTAACCTTTTTGTGCTACCTTTGTACCGTTTTTTACTAACTACACATCATTTAATATATGTTTTCAAAAGAAATTTACGTGCAGCGTCGCACGGAACTGAAAAAGCTAGTAGGCGAAGGGCTCATCCTTCTCTTTGGCAACAACGATTCACCCAACAACTACCCAGCCAACACTTACCATTTCCGTCAGGACAGTTGTTTCCTTTACTACATCGGACTGAAGCGTGAAGGACTGGCTGCCATTATCGACATTGATAATGACCAAGAGTATGTCTTTGGCAACGACATCGACATCAACGACATCATCTGGACTGGCTACGTACCGTCCGTTAAGGAGCTGGCAGCACAGTCTGGCATCAGTCATACTGCTCCCATGAACCAGTTGAAAGTGATGGTCGATGCAGCCCAAACCAAGGGGCAAACAATCCACTTCCTACCACAATACCGTCACGATCTGATGATTCAGCTCTCCGACCTCGTAGGCATTCATCCTCTCCAATCTCGCGAAAAGGCATCTGTCACACTCATTAAAGCCATTGTATCCATGCGTTCCGTTAAGAAACCAGAGGAAATTGAGGAGCTCCGCAAAGCATCCGAAATTGGATACATGATGCATACCACAGCCATGAAGCTCTGTGCTCCTGGCGTGACAGAGAAACACATTGCGGGCGTGATTGAGGGCATTGCTATGAGCTACGGTGACGGAGTTTCCTTCCAGGCCATCCTATCCACCCATGGTGAAATTCAACACGGATTCCCCAGCTTCACCCCTTTAGAGCCAGGCAGACTGATGCTCTGCGATGCAGGAGCTGAAACAAGTGAGAACTACTGCTCCGACCACACACGTGTCACTCCCGTATCAGGCACGTTCACCCCTCGCCAGCGCGACATCTACGCAGCTGTTGAGGCAGCTCACGATTGGGTCATCGCCAACTCAAAGCCGGGCGTGAAGTGGCTCGACATTCATCTGGGATCAGCCCGTGTGATGACAGAACATCTCAAAGCTATCGGTCTCATGAAAGGCGACACCGAAGAAGCTGTACAAGTTGGAGCCCACGCCATGTTCTCTCCCTGTGGACTGGGTCACATGATGGGCATGGATGTTCACGACATGGAAGGATTGGGACAAAACTATTTAGGCTACGATGATGAGGTACAGCCCTCCTCTCAATTCGGACTCTGCAATCTGCGCTGTGGACGCCGTCTTCAGGAAGGCTTCATCATGACCGACGAACCAGGCCTTTACATCATTCCCCACCTCATCGACCTTTGGCGTTCGGAAAAGAAATTCACCCAATTCATCAACTACGATGCGCTCGATTCTTGGCGCGACTTTGGCGGCATCCGCCTCGAAGATGACATTCTCATCACGAAAGATGGCTGCCAAATGATTGGCGACAAGGTCATTCCTTACCACATTGATGACGTTGAAGCATTCATCCAGAAATAACCCAACATAGCAATATACCTTTCAAATGAAAAAGTTTCTTATTTTAGCCGCACTCTTCATCAGCGGCACATCTCTCTTCGCACAAGTGAAGAACGATGAAGGCTTTCAGTTTACCGTAGTGAAAGAAAATCCTATCACATCCACCAAGAACCAGAACCGTTCCGGCACATGCTGGGCTTTCTCATCGCTCGGTTTTTTTGAAGCAGAACTTCTCCGCATGGGAAAAGGCGAATGGGACTTCTCCGAAATGTACCTTGCTCATAAAACCTACGAAGACCGCGCCAAGGCAGCAGTCCGCATGCATGGAGATGTCAGCTTTAGCCAGGGAGGTTCGTTCTACGATTGTGTCTATTGCATGAAGCACTACGGCATGATTCCACAATCAGCCATGCCCGAACCTGGCACTCTCTACGGCGACTCTCTGCCCAATTTCGGTGAGTTCTTCAACATGCTCGAACCTCTTGTAGCAGCCGTAGCCAAAGGAGAGCAGAAGAAACTCTCCCCCGTGTGGTTTAAGCCCATCAACGCCACCCTCGATGCCTACCTCGGCGAGGTGCCCACAGAGTTCACCTACAAAGGCAAGACCTATACTCCTCAGTCCTACATGGCCTCCACTGGCATCAACGTGGATGACTACGTGAGTCTCACCTCCTTCACTCACCATCCTTTCTACGAGCAATTTATCATCGAAGTACAAGACAACTGGCGTTGGGGCACTTCCTACAACCTTCCTCTTGACGAGTTCATGCAGGTGATGGAATCAGCTGTGAAAAACGGCTACACCTTTGCATGGGGCGCCGATGTGAGTGAAAATGGGTTCTCTCGAGAAGGCATCGCCGTATGCCCAGATTTACAGAAGCTCAAGGAGACCAGCGGTAGCGACTATGAGCACTGGTTCGGTCCCTCAGCTACCGTAACGCGCGCATCCTACACTACCCGTCCACTTCCAGAGAAAACCGTTACACAGGAGATGCGCCAAGAAGCCTACGACAATTGGGAAACCACCGACGACCACGGCATGCTCATCTACGGCATAGCTAAAGACCAGAACGGCAAAGAGTACTTCATGGTAAAGAACTCTTGGGGCACAGACTACAAATACAAAGGCGTATGGTACGCCTCTAAAGCATTCGTAGCCTACAAGACTATGAACATCCTCATCCACAAGAATGCCATTCCCAAGGACATCGCTAAGAAACTCGGCATCAAGTAACCCCGCACTCCCCTTCACAAACAAATCAAAAGGCAAGGACACCAAATCCTTGCCTTTTTTATTGTCGGCTCCTTTCACAAAATCGCCCTGAGCAGCCATACAGAGCGTCTACAAGGTTGTCAACACGAATACCGCAATTCTATTCTTCATAGAAATTCACATGGATTAGTAGTTTTCGGGGATAATCCAACCATCCTTGTCAAAGTTTATAGGACGGAGAAACAATTTGGCACCACCCGTTTTCTCGTAAGCATGAGAGATAAAGTAGGACTTACCATCGAAGTCGTAAGCAGCATTGTGTCCGATGCCATAATATGTTTCATTCGGTCCATAGAGCAATGTGCCCCCACCCTGATCCATTCGACGACCTTCCTTGTCAACAAAAGGGCCTGTTGGTTTCTTCGAACGCCCATACACGGTCTTGTACGTGGAGTTCTGCCCGCGACAGCAATAGTCGAAACTCACAAAAAGGTAGTAATACTTCCCATGCTGATAGATAAAAGGAGCTTCCACGGCATTCTCTCCAGCCTCAATAGTGTTATTACCCTCCATGGTGAACTCAATTTTGTCCAGCGTATAAGTCTTATTGAAACGTCGCGAGATGGTAACAGGCTTACTGATAGGAGTTTTGAAGTCATTTTTCGAAAGCTTGACGAGTTGGATGCCATCCCAGAAAGAGCCAAACACCAAATAAGGCTGTCCTTTCTTATCTACAATCAAGTTTGGGTCAATCGCATTCCAGCAATCCTGCCCCCGATGAGAAGCAATCACCATACCTTGATCTTTCCATCCAAAATCTGGCGACGTAGAATCGAGCGTCTTATTGGTAGCCACACCAATGGCACTACCGTTTTTGCCGAAACTTGAGCAAGAATAGTAAAGGTACCATAGCCCATTGTGAAAGCTGATGTCGGGAGCCCAAGTGTGTCCACCAAAACCCTTCACCTCCTCCTTAGCCCATGCTGGCACCTCCTTCAGTGCTGCGGGTTCTGGTTTCCACTCCTTAAGATCTGCACTGGATATGACCCCCACATTAAACCCTGTCGTAAAGATGTAGAAGCGTCCATCCTCACCCTTAGCCATCACGGGGTCGTGAACATCCGGGTGCTGTGCATTAAAACGGAACTGCGCCTGAGCCATTGTGAAGCACATGGCAGCGCTGACTAATAAAACAAGTTTCTTCATAAAGATAAAAATAGGTATTTGTTAGTATGTACAAAATTCATTTCCAGCCCCATCCTCCCTTCTTTCCGCAGAGGATTTAGCCCTGCCCCGCCTTTCATCAAATCACACGCAAAGATAGTTATTTTCCCCCTAAGATAATGCCATAAAATGGACAAATCGTATCATTTTTTCACTTGCAAACAAAATAGGCCATAATTTCGCCTCTCTTTCTCAAATTTGTTTCTTCATTCAGTCTTTGGACGGTTGGTATAACATGCCGTAATTAAACTTCCACAAGCATTATTTCAACAGTAAACTTAGAACTCAGCGTAGCCATGCAGCAATTACGGCAAATCTATGCCGCAGCAGCATATCTCTTCAAGCGAAATGCCATATCTCGCAAGAGGAGATACACCGCTTTGTAAGGAAGCATTTTTGGAACACTTAACTGTTTCGTCAAAAACACTTAAGTGTTATATTTGGAACACTTAAGTGTTTTAAAAGTTTTACCTTAATTCCGCAACACTATAATTTAACTTTATTTATAAGTTCCTGAGCAACAAAAAGTTGCCCAGGATTTTGCCATGTCAGAATTTTCACTTATC
>CADAPC010000041.1 GCA_902789725.1 uncultured Bacteroidales bacterium
CGCACCTTAAAGTTACTCATTTCTTGCGACATACGCAAGTATCCAATGCCTTTTTTGTACCTATTTATTCACGTTTTTATTAACATCCGAAACTTCAATCAATGCAAATATACACAGTTTCTGTTTTTCCCATGCGCTTTCGGTCAAAAAGATGTCAAAAAAAGGGTCAGTTGAGCTTCCGATTCATCAATTGAGCAGTTTTTTTGCTAAAATGAGGCCCAAAACTCTGCACTTTGCGAAATAAGTTGTATTTTTGCGAGCAAGAATACAAATAGCAAACGACATGATGAAACATTTACGACTTCTATGCTGGCTATGGCTGAGCGTGTTGGTGGCCGTGCCTGAGAACTTGCGAGCTGAGGACAATTTCGAACCCGGCCTCAGCGCGATGTGCTTTATGGTGACTCCTAAGGAACCTGGCTGCGTGCACATCAAGGTGATGTATCTCGACCAAGTGTCGGGCAAGAATGGCTACATTGCCAAGACCGACACCTACCCCGACGGTGCCTGGGTGTGGGCCGATGTGGGCGGAAGACGCCATTACATCTTTTCCATCTACAACCAGAACGACCAGAGCGACACCGACGATGACTATGCCGAGGTGTATATCCGTCCGGCAGGACCAAGCGAGAACGGAAATGCCGACAACGGGGTGCTGGTGCTGACCAACGACCGCAACGTGACGGCCTCGACGGTGGATGGCGTAACCTACGACGGCAATTTTGTGAAGCAAGGCACCATCTGCTACAAAGTGAAGAAGCCGCAGGGGCAAGGGCGTTGTCTGGCTGAGTTCGACTGGTTTTACCCTACCGACCTGGCTGGTCAGTCGGCCAAGTTCGTCATTAACGGCCATGTGAATTGGGGACGCAATCTGGACAACCGTGAACTGACGGGCAGCCCCATCACTTTAGACAAGAAGCCCGACCTCTTCATCAGCGACCCCATCTTCATGCCCACAGGCGAGAACACGGGCTACTACAACATGGTGGTGTCGAACACCACAGGCGTGAAGCTTCGGTTTAAGGCTGTGACCGAACTCACCGAGGACGGCACCGAGGCGAAAGACATTACGAGCGAGTGCAAGACGTCGGAAGACGGCCTCTCGTTGCTCATTCCCGCCATCAGCCGTGCACGCCGCGTGAAGGTGCAGGCACAAACTCCCTACAATGCTTATCGCTACATCGATTTGGACGAGAAAGTGGCATCGCTCAATGCCTTCCATAATGCCAAGGAATTCGACTTGCAGACGTCGTGGGGCGAACGTGGCTCGACAGTGCTGAAATGGACGGTGCCCAATGCCGACCAGAAGGATGTGCTGCCCGCTGACGGCATAGCGGTGGAGCGTCGGCTCTACAACACCGGCGAGGGCGACCATCGGGAGGAAGTGTGGGAGCTGCTCGACTATGTGACCATGAAACAGGGGCAGACGGACTACGAATACAGGGATGACAAGCCAGGGTGCTTTGGCGATTCAACTCACAACAGCGTGCAATATCGCATCTACCGAATGACGGTGGGAGCCAGAGAAGGATACATGAGCCGGAGCGACATGCCCGACAAGCGCAGCAGCATTGGGCAAACGGAGCCGCCCACTGTCAACGTAGAGGCACTTACCGACGGACGAGTGCGCGTGTCTTGGCTTCCTACCGACTGGAAAAACGATGGCATTCACACGTTCATGCCCGAAGGGTCGAAAAGCACACTCATACGTGTTGCTTCATTCTATCGGAACGGAATGCCCGAAACGTCGCTGAAGACAATGGATGTGTCGGACATGAACTCGCTGCGGGCATTGGACGGCGAGTTGATGGCCAACTTCTACGACGAGGGGTTTGCGCCTTGCACACAATACAAATACATGTTGATGGTCGTCCCCAACGATGCGACGGGTGTGATGAAGACCATAAAGACGGACTATTCGCAGACGGTGGAGCCGATGAAGGACCAGTCGGGCATCCATCGCTTCAATGCTTCTCACAATACGTATCAAGACCGCATCCATCTGCAGTGGGACTTTGATGTAGCCCAATTGGACAGCATCAAGCTCTTCAAATGGAAAGACTCGGAATGGAAGCCTTTGGAGGACATGGATCCCAACCTGCGCTACTACGACGATTACGATGTGGCAGCGGGGCAGCAAACAAACTACCGTCTGGGGGTGTATTTCCAATGCACCGAAGGCCCCGATTCGCACCTGCTCACAGCATCGGGCACGCGCAAGGCATCGGGGCGCATTGCGGGTTTCGTCACCTTTAGCGATGGAACGGGACTTGCCGACGTTACCGTGCAGCTGGTGCAGGAGAAGGATGGCAAGGAAACAGTGATAGAGACTCAGAAGACGAAGCAGTCGGGTGCTTACCTCTTCCCCGACGTGCCATACGCCGACGTGCCCTACATCGTGCGCATTTCATCCACCTACACCGACTTCGACCGTGTGCAGTTCCCTGTCTATATGAGCAGCACGCAATCGATGTTCCTCAACCAGAACTTCGTCTGCGGCGGTTCGTTCGATGTGGCAGGACATGTCTATTTCGAGCAAACCACCGTGCCCGTGGTGGGGGCAACCTTCAAGGTGGACGGACAGACGGTCTTCGACAAGAGCGGAAACCCTGTGATGACAGGGAACGACGGTGCTTTCTCCTTCAAGGTGGTGAAGGGCGCCAAGCGCATTGTGGCGCTGAAGGATGGACACACCTTTATGCATGGCGGACTCTATGCCGACAACAAGGGGAAGGCCATCGAAATCACCGAGCCAAAGGCCAATATCTTCTTCTGGGACCAGACGAAGGTGCGCACCATAGGCCGTGTGGTGGGTGGTCGCGACCAAGGAGAGAAACCGCTGGGTCAAGGCCTTTCGGTAAACAACCTGGGCGATGACCTTCGCATTGTGCTGGAACTGGAAGGCAACGAGCGTTCTTGGTTGGTGAAAGACCAGCTGGACGATGCCCTCACCGTGAAGCATGATACGCTGACCCATGAGGCTACGGCCAACCGCCTGACGAACGCTGTCACGACTGAACGCCACCGGGTGGTCATCAGCCCCAACCTCACAACGGGCGAATACATAGCCGACCTGTTGCCCGTGCGCTACAAGGTGGTGGAGGTGTCGGCAAAAGGCTATCCCTCACTTTTCCAGAAAGGAGAAGTGGCTGAGGTGATTGACCTGACGGATAGTCTGGCCACAAAAACCATTACAGCCGATGACAAGAAGATTAGCTACCGAGCCATCTACAACCGCATCTACCGCCACGAGCCAACAGTCAGCATCGCAGAGGTAAACCCAAAAACAGGCGAGGCACTGCCCTACGTGGGCGAAGTGGCATACCAAGAGCCGGCTACGTCGGGGGGTGGCAACATCACCGTACCGCTCTTCGACCCACAAACCCAAACCTACACCTTCGGCTATCCCGTGCTGGCTGTGGGCAACCACAATTTCCGCATCACAGCCACTGAGGACTATTACTATAACGGCACCTCAAGCGGCACACTCGACCAAGTGCCACTGCGGGGAGGCAAGGTGCGCATTTATGACGATTTTGCCGCTGTACAGAGCGACACACTCTGTGTGCTGGGAGCAAGCACCGGCTCGGTGGACATCAAGGTGGATGTGGCCAACACCGTCTATGACGTGACGGGCGACAACGCTCTGCGCCATTTAGATGTCACACTCGAGCACAACGGCCAGTTCATTGACGGAAAGAGTCTGCGAGCCTTTGTGATGGGCTATCAGAAGATGACCGACGATGTGGTAAGTGCCGATGGCATCATCCAGGTGGAAGGCGTGCTGCGCGACCCTCCTGGCAGCAGAAGCTATGCATGGATTGACAAGCAAACCACATCCAACACCTCCTTCAACTTTGCCATTGGCGCAAGCCTCTCTTTGCAGTTAGGAGTCAAAAACACCACCGGCTCCGACTTCATGTCGGGTGCTTTCGCAGGAACAGGTGGAGGCACATGGATTGGCACCGAGACGTTGGCCCAGACTGTGTGGGAAATATCTCCGAAAACCATCCCTTTGGTGGGATTTGAAATCACCCACCAAGGCAGCATCAACTTCCAACTGAACGAACGGCTGCAAACGAGCGACGACCCCAAGCATGTGGGAGCAGGAGCCGATGTGTTTTATGGCTACGAGCTGGTGGCTGCAAGCAGTGCCGTGCGCAACATCCGAGCCATCAACGAGTCCACCTACCGTGTGCTCGACGAGGCTGGACTCTTCAGCGAGACCGATGGTGTGTGCCATCTGATTGCCCAAGGCAAAGGGGCGGCAGGCCTGCCCTACTACCTCATCAGTGACTACAACTACATGGTTGGGCCAAAAGTGAAATCGAATTTCGTCTATACACAGGACTACATCCTCAATACACTCCTTCCCAAGTTGAAAACGATGCGCAACAGCTACCTTTATAAAGGTACGCGCCAGCAGGCACAGGCCGAGGCGACGGCATCGGGGCGAAACGTGGCGTTCTCGCTCCGGCAGGAAGATGATCCGCGTTATGCACAGGACAATCTGGATGAAGACTGCGACTACATCTCCATCGACCGCTACGATGAATACCGCGACCGCCTGAACTACGAACTCATCACCCCCTTGTATGTAGATGCGCTCGGACTGCGGGCACAACTGGCCGAAGATGCCGCAGCCAACGACTCCATCCGCATTCTGAACCGACAGATAGCACAGTGGGAATACATCGTGCTGATGAACGAAATGGAGAAGGTGGAAGCCATCAACGCCATCGATGCCTTGCAGAAACAACGAGGCGACATGGAGTTTGATGCAGGCACCCCCTACAATGTCACCTCGACATCGGACTACTACATGGAGAACCACACCGTGACGGGCGGAACCACGGTGAGTCATTCAGAGTCCTTCTCGCAAACTGACAAACTGGATTATCAGATTCCCATATTAGGATGGGACGTGACACAGTGGAACGATGATGAGCAGGGCATGGCCTACTTCAACAAAATCATCAACGGCGGGCTGTCGGTGGGCACAGAGCGCATCAACACCAGCGTGGCCAGCAGCGATTTTGTGGCCGATTGGGAGAAGAAATGGAGCGGAAGTACAAAACCCAACGTGACAGTGAGCTATAAGAAGTTGAACACGACAACCAATAAAGTGGAGTCGCACACCGAATCATACGGCTTGTTGAAACGCGACGAGGGCATGAACAACGTGAACCAACTGCAAAGTCTGCTCAAGAATCTGCAGGGAGCCACCGACATCAACATCCAAGCAGGGGGCAACCGCACAACGATGTCAATCGAACCCATTTTTGATGCCACCTACGAATCGAACAACGATGACTCTACCGACGAGACCATTGTGAGAGGCTACCAGCTGCAAACCGATGACGATGGGCATCTGAGCGTGGATGTCTATCACGACGTGCAGACGGTGGCCGCATCCATCAACGTGGCAGGCTTCACCAACACACGGCGCACCCTCTCGCAAGGCAATTACATTTTCCGCACCATCGGAGGAGCCACCAAATGTCCACACGAGCCAGCCGAACACACTAAAATCTATGCGCCCGGCACCGAACTGTCGGCTGCCACCGCACAAGTGGAGAAGCCACGCATTGCGGTGGAGAAACACGTCGTCAGCGGTGTGCCCTACGGCGAAAAGGCCAAATTCAACCTTGTGCTGAGCAACGAGGGCACGGTGCGCGAAGAAGGCTCGTTCGACCTTGTTCTGCTTGACCAAACCAACCAGGCTGGAGCTACGCTGATGATGGATGGCGCACCACTCGGCAGCGGACGCTCGGTTGTGGTGCCTTACGGAACAGGCATGGTGAAGGTGCTTGAAATTGGGGCCGGCATAGTAGATGACTACGAAAACATCCGCTTGGCGCTCCGCTCGCAGTGCGACCCTTCAGTGGCCGACACGGTGAGCCTCTCCGTCCACTTCGTACCCAGTGCCAGCCCCATTGCCGTCGTCACCCCACAAGACAAGTGGGTGCTGAACACCAACTCGGCACGCGACAACCACGGACTCTACTACATGCCCGTAAGCATCGGGGGCTTCGACGTGAATTTCCGCAACTTCGACCATGTGGAACTACAATACAAGCAAAGTTCCGAGCCTGAATCGCGTTGGACGAACCTGTGCAGCTACTACAACACTGACAGCCTCTACCAGCAGGCCACAGGCACGAAAGCCATGCTGACGGGGAACACCATCAGCCATGCTTTCTATGGTGCCAGCGACCCCGTGGAACTCAATTACGACCTGCGCGCCGTAACCTACAGCCGTCTGGGCAACGACTTTGTGACCAATGCATCGGCTGTCTTCTCTGGCATCAAGGACACACGCCGCCCACAAGTGTTTGGCAATCCGCTACCCGCCAACGGCATACTGGGTGTGGCCGATGACCTGAAACTTGTGTTCAGCGAGAAAATCAACGCCAACCGCTTGCTGGAAACCAACAACTTCAAGGTGACCGGTCTGCCCAACAGCAGCGACATCAACACCTCCACGTCCATCTATCTGAATGGCGGAGAGAACACCTATTTAGAGTCGGAAGCCGAACGGAACTTTGCCGGAGAGAGCTTCTCCATCGACATGATGGTGAAGACCGATTGGACAAAACACCCCCAACAGAACCGTGGACTCTTCCTCCACCAGACTGCCGACGGATGCAGCATCGACTTCTCGCTGCTGACAACCAAGCAACTGCAAACCATCGTGAAGACAGCTTCGGGCAGCGAGGTGGTCTTCACTTCGCAGAGTCTGGCCGACCTCAACTGGAACATCTTCCAGCGAGTGGTGATGGTCTATGACAACAAGAGCAACAAGATTCACTTCTACGTGAACAATGCCAACGTGGACAACGAGGCCGACAGCGACAAGATGCTAAGCGGCGACTACATGGGCAATGGGAAAATGCGCTTTGGCTACCAGATGGAGGGCAACCTCTTGGAAACCCGCGTGTGGACCAAGGCGCTCTCGGCAGCCGATATTGCAGCCACTGAAAAGAAGAGCCTGTATGGATACGAGGTGGACCTTTGCGCCTACTATCCCATGAACGAAGGCCAGGGCACAGAGCTGGAGGACAAGGCACAAGGTGCCACGCTCAGCATGCAAGGAGCCACCTGGTCCATGCCCGAAGGACGTGCACTGAAGATTGGCAACAAAAAAATGCTGCTGCTGAAGAACAGCATTTTTTCCGACCTGACAGCAGAGAAGGACTACACACTCTCGTTCTGGTTCAAGACCGAAGACCTGAGTCAGAATGTCGTTTACCCCTTGCTCTCGCCCCTTCCCAGCGGTCGCAGCATGCCGCAAGAACTCTGCATTGAGAATGGCAGCGTACAGCTGAGGAAGAACAATCAAGTCCTCATTGCAGCACAAGGTGGCTATGCCGACAACCAATGGCATCAACTCACCATGGTGGTCAATCATACAGCCAATCTGGTTTCGCTCTATATGGACGGCGACCTCTCGGGCCAAACAGCCGCCTCAAACATCGGTAATTGGGAAGGTGACATCTATGTGGGCGCACGCATGAAGATTGATGCCAGCGGCTCCAGTCAGGGAATCACCCTCTTAAAAGGCTACATCGACGAAATCACCCTGTGGGAAATGGCCCTGCCGCAAAACATCATCGTGCAACAGATGAACGAGAGCTGCGACGGCACAGAAGTAGGCTTGCATGCCTACATCCCCTTCAGCGAGCATGTCAGCCAAATCGCTGGAGGAGGCACACTCATGGAGTTCTCCACCAATTATTTCTCCAACAAGTGGGACACTGAGCAGCAGAAGTTTGTGGCGGTAAAAGAAGAAGCCTTCACCGCACCCGAAAACATCACTAACGACCTCAAGTCGAACAGCATCTATGCGCCAATGAAGGAGAAAGGCAAGGTGAAAGACCTGCGCTTCAACTTCATCACGAAGGACAACGAACTGCTCATCGAACTGGCTGAACCAGCCAAGGACATCGAGCGCACCATGGTACACATCACGGCAATGGGCATCGAAGACCTGAACGGCAACGAGATGGCTCAGCCCGTGCAGTGGGCTGCCTTCGTCCACAAGAATATGGTGCGCTGGGCTGAGGCAAAAAAGACCATCGAACTATCGGAGGCTGACAACAAAGACGCAACTTTCAGCATCGACATCAGCAACAAGGGAGGCAACTACCGCAGCTACACCATCGAGGGCATGCCCAACTGGATGAGCATTGAAGAAGGCACACAGGGCGACCTTGACCCCGAAGAGACGCTGACACTCCACATCACCGTGTCGAAAGACATCAACGTCAACACCTACGACCAAGTGCTCTATCTGCGCAATGACGAAGGACTGGTTGACCCTCTGATGCTTACCATCGTGAAAAGTGGCGTGGCTCCCCAGTGGGCTGTCAACAAAAACACGATGAAGAACATGCAACTTTGTGCACAGGTGCAGTTAGGTGGCAAAGTGGTGACCGATAAGACCAGCCAGATAGCCGCATTTGACGAAAGCGACACTTGCCTCGGTTTGGGAACCATCACCACCGACCAGAACGGAAAATCGCTGCTCTACATGACCATTTATGGAGAAAAGGCGGGAACCAACCTCTACTTCCGACTGTGGCAGCGGCAAACGGGCATCACCTACTCCCTCACCTCAAGCCAGCAGCTGACTTACACGCCCGATGCACTAATAGGCACCTACCAGAAGCCTGTTGTGCTCAATGCCACCCAGAACATCACACGCACACTCACCCTCGAGCCCTCCTGGACATGGGTGTCCATCAACGTGATGAGCGACCATGTGACCGACCTTAACA
Organism: uncultured Bacteroidales bacterium; assembly: GCA_902789725.1. Taxonomy (GTDB): domain Bacteria; phylum Bacteroidota; class Bacteroidia; order Bacteroidales; family Bacteroidaceae; genus Minthosoma. The sequence continues at coordinate 8,781 of CADAPC010000041.1, forward strand.
AACTCCTGCGAAAGGGCAGCAACTGGACCAATGGCGACCAGCTGAAAGACCCCGAAAGCCAAAGCTTCTATCACTACGACAAGGGCACATGGCGATACAGCGAAAAGAACCCCGAGAAGGAATCTCTGCGGTGCGACCGCATGTACTACATCAAGAGTCAGAAACCTCAGGTCATTCAGATTGATGGCCGTCCTCTCAGCAGCGAAGAGGAGCGCACCATCCATCTGCACAACGGATGGAACTACATTGGCTACACACCTCTCATCAACCTGCCCATCAACGAAGCTTTGACCGATTTCTATAGCAAGGCTACCGATGGCGACATCATCAAGAGCCAGGACGAATTTGCCACCTTCAGCACTGCCGCCGGCGGATGGCGGGGCAATTTACAGTACATGAAGCCAGGCAAAGGCTACATGCTCTACCACAAGAACCCTAAGGGCAAGGAAAACGAAACTGTCAGCTTCACCTATCCCTACAAAACAACCGATGTTGTGATGGGAGCACCTGTGCGCCAAGCCGCCATGGATCACCAACCACTCATGGCGAACACACGTCAGACCACCATGAACCTCATTGTGCGCACTGAGGGCATCGAGGCTGAAGAGGGCGACCGACTGTTGGCCTACAGCAACGGCGAACTGAGAGGTATCTCTGAGGCTGTAGCGGTGGATGACAAAACCATTTTCTTCCTCTCGTTAGGGGGCGAAAAGGGCGAAGACCTCACCTTCACGTTGGAACGCAACGGCAACCTGTTGGGAGCCACCTCCCGCGCTGGCATCATCTATCAGGCCGACACGCTTGAAGGCACCACCGACGTGCCGAAGGTAATCAGCCTCAACGATGCACCCGACTACGAGAAAGATGTGTGGTATGCGCTCACAGGCATCAAAATCGGCACACGCCGTCCTGCCATACCCGGAGTATATATCTTCAATGGGCAGAAGGTGGTCATCAAGAATTAAAAGTGAAAAGTTAAGAACCTTTAGCTTGGCATAGCCTATTAAGAATCAATGAAAACAATAAAAAGCATCATGATAGCTGTTGCCCTCATCGCTGTGTGGGGGTGCAGCTCCGACAACGAAGGAGACGTAACCAACAACAACGGCCAAACGCAAATGAATGGCTATTGGGTGGAGAAGGTGGAAAAGGCCCCCACATGGAGCACCGAGTTTTCTATGCCCAAAAAGAATATTGGTCAACTTCCAGCACTGGAACAAGTCAATTTCTACATGTTTGAATCGAACATGACAGCCATCCTCCACATGCAGTCCGAACTCGCCTCTCACTTCAGCGAGGACGACCTCATGGTAGCCGTTGTGGATGGCGAGGTGAGGGAAATTGCCAACCTGTTGACTTACCAAGATGACGAGGATATCGCCCACCATGCGTTTATGCTGCTCATTCCCTTCGACAACAACGACGAGTGGGTGGACATCTACTACTACAACAAGGCATCGGACCACACGTATGTAACCCCCCAAGCATTCCGCGTGCAGAACGACACAGTGGACAGCGGCACCGAATTTGTCTATGAATTGTTCAACGAAGTAGAATTGGCTCTGACACTACCTAGCACCCTCCCTTTTGCCCCTGCAGCCGACGACCAGTTGGCCGTCTTTGTGGGCGATACATGTTGCGGAGTAGGCACCTACGAACCCACCACAAAGCAGTGGGATGTGACAGCCTTCAACCTGCTCGAAGGTCAGGAGAAAGCCCACGTGCGCTACTACAGTGCCCGTCAAAAAGCCATCTACCGCACCTCCGACTTCATCGATTTCTCCTCCTCCATTTCCGAGGATGAGACAACCATGCAAGTCCTCACCTTCCTGTAATGTACAGCTTCTAAGAGCCATTCACCCTTTCCTTCCATTTTTTTCATTTTTATTTAAGGTATGTTCTAAAAATTAGCTTTCAATTGTTTTTAGTTGATTTTGGAGTAGATTTGGGTGCAAGACCGCAGGGTCATAGCGAGCTATGGCCCAAGGGATTAAGCCCAAAGATGCCCAAAAGCAACAAAAACAATGGAAGATAATCATCTCAGATTTAGTAATTATTAGAACATCTATCCCTTTGAACTGATACCTGCCAGCAACGACATGACAGGCATCGGCGCCCTTCAACCCGCAAATGAATGCCAGTCCAAGGATGCTCAGCAACAAATCCTCTACGACCTGTCAGGCCGTTCCACCTCCTTGCCACTACTCAGAGGCGTTTACCTGAAGAACGGAAAGAAATACTGGTGCAAATGAAACGGCTGTTTATTGGAGGGCAAAAAACCGTTCATTAATGAAAATCGTCCAATTCATTAATGAAATGGATGAAATTCATTAATGAATGGAAAAACAGGACGCTAATGGGAAACCTGACTGACCCATGCTGAAAGGGATGATATTTTGCAATCAGAGGGCAACATGTTGGCACTACGACATGGGTGAGGCCATAGCTACTGAAAGCTATAAAAAACGCCCCCACATACATCTTTTTCTCTTGATTGTTTTGGTGTTCAAGAAATAAGCCGTACATTTGCAAACTGAAGGTCAACACGAAGTAATTGCATAAAGAAGAAAAACTATGGCGAAATTCATCAATCCTTTCACCGATGTGGGGTTCAAGCGGATTTTTGGACAAGAGATTTCCAAACCGCTCCTCATCAATTTCCTCAACAACCTTCTTGAGGGCGAACGTTGTATTGCGAATCTGACATTCCTTGACAAGGAGCAGATTCCCGTCCAGGAAGGCGAACGCTCGCTCATCTACGATGTGTATTGCGAGATTGAGGGCGGCGAGCACATTATCGTGGAGATGCAGAACAAATATCAGCCATATTTCAAGAACCGCAGCATCTACTATATCTCAAAATCCATCATACAGCAGGGCGAGCGGGGTGCCGATTGGTATTACGACGTGAAAGCCGTCTATCTCGTAGCCTTTCTGAATTTCAGGTTGAAAGACATATCCGATGAATTCCGAACCGACGTGGGGCTGATGAACTTGAGGACACACGAGCCGTTTTCCGACAAGTTCCGCCTCATCTACTTGCAGCTGCCACTCTTCCAGAAGGAGGCAGAAGAATGTGAAACAGATTTTGAACGCTGGATTTATGTATTGAAGAATATGGAAACACTGAACAGATTACCCTTTGCTGCCCAGAACTCAGTATTTCAGAAACTGGCCAGCATCACCGATGTTGCCGCCCTTTCGAAGCAGGAACGGCGAGTGTATGACGAAAGCCTCCGCCGCTACCGCGACACTGTCATTGTGATGGAAGGACAACGTGCCGAAGGACGTGCCGAAGGACGTGCCGAAGCCATGCTTGAAACCGCACGCAAGATGAAAGCAAAAGGTATTTCGGCATCAGACATTGCCGACATCACACTTTTACCCATCAATGAAATAGAGGCTCTTTAAGACGGGAAAACGTTTTCCGCTTTTGTCGGATTCTTCGTACCCTTGCAGCAAACTTTTCGAATAACCCCAAGCAGAGGCATTTTTATGCACCTCCGCAAAGATTAGCTATAGACAAGTAAGAATTAGATTGTTAAATATACAATGAAAAAGGTATTACTTGCAGCAATGTTCGTAGCCGGAGTGCTCACGGCATGCAACCCTAAAGACAATCAAACTAAAACAGAAGAGAATATGACAAAGTTAGTATTGACTCAAGAGTGGGACAAAGTGTTCCCCAAGAGTGACAAGGTTGACCACCGCAAGGTGACGTTCGAAACACAGTATGGCCTGACATTGGCAGCAGACCTCTATGAGCCGAAGGGTGCTCAGGGCAAGCTGGCAGCCATCGCCGTCAGCGGGCCTTTCGGAGCCACCAAGGAGCAGTCGAGCGGACTTTATGCCATGAGGATGGCTGAACGTGGCTTCGTGGCACTGGCCTTCGACCCTTCCTATACGGGTGAGAGCAGTGGCGAACCGCGCCGCACGGCATCGCCCGACATTAACACAGAGGACTTCATGGCGGCCGTTGACTTCCTCTCAAAGCAGGAGAATGTGGATGCTGACAAGATAGGCATCATCGGCATCTGCGGTTGGGGAGGCATCGCGCTGAATGCTGCGGCTGCCGACACGCGCATCAAGGCCACGGTAGCCTCAACCATGTACGACATGACCCGCGTCAGCGGTAATGGCTATTTTGACAGCGAGGACAAGGAGGAGTCGCGTCATGCTGCCCGTGAGGCGATGGCAAAACAGCGCCTTGCCGACCCGATGGCGATGGCTGGCGGTGTGGTGAACCCGCTGCCAGCTGACGCTCCTCAGTTTGTGAAAGACTATTACGACTACTACATCACCCAGCGTGGCTATCATCAGCGCAGCGGCAACTCGAACGACGGCTGGCGCGTCATCGGCACACAGGCCTTTGCGAACAGCCGCTTCCTCTACTACATCAACGAAATCCGCTCTGCCGTCCTCGTGATGCACGGCGAGAAGGCTCACTCGCGCTATTTCGGCGAGGCCGCCTATAAGTTCATGGTGGAAGGCAAGGCCGAGGGATACAATGTGGTTGGCAAGCCCAATCCTAACCCCGAGAACAAAGAACTGCTCATCATTCCCGGTGCCAGCCACTGCGACCTCTACGATGGCGGCTACACGGAATTAGAAGGAAAGGGCGAGTCAAAGAATCTCATTCCCTGGGATAGGCTCGCAGACTTTTTCACAAAGAACCTGAAGTAAGCCATGCCGTTGTGCATGCAATTCTCTCATTATCGGCAGAACCTGGAGTAAGCCATGCCGTCGTGCATGCAATTCTCTCATTATCGGCGAGTTTTTTAAGTTCTAATTTGAAGGACGATGAGGGCATAGCTCGCGCCTGCTTCTCTTTCTGACCTCTTTATCCATTCACCCATTTATCTGTTTTAGCCGCGACGGCGGCAGTAGATGCCACAGAGGAGGGCGGCTCCGAAAGCCACAGCAAGCGGATGCCGCCCTCCTTTCACTTTTGCCCCGTCGGAGTAGCAGGGTGGTCCGGAAACCTTCACGGCCGCTAAAATGACCTCGCAGGATGGTCCGGAAACCTCCACGGCCGCTAAAATGAACTCGCAGGACGACCCGGAAACCTTCACGGCCGCGAAAACGACCTCGCAGGATGGTCCGGAAACCTCAACGGCCGCTAAAATGAACTCGCAGGACGACCCGACGACCTCCACGGGGAGGATTTCCTTTCAAGCGGTAGTTAAGGATGTCTTCACCAATCGCTTGCCCAACTGGTATGCTTTTTCGAGCAGGGCGGGGAGTTGTGTGTCGCGCACCTGGGCCTTGTGCGCCTCGTCGAAGGTGGCAGCGTCGTAGCGGTCGTAGTTCGGGAACTGGTAGGTGTCGTAGGAACACAGTATCTCTGTGGGGCCGAACACGCTGAGTTGCTGGGCGGCATTGTCCAGGAGGATGTGGTAGTTCATCTGCCGATAGACCTCTTCGTTGGGGCAGTTCATCGTGTAGATGGTGGCAGAACAGATGCGCTTCAGCACCACGGGCTTGGAGTAGTCGGAGTAGTTGACAGCGGGAAACTCCATCCGCTCCATAAAGGCACGGAGGGCTGCTGAGGGGTAGCCGCAGTAGTTGGGCGAGCCGCACACCAGCACATCGGCCTCGACAGCCTTCTGGAGTATGGGCTGCAGGTCGTCCTTGAAAGAGCAGATGCCCTTTTTGCCACCTTTCAGTTTGCAGGCGAAGCACGACATGCAGCCCTTGTAGTTCAGGCTGCGGTCGTAGAGGTTCACCAGTTCCACTTTGGCGCCAGTCTCTCTGGCACCGTCCATGGCACGCTTCAGCAGCTGTGCCGTATTGCCGTTCTTTCGCGGACTTCCGTTGATAAATAATGCTTTTGTCATTGCCCTGATGTCATAATGTTTGTTTTGAAAGGGAACAAGCACCCCGAGGGAATGCAGGGGGAGGGGCAGGAATGTTGCTTGCTCCTGCCCCTCCCCTCTTTCCTTTATTGCTGCATGTTCAGAATCGATAGCCCACCCAAAGGGATCCGCTGAAGAAATTCTCGCGAATGCTGTAATCCTTCTTGTTGGCGAAGTTGCTGTGCTGATACGAGCCGTAGGCACCCAGCACGTAGTGGGTGTTGATGTTCCACAGGACTGAGAGACGGGCCGTGAAGTTGAGGGTGATTTTAGGTGTTGCATCCACAACGTCTTTCACCTGGTCAACCATTCCCTGATAGGTTTCCTTGTCTGTTTCCGATATTTGGTCGAAGTCCAGCTCTGTGCGATAGCTGGAATGGCGAAACAGGTTGATGGAGGGGATGGCCGAGGCATGGATGAGCAACTTGCCGGCATTGGGCGTGAAGTTGTAGCCATAACCTGCGCCAAGCGAGAGCTTCCAGGTTTTGTAGCGCTCGTTCTCGCCAATGATGAAGTCGCTCTTGAATTTGGCCCGGCTCTGATAAAAGTCGATGAGGGCGATGGGAGAGCCGGCACTCTTCTTCTGAATGCGAGAGCCGGATCGCCCAGCAGAATAGGAGAAGTGCTTGTAGTTGAACACATAGTGTCCTTGCAGGTGGAGGAGGGTGTAGTCGTTGCGGTTTTGATCAACCGGCGATGTGCCTGCCTTGATGACATCGGCAGAGGAGAGGTCAATGTTGTCCAAGAGCGCATTGAACCCTTCATTGGCATCATACATGTCGCCCTTCATCTTTTTGGTTTGGCGGTAGTCGAACATGAATCCGAAACGCGAGCCCAACGATTCGAAGGAAATTTGGCGGTCATTGCCTTTGCTCACGTTGAAGGAGTACTTGAGCCGCAGGGTGCGATAGGCAATGCCGAGCGACACCGACTGAGTGCCGCTGTGCAAGTCCATGTCGTGGGTGTAAACGTCCATGTCGCCAAGAGTGGGGTGCGCAGCAATATCTTCCGCCTCCCACATGTCAATCATGTCGGGCATGGGCACACGCAGGTGGTATTTGCTGTAATTGCCATTGCCGCTGGCAAACACCATCCATTGGTAACGGGGCAGGGCCACGTATGTGCTGTCGAACTTGCTGCGAGCGATTCTTTCGACGATGCTTTTAGCTTTCGTCACATTTTTCTTTACAGCGGTGTTGTTTGTTTGGGCTGTGCCTGCCAAAGAAGAAAGGAAGAGGGCCGAGAGGCAGAGCCATGTGCGTACAATTGTTGACTTCATAATCACGTATATTTTATTTTAGGGGGGCGAATTTAGTGAAAATTTCTGAAAAAGAACGAAAAAAAGAGGGGAAAATGACTTTTTGTTTCTGTTTTTTTTGAGAAGTTCCGTTTTTCTTCCTACATTTGTGGCCATAAATAACAAGAGAAAGACTAATTGCCTGACGACGAGCTAAAGGTTGGCTGACGCTGAGCCAAAGATTGCCTGACGGCGAGCCAAAGGTCCTTAACTCTTCATTCTTAACTCTTAATTTTTTAACTTTTATGACAACGAACAAAGATTTACTGATGCAGCCGCTCTCGGACGAGGAGTTGGCTGACGTGACTGGCGGTACGGCAAAACGCTCACGTTCGGAATGCGAATCAGTGTGCGCTCGCCATCAGAAACTTGCGCCTGCCGTATATGCGCAATGTATGGCCAAATGTATTTCAGGAAGGGATGTACAAATGTACAGATAAAAAGGCTGCACTATGGGACAGGAAAAGATGCAGTTCGACATGCTCAACGATGAAGAATTGGCCAAAGTGACGGGGGCTAACCGCGATAACATGGATGAGTTGGAACGCTGCAAGGCCGACTGCGAGAAGCGCCTTGCCAATGTGGCAGAGATTTACAGGCGCAAGTGCATCACAACTTGTATTGAACGCTTTAAAGAGGAATCGCTGTGAGCCGTATCTTAAAAGACTTTTTGTCAGCAGCAGGAGTGGAATACACTGACCTGTTTGCTGACAAACTTTTTCGTGTTAATCCCAACCGAGACAGTTTGTTGGGATTGAAACAAATGCTCACCTCCATGGGGATTAAAACCCAAGGAGTGCGTATGAAAAGCGGTGAGGCAAGGGGATTATCCTTCCCCTGCATTCTGCACGTGAAGGACGATTTCCTTGTGGCCACAGAATGCACAGAGCAGTTCCTCACCTACATGGAAAGAGGAAGGAAAAAGCGCATGGACATGGAGACGCTGCGCGAGGTGTGGGATGGCTACGCTCTGGTCCCCACCGACAAAGAGTTCCCCAAAAGTGCGCCAAACTATGATTACGATTCAGATTACGGCAACGAAACAAATTGGGAGTGGAGGGGATTCTTTTTCATACTGGGAGTGATACTCGTATGGGGATTTCTGATTCAAATCGGCTTTGATGCAATTAACAATTATCCCGACTTAAACGCTTGGGAAATCGTCGCCCCCATCCTGATGGGACTATTGGCATCCGCAGGGTTCGCTGTGAGCGCATTTCTGGCAGAGAAAGAGGTAAAGGGGGAAAGTCGAATAGGAGATCGGCTCTGCCACTTACTGGGCGACGGAAAATGCAATCAAGCGAAAAAGGAGGATGGCAAATTGTTTGGCATCCTTCCCCTAAGCGAAGTGGGGCTGGGGTATTTCGGAGGACAAATTCTGACAATTTCCCTCCTTGAAGACGGGGTGGCTTCATCAGTCCTCATCAGCATGGCGGCATTGCTGTTCTGCCCGTGGAGCATCTTGACACAATGGAAATCGAAACAATGGTGCTCGCTTTGTTTGCTGGTGGTCGCAGTGCTGGTGCTGCAAGGGATAGTGAGTTGTTTTCTGCTCGAAATGCCCTATTTACCTGATAAATTATTCAATTCGGCATGGCTGACGGTGTTGTGCGTGTTGGCGACACATTTGTTGGTGAATAGCATGAGAGAGAAGGTAAAAGCGGAACAAAAGGCCGATGATTACCATGCTTTTTGCAATCGGCGTGCCATCTTCAGAGCTGCCATCCGCCATAGCCCACACCGCATCATCGAAGAGCGTGACATCTATTTAAAGAGCGGAAACAAGAATGCGGAATTTAGCATCACGTTGGTGAGCAGCGATAATTGTCCTCATTGCACCCACAAATATTTGCAATTCAGTAACGCAACAGACCACTTGAAGGATTTCTTCCTCTTTGAGCACATCAAGTTGTCGAGAATGACTCCCCAGCAACTTGACGAGTTTATTGCTCGCACGGGCATTAACGCTACGCCAGTTGTCTTGGTGGACGACCACGATTTGCCCGAGGTCTATGACATCGAGGACCTTTACCTTCTAATTTGACACACAAAGAGCAAGACAATGCTCCACTCAGCGTTATGGGCTACACACAAAAGAGAGGGGGCTGATGCTCCCTCTCTTCTTTTTCTCCATCAAAGTTGCTGCTGCTTGACCAGCTGGTAGAAAAGTGCTTTCTTTTCTATCAGTTCTTGATACGTACCCTCTTCGGCCACCTTGCCCCCGTCAATCACAACGATGCGGTCGCAATGCATGATGGTGCTCAGGCGATGAGCCACACAGATGCGCGTACACTTGAGGGTGCTCAAATTGTCTGACACAATTTTCTGGTTGATGTTGTCCAGGGCACTGGTTGCCTCGTCGAAGAAGAGGATGGAGGGTTTGTTGACCAATGCCCGTGCAATGAGAAGTCGTTGTCGCTGTCCGCCGCTGATGTTGCTTCCACCTTCCGAAAGCACCGTCTGCATCTTCATGGGCATCTTCTCTATGTCTTTATCCAACGCGGCCAGGCGTACGGCCTCCCAAGCATCCTCCTCTGTAGCCCACGGAGCCGTGATGGTGATGTTGCTCAGGATGCTGCCACTGAAGAGTTCGCCATCCTGCACACAGGTGCCCACCCGTTGGCGCAAGGCACGTTTGTTTACTTTTTCAATGTTGTAGGAATCATAAAAAATGGAGCCGCTTTCTGCCTTGTCGAACCCAAGCAGCAAACGGATGAGGGTGCTCTTTCCACACCCCGACTTTCCCACAATGCCCACATATTCTCCCGGACGTATTTTCAGATTGAAGTCCTTCAGCACAAAGGGCGTATCTTTGGCATATCGGAAAGAGAGGTTATGCACCTCAATACTGCCACTGAGCGAGGTGACGGGATGCGATTCTTCGTATGTTTCGGGCACTTCCTCCAGCACAGGCTTTACCAGCGCATAGAGCGACTGGGCTGTAGCTATGGAGGGCACAATGGAGGTCATTGACATGAAGCCAGCCGAAACAAGTCCGAATGCCACCGTAAAGGCCATGAAGTCGGACAAGGGCACCTGCTTTTCCACTGTCTGATAATAGATGAGTGCCATTCCTGCCACAGAGATGAAGCCCGAGACAGGTTGCGAGAAACGACCCAAAAAATCTGTATATGCCGAAGGACGGCTGTCTCTATAAGCTTTCGCCCACTTGCTGAAGGCACGCACCTCACTGCCAGAAGTTTTGATTTTCTTAATACCCGAAAAGATCGAGAAAAGCAGTCCTTGCAAAGTGGACTGGCGAGGCAGGTACATGCTGTCCTCTCGACGCTGCATCCAGTATTCCCACACCATGAACAGGATGTTGGCCAGCATGACGAGGAGGCAATAGGGAAGGAGTGCCTTGGCATAGTAGATGACCTGGTAGAAATAGATGAATGAGAAGAGGAGTGTGAACAGATTGGAGACGATGCCCTGGGTGAACGTCTGACTGAGGTACGTCATGCTCATCACACGATTACTCATGTCGCCCGACGGGTAGCGGCGAAAAAAGGTGGGAGGCATTGCATAAGTGCGCTCCATCATGGCTGCCTGCAGGGAAGTCTCCACCTTCTGCTGAATGCGCATCAGCACCAAATCGCGGGTGAGAGAAAACATCACCGCCCCAATGCTGGCACCAATCAGAATGCCCAAAACGGGAGGTAAGTCCTCCAACGTGCCCGACGGAATGATTTCATCATAGACCTGCTTGGCTAAGTAAGGAGTGAGCATGCCAATCAGTGTGACTACCAGGCCGAGAAGCAGTACATAGAAGACATCCACCCTATTCACCGACTCCATGCCAAAGCGCAGCAAGTCCTTGGCGTGCAAGGGGCGTGCAGGGAATTTACGGTCAAGACGATGAAAGTTGTTGTGGAGCAAAAGACGCTTCATTTTTTCATCCGTATCCTGATGCTGATTGACCATTTCGTCCAATGCAGCCCTGGATGCTTCCAATGCCTGCAAATCGTAGGTTTCCCTTTTTTCCAACTGTTCATTAAATATCATGTGTCCGTTCCTCCCTTCTACGCATTTTGAATCAACGTATAATAATATCCTTCTTTTTCCATCAACTGCTGGTGGGTACCTCTTTCCACCACTTTTCCTTCGTCCAGCACAATGATTTCGTCGCAATCGCGAATGGTGCTCAATCGGTGGGCTATCACAATGAGCGACATGCCCAGGTTGCGGATTGACCGCATCACCTTTGCTTCTGTTTCTGCATCTAATGCACTCGTCGCCTCGTCCATAATGAGCACCGTAGGTTCCTTGGCAAGCGCAGCAGCAATTTCCAGACGTTGCCGCTGACCGCCTGAAAAGTTCCTTCCGTTCTCAGTCACAATTGAATCGTAAGCCTTCGGACGAGAAGCAATCTCTTCATGCATCTGCACATCGTTGCAGGCCAATATCATGCTGAAGTCCTCAATCGACTCGTCCCACATCTTCACATTGTCGGCTATGGTTCCATCAAAGAGCACCACATCTTGGTCAATCACCGCCAAAGAATTCACAAACACTTGCCGGTTAATGTCCTTGCGCAATTTCCCGTCGTAAAATATGCTGCCGCTCCAAGGGTCGTAAAGCCCCGACACCAAACGTGCGAGGGTACTCTTACCACAGCCAGACCCTCCCACAAAGGCCACGCTTTTCCCGGGTTCGATAGTGAGCGAGAGGTCTTCAATGAGAGGAGCTGCCAAAGGACTATAGCCAAACGTGACGTGTTGCAACTCCACCTTGCCCATCAGCTTGCCAAATTGCACATCCCGATTATCGCTGATGGAAGAATCCACATCGGGTTCTGTTCGATAGATATCCTCCATGCGCTCCATTTCCGCCCGCATATTGAGGATGCTTTGCAGAGAACCAATCAGACCTTCCACAGGCTCCATGTAACTGCTCATAAAGCCTTGAAAAGCCATCAGCATACCAATGGTCAGATGCCCTTCTATTATATAATATGCACCAACCACTATAATGAGGCTGTTGGCAATGAAACTGACAATCTGAGGAATGGTGTTCAGATACATGTTCATCTCCGCACTGCGTATATGGGCATTCATAGTGAGCACATACTGGTGCTTCCAGCGCTCAAAAAAACCTTCTTCCGCTCCAGCCGCCTTGATGGTGTCGATGCCACGAATGCTACTCATCGTCACACCACTCAACGAACCCTTCTCCCGTTCCAACACGCGGCTCAGGTTCACCTGCTTGGCCGTGATGAACCGCACCATGAGCAGATTAATCAGCGAAGCACCGATGGCGATGAACGACAAGGGGGCACTATACACCAGCATAAAGACGAGATAGACAATCAGCAAAACCACATTGACCAGCACAGGTGCCAAGTTCTGCACCAACGCCTTAGGAATCATCTCGGCACCAAACATTCGGGAAACAACGCTGCCAGCATAACGCTGAGAGAAGAAACGCATGGGCAATCGGAGCGAGTGCCAAAGAAAATGGCTGTTGGCATCAATCCCCAACTGAAGTATCAAGCGGTTGGAATATGTGCCTTGCAACAATTCGATAATCAACTTGTACAAAATGACTGCACCCAGCATCAAGAAGAAAGGCAACTGCCACGAGGGATCTTGACCAGGAAGGATAACATCGAAGAACACCTGCGAGAAGATGGGTAGCGCAATGGTGGCAACCGTCAGCAACAAACCCGACACCATCGAAAAGAACAGTGCCTCTTTTGCGTGTGCCAATCGGACTTGAACAAAACGCAGAATCGAAGCCGGAGCACCCTCCTTAACAAACGACTCCCCTGGTTCAAACAGCAAGGCTATACCTGTGTAGCCCAAGCGCATTTCATCCATCGACATCTTCACACGCCCACGCGCAGGGTCATTCACATAAAAAAAGTTTCCCTTGCAACCACATAGCACCAGAAAATGATTATATTCCCAGTGTAAAATACAAGGCATAGGCAATTGCTGCAAGTGGTCAACATCTACCTTTCCTCCTTTGGCAACCATTCCCTGCAAGCGAGCCGCTTTCAGAATGTTGAGCGCGCTGGAACCATCGCGGGAAATGCCGCAATCCACCCTCAGCTTCTCCATCGGCACCCACCTTCCGTATGTGGCCAGCACCATCCCCAACGAAACGGCTCCGCACTCCGTTGATTCCATCTGCATGATGACAGGTACTCTCTTCTTCATACGCCCTACTCTTTCAGTAACCGCAGCTGATTCAGCTGGTCATATACATACTCAAATATATAGGCAAACATGGAGCGGCGTTTCGAAATCACCATCACATGACAGAACATGCCTTGGGCAATGTCCACCCGATCACGCTGTTCAAACGCCCAGCGATAGGCAGTCGGATTCCCCTCCGCTCTGTCAAGTGCCACCTCCACCGTGTAAGCCAAATCTCCTTCAGGAAATATCGCTGTCACTTGTTCACCGCATTGCTCCATCACTTTTTCACGCGAAAGAGCCTGCATACCTACTCCTACCACTTTGCCTGATATGTAACCGTTTCGTTCACGAGGCAAGCCAGCAGGCCAAGCTTGCACTTCCTCCCCTTTTGCTAACTGGTAGCGATGGTCGGCACCCACAAATGCCAACATCTGATGGTCGGCCGACACGATTCCCTCCAGCATAACCTTTTCTGTCACGTTGCCGCAGAAAATCCAAATGATAAACGCTATAGCCAAAACAGCCATTGTCCCCAAAACCAAATAGACCGAGGGGGAGGTCACACGAATGCTCCCGCCCAACTCGTCAGGCGAAGTGAGTCTCCGCTCTTTCTCATCTTTCTTTCTAAACCATTTCCACATAACAGTCAGTTCTTCTTTAATTTTCGGGGCAAAGATAACACTTTTTCCAATTTTATTCACTACCTTTGCACCCAAAATTCAAAAAAAGAACTACAACATGAAAGATTTCGTACAAGAACTTACTTGGCGAGGCATGATTCACCAAATGATGCCAGGTACAGATGAACTGCTCAAGAAAGAACAGGTAACAGCATACCTCGGCATCGACCCTACAGCCGATTCTCTCCACATCGGTCACCTTTGCGGCGTGATGATGCTGCGCCATTTCCAGCGTTGTGGCCACAAACCCCTCGCACTCATCGGTGGGGCTACAGGCATGATTGGCGACCCCTCGGGCAAGAGCACTGAACGTAACTTGCTGGACGAAGAGACCCTCCGCCACAACGTGGCCTGCATCAAGGCTCAACTGGCTCATTTCCTCGATTTTGAAAGCGATGCGCCCAACCGTGCAGAACTGGTGAACAACTACGACTGGATGAAGGACTTCAAGTTCCTGGATTTTGTGCGCGACATTGGCAAGCACATCACCGTCAACTACATGATGGCCAAGGAGTCTGTGCAGAAACGTCTCAACGGCGAGGCGCGCGACGGACTTTCCTTCACTGAGTTCACCTACCAGCTCCTGCAGGGTTACGATTTTTACTACCTCAACGAACACAAGGGCTGTAAGCTTCAGCTGGGCGGAGCTGATCAATGGGGCAACATCACCACAGGCTCCGAACTCATTCGCCGCATGAACGGCAAGGAATGTTTCGCCCTCACCTGCCCGCTCGTCACCAAGAGCGACGGAAAGAAGTTTGGCAAAACCGAAAGCGGCAACGTGTGGCTCGACCGCCGCTACACCTCGCCCTACCAGTTCTACCAGTTCTGGCTCAACGTGCCCGACGAGGACGCTGAACGCTACATCAAAATCTTCACCTCGCTGGAGAAGGAAGAGATTGAAGCGCTCATTGCTGAACACAAGACCGACCCTGGTCGCCGTGTGCTGCAGAAGAAACTGGCAGAGGAAGTGACCATCATGGTTCACTCCAAGGAAGACTACGACATAGCGGTGGAGGCATCCAACATCCTCTTCGGCAAATCGACCAAAGAGAGCCTCCTGAAGCTCGACGAGCAGACCTTGCTCGATGTCTTTGCAGGAGTGCCCCACTTTGAGGTGGCAAAGTCTCTCTTCGAAGGCGAAGGTGTGAAACTTGCCGACCTGACGGTTGACCACACCCAAGTGTTCCCCAGCAAGGGCGAAGTGAAGACTCTCGTCAAAGGCGGTGGCGTCAGCGTGAACAAAGACAAAGTCAATGCCCCCGACCAGTTCATCACCAAGTCCGAACTCCTCGATGGCAAGTACCTCCTCATCCAGCAAGGAAAGAAGAAGTACTACCTTATCATTGCAAAATAAGCCTTCGTGCTAAATTGAGGATTATTACAGAATAAGGCAGGGTTATCGCACAATAACCCTGCCTTATTTCTTTTTTCCAACATACGGAAACTATCAGAAGAAGGAAAGACAACCTGACAGAACGCTGGTTGAAACTTTAGGTTTTCAATAAAATCAAGCAACGAACTTGAGTTTTTCTGACATGAAGACCGTAAAGTCAAATATTTTGTGTACATTTGCCACAAAAACCTATTCGAATGACAGAAGAACTGATTTTATTGCGCATTACGGGCGAAGACCGCCCTGGACTAACTGCCAGCATCATGGATGTGCTGGCGCGATATGACGTGGACATCCAAGACATAGGACAGGCAGACATCCACTCCACCCTCTCGTTAGGTATCCTCATCCTCGTGGCAGAAAAAAACTCTGGCTATGTAATGAAGGAACTGCTCTTCAAGGCAAGCGAGTTAGGAGTGAACATCACCTTCCACCCTGTGACAATGGACGAATACGAGGCGTGGGTGAGCCGTCAAGGCAAGAACCGCTATATTCTCACCGTATTAGGCCGCCAACTGACAGCCCGGCAAATTGAAGCTGTAAGTCAACTGATTGTGAAACAAGGGCTGAATATCGACGGCATTAAGCGTTTGTCAGGACGGGCGAGTATCCTTCACCCTAAGGAGAAGACAAGGGCTTGCATCCAGTTCTCCGTTCGTGGCACCCCAAAGGACAAGGAAGCACTGCATGCTGAACTGCTCCGTATGTCGAGCGAGTTAGAGGTGGACGGGTCGTTCCAGACGGACAACATGTACCGCCGTATGCGCCGCCTCATCTGCTTTGACATGGACTCCACCCTCATCCAAACAGAAGTGATTGACGAATTGGCCAGAAAGCATGGAGTTTATGACCAAGTGGCGGCCATCACAGCCAGTGCCATGCGAGGCGAGATAGATTTCAAGGAGAGTTTCACCCAGCGATGCAAGTTGCTCAAGGGGTTGGACGTAAGTGTGATGCGCGACATTGCAGAAAATCTCCCTTTCACAGAGGGAGTGGATCGATTGATGTATGTGCTGAAGAAGTATGGCTACAAAATAGCTATCCTTTCTGGTGGTTTTACCTTCTTCGGTGAATATATCCAAAAGAAATATGGCATCGACTATGTTTATGCTAATGAGTTGGAGATTGATGAAACAGGCCACCTGACAGGCAATTACGTGGGAGAAATTGTAGATGGAAAGAGGAAAGCCGAACTGTTGAAACTCATCGCACAGGTGGAAAAGGTGGATTTGCAACAAACTATCGCCGTAGGTGATGGAGCCAATGACTTGCCTATGCTCTCCCAAGCAGGTCTCGGCATCGCCTTCCATGCTAAGCCTCGCGTGGTGGCCAATGCTCAGCAAAGTATCAATACCATCGGGTTAGATGGCGTGCTCTACTTTTTAGGTTTCAAAGACTCCTACTTAGACGAACGAGCACAATAATGCAACAACAACGAAAAACGCAAAACCAAGACCAATATGAAAAAAACCATTTTACTAACTACTATAGTGGCACTACATGCCGCTATGACTCAAGCACAAACAGGGTCTGACTATATGCAGGCCATGAAGAAAGCGGATGTAGATATTGTCTTCGACGTAAAGGACACAGGTAATGAATACCGTGTGAAGTGGGGCATGGACACCGCGTGGAATTGGGACTTCAATGTCTATCGCGGCATTGCCCACATCGGCAAAGGGAACTTTGAAACTGGCCGCATCTCGTTTCAACCTACAGCAGAGGTGATAGACAATGGCGACGGCACCTACGAACTCACAGCCAAGCAGAAAAGTGCCATGAAGAGCCGATGCCAAAACATCCTAAAGACAGGTTGCAACAAAGTGTCCATCAACAACGACCAAGAAGATGCCCTGAACAAAGAAAATGGCAATTACGAAAAATACCAAAGCATCTACTTTAATAAACCCGAAGCATGGTATAAGCTCATCAAAGCAAGCGTAGCGTATGCCAAGGAGTGCGGTGTGGAAGTGGTGAGCATCTCGCCCTTCAACGAGCCAGATTACACCGGGTGGGGACAAGGCAGCAAGGCAAGCATGAAGGAAATATGCCGTCTCATCAAAGCCGACCCTTACTTTGACGACATCCGAGTGTGCGCAGGCAACACGCTGAATTGCGACTACGCACTGGAGTGGTACAACTATTGCCTTGACTACATCGACGAAGGCAACACCCACCAACTGGCAGGCACATTCGACAACTATGCAAACTTCTTCGCCAAAGTGAAAGCAGACGGCAAGATGGCAACTGCCGACGAACTGCACAATGTTGGCGAAGCCATCGTTGGTGTGAACTATGGCATGGAGACAGGCATCTGGTGGGGGTTCGATTCGAAGGCTCGCGGACAGTTCTGCATCGACTCCAACGACGGTGTTCGCATCGGATATGGCGAAAATCGTAGTGCATGGACTGACGGAGCAGTTTACCGCAACGAAAAAACGGGCGAAGTGCATGGATATTTCGGATCCAGTGAACGACAGGCCATAGCATCGAGCATCGCATACGTGAGCAAGGGGAAGGATGTCTTCTTCAATGGCTATGGCCCCACCCGAGTGATGGTCTATGACGTGCCCGGAGGCAAGAAAGGCGACTACCAAAGCAAAGCTCAAATCAATGCCGAACGCTTGTTCGACATCACCTGGGGCGAGGACGTGGCTCCCTTTGAAGTGAATGGCACCTACCAAATTCTGAACCTGGGCAGTAAGAAACTGTTGACCATGAACAACGGGAATGCCACCTCCGACGCACGCAAGAGCAGTGGCACTACCCAACAGTGGAAGGTTTATCCTGGTTATACCGACGGCGATGTGTCCTACTGGTTCATCGACAACGCAGGCAACACCAATATGCACCTCAATTCGGAACTGAACTGGGGAAATATTGCTGGCATCTTCACCTCTGGATGCAACATCATTGTGTATGGCACAGGTGAGAATCACCCCCACGAAGAGCAGTGGTACATCAAGTACGCACAAGACGGAGCCTTCTACATCATCAACCGTCTGACCAACAAGTATCTGTATTGCAGTAGCACCTCGGCCGGAACATCCGTCACCTCCAAGACTCCACCAGCCGACGATGCCAAGGCATCAGAAATAAACAAATATTTGTGGCGATTCTTACCAACTGATGTCAAAACTCCAGCTCTGACTGTACTGACTGCCCCAGCCGCACCCACCAATCTGGCAGCGAAGCAACGTGCCGGAAGCGTGGAGCTGAACTGGGTGGCTCCAGCCGACGAGGACGTGATTTCCTACACCATCCTCAGAGCAGAGAAACCAGCCAACGAAGGTCAAGTGGCTGAATACAACACCATCGGACGGAATGTGACCTCCACAACCTTCATCGACAACACTGCTCTAAACGGAGAGACTTATCTTTACAAAGTGCAAGCGGTTGACGAGCATTACAACCGCTCAGAACCCTCCGAAGTGCTGGAGGCTGCACCACTGCAGGAGAAATCGTTGGTGGGGCAATGGCAGTTCGACAACGACTTAAAGGACAACTCAGCCAATACCTTGGGCGCTTCTCTCTTCGGAACAGAAAGCCACTCATCCACCACCGTCATGATGAAGTCGGGCGAGAAGAGCCTCAAACTGGATGGAAAGTCATACGTCATGCTCCCCTACGCAGTAGCCCATCAAGACGAGATGACCATCGCCACTTGGGTGCGCCTAAGTGCTACGACCAACTGGCAACGCATCTTCGATTTCGGCAATGGCACCGACCAATACATGTTTTACACGCCTAATAATGGCAATGAGATGCGCTTCGTGATGAAGAATGGAGGGGACGAACAAATCCTGACGAACGGAAAGAAACTCAGCACCACCCTCTGGCACCACATTGCTGTGACGCTGAAACCCGTCGGCGAAAAAGTGCAGGCCATTCTCTATGTAGATGGCGAAAACATAGCCGAAAGCAACGAGTTCACCATTAAGCCCTCCGACATTGCTCCATCCCTTTGCTACATCGGACGCTCCATGTTCAATGCCGACCCTTATTTCAACGGTCACGTTGATGACTTCCGCATCTACAACTATGCCCTCTCTGCCGACGAGGTGGCTGCTATCATGACAGACACCGAAGTGCTGTCCAAAGACCTTAGCGACCACTTTGAAGAGGCCACAAAAATTGAAGAAGTGAAAGCCGTCGGGACACAGATGTCCACCCACCAATGGTATGACCTTGGGGGAAAGCCTGCCGCAAAAGGAGACAAGGGCTTACTGATTCAAAACGGAAAGAAAGTTTACAAGAAATAAGGAGACACCCACTTTCCTTCCTGGCACCTCTTTGCATCAAATCCTAAAGCAGACCATCTATTCATGCCGCACGCTCTCCTCAGAAACTTCACTGCCACGTTGCTGACATTGCTACTCTTCCCTGCCATCATGATGGCAGGCGAAGAGAACAAGAGTTTCTATACAATCACCCATCAGAACGGGTTGAGCAGTAACTGTGTATTACAGATGTTGCAGTTGCGTGACGGACGCATGGTAGTGGTGACAGATTGTGCCGTGGATGTTTATGACGGGCAACGCTTTCAGACAGCAGTCATCGACACTACAAAATGGGTTAGTGTACCTGCATATAATGGGGCAACCCATCTCTTTACCAACGGAAAAGACCGCATGTGGATGAAGCAATGGGGACGACTCTACTGCCTCAACCTATGCACAATGAAGTGGGTATGCGATAGCACATGGACAGCCCATGATTTCTTCATCACAGACGATGGCTGCACCTGGTTTTTGCACGATAGGCAATTGAACAGCCCTATGACAAAACGCTCACTGAATTTGCCCCCTGATGCAGGGAATTTACAAGATGTCGTAGCCCAAGGCGACACCATCTATACATTCTTTAGCACAGGGCAACTGGCAGTTTATCGAAAGGATGGGCATATTCTTTATCGCTCTGAGGCATACGGCGAACCACACAGAACAAAGTATTCCAGCACATCACTGGTAGTGCGAGGAGCAGATGGGCACTTCTATCAGGTACGCACAGGGCACAGTGGCTCCATCCTGATGTCATTCGACCCTCATACACACCAATGGGAGGAACTATTGATTAGCACAGCATGGATGCACACCCTGACACCAACACCTACGGGAATGCTCTATATAACCAACCCCGAAGGGTATCTGCGCATTGATACAGCAACAGGAGAAATACATCCATTCAGAGAACTTCGCCTACCCGATGGAACAACGCTCACCACTGGCATCAATACTGTTTGCCTTGATCGAGGAGGCGGCATTTGGCTGGGCACCTACGCCAACGGACTGCTCTACACCTCTCCCTTCTCAGGACTCTTCGACACCCGCCCCCTCAACATCGAAGTGCACCCCATTCTCTCTGCCATTTATCTGCATGGGCAGCCTTTGCAAATGGGAAAAACTTACGATGGTGAAACATTGCTCAACGTCACTCCTCCCTATGCCGAACACCTGACGTTCAGCCACAACCAAAATTCTTTGGCTTTTCAGTTTTCCACCATGAACTATGTGCGCCCACGTAGCACCTACTACCGCTACCGTCTTTTAGGCAGCAGCAATCAGTGGCACACCCTTTCCGCCGATTCGGCCAGTCATTTGGTTGATGACAAAGGCGTTTTTTACCTACCATTGGTCAGCCTCTCACCTGGGCACTACACACTTGAAGTGATGGTTACCACCAATCCAAACCATTGGGACGAAGCAGATATACGCCGCATCACCTTCACCATTCGTTCTCCATGGTGGCAGACCCCATTAGCTTACTTCATCTACATACTTCTGAGCACCAGCATTATCATCCTTATCGGAAACCTCTATCGCAAACACTTGCAACGTAAAAGTCGCGAAGACATGCTCTTGTTGCGCATTCAGAATTTGGTGGAGCAAGTCAACCAATACGAAAATTCTGACACCATCGTCATGCTTAACGAGCCTGATACTATGCCCCCCACGAATGAACAGTCCGAACCCACGCTTCAAGAAAAGGAATTCATGGCCCGCGCCACACTACTTGTAGAGCAGCACATCACCGACCCATCTTACAATGTGGAACATCTTGCCGCCGATCTCTGCATGGAGCGGACGGGACTCTACAAACGGCTCACAGCCCTGATGCAGCAATCGCCCGTAGCTTTCATACGAAGTATCAGACTGCATCGCGCTGCTGATATGTTAGGAAAAGGCGACCAGACCATCACCGAAATAGCCGAACGAACAGGATTCTGTTCCGTCAGCTATTTCAGCAAATGTTTCCAAAAGGAATTTGGATGCAAACCATCGGAATACCCACTAAAATAGGGGATTTTCAACATTTGTTACATTCCAATCATCATTTGTTTTGCCATTGATTTGCCATTAATCTCTAACTTTGCACCATCAAAATCGAAACAATTACTCAATTCATTAAAAACACTCTTTCAAATGAAAAGAAAAGTCTTATTAATGTCGGCATTTTGCCTCTTGCTCACGATAGGTGCAAGAGCTACTGACGCCATCGTTTGGCAAGGCTCTCAAACTTTCACAGGATGGAGTGATGTGCTCAACATTGATGGCAGCAAACTGAAAGAAGCCAAAGTGGACGATGTGTTGCACCTCAGCATCACAACATCCCCGGGTGCTCAACTGCAATTGTCATGGGGAAACAGTTGGACCTGTTTCGAGGGCTTGGAGCATAAAAGCATCAGCGGAGATTACGAAATGCTCCTCTCAGCCCAAGATGCCACTCGATTACGCCAAGGCATACATATTAAAGGTGTCAACTTCACACTGACCGCCGTCACTCTCAGAAGCAACGATGGTGAATATACCACACAATTCGAGCATCTCTTCGCCTGGAAAGACATGCTGATGAGCGGAGCCACCCAAGGACAAGCATGTACCATAGGCCTTATGCCCTACGGAGGAGCAGGATGGTACTGGCCTGAACCCATTGATTTAAGCAGCTATGGCAGCATCGTCATCCAGTTGCTCCAACCCGCAGCAGAACCTCTGACAGTGCAATTGCTCTACGATGACAAAGGTGTGAAGAGCCAAGTCATTGCCCCAAATGCCACACAGTGCACACTTCCGCTCTCATCGCTGCACAAAAATGCTTACAGTCTGAACATCATTTCAGAGAAAGCACAGACAGTCAGCATCGGCAGCGTCAATCTGGCAGACAAACAGGGAAACGCCATCCCTTCTGCAGTCGGTAGTTTGCAAGAAGATAGCCGCAAAGTCATCAGCACTCATTATTATAATGCCGTGGGAATGCGGCTACCCTACCCACAAACAGGCATCAACATTGTAAAAACACATGTAGAAGGGGGACAGACCCTTGTCCGAAAAGTATGGAAATGAAAAAACTTGTATGCACACTTGCACTGATGGGATTGGTAGCCTCAGTCAATGCACAGATTGATAAAAATCTCGCCGACCCCCAAGCTAATGAGGCCACTCGTGAACTCTACCGCTACTTACGCGAAGAGGTATGGGGCAAAAAAGTTCTCTCAGGCTGTCAGGCCGAATGGAACTACAACACCAACGATGCCGAGCGCATCCACGAAGCTTGCGGCATGTACCCCAAGGTAAACGTGTTCGATTTCCAGCACTTCGACCAGTCGTGGATTAACTATCGTACCGACACCGCCCTGAAATGGCATCAGGCAGGAGGCATCGTCTCCTTCATGTGGCACATTCACATGCCCACCAATGCTTTTGTGGAGCAGAAGAGCGACTGGGAAGCTTTCTACATCCACGACAAGAAGCCCTGCCACATGCTGCCTTCACGTTGTGCAACAGAAGGCACGTTAGAAAACAAAATCTTTCAGCACAAGCTGGAAGGGGTAGCACAACTGCTGCTCTATTATCAGAAACAGGGCATCCCCATTCTTTGGCGACCCTTGCACGAAGCCTCTGGCCGATGGTTTTGGTGGGGGGCAGAAGACGGCGAAGCCTACAAACGACTTTACCGCTACATGTTCAACTACTTCAGTCAGGCAGGCATCCACAACCTGATTTGGGTGTGGACATCAGAGGTGGGCGATGATGACTGGTACCCAGGCGACGAATATGTAGATATCGTGGCACGAGATGGATATGCCAAGAACAACACCACCCACATCTCGCAGGTCGCCGACTTTCAAAAGCTGCGTCAGGCCCATCCAAACAAGATGACCGCCATGCCTGAGTGCAACAGTGTGCCGTCGTGGGAGAACATGCAGAAGGACAATGCCATCTGGCTAATGGTGGCTCCCTGGTGTGGCGGAGGTGCCTTCGACCATGGTAACACGAATGCGTTTTGGCAGCAGTTTCTGTCTGACGAGCATGTAGTCAGACGAGATTAAACATGAAAACCTAAACGGGCAAAATAACCATTTAACAAAACATTTAACATGAGAAAAAACATCCTTACCGCCTTCTTGCTGACAGCATGTATCAGCATGAATGCACAAACCATTGAGTTCTACACACCCAACACAGTACGCGTGGTGAAGGAGAACGGAAAATCCGCACAGAAGAAATCCCTTGTGGTCATTGCAAAACCAGAAGGGGTGAAAGTGAATCAATCCCAGAAAGGGGCTGCCACCATCTACAAGTCATCGGCCCTGACCGTCACCGTAGAGGGAGGAAAAGTCTCCTTTGCCGACAACAAAGGCAACCTGCTCACTACAGCAGGCGAGAGCGTCTTCACCCCCATCACCTCAGGCCCTGATGCTGGCGCCTACAAGGTGAAGCAAACCTTCTCCGTCGATGCCGACGAAGCCATCTATGGCGTGGGCATGCTGCAAAACGGCAAACTCTCCCAGCGAGGCGAAAACCGCCGCATGGAGCAAAACAATTTGGAGGACTATGCCCACTTCTACCAAACCATCAAGGGCTACGGTATCTATTGGGACAACTACTCCCCCACCCGTCTCGTCACTCCTGACGAAGGAAAGGCAGGCGCTATCGAGTGGGAGTCGGAAGTCGGCAAACTTGTAGATTACTACTTTATATATGGCGGCGATGCCGACGGTGTGATAGCAGAAATGCGTCACCTCACGGGCGAAGTGCCTATGGTGCCCCTGTGGACCTATGGCTTCCATCAGAGCCGCGAACGCTACAAGACGCAGAATGAACTCTTAGACGTGGTGCACCGTTATCGTGACCTGAAAGTACCCTTCGACGGCATCATCCAGGACTGGCAGTACTGGGGCAGCAACTACACATGGAACGCCATGGACTTCCTCAACGACGAGTTTGGACAAGCACAGCGCATGATTGACGAGGTACACAAGCAGAATGCCCACCTGAGCATCAGTATATGGGCTTCCTTCGGACCTCAAACCAAACAGTTTGCTGAGCTGAAGGAAAAGAACATGCTCTTCAGCTTCGAGACTTGGCCGCAGAGCGGACTCCCCATGTGGCCACCACGCATGGACTATCCCAGCGGAGTGCGTGTCTATGACTGCTACAACCCAGAGGCTCGCGACATCTACTGGAAATACCTCTCCCACATGCACCAGATGGGCATTGATGCCTGGTGGATGGACTCTACCGACCCCGATCACCACAGCTACAAGGACAGCGACCTTGACGAGAAATGCTACTTAGGCAGCTACCGCAGTGTGCGCAATGCCTTCCCCCTCATGACAGTGGGTGGTGTGTATGACCACCAACGAGCTGTTGACAGCAAGAAGCGCACCTACATCTTCACCCGTTCCTACTTTGCAGGACAACAACGCACAGGCGCACACACTTGGAGCGGCGACATCGGTTCCTCCTGGGACAGTTTCCGCAAACAGATTCCACTCTGCCTGAACCACACACTGACAGCCAATCCTAACGTGAACTGCGACATCGGCGGTTTCTTTGCTGGCTCCTACAACACCTTAGGACACAACTCAGCCACTCGCAACCCTCAGTACCAAGAACTTTACGTGCGCTGGATGCAGTATGGTGCTTTCATGCCGATGATGCGCAGCCATGGAACCGATGTCTATCGCGAACTCTACTACTACGGCAAGCAGGGCGAACCCATCTATGACGCTTTGGTCAATGCCGTGAAACTCCGCTACCGCTTCTTGCCTTACATCTACAGCCAGGCTTGGCAGGTGACGAAGAACAACGATTCCTTCATGCGTGCCCTCTTTATGGATTTCAAGGATGACAAGCAGACATGGAACAACAACCGCGAGTACCTCTTTGGCCACAACGTGCTGGTGTGCCCCGTGCTCAACCCACTCTACACCACAGAGAAGATTGTCCGCACAGACGAGATGAGCGGATGGAACAAGCAAGAAGGGAATACTGAAAGCGGCAATGGCTACCCCAAGATTGACTGGAACGAAGCCAAGCAATACGAGGTCTATCTGCCAGCCGGAGCACAGTGGTGGGACTACTGGACCAACACCAAGCAGAACGGTGGACAGACCATCACAGCGGCTGCTCCACTCAGCCACTCGCCACTATACATTAAGGCCGGCTCCATCCTGCCCTTAGGTCCCGATGTGCAATTTGCCAACGAAAATAAGTTCGACAACCTCCAGCTGGTGGTCTATCCCGGAGCCGATGCCACCTTCACCCTCTACGAAGACGAAGGCGACGGCTACAACTACGAGAAGGGCAAATATACCACCATTCCACTCAAATGGAACGACAAGTCGAGGACCCTCACCATAGGCAAGCGAACAGGCGACTTTGAAGGGATGCTCGCTTCACGCACCTTCCACGTGAAAATCGTTGGAGGAACCGAGAAGACGGTCACCTATACAGGCAAGCCTATCAACGTGAAGTAACATACAAAACGAAGCCAACAACAAGCCCCCTGCATCGCGTATTGGATGCAGGGGGCTTGTTGTTTTAGCAAGCTAAAGGTATGTTCTAAAAATTAGCTTTCAATTGTTTTTAGTTGATTTTGGAGTAGATTTGGGTGCAAGACCGCAGGGGCATAGCGAGCTATGGCCCAAATAATCATCTCAGATTTAGTAATTATTAGAACATACCTAAAGTATTTTCCCTTTATTCATAATCAACGGCAGCATTGATTGTGCCTCCATTAACAATGTAAGCACCAATCACTTTAATGCCTTTCGACTTGGCACCTGTGTTATAGACAGTAATCGTGCCGCCATTGACAGTCAGGTCGCCACCGAAGGCGAGGTCAGCGTCGCCCACCTTAATGCCCATGCAACGATGGGGGTCAGCTGCATCTTCAGCCAGTGTGCACCGCTTTCCTGCAGCCGTGATGGTGATTGCCGTTGTACCATCATCCTCGCTCACAGTCATGTTGCCATCGAGCTGGATGCCACGCGAGCCATTGCTGTTGGCATAGATGGTGATTGTACCGCCACTGATGTTGACATCGCCATCGGCCTTGATGCCCTTGGTGTCCTCGCTACCTTCCACGGTGATATTGATAGTACCGCCCTTGATGATGACACTGGCAGTGTTCTCTTCATCTTCAACAACCACATCATTGTCGTCCGTCTCATACTCCACCTGAATGCCATCACCCAACGTGTTGCCATCGATGGTGATGGTGCCGCCATTCATCTGGAAGTACTGTCCCACATGGATGGCATCGTTGACCGCCTTGAGGATATTAATGGCTCCGACGCTCTTTTTCACTTGGAAATATTCCTTCGAGCGGATAGCGTGGTTGCAATTGCCAGAAACGTTCAGCGTACCAGCACCCGAGAGTTCCACGTGTCCCTTTGTGGTGAGGCAGGCTTTCTGAGTACCTCCAGCATAGTCGGCCAAAGTGTTGGTGGTGCCGTCGCCCATCACGATGTCAATGCGCTTACCGCACTGGATGTCAATGGCGGCTCCTGTCGTGGAGGTGAGCGACACACCATTCAGCTTCACCGTCATCTTATAGTCAGCGTTGATGGTGAGCGAACCCGCCGAGCTACTACCGCTGACGATGTACGACACCTCGTCAGTGGTGTTGGTGTTGGTCAGCACCACGTTAGAACTGGTGCCGCTGGAGCAAGTCACCGCATCTGCCAACTGAGAGGGGATGGTGACAGTAGCCGTAGTGCCATTATAGACAACATACACGTCGTTGCCCATCTGAGGCTTAGAGAACGTAATAGAGTCGTAGCCAGCCGTGAGGTCGATGTTCATTCCCTCCTCAATGCTGACAGTGGTGTAAGAGCCATCCTTGCAGAGGTATGCTTTCTGTGCGTAAGCTGAGCAAAGCACAAAGCTAAAAAGTAACAGTGAGAATATTTTTTTCATGACTCTTTCTTCTATTTAATAAGTGTTTTCTTTCCGTCAACAATATAAAGTCCCTTGGGCAAATCTTCAGGAGCCTTGTTGAGCTTGCGACCCATCAGGTCATACACCTCGCTCTCACTGGCCTCCTTTGCCTGCTGCTTGTCAGCTTTCACACCTTCAATTCCCACCACCCCATTGGCAGTAAAGAAATAAAGACTTTTCAGATTGGCAAGAGACAAAGTAGTCTTAGAGCCATCAACGCGTTCCACCACTAAGTTACCATTTTCAAAGACGAGCTTCTTCAAGTTGCTCACAGCATCAATCTTCGTACTGGTAGCCTCCGAAGTAGCCTCATAGTAAAGATTGAAATCGTCTGCCATCACCGTCAATCCCAGCATCGTGGCAGCACAAAGTGTAAAGATTTTCTTCATTTTATGGTTGTGTAAAAAAATTAGAACTTAAAGCCATAGCCAAGTCCGATAATGTGCCCATTGGGTTCGTCATCATCGTTCTCCGTCTGATAGCGGTAAAAGAGTGTCAACTTGTTCTGCTTGTTCAGCTTATAGTCAGTACCCACCGTGAACCTCCATTTGCTGGTGGAATAGTTCAAGCCGCAGCCATACTCCACCTGTGCGTAGGGGTCGAAGAGGCAATGGCGAATGTCGTACTGAGCCGTAAGCCTCGAGCGTAGCGCCACCTTGTCCTTCCCGCTATAGTCCTTGCGCTCAGAACTCTTCAGCGCAAGATTGTCATCATCGTCCAAGCGATACTTGTCCGTAGTGGTCGAAGCCTCGCAGAAGTGCGAGTACTGCACCATCTCACGCAGTGCAAACTCCCAACGCTTGTTGGGCTTATACACTCCATTCAGGCTGAAGCTGGTGCGGTGACGGTTACGCCAATAGGTGTGTTTATGGTTATAGCCCACATACTCGTTCTGCGTCACATAACCATCCGCCGTGTAGTAGGTTTCCTCCTCATACTTGTCGTTGCACTCCGCCAGGTTATTCACCCACAGGTATTCCCACTTCAGCCCCGCCTTCAAGTCGAAAGTGGTGGTGTTGAGCAGTTTCACGCCAAACGATGCACCCAGGCTCCAACGGTCAATCTTGCGCGTATTGTCCTGCGTGCGTGCTTCAGCTTCCAAGCCAAAGTCCATGCCGCGACGAATCTTCTTTTCGGCACCCACAGAGAAGTCCAAGCCGAAGTCATTGTCTTGGGCATGAAGATTGGCAACATGAACGCCTTGCATCGCCGCTGCCACCCAAATAATTGTCAATATCCTTTTCATAACCGAACTATCACTTTTAATTCTTCATTTCCAAAAGTTACTTAGATTTTTCACTCTTCACTTTTTCATCTCATGCGTACTCCTTCGGCATCTTCATGGCAGTTTCATCCTCCTCGTCCGTGTTGTAATAAACTTTGATGAGCGCCATATCCTTCAAGAAGTCGATAGAGCCAACAGACACACTTGTGATGTCCAGCCCCGTGCGAGCCTTCAAGTCCTCAATGAGTTCCTTGCGCATCGAAGGTTTGATGAGGTCAATCTTGTCATAGCGGATATACTTCGACGAAAGGCTCTTCACCAGCTTGTTGGCCTCAGCAATCCACACGCCCAACACAAACACAAGGTCGGTGAGGATTAACTCGCCCATGCTCGTCATCAACGGACCTGCAAACTCAGGATGCTTCGGGCTGATGTCGGCAGCCCAAGCCAAACCGTTGATGGCAGCCAAGGAGATGATGAGGAAGAGGTAGGTCATCTCACGAATAGGCACCGACTCTGTGCGATATCGCATGATGCAGAAGATGGCAAACAAACCCATCGCAATACCTGTCTTAATTTTCGCATCGCCCATCAGGTGGATGAGCATGAAAATACAGAACCCCACCAGAATGTAGGTGAAGAAGAAGTCGCGACGACGAGCCTTCGGAAAATAAAATGCACGGGCAATCAGAATGGTGAACACCGTGTTGATGATGAGTCGTAGGAACAAGTCGAGAATCCGACAAGTGTCACTCGACAACACTGCAAAAAAATCGTTAAGAGCATCCATATAATTTAATGTTTTAATTCTTTTCTCCCACAGATGACACAAATGGGTACTGATTTTTAATCTATTTTTCGCCCACAGGTTTCACAGATGGGCACAGATTTTTTAATTCTTTCATTTTTTTCTCAGAGTTCATGGTCAATAAACCGCCGACCGTTGATTTTCTCCAAGTTCCGCAGTTTCGGCTTAAAGTTGTTCTGCTTCAGGCCAGGATCCGTCAATGCCATTCCGATGCAGCACTTCGAAAAACCTGTGGGGTGCACATGAATGTCGCGCAGCAGATTGCACACAGGCGAGAACACATTTCCGTCCCTCTTCAACTCGATGATGACCAGCTGATCGGTACCATGGTCATGCTCCGTCTCGAAATTATGGAACCCAATGTTGAAGTCAATCGTCAATCGCTCCGTCTTCCCCTTGTTCACCAACGTCACGCGGTGAAACTGGTTCCTCACCACCGCATGCAGATTATCCAGGTTCAGCCCTGTCTTTCGCATCACCAGTTCCTGCGCTCCCTCCGTTTGGCGGAAGTCGTCCTGGCTGGGCACCTCAATGCGCTTCTTCTTCGTGCGTGCATGATTGTTCTTGTTCTTCACTTCCAGGAAAGTCAGTTCACTTGCCACGTAAGTCCTCACCCTCACCTTCATTCTGCGCGCCCTCCCATTGTGATGCATCATGTACATGAAGTGGTCGTCCGTATCGTAGTACGTTGTCAGGTAAGGAATGATTCTGCGCTCCAGCGTCTCCTGCACATAATACTTGTCCTGCACCAGTTGGAGCAGCTGCACCAGTTGCGCCTTCGACGCCACATACTTGGTGTCGAGGCGGTTCATCAGGCGTATGCCCGACATTTCCTCTAATGTGATGGGAGCCATCGAATACAACAAGTCTTTGATGGCACTATCCTCATTGCCCATGAGCTGATTTAGGTTTCAGAATTAGTCGTTATTAAAGTAGCTTTGGTAAATTTACGGCACAAAGATACTACAAATTCTTTTATCCACTCTCACCTAAGGCACAAATTTAATGTATTTTTAGAAAAAAACACTCCTTACGGATAGAATTTTATTTTACGACCACGAATCTAACTCTAAGTTTGCAGCGTCTAAGAAAAAAGACAGGATTTTTTTGCTTAGTAAGGTCCGATTCCCTACCTTTGTTGTAAGAAGGAG
>CADAPC010000042.1 GCA_902789725.1 uncultured Bacteroidales bacterium
GGTGCAGGGCATCCATGCCAAGAACTACAATCACTGTTCGTTAGGCATCTGCTATGAAGGTGGACTCAATGCCAAGGGAGTGGCCGAAGACACCCGGACAGTTGTGGGCTTTTTGAGGATATTGCCCGTCTAGGGCAGGCTTCTCGATTTCCCTCTACCAATTATTCCCACTCGATGGTTGCTGGTGGTTTGGAGGAGATGTCGTAGCAGACACGGTTGATGCCACGGACGTTACGAATGATTTGGTTGCTCACCTCAGCAAGAAATTCATAGGGGAGTTTGGCCCAGTCGGCAGTCATTGCGTCGGAGGAAGTAACGGCACGAAGGGCTACGGGATTCTCGTATGTGCGTTCATCGCCCATCACACCGACCGATTTCACATCGGAGAGGAGAATGGCTCCAGCTTGCCAGATTTGGTCGTAGAGCGACACTTCTATTTCGCCGTCCTGCATGTTGGCGGGTACTCCTGCAGCGAGGACTTTGCGAGCTTCTTCGCCCGAAAGTTTCACCTTCCAGTTACGGAGTGCGCGTATATAGATGTCGTCGGCCTCCTGTAGTACGCGCACCTTCTCAGGCGTGATGTCGCCCAGAATGCGGACGGCCAGGCCTGGACCTGGAAAGGGATGGCGAGTGATGAGATGCTCAGGCATTTGGAGCTGACGTCCCACCCTGCGCACTTCGTCCTTGAAGAGCCACTTGAGGGGTTCACAGAGCTTCAATCCCATTTTCTCAGGCAGACCTCCCACATTGTGGTGCGACTTGATTACCTTGCCAGTGATATTGAGCGACTCGATGCGGTCGGGATAGATGGTGCCTTGAGCCAACCATTTTGCGCCCTCTATCTTCTTAGCTTCGGCTTCGAACACTTCAATGAAACCAGCCCCAATCACTTTGCGTTTTCCTTCAGGTTCTGACACTCCTGCCAATTCGCGATAGAATTTTTCGGAGGCATCGACGCCCACCACGTTGAGTCCAAGACCTTCGTAATCGCGAAGCACATCGGTGAATTCGTTTTTGCGAAGGAGTCCGTTGTTGACAAAGATGCACGTAAGGTTCTTGCCAATGGCACGGTTCAGCAGCACTGCGGCTACGGACGAATCTACGCCACCAGATAGCCCCAAAATAACCTTGTCGTTGCCTACTTGCTCGCGCAGTTCTGCCACTGTCTGATCCACAAACGAAGCGGGTGACCAATCTTGCTTCCCTCCACAAATATCTACCACAAAATTCTTCAAAAGCTGTGTGCCATCGATGGAATGGAAAACTTCAGGATGATACTGTACACCCCAAATTAGCTCGTCGTTAGCAGCGTAAGCAGCATACTTTACCGTAGCCGTTGACGCGATGCAACGAAAACCTTCGGGCAAACGAGTAATGGTGTCGCCATGCGACATCCACACCTGGCTGTTGGGGGCGAAGTTCTTCAAGAGTGGATTTTCCTCTTCCATAAATTCAAGATTGGCACGCCCATACTCGCGAGTGCCTTCTGGTTCGACCTTACCACCAAACGTATGAGCCATCAGCTGTGCACCATAGCAGATGCCCAGAATAGGGTATTTTCCCCTAATGTGTGAGAAGTCGAGCTGGAAGGCACGTTCCTCATAGACACTGTAGGGAGAGCCGGAGAGAATGACACCAATCACATCGGGGTCGTTCAGCGGAAATTTGTTGTAAGGCATGATTTCGCAAAACGTATTCAACTCGCGCACACGGCGACCAATGAGTTGAGTGGTTTGCGAACCAAAGTCTAAAATGATGATTTTCTGCATATATGATAGGAATATGTATTTCTATTTGCGCTGCAAAGTTACGGAAAAAATCACGATTACGGAATCATTAGGCGAAGAAAAAGGAAAAGACGGCTTTGCTTTAGCACACAGGCGGCAATTCTTTCATGAAAGCCTCCGCTTTTGCAATAGTGTCGAGTTTGCCCACATCCAGCAATTGAAGCTGTGGATTAAAACAACCACGGATGGGCACTTTATCGCAGATGGAGAGGTAGAAGTCAATGATGGAGAACTTGCCTTCCCAAGCATCCATAAAAGGAAGGAGTGCTGGGTGGAAAACCTGAATGCCCGAGAAAGCGAACTTTTTCAGTTCTGTACCGATGCCTGAACGTTGACTCTCCAGTGCCCTTATTTCCGAATAGGGCGACTTGACTTCTCCCGTAGCGATGTTGGTCCATCCAACCAAACGGTCTTCTTGATTGAAAAGCAAATATCGCTGGGTCTTTCGCTCCGAAACAAGGAGTGTGGTGGCACTTGCATTCTTGTAAAGGGAGAGCAAATCGGCGTTGGAGAGAATATCTACGTTGTGAACGAGAATGAGTTGGTCGTTGGGGAACAGGCGAGCTGCTTTTTTCAGTCCTCCACCCGTTTCGAGAAGCATGTCTGTTTCGTCGCTGAACTGTATGTTGATGCCAAAAGACTGTTGGGCTTGTACGAAATCAATGATTTGCTGAGCAAAGTGATGGACGTTGATGACAATGTCGGTCACCCCGATGTTTTTGAGTCGTTCAATCAATATTTGTACAAGCGGTTTCCCATTGAGAGGCACCATTGCCTTGGGCATTGTGTCGGTGAGTGGTTTGAGTCGTGTGCCGAGCCCGGCTGCAAAGATGAGAGCGTTCATGAAGGTTAGGGGTTAAGAAACGAACTTTTACGAGTTTTGATCCGATTTCGGAGAGAGAATCTGTGTGATTCCCTGCTCCCGATGGCAGATGTGTACTTCCACACCAAATTTGCGATGGATGTGTTCAGCTACATGTTGGGCTGAATAGACAGATCGGTGGCGACCTCCTGTGCATCCGAAGGAGATTTGCAAATTGGTGAAACCGCGCTCCAGAAAGCGAGCTACATGGAAATCGACCAATTTGTAAACACTCTCCAAAAAGGTGAGAATTTCACCATCGGCTTCAAGAAAATCGATGACGGGCTGGTCAAGTCCTGTTAGTGGCTTGTACTCGTCGTAGCGTCCTGGATTGTGGGTGCTCCGACAGTCGAACACATACCCTCCTCCGTTGCCGCTTTCATCGACAGGAATACCCTTTTTGAAAGAGAAGGAATACACACGAACCTCGAGTGGATGAGTAGTTTTGCCTTCCCCAATAGATTGATTGGCTGACTGCGTGTAAGTGATGTCGTTCTGGAGATATGCCTGCACTTTGGCTTTCTTCGCTGCTTCATCCGCTCTCAGCTGTTCCTTTTGGGCATCAAGAGCGACAAGTGTTTGCGCCACAGATTTGAGATAAGGGTAAGCATCGCAAGTGCCAACTGCCAACTCTTGCCGCAAGTTGCTGATGGCGAGTGGAATGCTGTTGATGAAATATGCCTTCTTTTCCCACAAGCCCCTGTAGCCGTAAGCACCGAGCACTTGCAGAATGCGGAACAGGACAAAGAGATGGAGCTTGGGCAGGAAATCCTCTTTTGAGAGCGGACGGAAAGGGTTAACAGCCTCAATATACTCGTCTATCAGCTGATTGCGAAGTGTATCGCTGAACTTTGCAGAAGATTGCCACAGGAAAGACGCCACATCGTAGTAGATGGGACCTTTGCGACCACCTTGGAAGTCGATGAGACAAGGTTGCCCATCCTTCAGCATCACGTTGCGTGTCTGGAAATCACGATAGAGGAAGGTGTTATCGTCATCCTCCAGCAAGTTGTCGGCAAGAACCTCGAAATCGTGCTGAAGTTTGAACTCGTTGAACTCCACAGCTTGCAGTTTCAGAAAGCAGTATTTGAAATAGTTGAGGTCGAACATCACACTGGTTCTGTCCATTGCCTGCTGGGGATAGCAATGCTGAAAGATGGCTTGGGCTGAAGGTTGCACCACAGGCAGAAACTGAAATTGCGGCAGCACACGGATGGTTTGACGGAGAAGGTCTATCTCCTCTTTACTGTATGCCCCACCCTTTTCACGCCCAGTGGTAATGGCTGAATAAAGAGACAGGTTGCCCAAGTCCTCCTGCAAATACACCATTTCATCAGCCGACACAGCCAGCACTGCTGGGACTGGCAGATGAGCTTGAGTGAACGTGTGAGAAAGCGTGATGAACGCATGGTTCTCTTCTTGGCTCGTACCTATAACAGCTATTAGGGTTGAGGGGTGTGCACCTGCCTGTTGAACAGAAGAACCCTCAACGCGGAAATATTGCCGATTGCTACCTGCTGCCGACAGAGCAACGATGCGTTCAGGTTCGAAACCTGTCAGATTTTTATATAATATACGTATCCTTTCCATATTGTATATTGTATATTGCCTATTCCTTCCGTTTCCAAATGCTCATCACCTTACTTCTTACAGCGATGATATTGAAGATGCTGACCACCACCAGGAGCACCACTCCCACGCAAAGAGCTGGCTGTATGCCAGGGGCTACAATGTCGGGGAAGAAATTCTCAAACATGGTCAAATAATAGCTTCTGACCACGCACATAATGATGATGGCCAACAGGAGCACCAACACATTGAGCCCTACCGTTAAGGCCTGATAAGGGAACGACACTTTGGCTGGAGAATAACCAATGAGAAGCAGGTTCTCCAGTTTGCTGCTGTTCTTCTGCACCAGCAGAAAGACACTGAGCATGAGAATATAGAACGAAAGGATGCTGATGACAAAACCCACAGCCATCACAATGCTGACCACAACCCGCAGGACGAAGGTCGTTTTGGATGCGTCAAGTTTTTCTTCGTCCGTCTCGTAGTCATGCTCTTGCAGAAAACTGGTGATGCGTTCGTCCGTAGGGTTATTCACTTCCATAATCAGGCGTGTAGGCTCTTTCACCGCATCGGAACTGGCATATTGGGCATTAGCCCATTGCATAAACGATTCTGGCACCAGGATGGTGTTTAACCTGGAGGAAAAACCTACAATTCTACCCATGAAGTTGTCGCTGTGCCCATTGCCTGCAATCTCGATGTGGAGTTTCATTGCTCCAAGGATTCCCTCACTAAGTTTTGGAAGTCCCTTCCCTTGTGCATAACCAAAGTTGTAGAGGTCGAGATAGTTCTTTGGGAGGATGATTGGAATTTCCTCGTTGCCAGCTTCATAGTGCCAAGCATCGCTCTTCACATCCACAAAATCATCGGGCACACTTTCAAAAAACATCTCCGTAGAGAACTTCACAAAGTCCTCCACATCGAAACGTGCCCTCACATTGAAGGAGCTGGGAGTGAACGCACCAATGCGTTCCACAAAATTTTCGTTACCGAGTTCCTCTATGTCGCTCTGGCTAAAAGCGTTGCTCTTTCCGGTCAAGCCTGAAAGTGCACCAATTTTTCGGTTTACAATCAGGTAGTCGGCCTTCATGAAGCTGTCTTCTTGGTCGAGAGCCTGATAGTCATTGTAGAACTGCACACCCAGCAGAATGATGACCACCCCCACGAGGTTGGCGAAGAAGAACCCCATAAACTGTGGGATACTGACGTGCTGCCTTAAGAGTTTCCAAACCAATTTCATTCGGACGTTAGGATTTATAGTTAAAAAGTGAGGCGACGCTTACTTATAAGTTAAACACTTTGTCGTAGGGCAGCTCTATATGCTTGCCAATGCTGGTCGATATAATGCCAGCCCCTTGCTTCTTTGCTTCTGCAACCATAATGGTGCCCATGATGTCGGCATTAGCATCGTCAAGGTGGCTGATGGGTTCATCTACCAAAAGGAAATCGAAGGGTTGGCACAGTGCCCGAATGAGTGCAACGCGCTGTTGTTGACCAAAGGACATGCGCCCCAATTTGGCATTGAGTTTTTCTGGAATGCCCAGCATCTCAAACCACTCCAGAATCTGCTCTTTCGTCTGATGCCCAGTTAGTTTATTTTTGATTTCCACGTTCTCCCATGCTGTCAATTCGGGAAACATTCTCAGTTCCTGCCATAGCAGGGCGAAATGCCTTTTGCGAATGTCGGTCCATTGGCTGACTGAGTAGTTACGCACATCCTCTCCATCAAAGAGAATTTGTCCCTTGTAATCATGGCGGTAGCCAAATATGTAGCTACACAATGAGGACTTACCCGTGCCCGAATTGGCTTCCACCAAATAAAGTTTTCCTTTTTCAAACTCCACCCTCTGGTTCCAGATGTCGCTTACCACATCGGTTCTATTCTGGAATACATTCGGAAGGGTATCAATCAGTTGAATCTTGTCCATTAAAGCAATTGTTTCAAGAAGTTTTCTTTCTTGTTCTTCGTCTCTATCATCAAAGTCACCTCGTTGGCTGATGAAGACTTCACAATGAGTGCCTCAATGCTTCTCACCGCTTTGCCTATCAGTTTCAATTCTCCATTGAACATTTCATCCAGTCCCATTTTCGACAGGTTGATGTACAAGAAGAAGATGCTTTTCTTGATGTCCTCTCCGTATGCTTTCAGCAGCGAGTTGGAGGACGACTCTTTGGTAAGGTTGGCCGGATCAATCCCAGTCATCGTATAGAGATCATTACCCTCCACACCCCATTGCAACGTATGTCCTTCGGCTTGCAGTACGTAATGGTTGCTTCCATCGTCATCCATCGACATGCCATAGTCTTTCATGCTCGATTTCCATTCGTCCACGTCTTGCAGAAAATCCGTATTCTTCAGCTTTGCGTAGGCAACAAAGGCATCTTCATTGTTTTTCAGGAGTGCCTCGGGCACTTCCACAGCTACATCGCCATCCACAGCCTTCAGCATCTGCTCAATGTCAACGGCACGTTCTATGAGGAATAGCCGCTCCTTCATGTCCTTGTTTTCCTTCATCTTCTGGAGAAGCCACTCGCCCTTCACGCCCATGCCCAACCATACGAGCATGTTGTCTGTAACCTTTCCAATGTAACGTCCCTCCATCTTGCAGAGATTCTTGTTCATCTCCTCCAGCAACTGCTGGGTTTTGTCGGTTTTACCCCACACATTGGCCTGCACAACAGCGGCTCCATCTTCAAAGCTGATGCTTGACATCAACTCGATGTCGCGCTTTTTCACCGACTGAGGCAGAAAATCCATCAAAACGTTGGCTACTTCGTCAGGCAATGCCGCCAGGTTGGAATACCAAACAATGTCCTTCTCCGCTTCCTCCATCTTGTCGTAAGCCTCCGTGCTCACAAAACTTGCGTCTTCCGTCTGATTCATCAGCTGCTGCGCCAATTTTTCAATGCGCACACCACCCTTTTCTTCCACCTTTGCCAACAGGAGGAAAGTATTCCCGTCGTAGGCATAGTACAACTCGTCGAGCAAAGTGCCACACATCAGCTCATGCCGCTCCACAGGTTTTGTGGCAAGATGCTGCTTATGTAGCAGCAGGATGAAATCCTTGACAGCGTCTTCGTCAGCCACCTTCATTGTGAAGCCAGCATATTCGCTGCCAATCATGAAAGCGTAGGCAGGCATGCTCAAGTCCCACCCCATAGCCATAGGGTCATCGACATAAGCTTTGGCTTGCTTCAGATCTTTGCCGCTCACCACCAAAGCCAAACCGCCTTTCAGCACATCAGCCACGCTCGACTGGGCGAAGTCGCTTTTCTCTGCCATGTTTTTCACATTCACCTTTGCCACCAAGGTTGCATCGGCTGGGATAACGTTCTGATAATCGGTCTTGTTGCACGAACTCAGACATACCACCATCAGTAGAACGAATAATAAGATTCCAAACTTTCTCATTATGGATGATTTTATTGATTAACCAAATTCATTATATGTACAGCAACCAGTGCTGCCGTTTCTGTTCGCAACCGGCTTTTACCCAAAGTGACGCTTTGGAAGCCCATGGATTCAGCCATTTTCACCTCGTCAATGGAGAAATCTCCTTCGGGACCCACCATCACCAATGTATCCTTTCCCCCTTTTAGCACGTCCTTCAGCGGTTTCTTCTCTCCCAGTCCTTCCTCATCATGACAGTGACAGATGAATTTCTGAACACTCCTCCCCTGCTCTTTCTCCTTCGTCAACACCTGTTGCATGAAGACTTTGAAGTCCGTCATCTCGTTCAGCACAGGTTTCAAAGCCTTATGGCTCTGCTTCATGGCCGACACGAGGATTTTTCCCACCCTTTCAGTTTTAACAACCGTTCTTTCCGACCATCGGCAATTGAGGAACGTCATTTCGTCAAACCCTATTTCAGTAGCTTTCTCTGCCAGCCACTCCGTTCGGTCCATATTCTTCGTTGGAGCCATAGCCAAATGCAGGTGTGGCAACCATTGGCGTTCTTGCGGCAATGCCTCTTCAATGCGGTAGAGGCAACGTTTCTTCGTAGCCTCTGTCACCACTGCACGATAGAAAGTTCCTTCACCATCCATGAGCATCATTTCGTCACCCATCTGCATACGCAAAACGCGCACGGCATGCAGAGCTTCCTCGTCGGGCAGTTCATTCTGGCAGGCAGCGTTGGGCACATAGAAGAAACGAACCTCTTTCATAATGGCTTAGGATTGAGTCTTATGAGATGAAGACTGCCCAACATTTTGGTTGGTCACTCTGGCATAAGCAGGCAGGTCGATGGAAGCAAAGTCCTTGTCGAGATACTTGAAATAGCCCGTGATGCCAATCATGGCAGCATTGTCGGTGGTGTAAGAAAACTTGGGGATAAAAATTTTCCAATGATAGCGGCGGGCATGATCGCGAAAAGCATTGCGCAGTCCGTTGTTGGCACTCACCCCACCTGCCACAGCCACTTGGCGGATGCCGGTGTCTTTCACAGCCTTGCGCAGTTTCTTCATCAGAATATCCACAATGGTTTTCTCGAGCGAAGCTGCCAAATCCTCCTTGTGATGCTCAATGAAGTCGGGGTCTTCCTTCAGCCAATCCCTCAAATGATAGAGGAAGGAGGTTTTCAACCCCGAGAAGCTATAATCGTAGCCAGCAATGTCAGGTTTGGAGAACTCAAAAGCATCGGCATTCCCTTGTCGTGCTAACTTGTCGATGATGGGACCACCCGGATAGCCCAAACCCATTACTTTCGAACACTTGTCAATTGCTTCACCTGCCGCATCGTCGATGGTTTGACCCAAAATCTCCATGTCCTTGTAGGAGTTCACCTTTACAATCTGGCTGTTTCCTCCGCTCACCAATAAACACAGGTAGGGAAAAGTGGGCTGGTCGTTGTCGTCCTCACTTTCACGAATGAAATGAGCCAGCACATGGCCTTGTAAGTGGTTCACGTCAATCATGGGGATGCCCAAACTGCGAGCAAATCCTTTGGCAAAGCTGACACCGACCAACAAACTGCCCATCAGCCCCGGACCTCGAGTGAAAGCAACTGCATTGAGGTCTTCCTTCATAATGCTGGCACGCTTGATAGCAGCATCCACCACTGGCACAATGTTTTGCTGGTGCGCCCTTGATGCCAACTCAGGCACCACCCCGCCATACTCTTCGTGCACAGATTGCGAAGCCGTCACGTTGCTGAGCAAGATGCCGTCGCGTAGTACGGCTGCACTCGTATCGTCGCACGAACTTTCTATTGCTAAAATATACATCTTTTTCTTTTTAAGCTAAGATTTCAACTCCCTCTTCAGTCATCAAGTACGTATGTTCCCATTGAGCAGAGTCGCTGTAGTCGTCGGTCACAACCGTCCAGTCATCCTCACTATCCACAAACACCTGCCATCCGCCGGCATTGATCATCGGCTCGATGGTGAACACCATGCCAGGCACCAGCAGCATGCCTGTGCCTTTCTTGCCCCAATGCTCCATGTCGGGCTCTTCGTGGAAAGCATTGCCCACCCCATGACCGCAGAGGTCGCGCACTACAGTGTAGCCATTCTTATGGGCATACTTGGTGACAGCAGCGGCCTGATCGCCCACAAAGCTGTAGGGTTTGCATGCTTCGGCTCCAATCTCCATGCACTCCTTTGCCACCTGCACCAAGCGTTCGCGCTCAGGAGTGGTGCGGCCAATGATGAACATGCGGCTTGCATCGGCATAGTAGCCATTCAATATGGTGGTGCAATCCACATTGATGATGTCGCCTTCCTCCAGCACATCGTCCTCGCAAGGAATGCCATGGCACACTACTTCGTTAATGCTCGTACAACAACTCTTGGGAAAGCCTTCGTAATTTAGGGGAGCGGGGATGCCACCATGCTGAGTGGTGTAGTCATACACCAGTTGGTCAATCTCGAGGGTTGACATGCCTTCACGAATTTTCTCCTCCACCAGGTCGAGCACAGCAGTGTTGAGCACACCGGCTTTGCGAATACCCTCTATCTGTTCAGGAGTTTTAATTAATTCGCGCGTGGGGACAAGATGCCCTTTATTTTGGAAATACAAAATCCGCTTGTCCATCTCTGTGAGCGGTTGCCCACTCTTAACACGCCAGTTTCTTGGGTTTTTCTTCAACAATCCCATGTCTTTATAAATCTTTTCTCTAAATATGTTGCAAAGGTACGGAATTTTTCCTTACCTTTGCACAAAGATTTACTAAAAACTTACTTACCAATGAAAACATTGAAGATTGCAGTTACTGCATTGCTACTAATAATGGCAATGGGGTGCAAGGAAGAGAAAAAATCTAATCTGCCTACGCGCCAAGTGGAAGTGACCGATCCGAACACGGGTGTCATTACACTGCGCGACTACACCATTGCCGACACCATTGCTATCAACGGCAAAGTGTATGACTATTCTTGCCGCTTCGAACCAGTGGATTCTATGCCCATCCTCATCAACCCTCAGGGGTTAGAATACAAGGAGAGCCGTGTCAGCATTGAGATCTCCCACGACTCCACCAAGGTGTTTGGCAAGACATTTTATAAGAAAGATTTCAGCAATATTGTGCCCACCGACTTTCTGAAGAGTTCGACGGTGGTGGGTGTCAACTATAATTACACCAAGCGCGACATCGACCGCTCTGCTTTCTATTTTATCATTACTGTTGGCGACCCCGACGAAACCTCCGACATGTCTTATCCGATTGAACTCAAGGTGGACCCCAACGGCACCTTCACCCTCAAGAAAGCCGAGAATTTAGAGACAGGTCCCATCACTCAGGGTCTCAATATCGACCCCAGCGAAGACGCTGTGTAAGCGTCACAGAAAGAGCTATTTACAGGTTTTCTGCATTTACATCCCCCCAAAAAAGCAGAAACGCTGTTTCTCCCACAGAGATACGGCGTTTCTGTTGAACGATAATATCTTTTACAGCATGCTATTGTTTCAGCACCAGGGATGTGATTTTCATCGATTGATTCAGCACGGCTGTACCCGAGAAATTCTTCACTTCGGATGGTTTCACCTCTTCGGCCTTATCCTCCGATGTTTTTGCCTCAGTGTCCAAGGCTACTGCATGCTGTCCATGTGCATAGGTGTCTTCCTCCAAGGAGAACTGGACGTTGTAGATGCTACGCCCTGCCACATCTACCTTTGATGCTTTGGCATCCTTCACCAGAAATACGATTTCGCGGCCAGAATCGTACATGCGGTGCATGTACGCATAAATGTCTTCCATTTCTGGGTTTGACTTGCCAATGTACGAGTTAATCACTTCAGCGAGTGTGGCGGAAAGAGCTGTCTCATCACCATTAGCCAGT
This sequence comes from uncultured Bacteroidales bacterium, assembly GCA_902789725.1. GTDB lineage: Bacteria > Bacteroidota > Bacteroidia > Bacteroidales > Bacteroidaceae > Minthosoma. The sequence goes on from CADAPC010000042.1 coordinate 11,497, forward strand.
GCGTTGAAATGGCGAGAGAGCACTTCCATAATCAGCCCATTCTCTTCCGATGAGAGTTCTGTGCTGTCAAGGTCTTCCATTTTTTTCCTTGCTTCAGCAACATATTTTCCTTGTGGAAACTGGTTGATGTAGAGTTCAAAAGCCTCTTGCGTGTTTTCCTCCAATGCTTGCTCAAAAAACAAAGAGTCCTGCCTTTGCAGAGCACAGGAGAGAAAGAATCCGTCTGGATGGACATCAAGGAAATGGCGCACTGCATCTAAGGACGACACACCTGATGCGGCATTCCAGTCGGCTCGCTCCACCGAGAAGCGGTCATACAGATCCTTCAACTGCGAATAGTGGAAAGCATCGGGGTTGTAAGTGTCGAAATATTCGTTCAGAGCCACTTCCAACGAATCGAAACTGCAATCGCGTTCATAACGCAAAATGTTTTCATAGGCCACACGCTCGTCGGCATCGTCACTGCTTCGGAAAAAGAGGAACCAGACGGCTGTCCCAGCCAGGGCGATGATAATCAAAGAAACAACTACAGCTGTGACGACGGCACGTTTTTTTCCAGTCACATTGGGCTGTGGAGTATTTGGCGTTTGGGGCATTTGTATGTTGGCACTTTTTGCTATGGGACATCCACACTGTGGACATGCTGCGGCCAAATCGCTCACTTCGTGGCCGCATTCAGGACATTTAATTAATGACATATATAATAATATTGTTTATGGTTGACTGATGATAGTGTCGCTCTCCACATTCTGAGCGGCATCATCACTATAATTTAATAATGTATCATTTTCATATTCAACCACAGGCATTGTGTCCAGTTCTGTGGTATCAATCGGCTCTGCAACATAAATGGGGACAATCGGCTCTTCTTCCACCATCTTGGCATCCTGAATGGTGTCGCCCGTCCCCTCGAAAGCATGCATGACAGGGCGCGCATTTTTGTCGAACATGACAATACCCACCACTGCAAAGAGCGAGAAGAGAAGAAAGGCAGTGGTGGAATGCTTCACAACGGCACTGGCGGAGGAGTAACGCCACGAGACGAAAAAATAGGCACACGCAAGGACAAGCCAAACCAGACTCACCCATGTGAAACCGAAAAGTAAGCATTTGACAAGAATGCATATAAAAACGCTGACCGCCACGACCAATCCAAAGTCGCTATAGGAATTTCTGCGTTGCATTGATATAATAAATGAAACAGTTTTGTTATTTTCTTTCGCAAAATTAGAGATTATTGTCGGAATAACAACTATGTTGAGCAGAAAAATTGTTACCTTTGTGCCCGAATTTGAAGAAAGAACAATGAAAAGGTATTTCGCACATTACATATACTTGTTTTTAGGAGCCTCTTTCACTTCACATCTCGCAGGGTGCAATTCGAGCACTCAATGGAACGAAGTTGAGTTTTATAACGTGGAAAAAATGGAGCAGCTGACTGAGTCGCCCACGGTGGATACGATGGAAAATGAGGATGAGTTCACCCTACAGCAACCCAAGGAGAGCCGAGAGTTGGACGTGAAAATCGATATGCAGTTTCTCAAGTCGGGCAATGGAACCAGCGAGCACGTATGCTCCCTTATCAACCAGCAATTGGTTGAGCTCCTGCTAAAGCAATCGAGCGAACTGAGCATTGATGAGGCCATAGAGCAATACATAAAGGACATAAAGACGGAATTTCATGGCGACGAAGTTGCCAACACATATTACGACCACTTGAAGGGGCGTGCAGAATACGGCAAAACAGGCATTATCAATTATAGGCTGGAAGAGGAAGTCTTCACAGGCGGAGCACATCCAGCCAACATCACCACTATCTTAAGATTCAGCACCACCACGGGCGAATACATCTCGCTGGAACAGGTGGTACCACCGGCAAATCAGTCACATTTGAAAGAGAAGTTACTGAAAAAACTGATGGACAGTGTTCAAGCAAACTCGCTTGAAGAATTGCACCAAAAGGGCTTTCTGGAACTGACGGACATGTTTGTCAGTCCCAACTTTGCCATTCGCGAAGACAGTTTGGAGTTTTTCTACAATGAATATGACATCGCCCCATACGCGTACGGAACATGGAGGGTGTGCCTCGGCTATGAAGAAGTGACAGATTTGTTAGACTCTACATGGAAAAACCGTAAGTAAGCTTCAGCGTGTCCATGACAAAGAAGGAACGCACCTGTGAGATGTAAGGAAATTCGCCCAATTTATCGAGAATAAACTGCTGGTATTTCTGCATGCTACTCACGCAAATCTTCAACAAATAGTCACCATCGCCCGAAATATTATAGCACTCAGTGGCTTCTGGCCACCCAGCCACTGTGTTGCGAAAATCGTTGGCAATCTGCTTGTTGATTTGTTTCATCGACACATTACAGAACACCATGAATCCACGTTCCATTTTGTTGGCATCGAGCACAGCCACATATCCTTTAATGTAGCCCAAGCGTTCCAATCTGCGCTGACGTTCGTAGGTGGGAGTGACGGACAGGTGTATTTTCTGGGCCAATTCTTTGGTGGTCAGGCGGCTGTTGTCTTGAAGGATGCGAAGAATCTGCAAGTCGATAGCATCCAGCTCGTGTGTGTATGTTTCCATCGTGAGTTTGTATTGTTGTAAGGGAAAATGACTATACGAATTGTTTAAGTTCTGTGTAAAGGCGTTGAATGGGCAACCCCATCACATTGAAGTATGAACCCTCAATGCGAGTGACAGCCACATAACCAATCCACTCCTGTATGCCGTAGGCACCCGCTTTGTCAAAAGGTTTATAATTATCTACGTAATATACTATTTCTTCGTCTGTTAATGAAGCAAAAAATACTTTAGATGTTGAAGCGAACTGCACAGTCTTCTGCTTGGCGGCGATGGTCACGCCTGTAATGACTTCATGCGCATGGCCAGACAACTCGTGTAGCATCTCTATGGCCTCTTCCCTACCTTTAGGTTTGCCAAGAACACGTCCGTTATCATAAACAATGGTGTCGGCCGTAATAATCATTTCATTTTCAGCCATCGTCTGCCGATAAGCTTCGGCCTTCTTTCCAGAAATGAAGACAGGAATGTCCTCGCCCCTCAGAGTGTGCGGATAGCTCTCATCAATGCCGCTGATTGTCCTCACTTCAAAATCTATTCCCAAACCGCTGAGCAATTCTTTGCGACGAGGGGAATTACTGGCCAGTATCACCTTGTAGCTCCCTACCAACCGAAAGCTGTGCTGTTGTGCATCCATAAGTTTTGTGCTTTCAAAATTTGTTCAAGTATGTCGCGCGCGCATCCCTGTCCTCCATTTCTATGCGAGATGTAGGTACACACACTTTTGATTTCCGAAGCTGCATCGGCTGGGCAACAGGGCAAACCGCAGTGCTGAAGCACTTCGTAGTCGGGTATGTCATCACCCACATAAGCAATCTGCTCATCCTCCAGCAGGTACTTTGCTTTTAGCTCGTCGTATGTTTTTATCTTGACCGCTGCCCCAAGCACCACATCCCTAATGCCGAGGCTTTCGTAACGAATGCGCACGGCTTCTGTGCGCCCACCCGTAATAATAGCAAGGATGAGTCCACACTTCACAGCATGTTGCATAGCATAGCCATCTTTGATGTTGACGGTTCGCATTGGGTCGCCATTAGGATGCTGAGGAATCGTTTCGCACGAGAGAACTCCGTCAACATCGAAGAAGATGGCACGAATCTTTTTCAAATCGTAGTTGATCATTGGCTCATAGAATGGTTATGGATGCTTTGCGAAAGGAGTTCGTAAATACGTTGAAGGTCGGGCATATCGCTCAAGAGCATCCGTTGTTTTTCAATGACATTTCTGTCCCAACGCACAGCAGGTCCTGTCTGTGCTTGGCGAGGTGGCATCATGTTAAGTTTATTGGCTGTCTCCGAAATGAGAGGAAGCATGACACTGAAGGGTAGATTACCATGAAGCTTCAGCAGCTGGGCACCCAGATCGAAGCAATGATTAGCGAAATTGCAGCAGAAGACTGCTGCCAAATGCAAGTATTTCCGATTTTCGCTATCCAACTCATATAGAGTGTCGGAAATCGTCTTTCCCATCTTAAAGAGAAGCAGCCGGTCTTCTTCATTACTTGCTTCAATAAAACAGGGGATTACGCTGAAATCGACCTTTTTATCTTTCGAAAAAGTCTGCATCGGATAAAACACGCCCCTTCGTTCCGTTGGCAACACATCCATTGGCATGCTACCAGCTGTATGAACCAGCAGTTGTTGTTCCCTGCCCTGCATCAGCACCTGGGCCAATGACGGCAACGCTGCATCTTTCACTGCAATGACAAACATGTCGGCATGCATAGCCACACGAGCCACATCCGTTGTGTAATCGCAGTTCAGCACAGATGCCAAAGCCTTTGCCGAAGCTTCCGTACGACTGTACACCTGCACCACCTCATGCTGGGCGTGATGCAAGGCCTTACCCAGATTAGTAGCCAAATTGCCAGCCCCTATTAATACTATCTTCATCTTCAGTTCTCTTCAGCCAGTGGACCCACATGCACATTCTCCCACTTCAAATTGTCTTCATTTTGTGGCTTGCGCTCAATAGCTGGATAACCTATTCCTATTACACATTCTGCCGTTAAGTTTTCTGGATAATGGAGCAAGAAACGCAATACGTTGTCCGACGGTTCTCCATTCTCCATAAAGCGGTTGCGAATCTGACACCAGCAAGACCCCAATCCCAAGTCGGCTGCCTGATACTGCATGGTGACGGCTGCTATAGATGCATCCTCACACCATGCGTCGGTCACCTCTCTGTCGCCCAGCACCACAATGGCAACCTTTGCATCTGCCACAAACTGACTGCCCATAGGACGGCAGAGTGAAATCTTTTCAAGCAAGTTCTTGTCATCCACCACCACAAAGTGCCAAGCACGCGTAGATTTGCTGGTTGGCGACATGAGGGCTGCACGCAAGATGGTTTGCAGATCTTCGGCTGAAATGTCTTGTTCGGTAAACTTACGAACACTGCGGCGCTTTTGCACCAGTTCTTTGAAATTATCCATGTGTTATGTATATGAATTATCGAATTTGGGTGTAAAGTTAGCAAACTTTAGGCAGATAAGCACAAACTTTGTGTTTTTTTCTTTTCTTTCCCGCCACTTTCGCAAGATAAAGTAGATTTTTTTCTTTTACACACATTCCCCTTCCTCGCTTTCTTTTGAAAAGGGATGAGGCAACGCTTGCTGCCTCATCCCTTTTAACTTTTTATTACAAGAGGAGTGGGAAGAGTTTATTTCTTGTCTCCCTCCTTCTTGGGTGCCTGTTTGGTGTAGCGCTTGTTAAGAGCCTTTACCACTTCGTCTGTTACATCGTAAGCTTCATTGGCATAGAGCACGTTGTCAATGCCAGAGGACTTGCAGAGGATAAAGTCATAACCTTTCTCCTTGGCGTAAGACTTAGTAAAGTTCTGGATAGTGTCGGTGAGGGCTTGGAACTCCTTCTGGTATTCCTCTTGGAGCGAGTTGCTCAGACGGTTTTGCAGAGCTTCGAGGTCCTGCTGAAGCTTGGCCAGACGTGCCTGTTCAGCTTCAAACTGTTGCTGGGTGAACTGGTTGCTCTGGTACTTGCGGTTAAACTCCTGCATCTGAGTAGTGAAACTCTTGCCTTTGGCGTTGATAGTGGCTTCGGCATTAGCACGTTTTTTGGTAAATTCCTCTTCGAGATCTTTGCACTTCTGATACTGCGAAGTGAGGGTGTCAATCTGTACGTAAGCAATCTTGTAGGCAGCCGACTCCTTGGCAGCAACCTTTGACGCAGTTTTTTCTGTGGCCTTGTCGCCACTGGCATTGTTGCACGATACAATGGTGGCAGAGGCTGCCACCAACATAAGTCCTGAAAGGACAAGTGTGGTAATCTTTCTCATATATATATAAATGATTTTAATCTTTATCTTTTTTATCCTTCACTTTTCCAATTCTTTCACTGCATGGGGGGAACGGTGACGCATGGCAAAATCCTGACTCTGCACGCAGGTGATGCCTCGCTGACGCATGGCTTTGGATTGGCTAACATGTGTCTTGACGAACTGTCCATTCTTCTTGACGAGGATGCGGACAGCAAGCAAAAGAACTGCTACCCCAATAATTATGACACAAAAAAGAAATACTTTCAACATTTTTTTGTAATTTTGCAACACGAAAATCGCCTGCTGGCAAAGGCTGAGCCACTTGCAGATGCCTTGTGGAGCATGGTCGATTGCGCAATATTGATTGCAAAGATAAGGCTTAAAAACGTTGTGACTCTACGTTTCGGTAGTTTTTTAACCTTATTTAGTAAAAAAGACGTGGTTTTTGGGTAAAACACATTTATTTATGGACAAGTCAGGACAAAAAGATTATCCAAAGGGACATTTTCCTCTGCGCATCAGAGCGGTGCGGAAACTGGGCAGTGAGGATGCCTCAGAACTGCTGAGCAAATTTATCGACTGGGCAGCAGAGAAGTATGCGTTAATGAGAATTGAACCGCTGTGTGGCGGAAAGGAGCAAGCAGAAGCAGTCATCTCGGTGCCTTTTCCTGACAGAGAGCGCATTCGCATCGACTTCAACATCTATGCCAGCCAGACGGACGAGGCGGCAGGAACGGAAAGCATATATTTCCACATGGAGAGTGCGTTCTGAGGGAGAGGAAGGCTGTAAGTGAAAGGCAGAAAAGTGAAAAAAACTCTCAACACTAAACGCTCAACGCTCAACTTATTTGATAAAAATCTCACGCTTGGACAAGAAAACCTGCTTTCTTTTCTCTCACTTACTCTATTTTTTCGTACCTTTGCACAAATTTTATGCCTATCAACTTTCTAACATAGTAAAAGTATTGTCATGAGTGAAGTAAGACCTTTCAAGGTATTTTCTGGTACAAAGACAAGGTATCTGGCAGAGCGCATCTGCCAAAGTTTGGGTTGTCCGCTGGGCAACATGGTTATTTCCCACTTTGCAGACGGAGAATTTGCAGTGTCCTTCGAGGAGAGCATACGTGGAAACGATGTGTTTTTGGTGCAATCGACCTTTCCCAACAGCGATAACCTGATGGAGTTGCTGCTGATGATTGATGCCGCCAAGCGTGCCAGCGCACGCAGCATCGTAGCAGTCATCCCCTATTTCGGCTGGGCGCGGCAAGATCGCAAAGACAAGCCCAGAGTGAGCATCGGTGCCAAACTAGTGGCCGACCTGCTGAGTGTGGCGGGCATTGACCGCCTCATTACGATGGACTTGCATGCCGACCAAATTCAGGGCTTTTTCGATGTACCTGTTGACCACTTATATGGTTCGCTGGTCGAAGTGCCCTACGTGGAGAATTTGCACTTGCAGGATCTTGTGATCGCTACGCCCGACGTGGGTGGTGCCAAGCGGGCACGCCTCTTTGCCAAGAAGCTAAACGCACCGCTGGTGCTCTGCAACAAAGTGCGCTTGCAGGCCAATGTAGTGGACTCCATCCAGATTATCGGCGACGTGAAAAACAAAGATGTCGTCTTGGTGGATGACATGGTCGATACGGCAGGCACCATCACCCGTGCGGCTGACGAGATGATCAAGGCTGGTGCCAGAAGTGTGCGTGCTGTAGCGAGCCACTGCGTGATGAGCGACCCAGCCAGTGACCGTGTACAGAACTCAGCCCTTGAGGAGATTGTCTTCACCGACTCCATTCCCTACGCTCAAAAGTGCCCCAAGGTGGTGCAACTGTCCATTGCCGACATGTTTGCACGCGCCATCCGCGCCGTGGCAGAACAGAAGAGCGTGAGTGAAGAGTTTAATTTCTGAGAATAGCCTAACGGCGAGCTAACGATTCTTAATTCCCCATGACGTTTGCCATCCTTGCAGCAGGTGAAGGTTCACGACTGGCTCAGGAGGGTGTGGAAATACCCAAGCCATTGGTGAAGATTCGAGGTGAGGCGATGATTGATCGCCTCATCCGAATCTTCAGCAGCTGTGGGGCAACCGACATCTACATCATCACCAACAACCTCACCCCCCTCACTCAGAACCATCTACAGCAGCTTCAAGACACCAACCCCAAGATACATGTAGTGGTGAAGACTACTCCATCGTCCATGCACAGTTTCTACGAACTGAGGCTTCTGATGGAGCAACTTCCCCCATCGACCGACAATGGAAAGTTCTGTCTCACCACCGTTGATACAATCTTCAGGGAGGAAGAATTTCGGCAATACATCGATGCATGGGAAAACTCGGCGGAAGACGGATTGATGGCTGTGACGGATTACATAGATGACGAAAAGCCTCTCTACATCGCCACAGATGCCGACATGAAAATTACGGCCTTTCTCGACAAGGAACCTCAGCAATTCATCTCTGGTGGAATCTATGGACTTAACCGACAGAGTTTTCCGGTCATTGACAAATGCATCAGCGAGGGACAATCACGCATGAGAAACTTCCAGCGACAGTTGGTTAAGGAGGGCTTGAAGCTGAAAGCCTATCCATTTAGCAAAATTTTGGACGTGGATCATGCCAGTGACATTGAGAAAGCGGAAGCGTTCATCGGAGAGAGAGTATGCATCTGAAATATTCCAAAAAAATCTAAAATACAAAGTAAATTAATTATTCACCTAAGGTATGTTCTAATAATTACTAAATCTGAGATGATTATCTTCCATTGTTTTTGTTGCTTTTGGGCATCTTTGGGCTTAATCCCTTGGGCCATAGCTCGAAAGCTAATTTTTAGAACATACCCTAAACCTAACTAACCAACATGAACAACAAATTCTTAGTAACGGCTGCTTTGTGGACTTCGCTTGCCACATCGATGCTGGCTGGCAACATGAACACAGCAAATGCGGCAGCTGACGACCAGAACGAGATGGTGGCTTACCTGTTCACCTACTTCAACAGCAATGACCCGAAGGACGAGCAAATCTGCTACGCCCTGAGCGATGACGGTTACAACTTCACGCCGCTGAACGATGGAGCACCCGTCATTTCGAGCGACACCATTGCGCTGACCCAGTGCGTGCGCGACCCCCACATTCTGCGTTGCGAGGACGGCAAAACATTTTACATGGTGGTGACCGACATGCGATCAGCCTATGGATGGTCAAGCAACAGAGGTATGGTGCTGCTGAAATCGACCGACCTCATCAACTGGCAGCATTCCACCATCAACTTCCCCACCCGCTACACCAAGGCTTGGAAGAATGTCATCCGCGTGTGGGCTCCAGAAACCATCTACGACCGAAAAGCAGGGAAATACATGGTTTTTTACTCGCTGCGCACCAGCGCCCCCGGGTCGTATGACAAAATTTACTATCAGTATGCCAATGCCGACTTCACCGACCTGGAAGGCGAACCCAAGTGGCTCTTCGACGCAGGAAATGCCACCATCGATGGCGATATTGTCTATAACGAGGCCGACCAGCTCTACCACCTCTTCTACAAGCAGGAGTCAGGACGCGGCATCTATCAAGCTGTGGCCAAGAACCTCACTGACAAGTGGCAGATGCTTGATGGCAATGTAGAACAGACGAAAGAGGCAGTGGAAGGTGTTGGCGTGTGCAAAACCATCGACGGCAAATCGTGGATTATCATGTACGACTGCTACGGAAATGGGCACTATCAGTTCTGCAAGTCGGAAGACCTGAAGACCTTCCAGTTTGTGCAGAACACAGCCACGAAGGGGAAATTCACACCTCGTCATGGCACTATCATTCCCATCACACGGGCAGAAAAGGAACGTCTGCTCAAAACTTTTGGCAACCACAAACAGCCCATCTTAGAGGGTTATCATGCCGACCCCGAAGTACTCTATTCCAATCAAACCAAGAAGTACTACATATACAGCACCACCGACGGCACTCCCGGCTGGGGCGGACATGACTTCAGCGTGTTCTCATCCGACGATCTGATTGACTGGAAGGACGAGGGCAAGATGCTCGACGTGAAAGGCGACCAAGTGAAGTGGGCCACAGGCAATGCATGGGCTCCCTGCATCATTGAGCGCAAAGAGAAAGGCGGCTACAAATATTACTTCTATTTCTCAGCTCACAATCCAAAGTCAAATCGCAAGGAAATCGGTGTGGCCGTAAGTAGCAGTCCTACAGGACCTTTTGTCGCCACTGATGCTCCCATCGTGACTGATGCTGATCGCCCTGCCGATGTGAGAGGCGGTCAAGCCATCGACGTGGATGTGTTCCAAGACCCCAAATCGGGCAAGTACTACCTCTATTGGGGCAATGGCTTCATGGCCGGTGCTGAACTGAACGATGACTTGCTGTCCATCAAGAAGGAGACAATCAAGAATCTCACCCCCAAGGGTGGCTCCTTGAAGACCTGGGCCTACAGAGAAGCACCCTATGTGTTCTATCGCAAGGGAACCTACTATTTCCTCTGGTCGGTAGATGACACAGGCTCTCCCAACTATCATGTATGCTACGGCACCAGCAAGTCACCATTGGGCGACATCAACATTGACGAGCAGAACTACCGGGTCATCGAGCAGGTGCCAGAAGAGAAAATCTATGGAACAGCTCACAACTCTATCCTCCAGTTGCCAGGCAAGGATGAATGGTACATTGTTTATCATCGCATCAACAAGAACTTCATCGACCATGAGCCAGGCATTCATCGCGAAACCTGCATCGACAAGATGACGTTCGACAAGAGCGGAAAGATTATCCCTGTAAAGCCTACGCTGGATGGTCCAGAGCCGCTGAAGAAGAAATAAAAAAGACAACATGTTCGTTCCTTCTGAAAGAAAGCCGCACCAAACCACACGTACTTAGGCTCAACTTTCAGAGAGAACCCACCTAAAATACAGTCAAACGATGTTTCTACCCGCAGAATGGCATCAGCAAGCATTTGTCCAGCTCACCTGGCCCCACAAGGACACGGATTGGGCACCTGTGCTGGCCGATGCCATTCTTTGTTTTTGCAACATGGCTCGCGAAGTGTCCAAACGCGAACCGTTGCTCATCGTGGCTAAAGAGCCCCAGGAAGTCCTGTCGGAATTAGAGAAGCAAGGAATCGACACAGCCAACATCACGCTGGCACCTTGCCCCACCAACGACACCTGGGCACGCGACCACGCTTTCATCACCTGCATCAATCAGGGGAAGCTGATTCTGCACGACTTCCAGTTTAATGGTTGGGGACTGAAGTTCGCCGCAAACAAAGACAACCTGATAAACAAAACCATTCTTCCCAACATCACCCACCTTTATCAGAAGAACGAGGTGGAATATAGGAATTGCCTTGACTTCGTCTTTGAGGGTGGCAGCATCGAAAGCGACGGAGAGGGCACTCTGATGGTAACGTCCAGCTGCCTTTTAGCCGACAATCGTAACAACACGCTTTCTCAAGCAGAGATTGAAAGGCGTCTGCTGACCATCTTCCATGCCGACAGAGTGCACTGGATTCACCATTCGTGGTTGGCTGGCGACGATACCGACGGACACATCGACACAGTAGCACGCTTCTGTTCGCCCACTTCCATTGCATACGTGAAATGCGACGACCTCAACGACGAGCACTATAAAGAGCTGCAGGCGATGGAGCAGGAATTGCTTGCCCTACGCACAGCAGACGGGAAACCCTACACCCTGTTTCCTCTACCCTTGCCCGCTTCCTGTTACGACGAAGAAGGCAACCGTCTCCCTGCCACCTATGCCAATTTCCTCATCATCAACGGAGCAGTGTTGGTGCCCACCTACCACCAGCCTGCGAAGGACGAGGAAGCCTTGGCTACGCTGGCTCGCGCTTTCCCCTACAGAGACATTGTGCCCATCGACTGCCGTGTGCTCATTCTGCAACATGGGTCGCTTCATTGCTCCACCATGCAGTTTCCCACAGCGAACTGAGCCGAAAAAGATACTGATGTCGGCTATGTAGCGCATTTTTTTACCCAATTATTCGTGGCATGTAAAAAATAATTCCTACATTTGCAGACAAATTACATACTCGGGGTGCTGATACCCAAAAGGTAAAGGCTGAGATTACACCCATTGAACCTGATACGGACAATGCCGACGCAGGGAGAAGATATTGCTAATGACAGCATAGCAAAAAGAGTGAAAACCTCGAGTAGTCAGCATCATCGTGAACTACCCGAGGTTTTTCTATACACATTAATTTATATAAAACAAACCGCTCAATGGACATCAAAATCAACAACAAAGCAACCAGCACAACAGCCACCAACCTGCAAGTGCTATCAGAAGAAATGAACCTTCCTGAGAAGGGAGTAGCCATTGCCATCAACAATAAAATGATTCCTCGCACTGAATGGGTGCAGACAACGATTGAGGAAGGAGCCGACATTGTCATCATCAAAGCGGCTTGTGGAGGATAGGACATGGTGCAATTCATCTCACACTTTACAGAACAATACTCGTATCTCGACTCCATCCGCTTGGCTCTCACAGGAGGATGCCGTTGGATTCAGCTGCGCATAAAAGACGCATCCGACCACGAGGTGCGCCCCATCGCCATCGAAGCCCTGCGAATGTGCAGGCAGGCTGGAGCCACTTTCAGCATCGACGACCGTGTGGAACTCGTCAAGGAGCTTGGAGCCGACGGCGTGCATCTTGGCAAGAACGACATGCCCATCCGTGAAGCCCGCCAACGCTTGGGCAAGGCCTTCATCATCGGGGGCACAGCCAATACGTTTGAGGAAGTGAAAGCACACCACGAAGCTTCGGCCAATTACATAGGCTGTGGCCCCTTCCGCTTCACCACCACCAAAAAGAACCTCTCGCCTGTATTGGGGCTGGAAGGCTACCGACACATCGTCAACAAAATGAAGGCTGCAGGCATCCAACTACCCATCGTAGCCATTGGCGGCATCACGGCCAACGACATTCCTGCCCTCATGCAGACAGGGGTGACAGGCATTGCGCTGAGTGGAACCATTCTCCATGCAGCCAACCCGACAGAAGAAATGAAAAGAATCATCAATATCACCAACCATGAATAAATTACTCATTGCCGGACGGGAATTTAACTCCCGCCTCTTCCTGGGCACAGGAAAATTCAACAACAACGACCTAATGGCACAAGCCATCGAAGCCTCGCAGACAGAAATGGTCACTGTTGCCATGAAACGTATTGAACTGAACGACAAGCAGGACGACCTGCTCACCCACATCACCCAGAACAAAAATATCCAGTTGCTGCCCAACACGTCGGGAGTGCGCAACGCGGAAGAAGCCGTTTTTGCCGCTCAAATGGCACGAGAAGCTTTTGGCACCAACTGGCTGAAATTGGAAATTCACCCCGACCCTCGCTATCTACTTCCCGACTCCATCGAAACCTTGAAAGCTACAGAGCAACTGGTCAAACTTGGATTTGTAGTTCTCCCCTACTGCCAAGCCGACCCCACCCTCTGCAAACATTTGGAGGAGGCAGGTGCAGCTACCGTCATGCCACTGGCCGCCCCCATCGGCACGAACAAAGGACTGCGCATGAAGGATTTCTTACAAATCATCATCGAGCAAGCCACAGTGCCCGTTGTGGTCGATGCCGGCATTGGAGCACCAAGTCATGCTGCAGAGGCCATGGAAATGGGTGCCGACTGCTGCTTGGTAAATACCGCCATCGCTGTGGCTGGTGACCCCGTTGCAATGGCCGATGCCTTCCGGCAAGCCGTCATAGCAGGCCGACAGGCTTACGAAGCAGGGCTGGGTGCCATAGCCGACAGTGCTGAAGCTTCCAGTCCTCTAACCGCATTCTTAAATTAACATCAGCTTATGCCACAAGACAATCATGTTTACGCCAAGCGCGAAAAAGCCTACATGCCGGGGAAGCTCTTTCCCAACATCCAAGTAGGCATGACCAAAGTGAACCTGACCCCCACTGTGACGAAAGACGAACGGGGCATACCTCACACAGAACCCAATCTACCAGTCTATCTCTACGACACCAGCGGCCCATTCTCCGACCCCAACATCGAGGTGGACCTGAAAAAGGGACTGCCCCGCATGCGTGAGTCCTGGATTCTGGCTCGACAGGACACAGAGCAGCTGACAGAAATCACATCGGAATATGGCAAGCAACGTCTGGCCGACCATTCGCTCGACCCACTGCGATTCGAGCACATACAGCTACCTCGCCGTGCCCTCAAAGGGAAGTCCATCACCCAAATGGCATACGCCAAAGCTGGCATCATCACTCCAGAGATGGAGTATGTGGCCATTCGCGAAAACATGAACTGCGAGGAGTTAGGAATCAAGAGTCACATCACACCCGAGTTTGTGCGCGAAGAGATTGCAAAAGGGCGTGCTGTCCTGCCTGCCAACATCAACCATCCAGAAAGCGAACCCATGGTCATAGGCCGAAACTTTGCCGTGAAAATCAACACCAACATTGGCAACTCTGCCACCACCTCGTCGATTGAGGAGGAAGTCGATAAGGCCGTGTGGTCGTGCAAGTGGGGGGGCGACACGCTGATGGACCTCTCAACGGGTGCCAACATTCACGAGACCCGCGAATGGATCATCCGCAACTGCCCTGTACCCGTGGGGACGGTACCTATCTATCAAGCTTTGGAGAAGGTGAATGGTCGCGTGGAAGACCTGAATTGGGACATCTATAAGGACACACTCATCGAGCAGTGCGAGCAGGGTGTAGATTACTTCACCATCCATGCCGGCATTCGCCGACAGAACGTACACTTGGCCGATAGCCGACTGTGCGGCATCGTGAGCCGAGGTGGAAGCATCATGAGCAAATGGTGCCTGATTCACGACAAGGAAAGCTTCCTCTACGAACACTTCGATGACATTTGCGACATTGTGGCTCAATATGATGTGGCTCTCTCGCTGGGCGACGGACTGCGACCTGGTTGCACAGCCGATGCCAATGATGCAGCACAGTTTGCCGAACTCGACACAATGGGCGAACTCGTCACCCGTGCCTGGGACAAAAACGTGCAAGCTTTCATCGAAGGGCCTGGGCACGTTCCCATGCACAAAATCAAGGAAAACATGGAGCGTCAGCTACAGCATTGCCATGAAGCACCTTTCTACACGCTAGGGCCTATCGTCACAGACATTGCACCAGGCTACGACCACATCACCAGCGCCATCGGAGGCGCACAAATTGCGTGGTTAGGCACAGCTATGCTTTGCTACGTCACCCCCAAGGAGCACTTGGCCTTGCCCAACAGAGAAGATGTGCGAGTGGGAGTGGTGACATATAAAATTGCTGCCCATGCAGCTGATTTGGCCAAAGGACACCCAGGAGCCACCATCCGCGACAATGCCCTTTCGAAAGCACGCTTCGACTTCCGTTGGCGCGACCAGTTCCACCTGTCGCTCGACCCCGAGCGTTCGCTCCAATACTTTGAGGAGGCAGGACACACCGATGGGGAGTACTGCACCATGTGTGGTCCCAACTTTTGCGCTGCCAAGCTGACACACGACCTCCGCAAACTGAAATGACGATGGGACTCAGCAACACACAAAAGCAACGCTACAGCCGGCATCTTCTGTTAGACGGCTTTGGACAAGCAGCCCAAGAACGCTTGCTGCAATCGAAAGTGCTCATTGTGGGCACAGGCGGATTGGGTTCGCCCACATCGTTATATCTCGCTGCGGCCGGCGTGGGATGCATCGGCCTGATAGATGGCGACGTGGTGAGCTTGAGCAACCTGCAACGCCAAGTCATCCACACCACCCCCGATGTGGGACGGGCAAAAGTCGATTCGGCTGAAGCGAAGCTCACAGCCATCAACCCCGACATCAGCATCGTCAAGCACGACGTGTTCCTCAGCGAAGATAATGCAATGGAACTCATTCGTCCGTACGACTTCGTGATTGACGGCACAGACAATTTCTCAGCCAAATACCTGATCAACGATGCCTGTGTACTACTCGGCAAACCCTTTTGCTCAGGAGGCATCAACCGATACAGTGGGCAGGTAATGACCCACAAGCCGGGCACAGCTTGCTACCGATGCTTCTTTCCTGAACCACCTGCCCCTTCTGAAGTGGAAACTTGCGCCACCGTGGGAGTGCTGAGCAGCATTGCCGGTATGTTGGGTACTGTTCAAGCCACAGAAGCTATCAAGTGCCTGGCAGGAGTGGGTACGCCTCTTTTCAATGCCCTGCTCACGTTCGATGCCCTCACCATGAATTGGCAGCGGTTCGACTTTCAAAAAAATGAAGAATGCGCCCTCTGCGGACAGCATCCTTCCATCACACGGCTGGAAGAATATGCCTTCCAGCCTTGCAGCAAAAAGAAATAGATTATGTTTTCAGACGAACTAAAGAAACTCAACTGGGATGAAACAACCCAACGGATTGCCTCGATGACTGACACCGATGTGAGGCGAGCACTCACGAAGGCACACTGCGACGTAAACGACTTTATGGCTTTGCTCTCGCCTGCAGCAGAGCCTTATCTTGAAACAATGGCACGTCTGTCAAGAAAATACACAGAAGAGCGGTTTGGCAAAACCATGTCGATGTTCATTCCGCTTTATATCACCAACTCTTGTTCCAACTCGTGCGTCTATTGCGGCTTCCATCGCGAAAACCCTATGGCGCGCACCATCCTCACCGCCGAACAGATTGAAGACGAATATCGAGCCATCAAACAATTGGCACCCTTCGAAAACATTCTGCTCGTCACAGGCGAGAACCCAGCCAAAGCCGGAGTTCCTTACCTTGCCAAGGCCATCGACATTGCCAAGAAGTATTTCTCCAACATCAAGATTGAGGTAATGCCCTTGTCGGCTGAAGACTACAAAGAACTCACTCACCATGGACTCAACGGAGTCATCTGCTTTCAGGAAACCTACAACAGAGCGCACTACAACCTCTACCACCCCCGAGGCATGAAGAGCCGTTTTGAGTGGCGATGCGACGGGTTCGACCGCATGGGGCAAGCTGGAGTTCACTCCATCGGCATGGGTGTGTTGATTGGGCTGGAGAAGGAATGGCGAACGGACGTGACCATGATGGCGCACCACTTGCGCTACCTGCAGAAGCACTACTGGAGAACCAAATACTCAGTGAACTTCCCACGCATGCGACCTGCACAAAACGAAGGGTTCCACCCCAACTGCTACATGACCGACCGCGAACTGGCGCAAGCCACCTTTGCCATGCGCATCTTCGACCACGATGTAGATATCTCCTACTCCACTCGCGAGCCGGCCTACATACGCGACCACATGTGCACACTGGGCGTCACAACCATGTCGGCCGAAAGCAAGGTGAATCCGGGAGGCTACCACACCTACCCCCAGGCACTGGAACAATTCACCGTCAGTGACGAACGCACCGCCAAGGTAATCAATCAGCGACTAAAGGAATTAGGACGCGAACCTGTATGGAAAGACTGGGACGCATCGTTCGATTTATTCGGAAAACTCGCATGACCACCATTGTCATCACCCTACCCCAATTCTTTGATGGAGAGGCTGAACGCATTGCTCAGCTGCTCCACCAGGGAAATGTGAATCTGCTGCATGTGCGCAAGCCCCATTCGTCGCGCGAAGCATTGGAAAGGCTCATCCAAGCTATTCCTCAAGAACTTCACCAACGCCTGGTGCTGCACGATTATCACGAATTGGCCCTGCAATATCAGCTGCGAGGCATCCACCTCAACAGCCGCAACCCTCTGCCACCCGATGGATGGACGGGGAAAACAAGCATTTCGTGCCATTCGTTGGACGAACTGGCTGAAAAGAAAAAGCAACCTTTTGCCTACCTCAGCCTTAGCCCCATCTTCGACAGCATTTCCAAGCAAGGCTACAAGGCGGCTTTCTCTGCACAAGAACTGGAACAGGCTTGCCTGGAGGGCATCATCGACCATCGGGTGATGGCTTTGGGAGGCATCACTTTCGACCGACTTCACATCATTGAAAAAATGGGCTTTGGAGGAGCCATGATTTTAGGAGACGCATGGAAATAGTATTAAGCATAGCTGGCAGCGACCCTTCGGCTGGTGCCGGCATTCAGCAAGACCTGAAGACCATGACCGCCTTAGGGTGTTATGGCGCAACAGTCATTACGGCTCTCACCACACAAAACACACTGGGCGTGCAGGACACAATGCCGGTGCCTAAGCAGACAGTGGCTTCACAACTAAAAGCAGTACTTGAAGACTTTGATGTTAAGTGCATCAAAATAGGTCAGATACCAAATGGCGAAGTTGCAAGAGTAATTGTCGATATACTGCAAGAGAAACTGCAAGAAAGCGGCCACCGAATCCCCATTGTCTATGACCCCGTCATGGTGTCAACCAGTGGCCGACGCCTGATGGAAGCCGACTGCATGGTGTATGTACAGCAGCACCTTCTCCCGCTTTGCTTCCTCATCACGCCCAACATTCCTGAGGCTGAGCAGCTTTTGGGCCATCGGTTAGAGGATGAAACTGCCTACAGACAAGCTGGCGCAGAACTTGCAAAGCAATACGCCACCCATGTCCTTCTGAAGGGAGGACACACTAAAGGGAATGAGGTGAACGACCGCCTTTTCCTCACTAATGGCAGCGTGATGGAATATCCAGGCACAAAGATTGAAACGAAAAACCTGCATGGCACAGGCTGCACCTTGTCCTCGGCCATCGCGTCACATTTGGCACAAGGCTATTCACTCGAAGACGCTGTAAGGCAAGCCAAGGACTTTGTTGCTACCGCTATACTTCACAGCAGACATTTGCACATCGGACATGGAAATGGTCCCATCTGGAATTTCTGACAAACCTACCATTTTACCCAAAATCTGTCCTGCTATTCAGTCGCTATTACCCTCGCTCCATACGAAGCGAGGTACATGCGAGGTACTCCCTTGGTACTTACTGGACATCCAACCCGAAAATCCATTCCAAACCGCCCAAAAACTTGCCGTTTTCGGAATAAAAGGGACTTGAAATCTTTTTTTTTCTTAAAGAAACTAATTTTTGTAAAGTCAAGTTTGCATTTTACAAAAATTAGTCGTACTTTTGCACAGAATTTCATCACATCTGCATTTTTTTGCTTCATTGTGACCACAAAAGTTCCCTTTAACTCAAAGCAGTTAATGACATCCTAAAAATAAAAATCAACTTATGGAATCCTTTTTCCGGACACATGCTTATTTAGTAGAGCATTTGAAAGCTCCCGTGCGTCGTGACCTGATGGACGAGATCAACTGGAAAGACAGAATGATTGGCATCAAGGGTGCTCGCGGCGTAGGAAAAACCACGTTCCTTTTGCAGTATGCCAAGGAGCATTTTTCCCCTTACGACCATTCGTGTCTGTACATCAACACTAACAACTTTTACGTCCAAAACATCGGCATTGCTGAATTTGCAGGCGAGTTCTACCACTCTGGCGGCAAGGTGCTGCTCATCGACCAGGTGTTCAAACAGCCCGACTGGAGCACACAACTGCGCGAATGCTATGACCGCTACCCGGGGCTGAAAATCGTTTTCACTGGCTCGCCCGTCATGCGGCTGAAGGAAGAAAACCCTGAACTCAACGGCATTGTGCAATCTTACAACCTGCGAGGCTTCTCCTTCCGCGAATTTCTCAACCTTTCCACAGGCTTGCAACTGCGTTCCTACACGCTTCAGGAAATCATATCCAATCATCGCCAGATTGCCACAGAGATTTACAAAAAGGTCAATCCGCGAGAGTATTTCCAGGCCTACCTGCACCACGGATTCTACCCCTTCTTCCTCGACAAGGCAAACTACAGCGAGAACCTGCTGAAGAACATGAACATGATGATTGAGGTGGACATCCTGTTGGTGAAGCAGATTGAACTGAAATATCTGGCAAAAATCAAGCAACTTTTCTACATGCTCACCACCAGTGGCAGCAGTGTGCCCAATGTGAGCCAGTTGGCACAGGAACTGGGCATGAGCCGCGCCACAGTGATGCACTACATCAAGTACCTGGAAGAAGCTCGGCTGGTCAACATGATTTATGGAAAAGGCGACGAATTTCCCAAGAAGCCAGCTCGTGTGCTGCTCCACAACTCCAACCTGATGTACAGCTTCTATCCCCGCTGTTTCGACGAGCACGATGTGTTGGAGACATTCTTCTGCAACACGCTTTGGAAAGACCATAAGGTGAACAAGCATGGCAATCTCTGCTCCTTCCTGGTGGACGAGCAACTGGAATTCAAGATTGCCGAACACAGTACAAAACTGAAGAGCAAGGCAAAGTCGCTTTATGCCGTCAACCAATGCGACATCGGCGATGGGAACCAAATTCCGCTGTGGATATTCGGATTCCTCTATTGACAATGCGCTCCAGAGCACACGACTAACTACATCAAATATCATACATTTATTATATTATAGTTAATTATTATGAGTAAGAAATTTGTTACTTGTGATGGCAACACCGCTGCGGCTCATATAGCCTACATGTTCTCCGAGGTAGCTGCCATCTACCCCATCACTCCATCGTCTCCAATGGCTGAGCATGTGGATGAGTGGGCTGTTGCTGGTCGCAAGAATCTCTTTGGCGACACAGTCCTTGTACAGGAAATGCAGTCTGAAGCTGGTGCAGCAGGTGCTGTTCACGGTTCGCTCCAGGCTGGTGCTCTCACCACCACATTCACGGCATCGCAAGGTTTGCTGCTGATGATTCCTAACATGTACAAAATTGCAGGCGAGTTGCTTCCTTCGGTGTTCCACGTGTCAGCTCGTACCGTTGCCAGCCACTCACTCTGTATCTTTGGCGACCACGGCGACGTGATGGCTTGCCGTCAGACAGGTTTCGCCATGCTTTGCGAAGGTTCTGTGCAGGAAGTGATGGACCTCTCTGCAGTTGCTCACTTGACAGCACTGGAGACTCGCGTTCCATTCATCAACTTCTTCGACGGTTTCCGCACTTCTCACGAATATCACAAGATTGAGGAGATGGACATGGAAGACATCCGTCCTCTCGTGCCGATGGACAAGGTGGCTGAGTTCCGTTCTCGTGCCCTCTCTCCAGAGCATCCCGAGGCAAAGGGTATGGCTGAGAACCCCGAGACCTTCTTCGCACACCGCGAGTCTTGCAACCCCTTCTACGAGGAGGTTCCCGCTGTAGTGGAAAAATACATGGCTGAAATCTCTAAGATTACAGGTCGTGAGTACAAGCCATTCACATACTATGGTGCCGCTGATGCCACCGACGTCATCATCCTGATGGGTTCGGCTACAGAGGCAGCTCGCGAGGCTATCGACTACGCCAATGCCAACGGCAAGAAGTATGGTATGGTGAGCGTTCACCTCTATCGCCCATTCTCTGTAGAGCGTCTGCTCGCTGCTGTTCCAAAGACAGTGAAGCGCATTGCTGTGCTCGACCGCACAAAGGAGCCTGGTGCTAACGGCGAACCTCTCTACCTTGACGTGAAGGATGCCTTCTACGGCCAGGAGAACGCTCCTCTCATCGTGGGCGGCCGCTATGGTCTCGGTTCTGCCGACGTAACTCCTACGATGATTCTCACCGTTTACAAGAACCTTGAACTTCCTGAGCCAAAGAACCATTTCACCGTGGGTATCGTCGATGACGTTACCTTCCGTTCTCTCCCCATCGAAGAGGAGATGGCACTCGGCGGCGAAGGCATCTTCGAGGCTAAGTTCTTCGGTCTTGGCGCTGACGGTACTGTAGGTGCCAACAAAAACTCAGTGAAGATTATAGGTGACAACACCAACAAGTATTGCCAAGCTTACTTCTCTTACGACTCGAAGAAGTCAGGTGGTTTCACTTGCTCACACCTTCGTTTCGGCGACACACCCATCCGTTCTACCTATCAGATTAAGACTCCTAACTTCGTGGCATGCCACGTGCAGGCTTACCTCCGCATGTACGATGTGCTTCGCGGTCTGCGTCAGAACGGCCAGTTCCTCCTCAACACCATCTTCGAGGGTGAGGAACTCGTCAACTTCCTGCCCAACAATGTGAAGAAGTACTTCGCTGAGAAGAACATCACCGTTTACTATATCAACGCAACTAAGATTGCACAGGAGATTGGTCTGGGCAACCGCACCAACACCATCCTTCAGTCAGCATTCTTCCGCATCACAGAGGTGATTCCTGTGGAACTCGCTGTTGAGCAGATGAAGAAGGCCATCGTGAAGTCTTATGGTAAGAAGGGTGAGGATGTCGTGAACATGAACTACGCTGCTGTTGACCGTGGTGGTGAGTACAAGAAACTCGACGTTGACCCAGCATGGAAGAATCTTCCTGCCGATCCTGTAGAGGCTAACGACGACCCAGAATTCATCAACAAACTCGTGCGTCCTATCAACGCACAGAACGGCGACCTCCTTCCCGTTTCTGCCTACAAGGGCTACGAGGACGGTATGTGGGAGCAGGGCACTGCCGCTTTCGAGAAGCGCGGTGTGTCGGCCTTCGTCCCCACTTGGGATTCAGAGAACTGTATCCAGTGCAACAAGTGTGCATTCGTTTGTCCTCACGCTGCCATCCGCCCATTCGTCATGGACGAGAAGGAAGCCGCTGGCATCGACGCTGCTAAGCTCGACATGCTGGCTCCAGCTCAGCTCAAGGGCATGAAGTTCCGCATGCAGGTGAGCGTCATGGACTGTCTTGGTTGCGGCAACTGCGTGGACGTTTGTCCTGGCAAGAAGGGCAACAAGGCTCTCAAGATGGTGCCCCTGCAGGGCGAACTCGACGAGGCAAAGAACTGGGATTACTGCGTGAAGAACGTGGCCAGCAAGCAAGACCTCATCGACTACAAGGCCAATCCGCGTGTGAGCCAATTCGCCACCCCACTCTTCGAGTTCTCAGGCGCATGCTCTGGTTGCGGCGAAACTCCTTACGTGAAGTTGATTTCTCAGCTCTTCGGCGACCGTCAGATGGTGGCCAACGCAACAGGTTGCTCTTCCATCTACTCAGGTTCCATCCCATCTACTCCATACACCAAGAACGCCAAGGGTCAGGGTCCAGCATGGTCCAACTCTCTGTTCGAGGACTTCTGCGAATACGGTCTTGGTATGGCCATCGCCAACAAGAAGATGCGTGCCCGCATCGTAGCTCTTCTCAACGAGGCTTGCGCTCAGGAAGGTACTCCTGCCGAGTTCAAGGCAGCCGCTGAAGAGTGGATTGCTGGCAAGGACAACGCCGACGCATCGAAGGCAGCAGCAGCCAAACTCGCTCCAGCCATCGAGGCAGGTCGGAACAACGGCTGTCCTATCTGCAAGCAGCTCTCTGAGCTTTCTCATTACCTCGTAAAGCGCAGCCAGTGGATTATCGGTGGTGACGGTGCTTCTTACGACATTGGCTACGGCGGTCTCGACCACGCACTTGCATCGGGCGAGGACATCAACATCTTCGTCATCGACACCGAGGTTTACTCCAACACAGGTGGTCAGTCTTCAAAGGCCACTCCTATCGGTGCCATCGCTCAGTTCGCTGCAGGCGGTAAGCGCATCACCAAGAAGGACCTCGGTCTCATGCAGTCAACCTACGGTTATGTCTATGTGGCTCAGGTGGCCATGGGTGCCGACAACGCACAGTGCCTCAAGGCACTTCGTGAAGCAGAGGCTTATCCTGGTCCATCACTCGTCATTGCCTACGCTCCATGTATCAACCACGGTCTCAAAGCCAAAGGCGGCATGGGTAAGAGCCAGGCAGAAGAAGCTAAGGCTGTGGAGTGTGGTTACTGGCACCTCTGGCGTTTCGACCCACGTCTCGCCGAGCAGGGCAAAAACCCATTCCAGCTCGACAGCAAGGCTCCCAACTGGGACAACTTCCAGGCATTCCTCGACGGCGAAGTTCGCTACCTCTCTCTCAAGAAGGTATGTCCCAACGAGGCTCAGGAACTCTTCGACGCAGCCAAGAAGGCAGCACAGCACCGCTACGCCACCTACGTGCGCATGAGCAAGATTGACTACTCAGCAGAGTAATTAAGCCTACATAACATCATTCCAAGGGATGCTGTTCCACTTAGGTTCGGCATCCCTTTTTGATACTTCATCATTGCAAAAAATTTTTGGTTAAGGAAGATGCCCTTATCAGGGCAGAGATCTTATAAAATCATTCCAAAATCTTTCTCTAAAACATAAACGAAGTAGACTGCTCATGTTTTTTCTTTATTTTATGCCGTTTCAAAGATAAAAAATTGACAGAGTGCTGCTATTTTTGCATTGCCATTAAACATTTTCGGAGATTCTTAATTCATTTAGGATTCTTTTTAGTATTTTTGCAACGGATTCTTATGTAAAAGGAAGATACATTATGCCACAAGAGACTCAAAACAAAGCAGAATACATCGTCATTTTCATCAGCGAGTTCGCTCAACATTTCGGTCTGTCGGCGGTGCAGGCTTATCGCTACCTGAGCCGCTACAAGGCTATTGACTTTCTGGATGAGCAGTACAACATTGCTCATACCCAAAGTTTTGAGGACATGGTGCAAAATATGGCAAGTTACTGCCAGCGTCATGGAGGGGCGCTCGCATGACACTCTATCATGGTACAAACACGGATTTCCAGGCTATTGATCTGAACCAATCCCGGCGCGGCAAGGACTTCGGTTGTGGATTCTATCTGTCAGATTCAGAGGCACAAGCAGAGGCAATGGCTAAGTTCAAGGTACAACTGTTGGGTGGTCAATCCATTGTTCAAAGTTACGACTTCGACGAGGTTCATCTGAACGATGGAACTTTGCGGTTCAGGCATTTTGATGGCTATACCAAAGATTGGGCTACATTCATCCTCGCCAACCGACAGAACAAAAATACCATCAACATCCATGACTACGATGTCGTATATGGCCCTATTGCAAATGACAAGGTAGGGGCTCAAATCCGTAATGTCATTGAGCAGAATATCAACATGGAAACCTTTCTCGAACGCCTGAAATACATGAAAGGCATCACTTTTCAGTATTTCTTTGGAAGCGAGAAAGCCATTCAGATGCTAAGGCGCCTATGAGTACAATAGATTATATGAACGAATGCACTGTACGCGACCTCGTACTGATGTTGATGGAAGAACGTGGGGTGTCGCTTCATGAAGCGCTTGACACTGTTTATAACTCTGAGACATACGCTAAATTGACGGATCCTGCAACAGGACTCTATTTCCAGAGTCCTGTTTACGTCTTCAGTTATCTTGACAGAGAGCTTGCCACCGGAAGGATGTAGGATACCATCATCTTCTGATATCAATAATATTTTGATTTGACTCCGTCGAGCTAAAGGTTTTCGCAGAGCGAACCAAACTTTTTTGGAATGCCCTTATCAGGGCAGACATTCGCCCGTTCATCTAACGCTGACCTTGCTTTGCACGGTATGACCATCCTTATATCGTACCACTTTGATATGTACACCCCTTGCTGGGTGAAAGACACGTACTCCACTGATGGTGTAATAGCTGACACTCTCTATTTCGTCTGGAAGGGTCTGAGAAATAATAGCATTCGGCGTTGTACCTCTCCTGTAGTCGTAGGAAGTCTGCGTGTTGTGAGTCCCAATGGTCGGATGATAGAATTTCCAGCAATCGCTTCCTCCGTCCGGGTATCTCCCAACGGTTTCTTTCGCTGAATGTGTGTCATAGCATAGAGAATCTCTCCATCGCCCATCTGACGATTGCAGGACCAAAAGACGGTTATCGACATTCTTCAATTTGAAAGGCAGATGCAGTTCGGATATAGAAGGTTTGCCGTCGCACCACACTATCAAATGGCCACCCGGCTGTATGATGGTGTTTACCTCGCCCCCTGCTTCAATCTGATATTTGCCCTGTTCATCTTCATCAACACTAAAAAGCCACTGCGCCACATCAATGGCTTCTTGGCTTCTATTGTATAGCTCTATCCAGTCAGCGCGTTTGCCGTAGTCATTCACATAGATGTCATTGGCGGCACTAATCTCGTTGATGCAGATGGGTGACACATCTTCCTCTGTTTTCTCATATACTGCCGTATATTCACCACTCTTTGTGATTTGGCATTCTTTATCATTGCTCAACCATTTGCCCGCTTGGTCTCTCCAACCTGTGAATCGGTAGCCTTCAGCAGCATTAGTAGAGATAGAGACAGGAGCAAAGAGCACACCAGAAAACTTTCCGAAGGGAACTTCTATGCCACTTATCTGAATCCGGGCGAAAGGGCAGTTTGTACCTAAGTTCACTTCTATCTTATTTGAAAGGGAATAGGATTTCATCAGAGATTGTATGCGAGCCGTTCTGTGGCTCTCGTCCCACATGGTTTGTTGCAACTTACGATAGGTGGTTGCTGTATAGCGGTTGTCAAATGACAGAGCATCCTTCACCAAGGAACAAATGCTGTCTGCAATGAACTGGCATCGTTCAGGAGTGTATATACTTCCATGAAGAATACAGTATGCCGTCACAAACAGTTGGCGGAATTTGCTGTTTTCTTTTAGATTGCGATAGAGATATATGATTTCGTTGTTATCCAAATATTCCACGTTGTTAGTGTTTTCCCAGGTCAGGTCTTGGTCGAAGAACACGAAGTGGAACTTGCCGTCATCTTGCCATCGATAGCCTTTCACGTTGTTATTGTTTAGCACCCAGTCACCTGTGCCCGTGTAACATATCGCTGCCATATAGTGCACAAATTCGTCGATATCCAGTACCTCTGCCACACGAGTATATCCTTCGTCAGTATCAGCATAGTATGACGATTGAATCATCCTGTCGAAAGCCTCACGTGTACCGCCTTTCTGATGGTAACTTCCACTACTGTACTCAAAGCCGTCAATCTCGTCATCATCGTAGCCATAGTTTGCTGCACCATGAAACCGATTGCTCGGTTCCCGAACATTCATCATGGCTAAATACTTGCCATTGATAAACACATGAGCAGGCTGAAAATCTTGTGCATCGACATAGAAGCCGCTTGTCGTCAACACCTGTTGGGTGATAGCGTCTTTGATACGAGGTCCGCCATCAGTCCGATTATTGTTGCCTCCATTACGAATCAACAGTTGCTTATACTCATTGTATGGCTTGGCAGCGAAAGGAGAGTTGGGAAAATGCCCATTGCCGTCATATAGCTTTTTGGCCTGTACCTTAAACGAGGCTGGCTTGAAATGACGGCTCCATCCGCCAGCCACTTCAAAACTTGTCTCTTGATTGATAAGCATAGTTCCGTCTGCCGTCAGATACTCGAAGTTAACCGGACGCTCCCAGTCCATATTCAGATTGGACTTTCCTTCAGCCCCTCTTCCTGCAACGCCGTTCTTTCCATCCACATAACAGCCAATCATGTTGTCATAGAGATTGCGTGGGTCTGTGGCAACTGCGACAATGGGCAGATAGTAGTCTCTGTCCTTATAAATATATGTGCGCGTGACAACACCGCTTGGAAGTTTGTCGTCAGAGAACAACCGCAAACGTAGTACGGTGGTCTTCGAGACAGAGAAGATTCCGTTGGTACTTATTGTCCCGTTCGTGAGCGTTGGGGTACTGCCATCCGTTGTGTAGCGGAGAGTGGTTCCAGAAGGTATCTGCACATGTACATCAAAGCTTGATGTGAAGAGTTTGGAATCGCTGTCAACCTCTGGTACAGGCAAAGACTCCTGTGCGAAAAAGCCAGCGTTGGCACTACCAGGAGTAGGCATGCTACAATACGACCACTCATCAGAATCAAGTCTTGTCCTTGCATAACTACAGCGGGGTACGGACTCCGGGTAGGTAAAGGTCAAGTCCACATCCTTTCCATTCTTCGACAGATACAACATACCGCCATTTCTGTTTAGCTTGAATCTCACTTGTTTTGATGCTTCAGGACCATATTCTCCATCTATCGCATTATGGTCAAAGAAAACGCACTGATAACATCCGGGCTTTAGCATACCATAGCCTGACAGACGATGTTTTGTCAGTATTTCTGAATCATCGCTTATATACCACCCATCCAACGATACACTCGTAGCGGTCGGATTGTATAACTCAACCCAACCGCCATAGTTATTCGAGTAATCAATCGTTTGGTCGATGTTCGCCACACATATTTCCGTCGCCATGAGCATTGTGGAATAGCTATTGCCGCTCTGCGCGTTAATATCCATGCCTATAAAAGTAAGAAATGCAATACACCAGAACCTTGTTTTTATGTCACTTCGCATACACTTTCTCTCCATCCATAATATAAATACCCTTTGTAGGTTGAGACCACAATCTTCGTCCTTGAAGGTCATACACTCTATCTTTAGTTTGAGAAGAAGTATTTACGTTCCTTATCCCTGTGGTGTATTCTTTGTCGTTCCAATAGATTGTGTATTTCCCACTTGATGGCACTGGCAATCCATTGAATGTAATAGCATCCCTTCGCAATGCAGAATTTCCAAAGTCCCCATGTGGCTCTAATTCCCAGCTATAAATTTTATAGATGTCATCTCCCTCTCGATAAAAGCAGATGTAATCGCGATGTTCATACCACAATTGGACATCCTCGATTATCAACTGTCCGTTATTATATGTACATACTGTGTATGGCATGACTGAAGCCTCGAAAGCCCCATCCAGCCATCCAGTATCATGGCCGAATATCGGGCCAGTGCAGATTTCCCGCGCAAGATACTCACCCATAGCGTATTCCATCCACAGCGTTTGTGAACATTCCACATTCTCCATACTGCTAATCATGAAAAGATTAGTGAATGAGCCGAAATCTTCTAACCATTTGTCCGTGAGTTTGCCATCAAGTGTCCTTGCTGTCAATAGTCTTTTTGAGACACTTTCTCCCTTGGCACAAAAAGATATGTTTACAAGCGTATCTTTGACGGATTCAATCTCCCATTCCATGTCATTGTATGTTGTGAAATGATCACCTTCAGATAAATTGAAGTCAAAGGCGAGGGTCTCTTCCTGCTTCTCGAAATCATAGAGGAACATTTTTTTGTCTGTCCATCTGTAACCATACTGTAGCTTGACGGGATTATAAGCTTCACCTCTGATACGATAGCTATCATCAAAGATACGATTATACACAATCCCGTTCTCAGCTGTTTCTTGGGCACTATGATACTCCACAACAGTTGGAATGTCTTGTCCCTTTTCAACAAATGCCATCGCCCAATTGTGTTGAGCGCATAGTTCTGACGAAGTCGCAGAAAGCAGAGTGACTGCTAAAATCAGAAATTGTCTTTTCATTTTTTTGATTGTTTTTAAGTTTGACTAAGTAACTACCATGTGATGCGGATTCCTAATGGCAGCGAGAACATAAATGGATGCTGCGTGCGATAGGTCTCGATGTCGCTTCCCGTCGGAATATAGTAATGCAGACTTGGCTCAGCAAAGAAGCCGATGTTAGATGTGAGGTTATACTGCAAACCAATGCCTGTTCCTATCGACCACTGGAGCGGAGCATGGAGCGTAGTCTTTTCTTCCTGTTCTTTCATACCATTCACGAAATAGCTTGTACTGAACGGAGCATAGACAGGTATCTCCAACTTCGTGCCAAAACTTCCGTAAAGACACCATCGCCTAACATTATATATATTATAAGATCCCTTCAGCGGTATGCCAAGGTAATGGATGGTCTGCTGCTCATGGATGGCGTTCCCGCCTGTGCCTATTTCGGACTCTGACTTCAGCCAGCTATAACTCAAGCCTGTCTCTAAACCAAAGCGGTTGTTTAGTTTGTACTTCAAGGCCAAGGAGAAAGTGATTGGCATGTAATGGTGAGTCTTACGCTCAATCATGTCCCTGCCAGGCTGAGAAGCGTTGTTTTGGGCAATCTTCAGCAGGGTTTGATACGTCTTGTAATCGACATCCAGCGTCCCGCTCTGCAGTGCTTCGGCATAGTCGCTCCATTTGTCGAAAGAGCGGATAGGTGGAACTTCACTTATTATATCCGTCATCTCCTTCTCTGTGAATATAAACGGACGATTAGCATCCTGTTCACCCATACTACCTGTGTATGCCAAATCTACAGACCACTTCTGCCTGTCCTTAATCTCTGTGGACTTTTCTGGGGCAAAATCGGCAATATGTGTATCTTTGTCCGGACGCAAATCGGGCAGCGGTTTGTTGTTGTGCAAGATGGTTGTTGTGTCGGTGCGTTCTGTTTCTTCGCCAGCATGATGGATTGTGTCTGCAGGAGCAAGACTATCTACTGGTACATCTTTGATAGGAACAATGGCTATTTCCTGTGTAGCAATTTTTGGAATGACAGGAATTCCTTGCTCTATCATCGGAGTACCTTCATCATCATGCTTTGTATTAGGTGTAATATGTTCTTGTTTTGTTACTATTGGTTGCTGTACGTCAGTGGTCTTTCCCGTTTTGTAAAGATAAATGGCCAAAGGCAACACAAGTGGCATGAGCCACAACAGCCAATACTGTGCAAGTGACTTCTGCAACATCTTCTTTGCCCGTGACAGCTGTGACGATGAAGAGTGGGCTGCAATCCCAAGGATTTCAGCAATTTCCTTGTGCGACATTTCTTGGATGACTGCCAATTTGAACACTTGCCCATAGCCGTGGGGCAGCGCATCTACAGCCGCCATCAGTTCTGCCATAGTTGGTAACGGCTTGTCATCTGTTGGAATAGGTTCCCCAGGAAGTTCTTCTTCTGAGAGAGTGGAAAGCGAAAGCATTGCGGGATCATGATGTCGCTGCATATAGCGTCGGGCAACATTGGTTGTAATACTTGTCAGCCATGCCTCAAAACGACCGGGGTTATGCAGTTGATCCATCTTGGCAAAGGCCAGCAGAAATGCATCGTGTGCTAATTCCTCTGCCACTTGACGATTGCCTACGATGCGTTGGCATATCCCCGCCATTTGTCGGTGATATGCCCTATATAGGCTTTCAAAAGCAGTCTCATCGCCTTGTCGCCCTCTTTCTATGAGTTGTTCTATGTCCATCGAAAACACGCTGCCTCTACTGACATAGATACCACTTTTCCAAAAAGACTGCACGGAAATTATAATTTTGAACACAAAGTTACACAAAATAATCGACAACATAAGAACATTCATTCCCCAAAAGACATTTAGGTAAGGTATTTGCTTTATCATAATTTTGGAGAAAAGTACCTCAGAGACTTGAATCATTTCTTAAAACATCGCTAAAGTGATTGGCTTCTGCAAAAAGATTGCGTTTAAGCACGAAGCAATATACAAAATGACAGCATTTTCGGTAAATTTCATATTAAAACGAAATTATTTCTCAAAAGTTTGCAATAAAATGAAATTAAATTCATAACTTTGCAGACAAAATAACACAAAGCGACTATAAATACAAACATAAAACACGAAAAACTATGGTAAGACATGACTCTTTGGTGAAAGACTATCAAGGATTGTACAGTGCCGACTATGAGCACGACGCTTGTGGTGTGGGAATGGTCGTTAACATTCATGGAGGCAAGAGCCACGAACTGGTTGACAATGCGCTCAGGGTGCTGGAAAACATGGAACATCGAGGTGCAGAAACCCGCGACAAGACAGGCGACGGTGCAGGCATCATGGTGCAGATTCCGCATGAGTTCATCCTGCTGCAAGGCATTCCCGTGCCCGAAAAGGGAAAGTACGGAACGGGGTTGGTGTTCTTGCCCAAGGAAGAAAAGCGGCAGAGCGAGATTCTCTCTATCATGATTGAGGAAATTGAGCGTGCAGGCCTACAACTGATGCACTTGCGCAATGTGCCCACCAACAGCGAGGCACTGGGCGCAGGTGCACGGCAGGTAGAGCCCGACATGAAGCAGATGTTCGTGACAGGTGTGAGCGATGAGGACTTGCCTGTGTTTGAACGTATATTATATAAGGTGCGCAAGAAAATCGAGAACCGCATTGCCGATGAAGACTTTTACATCTGCTCACTCTCCAGCAAAAACATCATCTACAAGGGCATGCTGACATCAGGGCAACTCAGACGCTATTTCCTCGACCTGAGTAACGACTACTTCACCAGCGGATTGGCATTGGTGCACTCAAGGTTCTCAACCAACACGTTCCCAAAGTGGAAGTTGGCTCAGCCCTTCCGCTACCTGTGCCACAACGGCGAAATCAACACAGTGCGTGGCAACCGTGGCTGGATGAAAGCTCGCGAAAGCGTGCTCTCCTCCCCTGCACTGGGCAACATCAAGGACATTCACCCCATTCTGCAAGAAGACATGAGCGACTCGGCCAGTTTGGACAACGTGTTCGAGTTTTTGGTGATGAGTGGTTTGAGCCTTCCACAGGCGATGGCCATCCTGGTGCCAGAGTCGTTTAACGACAAAAACCCCATCAGCGAAGACTTAAAAGCTTTTTATGAATTATTACTGTCCGCTAAACATGAATCCCCGCTCTGAACTTGCTTTTTAATCTGCAAATCCAGGGACTAAGAGCATTTCCAAGCCCCCTGTCATCCTATT
>CADAPC010000043.1 GCA_902789725.1 uncultured Bacteroidales bacterium
GCTCCCTCACGGGAAATATTCCTCCAAAAGGAGTGATTCTCTCAGATTTTATGATTACCTTTGCCATGTCATTGACGATTTTTGCTTGTCTTGATTTGCTGCACTAAGGTAAGTGAAAAATCTGACATGACAAAATCCTGAGCAACTTTTTTGTTGCTCAGGAACTTATAAAGAAAGTTAAACTTAAATGCTGCGGAATTTAGGATAAAAAAGGAAATGATATATGATTTTACTAAGTTTTGACACAGAAGAGTTTGATGTACCACGCGAACATGGTGTCAATTTCTCTTTAGAAGATGGCATGAAAGTTAGCACCATCGGCACTAACCGAATTTTGGATGTTTTGAAACAGAATGGTGTAAGAGCCACGTTTTTCTGCACTGGAAACTTTGCAGAACATGCCCCTGAGGTCATGCAGCGCATCATGAGAGAGGGACATGAGGTGGCTTGTCACGGAGTGGATCACTGGCAGCCGAAGGAGACGGATTTTGCTCTATCGAAACAAATTGTGGAGCATGTGACGGGTCGTCAGGTATATGGTTATCGCCAGCCACGCATGTTTCCCGTCAGCGATGAAGAGATTGAAAAAGCGGGATACCACTATAACTCGTCGCTCAACCCTGCTTTCATTCCAGGCCGATATATGCACCTGACGGAACCACGCACATGGTTCATGAAGGGTAAAGTGATGCAGATACCCGCATCAGTCACTCCTTGGCTGCGCTTTCCTCTGTTTTGGCTTGCGCTGCACAATTTACCGGAAAGCCTTTATCACAGGTTAGTGCTCCATACGCTGCAGCAAGATGGATATTTCGTGACCTACTTCCATCCATGGGAGTTTTACGACCTGAAAGAACATCCTGAGTTCAAAATGCCGTTCATCATCAAAAATCACAGTGGCCGCCAGATGATGCAGCGCTTGGACAGATTGATAAAAATGCTGAAAAACCATCAAAAAGAGTTTATCACTTTCGATGAGTTTTATGCTCGCCATAGCCAAACTGCAAAGTAATGATTAAGTTAACCGATGTAGTTGCAAATACATAATCAGTACTCCACAAATGATGAAAGCAAAGGATATTATCGAATGGATGGAATCGCAGCAAAATGAGGAGCAACGGCAGGTGCTGATGCGATTTTTCAAAACCGCTGAGGGAGAATATGGTTCGGGCGACGAGTTTTTAGGATTGAAAGTTCCCCAGACACGAGAGATTGTGAAGGTTTCTGCTCCAGACACACCACTCTGTGAAATACCCCAGTTACTGATGTGCCGCTGGCACGAAGTGCGACTGTGTGGACTGCTCATGATGGCAGAGAAATTCAAAAAATTGAGCACGAGAAAGTTGATGAATGATGAAGATAGCATCAAGAAGCGCGACGAAATTGTGATGATGTATCTGCAATATGCAGAAAAAGCCAACAACTGGGATTTGGTGGACTTATCGGCACCTTACATCCTTGGTAGTTGGCTATTGCTGCCCACTTCTATAAAAACAGACAAGCAACAGATGCTTGACGAACTGGCACAGAGCAACAATCTTTGGCGGCAGCGCATGAGCATGGTGTGCACCTGGATGACAACGAAAAAAGGTGACCCTTCCTGGTGTTTACGCTATGCTGAAACACATTTGCGCCATCCGCACGATTTGATGCACAAAGCTGTGGGGTGGATGCTTCGGGAAATGGGAAAGAGAATTGACATGGAACTTTTACGTGATTTCCTCCACCAGCACGCTGGCGAGATGTCCCGAACCACCCTCCGTTACGCTATTGAAAAGATGGGTGATGAAGAAAGGAAGTATTGGATGGCCTATTGAGTTGGACAATTGTGCCTAAAACATCACTGCCTTGTCCCCACACATTTCAAAGTCCCGATTTCTTTAAGCTGTATTTCAGTTGCAGTTTTACGAAAGGCTTCGCATGGTCGTACATGCGCATATAAGTCTTGTTGTGTCCACTCTCACGCAGACGATTGTAGAAAGGTACAGTGATGCCAAGACCCAAATTGAACGACAATTCTTGAGTGGCACGAAGGTCGGCAAACAGGCCGAAACGCTCAGAGAGTTCACTGATTTCCGCTTTCTTGGGCAAAGTGGGTGTCTTGGGGCGCAAGAAAATCTTGTCGGTGACAATCTCCATGCCTATAGCATAGCGCAGTTTGGGTGTAGCTTGATAGTAGAGGTAGTTGTTGGTTTCCATACAGCTGATGCTCCAGTGTTCATCAAAACGATGAGTATAGATAATGAACGGATAGAGCGGCCATCTGACCGACGTGCCTAACAAACAGATGGCACCGAGGGAGAGATTGGTGCTGGCGTTGCGGGTGACAGTAAACACGGCTCCTGCCATTGCCGAGAAGTTTTCGTAACCGTATTGCGAAAAATTGCCCGTCACCATTCCCATCAACGTGAAAGGTTTTCGTAGCCATAAAGTGTTGTAGGTGGCAGTGAACCCTCCACCATAATGGTGATGGGCATCGGGAACAGGTAAATTTAATTGTGGGCCTGCAACATCGCTTTTCAGATTGCGTGTGCTGAAATTGTAGAAGGGGCTGAAAGAGAGAGAAAATTGCCTACTGCCCATGAGTTTCAAATTGACCCTCAGGCGAGCGTTGACTCCTTGCTGCAGACGTCCTTCCTCTAACAGCTGTCCTTCATTTGTTTTCCAACGATAATCGGTATTGGTTGCACCATCTACGGCTGCCGTAATACTAAGTTTCTCGCGCGGGTCACTGAACTGCGCCTTCATCATCATACTTTGCAGCGCAATCAAACCTAAAATAATTGTCCGTTTCGTCATTTGTGTAATTACAACGATATTTATTAGATAAAGATGTCACAGTGCTCTCAATCCTCATATAAATAAGAGTTATCATCCTGTTAACCCCGAAAGTATAATAAAACTTTCGGGGTTAACTTCATGGATTTATTTTCCTATAGGGAATGATGAAGCCTATGCGATTATCATTGAGAAATGAATTCACTCTGCTTTAGGCGCTGCTTTCTTAGCTCGCGTTTTCTTAGGCTTTGGAGTTTCTTCCAATTTTACATCTGCTACTTTCTTGGCAGACTTCTTAGCAGCGGCTTTCTTGACAGGCTTCTCCTCCAGCTCAGTGGGATTGTACTTCTCCAACTTCTTGCGCAGACGCTCAATCTCCTTGTCTTTGGCCGTGATTTCGTCTTGCTGATTTTTAATCATGGTGATGAGTCCGTCAATCTCTTCATTATCGGCACCGCCATAAAGGTTGTTGACACGGGAGATAAAGTCGCCAAGAATGTTCATGTAATTAGTGAAGGCATCGTAGGGACTGTCGTAGATGCCACGGTACTGATAGCCAGGCTTGGTGGTCATGAAACGGAAGTTGTTGGATGCCTGAAGGGAATCCCAGTCCATCTGGATGCGACGGTCACCACAAACACGCACTCGATCAGCCACGCTGTAGAGTTTGTTGAAAGCTTCGCGCTGCATCACGTTGCCGAGCCAGCAAGAAGTGTCGCGTTCCTCGTCAACCCATGAGATGTTGTAAGGAACTTCAATAGCACCCACACTTTTCTCTTCACACAGTTCTGATGGCAGAGCAAAGCCTATGCCGCGTTCCTTAGCCAAGAAGGGAATGGCTTTGAGAAACTCAAGAATGTTGCTGGAGAGCGGGTGGAAGATGCCGAAGGTGACAAGTTCACCAAAGATGTTGATGACATCTTCACCTTCAGGTGTAGCTGCAATCCAATCGAGCCACTTATCGGCAAACAACGGATATTCAGACCAGTCCTGGCGCGAGAAGCGCTCCGTAATGTCCTCAGAGAGTTTAATGTCACGAAGGAGCAGTTTCAGACGTGGGTCGGAAGCGCAATGATAAATATAATGGGGCGATTTCCATCCGAGCACCTGCTTGGCTCCTTCCGTGAGGATGCCTTTGAAACCCATTGCTGCCACTTGCGCACCGATGTCGTCGTTATAGATAAGCGAAGAGTTACGGAACACTTTAGGACGCTTGCCGAACAATTCCTTGATACGATCGCTCATGCGTTTCACCTCTGCAGAAAAACTCTCTTCGTTGGCAAGGGATGCCAAGCCGTGACTGTAAGGTTCGCAAAGGAACTCCACCTGTCCCGTAGCATTGATTTCCTTCAAAAGGTCTATCACCTGAGGTGCATGGAGCTCCAGTTGCTCCAATCCTACGCCTGAGAGGGAGAATGCCACTTTAAACTCAGGATTATCCTTACACATCTGTATAAGTGTTTGAAGAGAGGGAACATAGCTTCGTTCTGCTATATCATTGATAGAACGTTCGTTTTCGTAATCATCATAGTAATAATGATCGCGACCGATATCGAAGAAACGATACCGCTTGAGATGTATTATCTGGTGAATCTCAAAATAAAGACAAATCTTTTTCATGTTGCTATGGATTTTTAATGAATGAAACCTCCGTTGTAGATGCACTCGTCATAAAGCTTGCGAATGCGGTGACCCACTTTCACCCAAGTGATTTCGGCCACCTCTTTGAGACCTTCGTCGCGCAAATAAGTGTGCAATCCCTCATTGGTGCAGAGGGAATAGATAGCATCAGCCATTGCGTTGATGTCCCAATAATCTACTTTGATGACTTTGTCAAGAATCTCCCCACATCCCGACTGCTTAGAGATGATGGAGGGGGTGCCACACTGCATGGCCTCAAGCGGGGCTATGCCAAAAGGTTCGGAAACCGACGGCATAACAAACACATCGCTCGCTTTGTAGCACTCGTACACTTGCTTTCCTCGCTGGAAACCGGGGAAGTGGACACGGTCAGCAATGCCTTTGGCAGCAGCCAAATCCACCATTTCCCAATACTTGTCGCCTGAGCCTGCAAAGCAGAAACGAATGTTTTTGGAACGTTTGCAAACTAAATCGGCAGCTTCAATAAAATACTCCGGACCCTTTTGCATCGTAATACGCCCAAGGAAGGTGACCACTTTTTCCTTGCCATGATCCACACGCGGAATGTCGAGATACTCCTGCGGGAGAGGATAAACGGCATTGTGAATGGCAAAGCACTTGAGCGGATCTTGATGATACTCCCGAATGACAGTCTGGCGTGTCAGCTCTGAAACGCACATGATGCAGTCGGCATGGTCCATGCCGTTCTTTTCAATCGAATAGACCGTGGGGTTCACCTTACCACGAGAGCGGTCGAAGTCGGTAGCATGCACATGGATGCAGAGTGGTTTACCACTAACCAGCTTGGCATGCACACCAGCAGGATAGGTGAGCCAGTCGTGGGCATGAATGATGTCGAATTGCTCTGAACGAGCCACCACACCTGCAATGATGGAGAAGTTGTTAATTTCGTCGTGCAGATTGCCCGGATATCCACCTGCAAACTCCATGCAGCCCATGTCGTTGACATTCATATAAGAAAAGTCGGCATAGATGTGGTTGCGGAAGTTGTAGTAGTCTTCTGGGGTCATGTAGTCGGGAATACGACTTTTCACATAGTCGTAGTCATGGTCGCGATACACGATGGGCACCTGGTTCATGCCAATGATGCGCAGGAACTTCTCTTCTTCGCCGCAGGGTTTGGGAAGGCAAAAGGTAATCTCTGCATCGGGTTGGCCTTCAATCATTCCTTTTGTAATGCCATAAGAAGCAACAGCAAGTCCACCATAAATTTTAGGAGGAAACTCCCAACCGAACATTAAAACTTTCATATCCTTTGTCCTCCGTCTTTTAATAATTATAGAATTTAGAAAGCACCTTATTCACACGCAGTACAGCCGCCACATTCATGGCAAACGAAATGGCTCCACGACCGCTGAATGGCGGGTTGCCATCGAACAGTTCGGGCAAAGTACCAATACAGTGATAGAACATTTCCTCTTCCAGACCGATGAAGCAACGGTCCACCCACGAAAGTCCGCTTCGCTTGTAAATTTTCAGGCAGGTTTCCAGATAGAAGCCAGAAAGCCAAGGCCAAACGGTGCCCTGATGGTAGGCCGCATCGCGTTGTGCCTGTCCACCAGCATAAATTGGATTGTAACCGCCTGACTTAGGAGAAAGGGAACGCATGCCCTTGGGGGTTAGCAATTCCTTGGTACAGATGTCGAAGATTTTTTTGCGCTCAGGGGTGGTCAACGGACTATACTCAAGTGAGGTGGCAATGAGCATATTTGGACGAACAGACCAAGAAATGTAGCCTTCATCCACATAGTCCAGTAGATACCCATGCTGGTTCAAGAAAACATTTTTGAAGGACTTGCCCGTCAGTTCTGCTTGTCGGGTATTTTCTTCTGCCTCATTTGTACGGTTTGATGATGTCAGCATCTCGGCGTTAAAGAGCAGAGCATTGTACCAAAGTGCATTGATTTCAACCACATAACCCGAACGTGGAACTACGGGATAGCCGTTCACTTCTGAGTTCATCCAGGTCACGGCATGGTCACGACCATTCGTATAAAGGAGTCCATTCTCATGAAGTTGCAGGTTGGGGTGCTTGCCACTTGAAACAAAATGAATGATGTCGTCAACCAGTTTACCGTATTTTTCGATGGCTGCTTCAGTGCTCACCAAACGAGCATATTGCTGGATGCACCACACCGCCCACAGGAGCACATCGGGTTTGTCCATCTCGTACATCATAATTTGCGATTCTTTTCCAGCCATGAAGTCTTTCAATGCCTTTTCAGCCGTTAGCATCGCCTTTTCAAAGTATTCCACCTCGTCAATGGCAAGTGTAAGTCCAGGCAAAGAGACGAACATGTCTCGGGCACGGCATTTGAACCAAGGATAACCTGCAATAATGTAAGTTTCGCCATTTCGTTCGTAGTGGAACTGGTGAGCAGCATTCACCAAGCACGACTGGAAATTAGTGCGAGGTACATGCACATCGTACTCATGGTCGAAAATTTTCTTCAGCTGATTGGTTTTCAGTTCGCTCAGACCTGCAGAGAAGACCACACTCTCACCTTTCTTGATGTTGAACTCAAAGTAGCCAGGCACATAGAGGTCTTCCTTGTAATCATAACCAAGTTCCTGCTCCTTTTGGTACTCAATACCTCGATACCAATTGGGTTCAAACACAAATTCGTTCGCCTTGTTGAGCTGCATCATCAGTTCAGGATAGCCTGGATAGAGGCAGGTCTTTATACCATTGTCTATCAGCTGGTACTCCCTGCTGGCACGTCCATTTTCATGGGTGCAATCTTCAACACTGCGGAAAGCCAAGAAGGGGCGCAGGCGAAGGGTTGTAACTGAATGCGCATCCACAAGCGTGTAGCGAATTAAGATTCGGTTTTCAAAATGCTGAAAAACCTTCTCCTTTTTCAGGATGACACCACCGACACGGTAAAATGTAGTTGGTAACTTGTCCCATTCACAAGAGCGAATGTACTTGTGCCCGTTAGGGCTATAGACATTGCCCGAATACTTGTGGAGTCCAAGATTGAACTGAGCACCATGCTGAATGACCGTCTCGTCGAGCGAAGAGAGCAAGACATGATTCTCATCATCCAATTCTGGAACTGGAACAACCAACAAACCGTGATATTTACGCGTATTGCAGTCAACGATTGACGAGCATGAATACGCACCAGACCTGTTAGTCCGCAAAATCTCTTTCGGAAGAGACTCTTGCAGATTGGTCATTTGAGCTTTATCAAAACGTAAATAACTCATAGTTGTATTTTAAGGTATTGTTAGTTTCCTCAGTTAGTTGTTAGTTTTGGTTTTCAAATTTAGGGATTATTTTTTTTGTGTACAACCTTTCTTCATTTTTTTTCAAAAAAAATTTAACTTCAAAGACAAAAAGCACCAAAAACATGCTAAAAAGCAGAAAATCCGAGAAAATTTTTGTTTTATTTGAAAGATGTGTGTAACTTTGCATTACAAAACTGAACAGGCAATGAGAAAGAAAGATTCTACCATCTTAGCCGCCACGGTTGAAAGTCTTCAGGATATCATACAACTACTTTCAGACCCTCAGCAGGAAGAATTGAAAGAGAACTTGTCAATACAACATTTCAAAAAAAATGAGGTGCTCTACAAGGAAGGAGAGGTGCCACAGATGCTGCATTGCTTGGTGAGCGGAAAGGTGAAAATTTACAAGGACGGAATAGGAAGAAGAACGCAAATCATCCGCGTCATCAAACCAGTGGAGTATTTTGGCTACCGTGCTTATTTTGCCAATCAGAACTATGTCACTTCTGCCCAAGCATTCGAAGCCAGCACCGTGTGTCTTATTCCCATCGACCTGATTGAAAAATGGATGATGGAAAACAACCTGCTTGCCATGTATTTTATTAAACTGTTAGCAGTGGAAGTTGGCAACTCAGACCAGCGGACAGTCAATCTCACCCAAAAGCACATTCGTGGCCGTTTGGCCGAATCGCTCATCTTTCTACGCAACAACTATGGGCTGGAAGAGGATGGTGCCACTTTGTCCATCTACCTTTCGCGGGAGGACTTAGCCAACATGTCCAATATGACCACGTCGAATGCCATACGTACCCTTTCGGCTTTTGCCCAAGAAAAAATCATCGCCATCGACGGAAAAAAAATCAAGATCATCGATGGCGAGAGTTTGGAGAAAATTAGCAAAATTGGATGAGTTTTAGTCCTTAGGTACTGCCGGAATAATAAAATTGAGTGCATCTTGCTGAATGCCTATCCTCATGGGGGTAGGCATTTTTGACTGTAGCACTACTCCATCTAAAGAAACCAAAGCCTTGTCAATGTCTTCAACCCTAATTTGACGAGCACGTGACGGATGCACATTCTTATAATTGAGAAAGCGCCCTTTGCCTAACAGCCAGAACCCCTCGAACAATTGCCACCACTCAGGCCGAGTGATGAGCGAAACATCCAACAGACCATTATAGGGGACTGAGTTGGGTGTTTGTCCATACCCGTGACAGTTACCGATACAGATTGACATGTAATTGCCCGTGATGGTTTCCGTTTCAATTTTCAGCACCATATTAAATTGCTTCCGTTCAAAAATTCGGTTGATGAACGCCGAAGCAAATGACAGCTTGTTGGAGCCTATAATATGTGTGGCATCAATCATCGTCTTTATTAACCGTGCTCCAAGACCTATGTTGATGCAGTTCAAGAAATAACGACGCTGAGGAATGCCATCATCCATATAGGTGCACGTGCCTACATCAATTCGTCGAGTTTTGCGAGCTATGATGCCGTCAATCACTTGTTTATAGTCATCTACAGACACACCCCAGAAGCGTGAAAAATCATTTCCCGACCCGTTGGGAATGACAGAGAAAGCAAAATCATCAGGCAGTTTGTCACGATTTTCCATAATGGCATTGACCATTCGATTGAGCGATCCGTCTCCACCCACCACGACCATTGTGTGATAACCATTCTCACACATCATCTTAGCCAATCGTTCCACAGATTCAGGCGTTTCAGACTGCAAGAAGTCATACTGCACCCCTTTCAGCTCCAAATATTTCCGAATGAGTTTCCACCGCTTGCGTGAACGGTCAAAACCTGAATGTGGATTATAAATGACACCTATGCGATTAGTTTCTGCCATAATTCTTTCACTTTTTCTATACGTTCCTCCACTGACAAGTCTGTGCTGAGCCAATGAATCTTGATGCCGCGACGCTCTTCCATACCGCGGAACCATGTCATTTGTCGCTTGGCAAACTGGTGGATGGCAATCTCAAGAAGTGAGACCATCTCTTCGTACTGCAACTGTCCCAGCAAGTAGAGCGTCACATACTTGTATTCCAGTCCATAGCGGATAAGACGTTCGGAAGACACTCCCCTATCCAACAATCCGCGCACCTCATCCACCATTCCTTCTTCCAGACGGGCACGCAGCCGTTTGCTGATTTTTTCACGTCTGAGGTCACGGCTGATTTCTAAACCGACAATCAAGGCATCGAAAGCAGGAAAAGAGCGTCCATCAAATTCATATCCTTTCACCACACTTTCTATGTA
Source organism: uncultured Bacteroidales bacterium (assembly GCA_902789725.1). Lineage (GTDB taxonomy): Bacteria > Bacteroidota > Bacteroidia > Bacteroidales > Bacteroidaceae > Minthosoma. The sequence goes on from CADAPC010000043.1 coordinate 9,946, forward strand.
CATGCCTGTTCCTCCACATAAAATGGGAGTTTTTCCTCTTTCCACGATGCTTTGGTAGGCACTCAAAAAGCCTTGCTGCCACTCATATACATTGTAACGTGTGCCAGCCTCTGCGATGTCGATAAGGTGATAAGGAATGTCTTTCCCCTTCACATGGTAATCAGCCAAGTCCTTCCCTGTGCCTATATCCATTCCTCTATATACTTGCCGGCTATCGGCACTGACAATCTCCCCGTCAATGTCGTATGCCAACTGCGCTGCAAAAGTTGTTTTGCCACAGGCCGTTGGACCCAATATGGTCAGCAGATGATTCAAAACGCTCTGATATTAAATGGAAAGTTCGTCAAGCACCTTAATCAGACTCTTATTCATTGCTTTGTCTGAGCGGATGGCATCTGTAAACGGCACATAGACCACCTGACCATTGCGAATGCCTATCATCACGTTGCGCTGACCGTCCATAATGGCATCAATCACCCCTGCTCCCAAGCGGCTGGCTAAGATGCGGTCGCGCGCTGAAGGTGAACCTCCCCTCTGCAAATGTCCCAAAATGGATACACGCACATCATACTGAGGATATTCCTTCTTCACACGGTCGGCATAAAACATGGCTCCACACTTAGGACTCTCGCTTACAATGACAATGCTGGAGTTTTTACTTTTGCGAATGCCTCGACCAATAAAGTGCTCCAACTGGTCGGCATCTGTACTATCTTCAGGGATAATAGCCGCCTCTGCGCCACTGGCAATCGCACTGTTCTGAGCCAAAAAACCTGCATCGCGTCCCATTACTTCCACAAAAAAAATACGCTCATGCGAAGTAGCTGTGTCACGAATCTTATCCACACACTCAACAATCGTATTCAACGTGGTATCATAACCGATGGTCAAGTCTGTGCCGTAAAGATCATTGTCAATCGTGCCAGGTAAACCTATGCAAGGCACATCATATTCTTGGGCAAAGATGCGGGCACCCGTCAGAGATCCATTACCACCAATCACCACCAAAGCATCAATGCCTTCTTTCTGCATGGTTTCGTAAGCTTTCTTGCGCCCTTCGGCTGTCATGAAATCTTTGCTTCGCGCACTCTTCAAGATGGTGCCTCCGCGAGCAATGATGTTGCTGACACTCTCCGTTGTGAGTTCCAGAATCTCATCTGTCATCAACCCTTCATAACCACGATAGATTCCTTTCACAGAAAAGCCCTTGCAAATCGCCGATCTTGTCACGGCACGAATCGCTGCATTCATGCCTGGAGAATCACCTCCAGACGTAAGGATGCCTATACAATTTATCTTTCCCATTCCGTTGTATTTTAAAACGTTTACGTTAACTCAAGCTTTACTTCAACCCACAATCTCTCAATGTGTCAGCCAGAACACCAACATGCCTGCCAACCAAGCCACCAGTGCTCGCCAAAGGTAATGACGAATGTACCACTTAAAGCGGATATGTTCTACTTCTAAGGTAGCCTGTCCCGCCATGGTACCAATGAAGAGTAAACATCCACCACATGCGCAGCAAAAAGAAAGTAGCTGCCAGTAGATGCCATTCTGCGCAAATTCAGACGTAGATCCTTTCATCATATCCATTGGGAAAAGGTTCATGCCCGTCATCATCAAAGGCACATTATCGAGTACCGATGAGAGAAATCCCACTGTCACACCATAAATGTACACATTGTTTATATTATGTTCCAGCCAATTTCCCACAAAATTAAGTGCGCCACACTCCACCAATGCTCCGATGCAGAGAGTAATGCCCAAAAAGTAAAGAATGAGACGCATGCCAATGAACTCGGTTGTGCGGAAATAATGACGCTGTACCATCAACACATTACCGTTACGTTCCAAATTGCACAACCCTTCCACTGCCCAAACTAATGCCAGCACCGACAAGGCCCCCAAGAATGGAGGCAATTGCGTAATGGCATGAAACGATGGGATGAACCAAAGGCCTGCAATGCCCAACACGAGCAACATTACTTTCTGCCAAGCAGCCAGTGACGAATCGTCACCGTTGAAACGTGAAAGGGCTGAATAAAGCTCCACCCGTCCATGCAGCTTTGAACCGATCAGTATATTGAACACACACATGGTGGCAAAAGCTGGCAGAAAAAGCCCTGCAGCGTATGCCGATGGAGTAATGACATCGTGCACCCACAGCATCACTGATGTCATGTCACCTATAGCCGTAAAACAACCACCCATGCTGGTTGCAATCATGATGGCACAAGCATAAATGACCCTTTGATAGTGACTGCTGACAATCTGCGTAATCAAGCTCATCATCAGCACCACGGTTGTTAGGTTATCCACGTTTGCAGAAATCGTGAAGGTAAGCAATGAGATGACCCACAAGAACTTACGACTGCTGCGCATACGTAACCAATCAATCAGGGAATCAAACACACCATTGTTATGGAGCACCTCCAGAATGGTATTCGTAGCAATCAAGAAAAGAATCACAGAACAAGCCTCTGCAATATATTTAGTGACCACATGCTCAGCCACAAACACTTTAACAGCTTCGACCGATGGTGTTGCTCCTGCCAAGAAATCATGATATTCTCCCTCATGCATCAGTTGCACGAAATCACTGCCATTCAACAGATATATAATCCAGACAATCACACCACACACCATAGCCACAGCTGCACGGTTGATGTGGTGAACCTGTTCTGTGCTCATCAAAATAAATGCGGCGATGAGCACAGCTACTATTATTAAAGTCATCAACAGCATAAGCCTGTTCTCCTTGTCTTTATTGGAATTTGTTCTTTTGCTTTTGCAGAAGTGTTCTTTTGCTCATCCACGAAATTAGCTTCGCCTCTATTTGAAACGGAGGACATCCCCTCATTGAAGAAATGCCCTCTCTTTATCTTTGGAGCGGTAGACGGGACTCGAACCCGCGACCCTCGGCTTGGGAAGCCAATGCTCTACCAACTGAGCCACTACCGCATCTGTTTTCGACTGCAAAAGTAATAAATAATTATGATGTGGCAATCTTTTTTTAGAAAAAAATCGCCAAACAAGAAAAAAACATCAAAAATAAAGCCAAAAACATCGATTCGACTACATTTTTAGTCCTCTTCTTCAAATTCGTCTTCGTCATCAAAATCGAGGTCGAAGTCACCAAAGAATGCTGGTTGGATAAAGTCATCCAAATCGCGCCGCTCTTTCTTGGTGGGGCGTCCTGTACCACGCGCTCTACCTACAAACCCACTGATACGATTCATTTCCAACAGTTCCAATTGCTCTTTAGCCGTTACATTCTCCAGCACTTCTGGCACCAGTTTAGCCCCCACCCTATTCTGAACGGCCTTAAGCACCTTGAAGGCATAAGTGATGGGAGGTTTGCGCACTTCGATGACGTCACCCTCCTTAATCATTTTGGAGGCTTTTTGCTTCACTCCCCCAATGGATACACGCCCATTCTTGCAGGCATCGGCAGCAATAGTACGTGTTTTGAAAATACGCGCAGCCCACAGCCATTTATCCAATCTTGCTTCCATCAGATTCTATTTTTTGTTATACTGATTCATCGTGCGGTCAAGCCCCTGCAGACAAAAACTTTTAATCATCTCACCCACGTAGTCGAGCTTTTCATTGATTACTTGGTCTTCTTCTTCGTTGAACTGCCCCAAGACGAAATCAATTTGCGCCCCTTTAGGAAAATCGTTGCCAATGCCGAACTTGATGCGGGCATAATTTTGAGTCATCAAACATGAGGCGATATTCTTTAACCCATTATGTCCACCATCACTACCGCTTCCACGCATACGAATCTTTCCTACAGGAAGGCTGAGGTCATCCACAATGACAAGAAGATTTTCCAGAGGTATTTTCTCTTGCTGCATCCAGTAGCGCACAGCCTGTCCTGAGAGGTTCATGTACGTGGAGGGCTTCAGCAAAGTGAGTTCTGCATTTTTCACTCTCGTGTGCGCAATGGCACCATAACGTTTATCCATCCATCCTGCCGTTTGCTCACGGGCAAAGGCATCAACGACTCTGAAACCGATGTTGTGGCGTGTACCCACATATTCATCGCCAATATTTCCGAGTCCTACAATTAAAAATTTCATAGAGTAGTCAGGTGTTTCGGACCGTTTCTTCCGAAACCAATCAAACAGCCACATTAATGTAATAAATAAGAGAGAGAGTGTACCTCAGCCAACTTTGGGCACAGATACACTCCCGTTTCGTTTTTGATTTGCACAAAGCCTAAAGGCTATTCTGTTACTCAGCAGACTCTGTATCTGCGGCAGCAGCACGAGCAGCACGAGTCATACGAACAGCACAAACAACCACTTCCTTAGAGGTGATGATTTCCAAACCTTCATAAGACAGGGCACCTACCTTCATAGACTTGCCCAAACCGAGGTTTGTCACATCAATGTCGAGTGTGTCGGGGAATTGAGTGTAAAGGGCTTTTACGGCCAATTTACGCACGTTAAGCGTGAGTTTACCACCTGCACGTACACCTTCTGCAAGTCCATTGAGCTTCACAGGAATCTCAAATACGACAGGTTTTTCATCTGTAATCTGGTAGAAATCAACATGAACGGGTCGATCCGTCACGAAATCGCTCTGGAGAGATTTCAAGATAGCCTTTACTGGAGCACCATCTACCACGAGGTTCACGATGTAAACGTTAGGAGTGTAGAGCAATTTGGCCAGTTCCTTCTCTGAAATTTTGATTGATTTTGCTACGGGAAGACCTTTCTCGTCTCTCTCTACACCATAAACCACTGCAGGAACCTGACCTGCACGGCGAAGTTCTTTGCTTGCCTTTTTGCCAAACTCGTTACGAGCCTGTGCATTGATTGTAATTTCTTTCATTTTAATTGTTGTGTTACTATAAATTAAGTTGTTTTGCGAGGCACTGTCACACATTGCACATATACCTCTTCACGCTTAATTCGCCATCACACGAATACCCTTCAATAAAAAGGAGGGCTAATGTGTTGCCCAAAAAAGCGGCACAAATGTACGACTTTTGCAAAAATCCACAAAAGTTTTACCTGATTTTTTCTTTATTTTGAGATAGATTAGAGGCATCATCCCCTCTTTTCGAACGGATGAAGGTCAATTTTTCTACTGTTCTCTACTCAGAAGATGTCTTTCACTTTGTCTAGAAAACTCTTCTTTTCCAATTTTTCGTCCGAAATAGATTCTCCAGATTCTGCCGCAGTTTCAACAGCAGATTCATCCTTGGCAGTTTCGTTCTCCGCCTGTGCCAAAGCTGCGCGCTGCTCCTCTGCAGACACTTTTCCTGTTGCCACATTGAGCGTACGGTTCAGAGCGTCAACGAACTTCTCGTAATCCTCTTTATATAGGAATAGCTTGTGCTTTTCGAACACAAAGCGAGGGTTGTCCACGGTACCCTCATTAATTTTCTTACTCTCCGTTATGGCAATGTACTTGTCACCGTTTCTGCTCTGCTTCACATCAAAATAGTAGATGCGCTTGCCAGCCTTGACTCCTTCTGAGTAAATCAAGTCTTTTTCTGTCTCACCCATAATAAATCTTTGTTTTTGTTGATAGATATTTTTAAAATCTGCTACAAAATTGTCGCTTTTTTTTGTTTTACACAAGAAAAACGAGTGTTTTTTTCATTTTCATGCAATCATTCCCTTAAAAAGTCGGCATTTTTCAAAGAAAATAGCTAAATTTGCACTCAATTTGACAGAACAAAGCAAGCAAACGAACCTTTAGGTGTATTTGCTAAGACTATAATTAAATTTTATCAAGAATACAAAAAAAGAGTTTTTTGACAATATGATTAACCGTACACTCATCCGTCTGAAAATCGTACAGCTCATGTATGCCTACTATCAAAATAATGGTAAAAGCATAGAAACAGCAGAAAAGGAACTCCTTTTCAGCCTTTCAAAAGCATACGACCTGTATAATTATATGCTCTTGCTCATTGTGAGCGTGTCGCGCTATGCCTTTCAGGAAGTAGAACGCAAGGAACACCTCAACAAAGTAGGACACATCGACGAGAAAGTGAGCCACCGCTTTGCCGACAACCAATTTGCCTCTCAGCTCGAAATCAACCAACAGCTGCGGGACTTTGTTGACACAAAGAAGAAGACTTGGGATAACGATATGGATTATGTAAAAAAACTCTACAACGACATCGTTCAGAGTGAGTACTATGCTGAATACATGGCACTTCCCAAAGCAACCTATGCTGATGACCGGGAATTGTGGCGCAAGCTCTACAAAAACCTTGTCATGAAAGACGGACGCATTGATGACATTTTGGAAGAGCAAAGCCTCTACTGGAATGACGACCGCGAAGTGGTGGACACCTTCGTACTGAAAACCATCAAGCGGTTCGAAGCAAGCAAGGGAGCTGACCAGGAGCTGGTGCCTGAGTACAAGGACATTGAGGACCAAGAGTTTGCCACGCGCCTGTTCCGCCGCACCATCATGAACGACGAGTACTATCGCTCGCTCATCGGAAAGTGCGTGAAAAACTGGGAGTTTAACCGATTGGCTTACATGGACGTTATCATTATGCAGATAGCTATAGCCGAGCTGCTCAGTTTTCCCCAGATTCCCATCTCTGTCACTATCAACGAGTACGTGGAAATTGCCAAGTGGTACAGTACGCCCAAGAGTGCTGGATATGTAAATGGCATTATTGACGCTGTGGCCAAGATGCTACAAAAAGAGCATATTCTCACAAAAGTGAACTAAAAACCGTTCACAACCCATCGGACTAATACCTATTTTATAAATAGTAATCATTAAATAATCACAAATAACACTATGTTTACACTCATGCAGGCAGCACAAGGAGCTGCAAAAGGAGGCTTCGATTGGAGCATGATCATTATGCTTGTCGCAATGTTTGCCATCGTCTATTTCTTCATGATCAGACCACAGCGCAAGCGCCAGAAAGAGATTGAGAATTTCCGGAAGAGCCTCGCCATCGGAAGCAAGGTCATCACCGCCAGTGGCGTGTATGGCACAGTAAAATCGCTGAACGAGGGTCAGCCCTACCTCACTATTGAAATTGCCAAAGGGGTCACCATACAAATTGACCGCAACTACGTTTATGCCGAAGGCAGTCAGCAGCCTCAGCAGTAACCCCACTTACCCCACTGCAACGTTTGTAAGGAAAACTCATGTTGACCAACTTTTTAAAGGTACTGTTTAGAAGGTTGCGGCTGATAAAAATCGACCGCAATTTTCTTGTTTTCCTCATCTTTCTCGCCATCTCCATCGTATTCTGGTTCATGCAGACCATTCAGGAAACTACTGAGGTCACCATTGCCTACAAACTAAAGATTGACGAGCTGCCCAAAGATGTGGTTTACACCAGCAATGTACCCGATGAAGTGCAGGTCAGCTTTTCCAGCAAGGGATGGAATGCTTTCTACTACAAGTTCATGAAAAACGATACGCATGAACTCTCCATCCCCTTCAAGGAAGTAAACCAGAAATCGGGCAAGATTGTCATCGATGCCAATGCGATGAAACGTGCCATTTCCCGCACCAAACTGCAAGGGATGTCTTTCAAATCGACATCACCAAGCAAAATAGAGGCCTTCTACTCCAATGGGCAGCACAAACGCGTACCCATTGTGTTCAATGGTCGCGTCACCACCACTGCAGGCCGCTACGAATGTGGCATCATCCTCCACCCTGACTCTGTTGACATCTATGCCCCCAAGCACCTATACGGCAGCATCAACAGCATCAAGACGGAAAATTTCACCTTCAACGATCTCCAAGACACTCTCCACACACGTCTCGCCCTTTTGGTGCCCCAAGGAGCCAAAGCCCTCCCCGACTCCATCGAGGCTGAGATATGCGTGGACATCTTCACCGACAAGACGCTGCAAGTTCCAATCTACAGTGAGAATGTGCCCAACAGCAAAATCATACGCACCTTCCCACTCAAAGTCGAGGTTACCTTTCTGGTCAGTGCCACTCTCTACGACAACATCACAGCCGACGATTTTCTGCTGGTGGTGGATTACAACGACACCAAGCCAGGCACCAACCGATGCAAATTGTACATCCGTCAGCGTCCTGAAAACATACGCCACTTGCGCATCAACCCTGAATTTGTCGAATACGTCATAGAACAGGTAGGACAATGATACGAATAGGCATCACAGGAGGAATTGGCAGTGGCAAGTCATACGTTTGCCAGTTGTTGAAGCAGCGCGGCATCCCCATCTATCATTGCGATGACGAAGCCAAACGGCTCATGGTGGAAAGTTCTACTATCCGACAGGAACTGAACCAACTCATCGGCAAGGATGCCTACAGAGACGGGCAACTGAATAGACCTCTCATAGCCCAGTACCTCTTTGCTGACACTACTCACGCTGCCCAAATCAACAGCATTGTCCACCCCATTGTAAAGCAAGACTTCATTGAATGGGTTGCCCGGCAGAAGGCTTCGACCATCGTCCAGGAATGCGCCCTGCTGTTCGAAACTGAATTCACCGACACGGTCGATTGTTCAATCCTGATCTATGCCCCTCTCGACGTACGACTCCGACGAGTCATGCAACGAGATCACGCAACCCGCCAACAAGTTCTGGCACGTATGGCGCAACAGATGGACGAAGAAGAGAAACGCAAACTTGCTGACTTTATTATCCTCAACGATGGCACAACCAACCTTAATGAACAGATAGAAGAACTCTTAGAAAGAATACAGAATCGAAACTTAAGCAAATAAATTATGATTAAGAAGATCCTTGCCATATCTGGCAAACCAGGGCTTTACAAGCTCATCTCACGAGGCAACAAGAGCCTCATTGTCGAGACCGTCGATGCACAAAAAAAGCGCATCCCAGCCTTCGGAACCGACCGGGTAGTATCGCTCGGCGACATTTCCATCTACACCAACGATGACAGCGAAGTGTCTCTCGCTTCGGTCTTCGAATCCATCAAGAAGAACTACGGAGCCAATCCGCTGGATCTCTCACCCAAGAAAGCCTCACAGGACGACATCGTCGCTTTCTTCGCCAAGGTACTCCCCAACTACGACACTGACCGCGTGCGTGTTTCCGACATGCGCAAAGTTCTTGCATGGTACAACATCCTCACAGCCGATGGCTACACTGAGTTCGAAAGCAAGGAAGCTGAAGCCACAGAGGGAAAAGCCCAGCAGAAATCATCTTCTGAGGAAGAAGAGCCCAAACAGCCCACACTCCAGAAATAAAGAACTGAACAGACGAAGGAGGGTGCACATCATTCTTGTGCCACCCTCCTTTATTGTGGCATTACAGCATCGTGGCTTATCGGTAAAATAGAAGTGTTGGTGGCGAGCTTCACCGCTCGCGCGAAGGTTTCATCACCCACGTCAAACAGACCTATTCTGGCGCATACTCTCCAGCCTGGATATTAGCAGAAGTGCTCTGCTTACCAACATTCCTGATATTGACGCTGTGGCTATGGGGATGCCCCATGGATAAGGAGGGCGAACCGCAATGGCAATAGAAGGTTAACCATCTTTTCTGCCTGATTCTTTTAAGATTCACAAAATAATCCACCTATTTTTATATAAGTCTGATCTTACGCATGTACTCAGTGCCCTGTTTCCGAACTCCTGAGTTGTTTGTTTTATGGGATTGATATATTCTTATAGAACCACTCCTCAGAGCATAAAGTATCTCGCCATCTTTTTTCCACAAATTGCGCGGCATTGCCTGTTATTAGAGTTTGATTAAAGCAAAAGCACTCAATCCTCCATGTTTTAACAATAAATTCTGTTAAATAAACGCTAAAGTGTTTGATTAAATCAAAAGAAAAGTCTATCTTTGTATCGAAATCAATAGAAAATGTTGTTAATACATATCTTGAAATAGTTGAATTATGGAGAAACTTACAAGCAAAGAAGAGGAAGTGATGGAGCTGATTTGGCAACTTGGCCAGTGCGCTCCAAAGGATGTTTCATCGCTCTATCCGGAGCCTCAGCCGAGCGCAAATGCTATTGCGCAGGTGTTTCAGGCACTGGAGAAGAAAGGTTACTTGGCGCATGAACCGAAAGGTCGCGGCTTTGTCTATCGTCCTATCGTGGACAAACAGGCATACGGGCGAGGACGGTTGTCGAGCGTCATCAATCGTTTCTTCAGTGACTCGTACATGAGTGTGGTGTCAGCACTGATGCAGGAGGAGAAGGTCACCGAGGCAGATTTGCTGCAATATCTGGCTGACCTAAAGCGTAAGGAGGGCTGACGTATGGCTACATTCATTATCTATGCCATCCGTTGGGCGGTGACACTGACGCTGCTCTACTCGCTCTACAGGCTCCTGCTTCGGCGCGAGACGTTTCACCATCTCAACCGTGCTGTGTTGCTGGCCATCCTTGTGGTGAGTCCGTTGTTGCCGCTTATACCGCTGCATACTGATGAACCGACGGCTATGGATGTGATGCTTACCAGAATTGAGGAGCCGCTGATGAGCCTGTCGTCTGATGCGAATCATGCTGATGCCACACTCGTCGCCCAAGAAAGCGAGGAAGCAGCATCGGGTCTTTGGGTGCGCTATCTGGCATACATATATATAATTGGTATTGTTGTCGCGATCACCATTTACCTGTTCCGACTATTGAGTCTGGCACGCCTCTTACGTCGTTGCCAACGCATATCCCATCCAGTAGTTCCGAAAGATGTTCATCTGATGCTGGATATGGGAATCAAGCAGCCCAGCAGCTGGATGCGCTGGATTTTTATCGGGCCTATCGACTTGAAACAGAATGCTGAGACTGTGCTCCGGCATGAACTGGCTCACGTGAGGATGAAGCATTCGTGGGACGTGGTTCTCTGCGACCTCACGTGCTGCCTATTATGGTGCCTTCCCTTCGCATGGATGTTGCGTCAGGATTTGGTGGATGTGCATGAATTTCAGGCCGACGAGGTGGTATTGCAAGGAGGTGTGACCTTGGATGAATATGAGCACCTGTTGGTGCGCAAAGCGGTACAGACACAGATCCTGCCCATCATGAACACCCTACGCCGTGGTGCGGTGAAGAAGCGTTTCGCCATGATGCACACTGCTCGTTCGTCGCGGTGGTCACGACTTAAGCTGCTGTATTTGGTCCCTGCCTTCGCCGCTTGCCTGTGGGTGTCGGCCAAGGCAGAGGAATATAAGACCTATCTTGATGACAAACTTGTGGTGCAGAAAGAAGAACTTGAGTCCATTGATCCCAGCACCATTGAGCGTGTGGATGTGATTCACAGTCAAAAAAAGGTGTTGATAGAGACTGCAAAGGAACCGGCTGATACAGGTGGAGCGATGCCTGAGGTGAAGCCAGAGGATGCCTACTTCGACATGGTGGAGCAGATGCCCCAGTTCCCTGGTGGCGACGCTGCTTTCAATCAGTACATAGCCCAGCACGTGCGTTATCCGAATGTTGCCACAGAGAACGGTGTGGAGGGTACTGTCACGGTGCAATTCATTGTCGAAGCTGACGGGCGCATCACCCATGTGCAAGCCATAGGCTCACCTTCGGATGAGGCCGATGCGAAGGTCTATGCATACGGAGCATTGGATAAACAGCCGTCGGAGGATGAAGACGACGAGGGTCATCGTGCCCTGCGTGAAGCGGTCGAGGAGCTCTATCGCGGAATGCCGCCCTTTGAGCCTGGCCGGCAAAACGGAAAGCCTGTCCGCGTGCGGATGACAGGAAAGATCAACTTCGCCCTCAGATAAAATAACAGTTGCATAATCAATTAGTTACGTAATCCATCAGAATGGTGGACAGCCCTTGCTGTGCCCTTTATTATGGATTCGAAGAGAAGAAATAATCCTATAAAAAACAATTATCAACAATGAAAAAGATTTTAGTGATCATGATGGCCTTTGTGCTGACGATAGGAGCACAGGCACAGAGAGACACGATTGGCGTGTCGAAGTTTACGGCGATTTATCGCTATGAGTGCAAAACTACTGATGCTGACGGTCAGCCAGTAACAGACTCGATGTACATCGCCGTGCAGACATCTGGAGGCATCACGAAGAGTTTCCCTTACGAAGAGTATGACAGACAGAAAAAGGGTGGCTCTCGTATAGCTGACGGTTATCTGGCTGCCCAGATGCACATGGGTACCATCTTCACGAACTACCCAGAAGGCAGAATCACAACGCAAGAGATGCTCTATCCGTATCGATACATGACGGACGAGCCAATGGAAAAGCAGAACTGGAAACTGACTGATGCACAGGACACCATTTGCGACTATGCCAGTCAGTCAGCCACAGCTAAGTATCACGGCCTGAATTGGAACGTGTACTACACGGAGGATGTGCCAGCCAGCATAGGGCCTTGGAAGTTAGGAGGATTGCCAGGTCTCATCACGAAGGCTACCGATGCGAATGGCATACATACCTTTACGCTTTACGGCTTCCATCAGGAGGAAACACCGATAATATTCACCCAACACGTCAATTGGATTGCCCCTGACGGACGGGGCAAGTTCGCAGCCTTGCGAGTAGATTATCAGAAGATGAAAGCCTCCAAATTCCTTGCATACAAAAAGAAGGTACTGGGCAATAGTCGCTACGTGAATAATCCCACTTACTATGCCGCCAGCCCCATGGAGACCTTTGGGTATGTGGAGAATAGTTTCAACTCTGCTGGCGAAAATATAAGCAGTGTCGCAGGGGTAGTCTTAGTATCACAGAAATAAGACCCACAAAACATCAAGAACAATGAGAAAGATTTTAGTAACAATGATGACCTTGGTGTTCGCGATAGCAGTACAAGGGCAGACAGAAACCATCGACTCGACGCAGTTTGTGGCATTCTACAACTACACCATTCAGACGCAGGACGACGAGGGACAGAACGTCACGGACTCGATACGGCTGGCTCTGCTGGTGGGCACACGTGCCACGTATTGCACTACCGTACTTTCCTACAACAAGGACGGACGGGCAAGTCAGGAAATGTTGGATGCGTTCTCCATGCACTTCCAGAACGTGCTGACCGATGTGGAAAAGTCGTCGGTCGTAGCCGTCGAACCCATTTATCCCTATCGCTACGAGACCCATGAGCCAATGGCCAAGGTGGACTGGACGCTAACTGAGGACACGCTGACCATCAGCGGACTGCCCTGCCATCGTACCACGGGCAAACTCTACGGCAAGCAGTGGACGGCGTGGTACACCGAGGAAATGCCCTCGTCGGCCGGCCCGTGGAAGCTGCGCGGACTGCCGGGCCTGATTATCAAAGCCGAGGATGCTGAGGGTATCCATTGCTTCACCCTCTATGAGACAAAGAACGAGGTGATTGACATAAATATGATTGGCAGCCCCGAGTACCAGAAACTGAGCCGCAAGAAGCTGATGGAGTTCAAGAAAAAGACATTGGGCAATCCCCGCTACCCCAAGGAGCCAACGTACTATGTACCCGAAGGAGCTGACGAGGTGCTGGAAGTCAATGTAAATGGAACTTTCTATTCTGTCGGCTATAACTCCCACATGATGATTCTACAGAAGAGCCATGTGTATCAACCATTAGAATTAGAGTAAGACAGCGATGAAACGACTCCTATACATTATATTATATATGATGCTGGTAGCGTCGGCATCGGCACAGGTGAAGGTGATGGGGCGGGTGATTGACCTGCAGCAGAAGCCCGTGAGTGACGTGATTGTGAAACTGGGGAGCGGCAGCAAGACGCTGGCGTTCACCAGCAGTAACGCGCAGGGTGTGTATAGCCTTGAAGTCAAGAATGCGCCGACGGGCGAGGTGTCGCTACAGTTCACTCACATCAGCTATGAGAAGGAGTCGGAACGTGTGACGCTGAAGGAGAAGGTGACTAAGGTGGACATGATTCTCACTCCGAAGAGCATCAGTCTGAAGGAGGTGACGGTGAAGCCAGACCCACTGCGGCAGAAGGGCGACACACTGAGCCACAACCTCGCATCGTTCCTCGGCAAGGGCGACGTGACGCTGGAGGACGGGCTGAAACGGTTGCCGGGCGTGGACGTGGCGCAGAGCGGTGCCATCAGCTATATGGGCAAGCCCATCTCGCAGTTCAACATCGAGGGGCTGGACATGCTGGGCGGCAAGTACAACCTGGCGACGAGGAACATCCCAGCGGACTATGTGACGCAGGTGGAGATAGTGCGTAACCACCACAGCCGACGGGTGGAGAAGGACGTGCCGAGCAACGAGGTGTCGATGAACATCCGGCTGTCGAACAAGGCGAAGTTCAAGCCGTTCGGACAGGAGGAGGCGGGGGCGGGCTACATGGAGGATGGCAATGATAGGATCCAGACCTTGCTCGGCGTGACGGGCATGATGTTCACCGACAAGTTCCAGACCATCTGTTCATTAAAGGGAGGTAACTACAAGAACTTTGCTCGGACAGACATGTATGACCATTTTGGAGGCAATGTCATCAGCACTCCAGCCACCAATCTGTTCGGTGGCTTTGATAGCGGTGCACCTCCGCAGGGCGAATATCTCTATCAGCGCAACGGCATGGCGACGCTCAATGGCATTTATAAACTCGATTCGGTCACGACGGTAAAAGTGAATGCAGACTACAGCTATCACCGAGCTACGCACGACATTAGTCAGAGCAGCACCTACCTTTCTGGAGATGGCAGCTATATGACCGTTACCGAACAGACCTCTCCTCTTTCAAAGGTGCATCTGCCCAAGTTGTCGGTGAACTATCTGAAGAATGCAGACCGCGTGTATCTCAGCGACGTGTTCTTTTTGAAAGGTATGTTTGAACAGAATGAGGGAGATGTGGTGGCAAACGAGAAAGAGATAAGGCAACGCCGACGTTCTTCGTCGTTTGAGATAGACAACAGCTTTTATTGGTCGGATAGGACACAAAAGGGAACTGTCCGATATGTCAGTGTACCCATTTCATTCAAACGAACTCCGACGTTGAGATTGTCTTTCAACCAAGACGGAAACGGGTATGCACAGACAGCTCAATCTTCAACACTCAAGATGAATGTCCATACGTCATTCACGATTCCCATTGGCAAAGCTTTTAAGGTCAGGCTACCTGTCGCCCTGAATGCCACGTATGATGACTTAGAGACTTATCGTGAGGTGACAGGAGAAAGAAACAAGATTCGCGGTTGGGCATTCGATCCAACCATGAATCCCGGCTTCGAGATTCATTCTCGCAACCGCCGCTTCTACATGAGTGCTGGATTGGGTGCCGCTCTGAAGGGACTATACTATAATAGGCTCAACTATACGAAGCCCGTGCTCAATCCCTCGATGGGCATCAACTATACCTTCTCTGCCAACAGCAAGCTGCAGTTCTCGACGGGCTACACGACGCAGATTGGCGACATGATGACGCTGCTGACGGAGCCGATGCAGGTGGACTATCGCACGGTGCGAACCTCGTCGGGCATCATCGGCGAGTCGAACACGTGGCACACGTCGGGCGATTGGAAGTGGCAACTGCCCATGCAGTACTTCACGCTTTCCCTCGCCGCCAGCCACAGCGAGGGAAAGCGTAATACGCTCTACTCGCAGAGCGTCAGCGGCATCGATGTCAGCAGTAGTGCCCTGCTGCGCGATACCCGTAGTCGCTCCAGCAACTTCTCTGTTGCCACCACGAAGAACTTTCCGTCACTCTTTGCCAAACTCGGTGCCGATGTATCTTATGGTTTTGGCGACAGTGAGCAGGCTGTTAATTCCGACATCTTCAAGGTACGCTCAAGCAACTACAACCTCCACGGCAATGCCTCTGTCACCCCCATCCAGTGGCTCGAACTGCGCTACGACATCCGCTACGGCTGGTCACGTTCCCGCTACTCCGAGGAAAGCAATACAGTAACATCCCTCACCCATAGCGGAGCCATCCACGTATTCCCTATCGCCACCCTCGACCTCTCCTTAGACTACGACCATGTGCGGCGCCAGATCACCACCGACACGTACAAGCGCATGTCCCTCTTCAACGCCTCCGCACAGTACAAGTGGAAACAGTGCGTCCTCCGTCTGGAACTCACCAACTTGCTGAACCAGCGCAGCTACTCCTACACCGTTTTCGACGGCATCAATGCCTACACCTACGACTATGGCCTCTGTGGTCGCACCACCATGCTGAGAGTGACATTTAAGTTGTAAAACAATTAAACCCAAATCAATCTTAGAGATTTGGGTTACAGCGAAATCATGTTGACATATAGGCTATTTCGTGTTTTTATAATATTTTCTATTATTGTAGTACTTTTGTGTACAAAAAAATGCTCCAAGGTTCGTTTTCAACAGTTTCACCTTGGAGCATTAAGTTGCAATTCTTAGGAAGTGCATTCTTGACTGCACGTCCCGAACTAAGTTTTCTATTCGTTAGCTGCAATCAAGGCATCGGCCAACACCTTGAGGTCTTCAAGGGTCTTAGCTTTGACAGTCGATTCCACAGTGACGAGGGGTTCGATAATGGCAATGTTCTTCATCGCCTCCATTTGCTCACGCATCTTCTTGCCTGCTGCTGGTGCCCATGTGCCATTCTCCACAAAAGCCACTTTGCGGTTCTGGTAGGTTTTGATGCGAAGGTGATTGATGAAGTCGTCCATGATGGGCATGATGCCACCATCGTAGGTGGGAGCGCATAGCACCATGCGGTCGTAGCGAAAAGCATCTTCCAAACATTCGTGAAGGTCCTCGCGAGCCAAATCGGCAATGGACACTTTCACGTTGCTATTCTCTTTGATGATATCAGCAAGCGCTTGAGCAGCCTTTGCAGTGTTGCCATGAAGCGAGCAGTAGGCAATGAAAATGCCAACAGTTTCAGGCTCATACTTGCTCCAAGTGTCGTAGAGACCGATATAGTAGCCAAGATTTTCTTCAAGCACAGGGCCATGCAGAGGACAAATCTTTTCAATGTCGAGCATTGCTGCTTTTTTCAGAAGGTTTTGCACCATTGCGCCATACTTACCCACAATGTTAAAGTAGTAGCGACGAGCCTCGCAAGCCCAACCTTCATCATCTTCTTCCTCTTTGCTCAAAGCACCAAATTTTCCGAAGCCATCGGCAGCAAAGAGAATCTTAGTCTTCTTTTCGTATGTGACCATCACTTCAGGCCAATGTACCATTGGAGCCATGAAAAACTGTAAGGTGTGCTCGCCCAGCGACAAGGTTTCCCCTTCCTTCACTACTTGCAAACGGGTTCCATAATCCACATCAAAGAAACGTTTGAACATTGCTACGGCTTTCTGGGAACAAACAGCCGTCATGTTAGGATATTTGTCCATGATGTACTTCACGCTGCCACCGTGATCGGGTTCCAAGTGCTGCACAATCAGATAGTCGGGAGTACGCCCATCAAGTGCCTTCTCCAAATTCACCACCCACTCATCTGTTTTGCGAGCATCTACAGAGTCCATGATAGCCACTTTCTCATCTTCAATCAGATAAGAATTGTAAGACATGCCAAGTGGCACTTCATACTGCCCTTCGAACAGGTCGATGTCAAGGTCATCCACACCGATGTATTTCACACCATGTGCAATTGTATTGTATTTCATTTTTGTTCCTATTCTATATAATAATGTATAGGCTCAATTACTTCAATCTTTCCTGAATGGCTTTGCTCTCTGCTTCATAACCAGGCTTGTTGAGCAAAGCGAACATATTTTTCTTGTAGGCTTCCACGCCTGGCTGATTAAACGGATTGACACCAAGAATGAGACCAGAGATTCCACAGCCTTTCTCAAAGAAATAGATGAGCTGACCGATGTTGTACTCATCAAGCTTCTCGATAGAAATCTTGATGTTAGGAACACCACCATCCACGTGAGCCAACTGAGTGCCAAGTTCGGCCATCTTGTTCACTTCGTCGATGCGCTTACCTGCCAGAAAATTCAAGCCGTCAAGATTCTCTTCGTCGGAAGGAACAGTAAGACAAGTATTCGGTTTCTCTACGGAAATCACCGTCTCGAAAATGGTGCGTTCGCCATCCTGAATCCACTGTCCCATCGAGTGCAAATCGGTAGTGAGGTCAACCGATGCAGGGAAAATACCCTTGCCGTCCTTACCTTCACTCTCACCATACAGCTGTTTCCACCACTCTCCAAGGTTGTGGAGCTTAGGTTGATAGTTAGCCATAATCTCAATCTTCTTGCCAGTGTTGTAAAGTCCGTTGCGAAGAGCTGCATAGGAAGCAGCGGGATTGTCTTGGCAAGGTACATTGATGTCACATTGTTTCTCCATATCCTGAGCACCTTTCACTAATGCAGCGATGTCGAAACCAGCTACTGCAATTGGAAGCAGACCTACAGGCGTGAGCACAGAGAAACGTCCGCCCACATTGTCTGGGATAATGAAAGACTTGTAACCTTCCTTATCTGCCGTTGTGCGTGCAGCTCCCTTCTTTGCATCAGTAATGGCCACAATCACTTTTTGGGCCTCTTCTTTTCCACGCTGTTCCTCACACATCTTCTTCAGAAGGCGGAACGTGATGGCAGTTTCAGTGGTGGTACCAGATTTAGATATATTAATGACACCAAATTTCACACCCTTCAAGTATCCAATTAGTTCTGACAGATAGTCCTCGCCAATATTGTTGCCTGCAAAAAGAATACGTGGAGCTTTTGATGGTTGCAGCCAACCAAAGCTGTTAGACAGCGCATCAATCACCATGCGAGCTCCAAGGTAGGATCCGCCAATGCCAGCCACAACAACAGCCTCACAGTTTTCCTGTAGTACTTTGGCTGTAGCATTCAGTTCCTCAATGAACGCAGGGGTGATGGAACTTGGCAAATGAAGCCATCCCAAGAAATCATTTCCTTCACAAGTGCCCTTTTCAAGAGCCTCTTGAGCTTCTACCACTTTTGGCTCGAATGCCTTCAAAAGATTTGCATCCACGAAGGACGCAGCTTTACTCATGTCAATTTTCATAATCGTATGTTTTTTATTTATCTTAATGAATCACTTAAAATCTTTATCTCCACACTGGGCGAGATTTTCTCATATAAAATGTTGTACACTGCATCCAGAATGGGCATGTTTACATGATAGCGCTTGTTCAGAATTTTCATGCAGTTGGTGCCATAATACCCTTCAGCAATCATCTCCATTTCCAGTTGAGCAGTCTTCACGCTATACCCCTGCCCTATCATTGTACCAAACACCCGGTTACGAGAAAAATTTGAATACATGGTCACCAATAAGTCACCCAGATAGGCAGAATCGCTCACATGCCGGTCTTCGGGTTGAACCGCCGTCAAAAAGCGCTTCATCTCCTGCACTGCATTGGCCACCAATACAGCCTGGAAGTTGTCGCCTAACTTCAATCCATGACAAATACCAGCTGCAATAGCATAGACATTTTTCAACACCGATGAATACTCGATGCCTTCAATATCGCTTGAGATATTGGTCTTCACATATTTGTTGGCAAACAAATCAGCCACCACCTGGGCATTATCCAAATCGTGACACCCTACAGTCAGATAGCATAAGCGGTCGAGTGCCACTTCTTCGGCATGACTGGGACCGCCAATACAAGCCACTTGCTCTACTGGTACATTATACTGACGCTGGAAATATCGGCTCACAGTTAAGCTCTCCTCAGGTACAATACCTTTAATGGCTGTCACCACCATTTTCTCACGCATATTTGCCTTCAACTTTTTCAAGTGGCTCTTGATGTAGGGCGAGGGAATCACAAAGATAAGGGTGTCATTGCTCTTCACCACATCATTGATGTCGCTGGAAAAATTGATTCTTTCTATATCAAAATGTACGCCAGTAAGATAGGCTGGGTTATGATGCATGCGCTTGAAGTCTTCAATACGATCATCGCGGCGCATGTACCATGTAATCTTCTCTTCATGGTGCATAACAATCTTCGCAATAGCCGTTGCCCAGCTACCACCTCCTAAGACTGCTACCCTGCCACAAGATTTGAATTGCATATCGATTCGGTATTTTTCAATCCTTCAATTTTTCAATTATTCGGGAAAGTTCATCCACAGTGGGCTTCACAATGTCCAGCTTATATTTCTTCAACACTTCGCCAATCTGTTGCTGAATCTTCTGCGGGTTGCCGCCTTCGAGGTCGCTCACCAGATTATACCCTACCTTGTAAAGCACAGGCACAATGTCTTCGCTAAATCCCAAAGCCACAAATTTCTCCATACTGTCACGCGGAGCCTTCTTCTCTGGCTTCATCGTTGGAAACAAAAGTACCTCCTGTATGGTTGGCTGTCCTGTCATCAAGATGGCCAGACGGTCAATGCCGATGCCAATGCCAGAAGTTGGAGGCATACCATATTGAAGAGCCCGCAAGAAATCATGGTCAATCACCATTGCTTCATCATCTCCCTTATCAGCCAGTTTCATCTGTTCCACGAAACGCTCTTCCTGATCAATCGGGTCATTCAACTCTGAGTAAGCATTAGCCAATTCCTTACCATTCACCATCAGTTCAAAACGCTCAGTCAATCCTGGCTTAGAGCGATGCATTTTCGTCAGCGGAGACATTTCCACGGGATAATCCGTAATAAATGTCGGTTGAATAAATGTACCTTCGCAAAACTCGCCAAATAGTTCATCTATCAACTTACCCTTGCCCATCGTTTCATCCACTTCCATACCTTTCTGCTGACAGAAAAGACGAATCTCTTCTTCCGTCTTGCCATCACAATCGAAATCAGTCTTCTCCTTAATAGCTTCAAGAATGGGTAAACGTCGATATGGTGCCTTAAAACTTACCGTATTGTCGCCAATCTTTACTTCTGTCGAGCCGTTCACAGCCACACAAATCTTCTCCAACAACTGCTCTGTGAACGACATCATCCAATTGTAGTCCTTATAAGCCACATACAACTCCATGCATGTGAACTCAGGGTTGTGGCTTCGGTCCATACCTTCATTGCGGAAATTCCGTCCTATCTCATACACACCCTCGAAACCACCAACAATCAGACGCTTCAAGTACAACTCCGTAGCAATACGCAGATACAAATCCACATTCAGCGCATTATGGTGTGTAATAAAGGGACGAGCACTTGCACCACCAGCAATCTGCTGCAAAATAGGAGTCTCCACCTCCGTAAAGCCTGCATCATCAAAAACCTGACGCATAGTCCTCAAGATAGTCGCCCTTTTTTGAAACGTATCCTTCACGCCATTGTTCACAATCAGGTCAACGTAACGTTGACGATAGCGCAATTCGGGATCTTCAAATGCATCAAACACCTGACCATCCTTCTCCTTCACAATCGGCAGCGGCTTCAAACTCTTTGCCAAAACCGTCAGCGATTGAGCATGCACACTCACCTCACCAGTTTTTGTGCGGAACACAAAACCCTTCACACCAATAAAGTCGCCCAAATCAAGCAATTTCTTGAACACAACATTATACAAGTCCTTATTCTCATCCGGACAGATGTCATCTCGGGTTACATACACCTGAATCCTGCCTTTGGAATCTTGCAACTCTACAAAACTCGCCTTGCCCATTACCCTGCAGCTCATCATTCTACCTGCAATACACACCTGACGCAGTGGTTCTACAGGCATACCCTTAGCATCCACCTCAGGGTCTTTGAACTCAGCAATAATATCTGTTGAGAAAGCGTTCGTAGGATATTCAGCAGCAGGATAAGGCTCAATGCCCATATCCTTCAAAGCCTGTAGATTGTTTCTACGGTTAATCTCTTGTTCCGAAAGTTCGAGTACGTTCATTTTAGTTATCTACTATATATAAATTACGTTGCAAAGGTATAAAAAATAATTCACATACCACCTATACCTTCCCCATAAATCATCCATTTCTCTCAAAAAGGCCTTAAAGAGTTCCTAAAGAGACTTTCAAGAGTAAAAAAGAAGACACATCACGATAATCAATCACACACAAAAAGAGGACACTCACCGGATTTCTCCGGAAAGCGTCCTCCTCAAGAAGGCGGCGACCTACTCTCCCGCATTGCGGTGCAGTACCATCGGC
>CADAPC010000044.1 GCA_902789725.1 uncultured Bacteroidales bacterium
CCCCTATGTAGGGGGGGGAGGGGGTTAAAAGAGAGGGGAGGGAGGCACGGCACGATGACCACCACCCGTCCGCTCCGGTCCATCGCCGTCTGCACCTGTGCAGCCTGTATGCGGCCGTGGAAAAGAGTTATCAGGCGGCAGACGTTGACATGGAGTCGGAGTTCTACCTGAACAACGCCGGAACGGGTGGCACCGGCACTACGGGCGACGTGACTCCGAGCGGCGGCGGTTTGCCCAGCGGCGGTGAAGAGCCTGGCGAATAGTGATTCTTGTAATCAATCATTCAAGTATGGCTACGCCGAGCTGACCTTCAGCTCAGCGTAGCCATGGTCAATTGTTCATAGCCTGAACCGTTTGTGGCGGGGAAGCGTAAAAAAATGTCAATTGGCAATGGTCATTTGTCAATTATTTACTACCTTTGCATGCATGAAACGTTCTGACTTTGAGATAATGGCCCCTGTGGGCAGTCGCGAGAGCTTGGCTGCCGCACTCAAGGCGGGTGCTAACTCCATCTATTTTGGTATTGGGAAGCTGAACATGCGGAGCCATTCGGCGGGTGCTTTCACCATCGACGACCTGAAAGAGATTGCAGCCATCTGCCACGAGCATGGGGTGCAGTCCTACCTGACGGTGAACACCATCATTTATGGCGAGGACATCCCCGTGATGCACGACATGGTGGATGCTGCCAAGCAGGCGGGAATTTCGGCGGTGATAGCCAGCGATGTGGCTGTGATGACCTACTGCAACCAGGTGGGTGTGGAGGTGCACTTGAGCACTCAGCTGAACATTTCCAACATCGAGGCACTGAAGTTTTATGCCCAGTTTGCCGATGTGGTGGTGCTGGCCAGGGAACTGAACATGTGGCAGGTGAGAGACATCCATCGGCAGATTGTGGAGCAGGACGTGAGGGGACCCAAAGGCGAATTGATACGCATCGAGATGTTTTGTCACGGTGCCTTGTGCATGGCCATTAGCGGCAAATGCTATTTGTCGCTCCAAAATGCAGGTCGCAGTGCCAATCGCGGCGAATGTGTGCAGATATGTCGGCGAGGCTACGAGGTGACCGACTTGGAAACTGGCACTCAGCTGGCCATTGACAATAAGTACATCATGTCGCCCCGCGACTTGAAAACCATCCGCTTCATGGATGTGATGATGAATGCGGGCGTGAGGGTGTTCAAGATTGAGGGTAGGGCACGAGGGCCAGAATATGTCTATACGGTGGTCAAGGCGTATGACGAGGCCATTCAATCGGTGCTCTCCGGCACTTTCACTGAGGAAAAGAAGGACGAGTGGGACCGTCAGCTCTCCACCGTTTTCAACCGTGGCTTTTGGGACGGCTATTATCAAGGGCAGAAACTGGGCGAGTGGTGCGAGGTGTATGGAAGTCGTGCTACAGAAAAAAAAGTGTATGTGGGCAAGTGCATGAAATACTTCGCGAAGATAGGTGTGGCAGAATTTCTTATTGAGAATGAAGACCTGCATGTGGGAGATAAAATCTTAGTGACTGGCACCACCACTGGCGCACTGATTCAGACGTGCGACGAAATCCGTTTCGACCTTGAACCCGTGGTGAGTGCCACACGCGGGCAGCACATCAGCATCAAGGTGCAAGACCGTGTGCGGGTGAATGACAAGCTTTACGTTTTGCAACCCGCCGACCGCCTAACTCAACAATAACAATAACAGATATGGCAGAAGATTTTGACATACGTGAACAACGCAACCAGAAGGATAAGGACTTTGAAAACGCTTTGCGCCCATTGCGGTTCGACGATTTCAGCGGGCAGTCGAAGGTGGTGGAGAACCTGAGCGTGTTCGTGGAAGCTGCACGTTTTCGTGGAGAACCTCTCGACCACACCCTCTTGCATGGCCCTCCAGGACTGGGAAAGACCACCCTCTCCAACATCATAGCCAACGAGCTGGGGGTGGGCTTCAAGGTCACCTCGGGCCCTGTGCTCGACAAGCCTGGCGATTTGGCCGGTATTTTGACTTCCCTGGAAGAGAACGATGTGCTTTTTATTGATGAAATCCATCGTCTCTCGCCCGTGGTGGAAGAGTATCTGTACTCTGCTATGGAGGATTACCGCATCGACATCATGATTGACAAGGGGCCATCGGCTCGCTCCATACAGATAGACCTGAGTCCCTTCACTCTTGTGGGTGCCACCACTCGCAGCGGACTCCTTACCGCTCCGCTCCGTGCACGTTTCGGCATCAACCTCCATTTGGAGTACTACGACGCTGAGGTGCTCACCAAGATTATCCTTCGTTCTGCCCACCTCTTAGGCATTCCCTGTGAATTTGATGCTGCCAGCGAAATTGCATCCCGTTCGCGCGGTACACCTCGTATTGCCAATGCCCTTTTGCGGCGTGTGCGCGACTTTGCTCAAGTAAAGGGCAACGGCACCATCAACCTCCCCATTGCTCACATGGCGCTCGAGGCGCTCAACATCGACAAGTTTGGCCTGGACGAGATTGACAACAAGATTCTCACCACCATCATCGACAAGTTCAAGGGCGGTCCTGTGGGTGTAGGCACCATTGCCACCGCTGTGGGCGAGGACACGGGCACTGTGGAAGAAGTCTATGAGCCTTACCTCATCAAGGAGGGCTTCATCAAGCGTACACCTCGCGGACGCGAAGTGACTGAGTTGGCTTATCGCCATCTGGGGCGCAATCCGTGGGTGAACCCTAACGACAAGACAGGCATGGGAAACCTGTTCGATTGAGCTGATGAGACGTTTCTGTAGTAATGCAGTTTTGTGACGAAAGATTATAAACACAAGTTTCGGTTGTTCTACATGGGTCGGCCTGCGGCCTCAAAATGATAAGAAAATTGAATAAGAAAATGATCAAAAGGCTACGCCATCCCGGCAGTAAGCCAATGGTATTAAGAGAAACTTGAATTATAAATAAAGGATAAATACAAATTGACAGCAATGAAATTACTTTTGCTTGGTAGTGGCGGCAGAGAGCACGCCTTGGCTTGGAAAATAGCCCAAAGCCCAAAGATTGAGAAACTGTTTATTGCGCCTGGCAATGCTGGTACGGCCAATGTGGGCGAGAATGTCCCCCTGAAAGCCGACGATTTTGAGGGCATCCGCAACTTTGTGCTGGCTCAGGGTGTGGACATGGTGGTGGTGGGTCCTGAAGACCCTTTGGTCAAAGGCATCTACGACTATTTTCAGCAGGATTCTCAGTTGAAAGACATTCCAGTGATTGGTCCTTCCAAAGCAGGTGCTGTGCTTGAAGGGAGCAAGGACTTTGCCAAAGGCTTTATGCGCCGTCACGGCATTCCCACAGCTGCTTATCGCTCGTTTAATGGCACCAACATCGAAGAGGGTATCGCTTTCCTCGAATCGCTCCAGCCTCCTTACGTGCTGAAGGCCGACGGACTCTGTGCAGGCAAAGGGGTGCTCATTGTGCCTACGTTGGAAGAAGCGAAGCAAGAGTTTCGCGGCATGCTCGACGGCATGTTTGGCGAGGCCAGTGCCACTGTGGTGATAGAGGAATATTTGTCGGGCATTGAATGTTCAGTCTTTGTACTGACTGATGGCAAGCACTACAAGATACTGCCTGAGGCCAAGGACTACAAGCGCATAGGTGAGGGTGATACGGGGCTGAACACTGGTGGAATGGGCAGTGTGTCGCCTGTGCCCTTTGCCGACAAGGAGTGGATGCAGAAGGTGGAAGACCGCATTGTGCGCCCCACCATCGAGGGACTGGCCGCTGAAGGCATTGACTACAAAGGGTTCATTTTCCTCGGACTCATCAAAGTGGACAGGGATTATGCCTACGCAAAGGCTGGCGACCCTGTGGTGATAGAATATAATGTGCGCATGGGCGACCCTGAGACGGAAACCGTCATGCTGCGCATTAAGAGTGATTTGGTCGATCTTTTTGAGGGTGTGGCTGCTGGCAATCTCGACCAGAAGCACTTGGAGTTCGACCCTCGTGCTGCGGTGTGCGTCATGATGGTCAGCGGAGGCTATCCTCAGGCCTACCAGAAAGGTTTCCCCATTACAGGCATTGACCAGGTGGAACAGGGACAGAGCGGTTCTGATACAGGCACTTCTGTTGTCTTCCATGCGGGCACAGCCATCAAGGATGGGCAGGTTGTCACGGCTGGTGGACGTGTCATTGCGGTGAGTTCCTATGGTCAGACCCAGAACGAGGCTTTGGTCAAGTCTTTTACCGAGGCTGGCAAGATTCATTTCGAGGGTAAATATTTCCGGAAAGACATTGGCAGGGATTTGATGGATTGGAATCGATGATTCGGTTGCTGTAATAACTCTTTTCTTCATTCATTGAAGAACCGCCCAGTCAGTCCTCCTTTTGGAGGTGCTGATTGGGCGGTTCGATTTGTGATGTGCGTGCAGTTTATCGTGCCAGTTCCTGACACACGCGGTCCTGATAGTTGCGTGCCACACTGGCTGTCAGCACGCCATTGACAAGGATGGAGAAGGCGAGTTGGTGACCATTGGAGGCTGTGACATAGCCTGTGAGGCCGATAACGCCCTCCACCGTGCCCGTTTTGGCACGTACGTTGCGGTAGGCCTTGCCTGTCTGCATTCGTTCATCTAAGGTGCCATCTACGCCCGCAATGGGCAAGGCTGCATAGAAGGGTTGGTAGATGGAGGGGTTCTTGAAGGCATAACGGAGCATGGCTACTTGGGCATCGGGACTCTCGTAGTTGTAGAGTGACACGCCACTTCCGTCGGCCACTTCCACGTATGATGTCGATGTTCCTGCTTTCCGAAGCACATTCTCCACTTGGCGGGCACCGTCTTTCCACGAACAACGTTTGCCTGTGTTGAAGTGTGCCAGCTTGAAGAAGACGGCTTCGGCGTGGAGGTTGTCGGAATTTTTCAGCATGCGTTGCATCACCTCCTCGATGGTGCGTGTCTTCGTGTAGAAATTGTGCCCGTTATAGGCATAGTCCTTCATGCCATAGTCGGCAGCTGTTCCGTTGGTTGAAGTGATGTTTAAGTTTTTTAGCTCTTGACTCAAGGCGTAGGCGAAGTGAGTGGCTGGATGGAAGGAGCTGTCCTTGGAGTAAGTGCCAAAGTTGGGGTACATCCTTCCTCGCTCCACCATCAGGGCGCAAAGGTAAGGCTCGTACTTGCTGGGCACGTCGTCCCAGCACCATCCGTTGCCGTAGAGGTCGCTGTTCTTCATGCTGGCATCGCCATAAATTTTGCCGTTGATGCACTGGATGCCCAAGTCGCGAATGTTGCGTGCCAGTTCTTTGAGGTCGGCATGTGAGTACATGGGGTCGAAGTCGCCCACCACGTAGAGGTCGCCATTCAGTGTGCCGTCGGTAGCGATGGAGCCTGTGTAGTAGGCTCGGGTTTTGAACTCATGCTGCGCCCCCAGCACACTGAGTGCAGAGATGGCCGTGAGCACTTTCTGGGTGGAGGCTGGGCGCATTACCTTGCGGTTGTTGTAGCCCCAGAGGAAAGCGTCGGTGGTGAGGTCCCAAACGCTGATGCCCACATGGAAGTAGGCGTTTTCTGCTTCACGTGCCAGCCGGTCGAGTTCCACCCTGATGCGCTGCTCCCAGGGCATGGCTTGCTCTTCGGGCGAGAGGGAGTCGATGCCCACAGTGTCGGCCACCAGGGTGGGGGTGAGGTCTTCTTGGGCTTGAAGGGAAAGGAAGAGGGCGAGCAGAAGGGTGAGCACTACTCCTCTTCTTCCTCGGTTGCTTGTTGTTTTCGTTGAATGATACATTGTATGAAATCTTCTTCGTTACGGGGTGTGATGTAATATTCTGTGCCTGAATGGAGCACAATGACCAGACTTGTGATGAGCGGTTTGCCGCCAAAGCGCAAGCGGTTGATGCGGTCAATGCGGTCAATGTCGTGGAGGGGAATGACCTTGGGGCGTGAAAGTTTTCCGTGGTCGATGACGAGGGTGTGTTCCTTTGTGAGGGTGTAGGTGGTGTGTACCATCCTCTCCACAATGAGCACCATCAGCAAAAGGATAACCACCAGCACCAGGCCACTCACTTGGCGTGAGAGTTGGTCGGTGTGCCACACGAAATAAATGGCTACTGACAGCAGGGCTGCCAGTAGCACATAGTTTCTGATTGACGTTTTGGAATGGAACTGTCTATTCACTTTTTTCGCTGTTTGTGTCGGAGCTTGCTTTCACATCTTCCATCGGGCTTGTCATGCCCACTTCGATGCAGTTGCCGCTCTTGAAGATGCGTCGTGCCATTTCTTGAATATCGGCAGCCGTGATGCTGTTGACCATTTCTACATAGGGCGTTACGTTGTCCTCATTGTAGAGAACGTAAGTGAGCATCTGGTTGAGCCAATAGCCATTGTTCTTTAAGTTTTCTTCATGGCTACGCAGCATATATTCCTTTATTTTCTGCAAGTCTTCAGCCTTCGGGCCGTTGTTGACCATGTCCTCCACACCCTTATAGACGATTTCTGTCATTTTTTCTCGTTTTTCGGGAGCGGTAGGCAACTGGATTTGTACGGTAGCTTCCTCTTGTGGGTAGCGGCTCAGACCTGCACTCACTGGCACACCATAGGCTCCGCCTTCGTCCTCGCGCACGCTCTCTGTGTAGGTCATTGTCATTGCCTGTTCCAGCATGTCTGTGACGAGCACGTTTTTCAGGTTCACCTCCATTGGTGTGTGGTAGAGGAAGAGCACAATGGCGTTAGGTGTCTCTTGATGTTTCTCGAACACGTTCTTCAGTTGGCCTTCAGCCATCTTCAGGTCAATCTTTTCTGCTTTCTCCGAACTCTTGAGCGTGGGGAGAGCACCAAGATACTTGGCCAAGAGCGGAGCAATGCTGTCGGCATCGCAGTCGCCCACGATGAAGAACTCGAAGTCGTTGGCATCAGCAAAGCGTTCTTTGTACAATTCCAGGATGCGGTCGTAGTTCATCTTGTCAAGGTCTTCGGGCTTATCGCGCAGAGCACGGCGGTTGTTGTTATAGACCACCTTGGCAATGGTGTCTTGCAGGGCTGTTGTTGGCAGCAGTTCTTGGTTCTTCAAGTTCACCTTGCTGCGCTGGAGGGCGGCATTGTAGGCTTCTTGGTCTTTGCGTGGAGCCGTAAAGCGCAGGTACAACAGCTGCAGCATGGTTTCGAAGTCTTTCTTCACGCAGCTGCCTGAGATACTCTCGCTCTCAGTGCCAACACTGGCTGAAGCACTTGCCTGCTTGCCAGCCAGGCGCTTGTTCAGTTCTGTGGTGCTGAACTTACCAATGCCACCCACACTGGCCCATCCGAGGCTGCTCGTCTGGTCATACTCGTCCATGCTGTAGAGCGAAGTTCCACCCCAGCTGTGACCATAAAGACTGATTTGGTTGGGGGAGAAGTTGGTTTTCTTCACATGAATCTTGATGCCGTTCTTGAGTGTGATGAGTTTGGCATCGAACTTATCGTCCTGGATCTTCTTCACCTTACCGGGCTTTGGCAGCTGGTCGATGAGGGGTTCGTTGTTCACCTCTTCCTTCAGTGCTTCAATGTCTTCTGCCTCCACTTCCTTCATCCACTTGAAGAAGTCCTCCTTCGAGGGCAGGATGTTGTCCTCCTTGTCGGTTGCAAACATGGCGATGACGAAGTTGCTGTCAGGCAGTTGCTGGGCAAACTGATTCACCATGTCCACGTTTGTGGCAGGAATCAGTTGGTTCATCGTGTTGTATTCCCATTCGATGCCCGCCATAGGCTCGTTGTCGATGAAGTGGCGCACGCATTCATCCACAAAGCTGCTGCTTTCTATCTTGTCGCGATGCAGATAAGCATTTTCGAGGCTTGAGAGGAAGCGTGAGGTGTAACGCTCGTATTCAGCTGCGGTGTATCCATATTTCTTTACGCGGAGAATCTCTCGGTAGAGTGCTTTAACGCCTTCCTCGTATTTGTTGCTTTCGCACACCACCGTTCCATCGAACGCAGCTTTGGTTTTCGACACGGCATAGTCACCGTAGCCAAAGCTCGCCTGCAGGAAGGGGGCGTTTTCCTTCTGCAGGATGTCGCGGATGCGTTCGCTGAACATGCTCGACATGGCATTTGCCAGAATGTTGAAGACAAAGTACTGGGCTGAGGATTTCATTTCGCGTGGGAAAGCCTCGGTCTTCCACATGAAATTGATGACGTTGTTGCGCTGCTCTTTATCCTTGTTGATTGACACAATGGGCTCTTCATTGTCGGGCACGGGGTAGTACTCGAACTTAGCGGCATCAGCCGGAGCTGGAGCAATGTCTGAGAAGACAGTCTTGATTTTCTGCTCCATGTCGTCGATGTCAATGTCGCCCACTATGACGATTGATTGCAGGTCGGGGCGATACCACTTGTGGTAATAGTTGCGGAGCACGTCGTGTGGGAAGTTCATCACAATGTCCATGGTGCCTATAGGCAGACGATTGCCGTATTTGCTGCCAGGGTACATTTCGGGCAGGGCTTTTTCGTACATGCGCATCATGGCCGACGACCGAGAGCGCCATTCCTCGTTGATGACACCACGTTCCTTGTCAATCTCCTTGCCTTCGAGCAGGAGGTCATGGCTCCAGTCATGTAGAATGAGCAGACACGAGTCGAGGGCGCCGGCAGTTTCCACATTCACATTGTCGATGTTGTAAACCGTTTCATCGAACGAAGTGTAGGCATTGAGGTTTTCGCCAAACTTCACGCCGATGGTTTCCAGATATTTCTTCAGGCCATCGCCAGGGAAGTGGGTGGTGCCGTTGAAGCACATGTGTTCCAGGAAGTGAGCCAAGCCTCGCTGGTTGTCATCCTCCTGTACAGAACCCACTTTCTGGGCAATGTAGAAGAAAGCACGCTTTTCTGGCCATTCATTGTGGCGCAGATAGTAAGTAAGTCCATTGGGCAGTGTGCCCTTGCGCACTGCAGGATCCATGGGGATGGTCATGTCTTGAGCCAAAACGTTGCCTATTGAGCTAACGACCATCACCAATGCAAAAAGAAATTTTTTCATTGTTGGTTGATAAGTACTTATTGATTATTTTTTATTGTCCAAAGCATGTTTAGCGTAATCCACGGTGTAGTGAAGCCCGCGGCTCTCCTTGCGTTCAAGAGCCTGGCGAGTGATGAGATAACCCACGTTAATCATGTTGCGGAGTTCGCAAATGTCGCGAGTGGGCTTCACACGTTTGAAAAGATGTTCCGTCTCTTCGTAGAGCAGGTCCAGACGTTCCCAAGCACGGTGTAGGCGCAGGTCGGAGCGCACAATGCCCACGTAGGTGGACATGATTTGTCCCACCTCCTTCACGTCCTGAGCAATCAGCACTTTCTCTTCGTTGGTCATCGTGCCCTCATCGTTCCACGCTGGCACCTTGTCGTTAAACTCATACTGGTCAATCACCTCCAAGGAGTGCTTAGCGGCAGCGTCGGCATACACCACCGCCTCAATCAGCGAGTTGGACGCCAAACGGTTGCCTCCGTGCAATCCTGTGCAAGAGCATTCGCCTACAGCATAGAGACGTTTGATGCTCGACTGTCCGTCCAAATCGACTTTGATTCCGCCACACATGTAGTGGGCCGATGGAGCCACAGGGATGTAGTCCTTGGTGATGTCGATGCCGATTGACAGGCACTTGGCATAAATGTTGGGGAAGTGGTGCTTCGTCTCTTCGGGGTCCTTGTGGGTCACGTCGAGACAAACGTGGTCCAGCGCATGAATTTTCATCTCATTGTCTATGGCACGTGCCACTATGTCGCGCGGTGCCAGGCTCAGACGCTCGTCATACTTCTGCATAAATTCCTCGCCGTTGGGCAGACGCAGAATGCCGCCATAGCCGCGCATGGCCTCGGTGATGAGGTAAGCGGGGTGGGTTTCTGCAGGGTTGAAGAGTACGGTGGGGTGGAACTGCACAAACTCCATGTCCTTCACCTTTCCCTTGGCACGATAAACCATGGCGATGCCGTCGCCCGTGGCGATGTTGGGGTTGGAGGTGGTGGCATAGATGGCTCCTGTGCCGCCCGTAGCCATCAGTGTCACCTTCGAGAGGTAGGTGTCCACCTTGCCCGTCTCGGGGTTGAGCACGTAGGCTCCGAAACATTCAATGTCGGGCGTGCGTCGGGTCACACGGATGCCCAGATGATGCTGCGTGATAATCTCCACAGCGAAGTGGTTTTCCAGAATGTCAATGTCGGGATGGTTGCGCACAGCCTCCATCAGGCCACGCTGAATCTCTGCCCCTGTATCGTCGGCATGGTGCAAAATGCGGAACTCCGAATGTCCACCCTCACGGTGCAGGTCGAACGAGCCATCCTCCTTCTTGTCGAAGTTCACGCCCCATTTCAGCAGGTCTTTAATGCCTTGTGGACCTCCCATCACCACTTGCTTCACAGCCTCAGGGTCACTTATCCAGTCGCCAGCAATCATGGTGTCTTCGATGTGCTTTTCGAAATTATCCACAAGCAGGTTAGTCACTGACGCAATGCCACCTTGCGCTTTGGCGGTATTGGCTTCTTCAAGAGTAGTTTTGCAAATGATGGCAATTGTGCCCTTCTTCGCTTCAGCCACTTTTAGCGCATAACTCATACCGGCTACACCCGAGCCGATAATGAGAAAATCGTATTTCTTTGTCATGGTTAGCTAATTTTGACGTGCAAAGTTACGAATAAACGATCGAAGTGCAAAAGAAAAGCCAAATTTTCTTTTCACTTCCGAGTGAAAGTGACTTCGACAAAGCCAACACCCCCTTTGGCTCTTATCCAAAATGTTAAAGAAGCCACATTCAAAAAAGAATGTAAGCACTTTGCCCTCCTCAGGATTGATTTTCTTGCACCGTTGGTTAATGCCGAAGGTGCATGCACACCTATTCATTTTTTATTTCTTTGCGTTCGGAAAAACTCAAACAAATTTGGTTTTCTCTCACTTCATCGTACCGTTCGCTCTAAAGAAAACTTAATTCTTTATCTCTACTGGCTTATAATCTCGGAAATTTTATGTAGATTTGCAGCAAATTTCCGGAAAATGCAAAATAGTGAAATGTTTTTCAAACTTCTGCGAGCCGCCATGCAAGGTCAGACATTGACCGACACGCTGACCGACGAGACCTGGAATGCCGTGTATGTTGAAGCGCAACGGCAGTCGGTGTTAGGCTTGCTCTATGGCGTCGCCGGCAAGATGTCCCTGCCTTTCGACCTGGCCTGCCAATGGGCCAGCGAGGCAGAGACCATTCGGGGCTTGAATCAGCTATTCGACAGCGAAGCCAAACGGTTGACCCAGCTGTTTGCTGAGGCTGGCCACAAATCTGTCATCTTGAAAGGGCAGGCCAATGCTCTGCTCTATCCTGTTCCGACTAGCCGTCAGCCAGGCGACATAGACATCTGGGTGGAAGGAGGGCGCGCCAGCGTGGTGGCCATGCTCACCCGCATGGGCATGATGGACGGGTTGGCTCCCACGGCAGCAGAAGGCAAGGCCACCGCTTCTTACCACCATGTGCATCTTCCAGCCAATGAGAAGGGGGTGACGGTGGAGGTGCATTTCCGCCCCGCATCGGGCAACTACAACCCCGTGACAAATCGGAGGTTGCAACGATGGCTGGAGCGGGAGATTCTTTCGGCTCAAACGACTGAGCGGGGCTTCTGTGTGCCATCTGTCCGATTTGCATTGGTGATGCAGTTAGCGCACATTCAGCGACATTTCTTTTCTGAAGGAGTGGGGCTCCGACAGCTGTGCGACTACTATTGGTTGTTGCAGCACTCCACGGCGGCAGACCGCGAGGAGGTGGCCGCATTGGTGGGCAGGTTTGGACTTGCCCACACAGCCAAGGCTTTGATGTGGGTGCTTGGCAAAGTGTTTCATTTAGCCCCCCAACTCATGTTTTGCAAACAGGACAGCTCCCGTGGAGGATGGTTGTTGCACGAAGTGATGGAGGGTGGAAACTTTGGCGTTTATGCACCTTGGCAGCAACATGAATTTTGGCGGTGGGTGTTTGAGAAAAGATGGCGACGCACACAACTCCTGAAGTTCGACTTTGGGGAAATGTTGTGGTTGGACATCTGCTATTGGATGAACATTGTGCGCACACTGCCTACACGTATAAAATACAGAAAATTATCGTTAAGAGACATCCCTGCATGAAAAGAACAACGTATTATGAAGTGGCCCTGCACCGTTTCTCCGTCAGTGGCGAAGAAGCGGTGCTGCAATTGCTCGACAACTATGAAGCGTTTCGTTGCGCCGACGAGGTTTCGTCTGTAGCCGCCTTCCATCTTGACATTACCGATGGCAATGCCCCCCTCTACGACGAAGAGCTGCGACAAGAGGAGGAGGGGCAGACTATTGTCTGCGGACACACAGCCGAGGGACAGTCGGTCTTTGAATACCGTTGGTTGAACCAGACGGCTGGTTGGCTGATATGCTCAGACAATTACACAAAGGCGCAACTCGTCACCACCGGTTGCTACCTGAAAATGGCTGTTGACAACGCCTTGATGGTGCTCTTTGCGCTGGCAACCGCCCATCAGCACACAGCCCTTTTCCATGCGGCAGCAGTGAGCCAAGGCGGAAAAGCATATATGTTCCTTGGCAAGAGCGGCACAGGCAAGAGCACACACGCTCAATTGTGGCTAAAGCATATTGAGGGGACGGAACTGGTGAACGACGACAACCCCGTTGTTCGCGACAACACGGTGTATGGCTCCCCCTGGAGCGGGAAAACACCTTGCTACCGAAACGTGCACTACCCCTTGGGAGGCATTGTCCTGCTGAGCCAGGCCCCTTACAACAAGATACAGCGGCTCAGGGGCATCGAGGCATACGCAGCCCTTGTGCCGAGCATCAGTGGCAAGCGTTGGGAACCCCGCATAGCCGACGGGCTTCATCAAACAGAAAACACCCTTGCCATGACCGTGCCCGTGTGGCATTTGGAATGTCTGCCCAATGAGCAAGCCGCCCAAGAGTGCTTCCAGCAGATAGCCCAGCCCTAAAGGTTCTTCAATTATTTAATTTTTATCTGATATGCGAATAAAGAAAGGATTCGTGCTCCGCCAGGTGTGTGGCGAGAGCGTGGTGATGGGCGAAGGCCTTGAAGCCGTCCATTTTGGTAAAATACTGGCACTTAACGAAACGTCAGCCTGGTTGTGGCAGCAAGCCGTCGCCTTGGGCGACTTCACCACCGATGCCCTTGCCGGCAAGCTGTGTGAGGTGTATGATGTCCAGCCCGCAGAAGCGCAAGCCGATGTGGCGGCTATCGTTGCAGAGTGGCAGGAAATGAAGGTGGTGGAATGAAGGGGGGAGGAGGAGGCGCGGACGTTTTCTTCCCCCTTGCGCCGCTCACTTTCCAATGCAGCAGGTGACTTTTTAGAGGATGCGGTTCACGATTTGCGCCGATATTCAGCCACCCGCATCTGATAGGTGGCGAAAGACGTGACCAGTTGGCTCTGAGCTTGGGTGTATAGCGTGATGGCATCGAGCAGGTCGGTCAGGGTGGTGGTACCCGCACCATAGAAGATGCGGTGCATGCGCAAATTCTCCCGGGCCGACTCGACCGATGCACGGGCTATGTCTATCTGTTTGTAAGCTTCTTCCAAATTGTTCCATGCCGACTGTATGTCTATGCTGAGTTTCTCCACAGCCTCCATACGGTTGTTGACGGCTTGTAGCTGCTGTAGTTTGGCTTTTTTCACTGCATGGTTGCCACCCCACCAATCGCTGATGGGGATAGAGAGGGTGGCGAAAACCATGCCATTAGTGTGGTCAATCCTATCAATGGTGTGGTAGAAGCCATTCACGCCCACTGCCAACGAGGGGAGTAGCTTCCCCTTTTCCATTTTCACAGCCAGCGCTTTGGCTTCTTCATTCTTTTGCGAGAGTGCCCATTCTTCACGGTTCTGCACAGCGATGTCTTTGTCTTTTAAATAGTGGGAAGGGGGAAGGGGTGCCAAGTCGTGGCACCCTTCCTGCAAAGAGGGAACGGATAGCGTGTATATTCCACACAATTGGGCAAGGAGAAGTTTCACAGTGCTGATGCCATTTTCCAGCTCCAAACGGCTGGAAGCTATTTCCTTCTCTTTCAATTCCACCCGCAGCAGGTCGTTGCGAGTAGTAAGGCCAGCATCCACATACTGCTGAGTGAGCCGATGCACTTCGTCGAGTTGCACTTGCACCGAATCAAGTGTGCTGATGTTGGCTTGCAGTGAAAGAAGTTGCCAATAGTGTTGTGCCACTTGTAGGGTGATGTCCTTTTGAGTCATCTGTAGCTGCAGTTGTTGCACCGTCTCCTACAAGTCTGCCAGTTTATTGCCATTGATGATTTGTCCACCTTGAAACAACGGCTGAACAGCCATCACACTACCTACAAAGCCTTTCTTTACCAGCGAAAGGGGCATCACCTTTTCTCCTGCTGGCATGGAGCCTTGCAGTAGGTCGTCAAAGCCTCGGAACCCTGCAGCCATTCCGCTCACTTGGGGGAAGTAGTTGGTGCGTGCCTTGGCCTTGTCTTCCTTTGCGGCCTCCACACCGAGCTGGGCATTTTTTAGTGTCTTGTTGTTCTGCATTGCCATCTCCTGCAACTGTTGTAGGGTATATTCCTGGGCATGCATGCCGCAGGAAACAGTCATTAATATGATAAAGAGAATCTTTTTCATTGTTTTTTTGTTTTTTTTTCGGGAAAAATCATTTTGTTTTGGTTCGGTTTGTTGCTTTCTTTTTGTCAAACAGCTTCCAATACACCACAGGTAGCACTGTCACCACCATAATGAGCGAGCCGATGCCTCCTGCGAAAATGGACACGCCCACGGGCATCCACAGGTTGGTGGCGGCCACTATCATGGGCACCACACCCACAGCCGTGGTGGCGGTGGTGAGGAAGATCGGCACCATGCGCCGACGCCCTGCATCGTAGGCGGCATCGCGCACCGACCATCCCTGCCGCACCAGTCCGTTGGCATGCTCGAAGATGAGGATTTCGTTTCTCATAATCATGCCCATCAGCGTGACGAAGCCCATCACGGCAGTGATGCCGACAGCGCGGTTCATCAGTGCCAGACCCAAGATGGCACCAGGCAGACAGAGGGCGATGGAGAGCACACAGACGAAGGTGATTTTGTAGTTCTTGAAGTTGAACAGGATGAAGAAGAAGATGATGACAACTCCGATGGCCAGTCCTTCGCCCAAGGGGAGGAGGTTCTCAGCATCGTCCTCAGGTTCGCCACCCACCTCGAAGCGCACTCCCTCGGGCAGATGCAACTGGGTGGTGGCCACTTGCTGCAACTCCTTATGGATGGGGGAGGGAAGCACGTTGCGCCTCAAGTCGCATGTGACGGTGATGCACCTTTCGCCCCCACGGTGCAGAATCTCATCGGCTGTCCAGGCAGGGTGGGCATCGCCTATCTGTCGGAGCGGCACCGTGGCTCCGACCGACGAGAGGTAAAGGTCGTTCACGTCGTCGCAGTCGAGGTCGCCCCGATGGACATCCTTCAGCATGAGCGGCACCTCGTAGTCGCCTTCCCACACCTGCCCCACCTTGGCAGTGCCAGTGGAGAGCGCCAGTTGCAGTTCGGCAGTGGTGCGGTTGATGCCCAACTGACTGGTGGCTACGGGGTCGAGCGTCACCTCGATGAGCGGACGCGGCTCTTGCCAGTCGGTGTGCACGTTCATCAGGTTGGGGTTCTTCCGCATGTAGGCAGCCATCTGTTCGGCCACGGTGCGCAGGCTGTCCATGTCGTCGCCATAGAAGCGGTATTCGAAGGGATTGTAGTTCTGGAAGTCCAACTGCTTGAACTTCACGAAGGCGTTGGGGTAGCGTTCGGAGTAGAGCGGTTCATACTCGTCGAGCATCTCCACAGTGGCCTTCTGCGAGGTGGTGTTGACGATGAACTGGGCATAGTTCCGCCCCGCCATCTTCGGGGCATAGGCCGTGTGGAATCGGGGCGAGGAACGACCGATGAAACTCGTCACGCTCACGGTGCGCTCGTCGAGCATCAGCACCTCATAGATGGAATCGGCAATGGCTTGGGTATCGGACAGACCAGACCCTTCGGGCAAGAATATCTCTACGGCAAACTGGTCGCGGTCGGCAGTAGGCATCAGTCGGGTCTTCAGCGTAGAGGCCAGCACCAGGCTCAGTGCCACCAGTGCCACAGCACTGCCAATGGTGAGCCACGGGTTGCGGAACGTCCAGTCCAGCACCTTCTCGTAGCCCTGCTGCACATAGTCGGTGATGCTCTTCTTTTGCGGCTGCTCCTCAATGTCTTCTTCGGTCACATCGCCCACACGGCTGGTGGGCTTCGACACCTCCACATGCTTGTTCTGGGTCTTCTTGCGCTTCTTAATCATGAAGTACTCCATCACGGGGATGGCCACCACAGCCAGAACCAACGACACCATCAGGTTGATGAGGATGGTCCACGGGAACCACTGCAGAAAGTCGCCCTTCATGCCGAAGAGCAGAAAGAGGAAGGGAAAGAAGATGACCGAAATGCACAGGGTGGCGAGCATCATGGGCATGAAGTAATGCTGTGCCGACTCGGCTGCCGCATGCCAGCGTGACATGCCCTTGTTCAGATACTCCAAGTAGCCGTCGAGCACCACGATGGCATTATCGACCACCATGCCGAGCACGATGATGAGGGCCGCCAAGGTCACGGTGTTCAGGGGGATGCCCAGCATGTACATCACACCGATGGAGATGAACGTGCTCAGCGGCACCGTCACACCTGCCACCACGGCGGTGCGCCAGGGGAAAAGTATCAGCATGACAACGACGATGATGGCCATCGACTCCAGCAGATTCACCATAAACTCGTTCACACTCCCTTCCACCACCTTGCACTGGTCGGCTATGCGGCTCACGGTCACATCCTTGGGCAGTTCGCTGGCCATATAGTCGTCCAGCACCTGCTGCACATCCTCGCCATACTGCACGATGTTGTTGCCTTCCATCATCTCCAGCGAGAGCAGCACACAGGGGTGACCGTTATACTCGATGTAACTCTCCGTGCGGTCATACTCACGCTTCACGGTGGCCACGTCCTTCACCCTCACCACGTGGTTCTGCGGATCGGTGTAGATAATCTGATTCTCAATCTCCTGCTCGCTGGCCACGGTGGGCTTCACATGGATGGGCACATCCTTCTCCGTGCCACTGATGCTGCCTGCCATCGTGGTCATGCCAGCCGACTGCAGAGCCTGCATCACTGCCATACGTCCGATGCCGTAGGCTGCCAGTCGCTGCTGGTCCACATAGATGGTGATTTGTTCCTTCAGGTCGCCATACAGCACCACGTTGCTCACAGAGGGAATGCGGCGCAAACGGTCGGCCAAGTCATCGCTGTACTTCTTCAGTTCCCTCGGACTCCTGTCTTCGCTCTCGATGGCGATGAGCAGGGCCGAGGCACTGCCAAAGTCGTCGTTCACAGCCAAAGCCAGCACACCGCCTGGCAGACTTTGACTCTTGAAGGTGTTGAGTCCATGCTTGATTTTCGACCACACCTCATCCTTGTTGTTCACACGGTCTTGCAGTTCCACCTGGCACACACACATGCCATTGCTGCTCGTCGTGGTGGTCTTTGAGCGTTTCACCTCGTCGAAAGTGAACAGATACCGCTCCAACGGCTTGGCTACTTGCTCCTCCACCTCTTCGGCGGTGGCACCCGGATAGACTGCCACCACCACACCCTGACGTATCACGAAGTCGGGAAACTCTGCCTTGGCCATCTTGTCGAAACCGAAGAGGCCAAAGATGAACAGCAACACTATCAACAGGAAGGTGATGCGGTAGTTGTGCATCAGCCATCCCACCCAATTATTCTTGCTCATAACTTCAATTTTTCAATCCTTTTCAAATCTCCTCCACTTCACTTCCTTCGCTCACTTTCTGATACCCTTTCACTATCACCTTCTCTCCCTTCTTCACTCCGCTCGTCACCTCAATGCGGTTGCCCGAAGCCTCGCCCAGCGTCACCTTCGCCCGATGCGCCTTGCCGCCTTCAGTCTTCCACACAAACATGCTCCCATCGGCCGAACGCTGCACCGCCGTGATAGGCACCATCACCGTCGTGTTCCCCGTCTCGTGTGCAGCAACACTGTCACAGCCTCCCACTTTCACCTCACACACCATTCCTGCCAGCAACTTCTCCCCCGGATTCTCCACATTGATTCTCACCTCGTAAGTCCGACTCACTGGGTCAGCCTGCACTCCCTTCTCAATGGCTCCACCCATGAAAGTTTCGCCAAGTGCCTCCACACGAATCTCCGTTGGAGTCGAAGCCGAAAACCTTCCAATCTCCTTCTCTGGCACAGCCACTTTCACCTTCATATTATTTATATTAAGGATGGTACACACGGGCTGGCTGGGCAGAGCCGTCTCGCCGGATCTCATCGTCTTCTGGCCGATAACACCGCTCACGGGAGCGTAGATGCGGCAGTCGGCCAGCGATTTCCGTGCCATGTCCAGTTGCGCCTTGGCCTGAGCCACCTGACTCTGGGTTTCCACCCACTTCACTTCGGGCAGGGCGTTTTGGTCGTGCAACTGCTTCATGCGCTCCAAAGCATCGTTGGCCTGACGCATCTGTGCCTCACAGTTGGCCAGCATGTTGCGAGCCTGAGTGGCATCCATCTCGGCGATGAACTGCCCCTTCTGCACGTGTTGTCCTTCCTCCACAGCCACACGGAGCACCGTGCCGCTGCCTGTGAAACTCACCGACGTGCTCGACTCGGCCTCTACCTCACCCACATAAGTTCGTGCGTTCCTTTCGGTCTGCGAGCCGACCACTTCGGTCATTACCCTCACTGGAGCCACCTCCTGCTCCTGCTTGTTGCCGCTGCATGCTGCCAGTGTCGTGGTCAGTATCACGGCTGAAAGAAAATCTCTCCTTTTCATGTTCTTTTACACTTTTTTATTTCAATTTTCTGCAAAGTAACAAGAAAAAAGGGA
Organism: uncultured Bacteroidales bacterium; assembly: GCA_902789725.1. Classification (GTDB taxonomy): domain Bacteria; phylum Bacteroidota; class Bacteroidia; order Bacteroidales; family Bacteroidaceae; genus Minthosoma. The sequence goes on from CADAPC010000044.1 coordinate 18,872, forward strand.
AAAGACGAACAAAAAAATCACCACGTCTTTGTTCCATTTGTCACATCATACAGACAATAAAGTGAAAACAAAGAAAGAAAAAGTGAAATAGAACAGGAGCGTTTGCTGAAAAAGCCGTACTTTTGCAGCAGAAAACGAGAAAAAGAACAGTCAATGGAAAAAGCAGGATTGTACACACTACAAGAGAAAGCCGTAGCCGATTATCAAGATAACGCTATTGCACTGGTGCGCGATGCCATCAGAGTAAATGAGATAGCACGCGAACCACTCATCATGGAGAGTTTCGTGGTAGTCATCATTCTAAAGGGGACTGCCACTATCTATATGGAGGAAAGTGAAGTACGCCTCTGTGCTGGCGACATCTTCATGTGCCGTCCTAACAGCATTCTGGAAAAGTCGATGATTAGCATGGACTTGGAGATAAGAGGCTTTGTGGTGTCGGGAGAAAAGGTGGAGGATTTGCTGTATGAGACTGGCATGCGGTGGAACTTTCGTGTCACGTCATTGAACCACGAAGTGCTACATGCTTCGGAAGAAGAAGTGAGAAGGCTCTGCATGTATTACGATTTGCTGAATGACAAACTGAACACTCCTGCTTCGCAAAGTAAGCAACCCGCTCTGGATGCCCTGTTCAAGGCACTGGTTTATGAATTTTACGACCTTCAAGAGCGAAAAAAAGTGAATGAGTCATTGGCTCCCATCAGCTACTCTTCCGGCGAAAACATCTTCCAGCAGTTTCTCCGTCTGCTTAATGACGATCGTCAGCCGTTTGCCAGCGTTAACGATTATGCTGCCATGCTTCACATCACCCCCAAGTATTTCTCTTCTGTATGCAAACGAATCTCGGGCAAGACAGCCAGCGAAATTATACGCGACCAAATCATTAAGCAGGCAAAGCTTCTGTTGCGCGACAACACTCTCGGCATCAAGCAAATTGCCGACCTTCTAAACTTTGCCAATCAGTCCCATTTCGGCACTTATTTCCATCGCTACACTGGCCAGTCACCTCAGCAGTTCAGGCTAAGTGCCATCGAAAGTGCAAACGAAAAGGATTGAGCCATGTTGTCCTCCATTCGATTTGGCGCAAATCAGCAGCACCCATGATTGATTCGACATATATTTCTGGAAAACAACTTTTGGCCGAAATTTTGATGTTGTCCCCCCCAAAAAAATTTTTTCTCCTTATAGGTTCATGGAGAAATGGACTTCCCCAATGGAATTCCCCCGGCACGATCATCGCTGACAGCACCGGGGGTGTTTTTAACAAACTTTTTTTTTAACTGATCTTTATTGAATTAAAGTTTACTTTTTCTTCGGGTTCCTGTTCCAATGGTACACCAAGTGCAGCATCGCGTAGTGCGGCAGGGAGCGGTGCCATGTCACCGTGCGCCCCTGTGCATTCACCGTGTATTCTGTGTTTGACAACTGATGCAGCAGGTCGAAGGCTTCAAGGCGGGCTGTGAGTTTGCCTTTGCAGAACGGCTGGCTCACTGAGGCGTTGACTATGAAGTTGTTGGTGTTGACGCTGCTGCTGCCATAACCTCTCCGGCTGTACATGGTGACATCGCCGGCGAAGGTGGTCTTCAGCTGAGGCAGTGTGTAGCGGGCGTCGAAACCATACTCAAAGTCGAAAACATCGAGCGTCTTAAAGCCGTGCATCCTGCCAGTGGAGTGCCGCCAAAAGACTTGCCCCGCAGCACGGATGGTGAAAGCTTCTTTGCTGTATTTGATGTGTGCGCCACTCTTCAGCCCAAGGGTGTTGACTGTGTTCACGTGGCTCTCTGTCTCACCCTCCAGCATGGCGTGGTCTTTGGCGTGGTCCCAAAGGGCGTGGGCGTTTGCATGCCACGACCAGTAGCGTTTCTCGCCGATGTTTCGGTCGATGCCGTAGTTGGCGAGGGCACCCCAAGCACCGCTCACGTTCATGGGCTTATAGGTGTAAACGCCATTGGCAGGATTGTAGGTAAGCGACTGTGCCACATCGCGATGGTGATAGTTGAAGGAGGCAGACAGGTGACACATGCCATGATTGGGGCCTGCATTGTCGAAGTATTCCGCTTCAAACGTCGTGTATGCCTTTCCTTTCAGGTCGGGATTGCCGAGTTTGACGATGAGCGGCTGGCTGTTGTCGCAGAAGGTGATGCGGTCGAGCAGGGGTGGCCATTCCTGGCCGAAACTGACACCGACACGGACATTACGCCGTGCTCCTTTCCAGTAATTCTTATAGTAGAAAGAGAAGTTGGGCAGGAAGTCCGTCTGGCGGGCCAACGTGTCGAGCACTCCGCGCTGATAGTGCAGTTCGTCATGATGTATCGGGGTGCGAATGTACAGGCACCATCGCTCATAAATCATCTTCATGTGGAAGTCGGCATGCATGATGGTGTCACTCTTCATCAGACGGATGTTCAGGTTGTTCGTCCAGTCGTTCCGATGGCTCTCGTAGGAGTTGCCGGGGTCGGTGATGGCGGTCAAGGCTTCTATCTGAGAGGGGAGCAGGAGCGAGACTTCCGACGTATCGTCGCCTCCCCGTAGCCCTTCGGGATGGTAGAGGAAGTCGCGGGTGCGCTCTCTCCTGATGTCGAAGAAATTGGTGAAGAGGAGGTTGACTTTGGCGACATGGAGGTTGTAGCCGATGTAGGTGTCAGCCCAGGTGGAGTGGTGGAAGAAGTCGTGGGTGTTGCGTTGGGTTTGACTCGACGGGGAAGCCGCCGCCGGGCGCAGGGGCTGGATGGTTTGGGCATAGCGTTGGGCTTGGCGGCTCTCGTCGTTGTCGCGTTCCACTTTGGCATAGAAGGTGAGGTGTTGCTGCTTCGGCTTGTTGATGTTGAAACTGCCCTGTGTCTCCAGATAGGCTGTCCATGTCTTGCTCTTGCTCATGCCGATGGTGCGTTGCGACACGGTGAGGCTGTCGCTCCCCTCGTCGAAGGCGGAATGGGACCACCCGTTGCGTTTGGCATAGTCGAAGTGGGCTTCAGTGCGGAGATACATGGGTGTGGACAGGATAAATGTATTGTGCACCGTCCATTTCTTGTTGCCCGCATGGTTGTACGACTCCGTGAGGGAGGTCGGAGCCAGTCCTTCCAAGAACTGCTCACGCCGCTGGTTCATGGTCTGCTCATCGGTCGAAGCGGTGTATTCAGCCCGCAACGTCTCTTTCAGTTTGTCGCCCTCCGATTGGTAGTTGATTTCTCCTGCCACACTGCGAGTGGTCAGCGACGACTTGGGCGCACGGGCAGGACTCCATTGCCCTGTCTGCCCCACATGACGCGACTCGTTCACGTTGTTCGCATTCGCCAACAGCGTGAGGCGCAAACGGTCGGTGAAGCCCAGCAGGAAGCCACGTCCCAGCCATCGCTCGTTCGTTCCTCCTGCCACTTCCGCATTGGCGATGTAGCCTTGGCTGTACTCGTCTTTCAGTATCACATCCATCACATAACTGCGCGGCTCCACATCGTAGCCCAATGCCACACTTCTATCCGTCTGCTTCTCATACACTTTCAGATGCTTCACCGTATAGTAGGGCAGGTTCTCCATCAGCACCTTTTTGTTGCCGCCAAAGAACGTGCGTGAACCCAACAGCAGTTCATCTACCTTGCGTCCGTTCACAAAGATTTCACCATTTTCGTTCATCTTCACCCCCGGCAACTGACGAATGAGTTCATCGAGCATGGAGCCTTCGGGCAGTTGGAAGGCGGTGGCATCGTAGATGAGCGTGTCACCCCGATAGAACATCTTGATTCTCGTGGCGGTCACGGTCACTCCTTTCAGCATCCGGCTCGGCATCTTGCGCATCTTCAGTGCTGGCACATCCACGTCTGCCTGCGAGGGGTCGGTGATGTCCACCCGTTGCCACACATCGCCATAGCCGTCCAGTTGGGCACGAACCCAATAAGTCTTCTCCGTCGCTTTCACCTCCGTCCCAAACACCACCTTCACCAGTTGCATGTTGCCCCGGTAGTAATTCACCATGTCGGCAGAATCCACCACCACCGAACTGTCTGCCCTCAAAACGGAGATTTTGGCTTTGGGCAGCGGAATCTTCAGAAATTCGTCCAACACTTCGCCCGAAAGATGGATGGTCCTGTTCGTGAAATCCTTCTCGGGCCTGTACTGAATGAAGAAGTGCTTCCCCTGTCGTTTCACCCGCACAGGCTGTCCCTTGCAGATGAGTTTGACGGCATCGGGCACAGAACGGTTTTTCACCTTGGCCGAGGTGCGCAGGTTGCCGAGACTGTCGGAAAGAATGTTGATGGAGTATTCCGACTGCTCACGGCCGAGTGTCTGAAGGGCTTTCAACAGCGGTTCATCCCTAAGTTCGAGGGTCAAAGTCTGCCCCTGCCCACCCATTGCTACCAGCACGAGCAGCAGAAAAAACAATCGTCTCATCGCTTCCCCTCCTCTTCACTCGTCTGCATCACAAAAATCGTATCATTCTCCACCCGAAGGCTCAATCCGTCGAACGCATTCAGGCGGTCGAGAAAGTCGGCAAGCGGTGCATCAGGTTGCCACGTCATCATCAACTTCATGCGACGTGGTGTCTCATCGCGGTACTGAACAACCTTCCGATAATGGGCCGAGACCACCGTAAGCACGCTGTCGAGTGGCACATTGTCGAAATAAACAGAAGACGATTGCACACCATGGGGAGTTGTCCCTTGAGAGGGGTAGGGTGAAGGATGGGGAGCGGCATCGCCCCTGTAGCGATTCGTGAAGTGGATGGCAGCAAAAGCAATGCCCGACACAAAGATAATGCCGACGAAGATAGCCGCCACCTTTCCCACCCACCGTTGGCTAATACGTGCGGTGGCCTGTTTTTCACGTTTCACTTCTCCACGCTCCTTTTCCATCACCTGCAGCCATGCTTGTTCCACATCGGGCAGCCGGTCAAGTTCGTCCATCATGGCTTCCAACTCCTCGTCGGTGTACTTCTCCGGATGTTCCTGCATGTCGAAGTATTGCTGCAGGTTTCGTTCGTCGTTCGTTTGCATAGTCCTTACTGTTTAAAATGATTTCTGATGAGGTTCAAGGCATGAGAAAGATGTTTCCACACAGCCACCCGACTGATGCCCTCCGAGGCGGCAATCTCCTCGTAACTGCATCCGTCGGTGAAACGGAGGCGAAAGATGCGCTGTTCCTGCTCCGAAAGATGAGTGGCGACCCACTCCTCGATGTCCGTCAACCGTTCATCCTCATACAGCTGCAGAGGCATTGCTTCCGCAGCTGTCCATGCTTCCATCCGTCGTTTCGTCTCCTTGTGGCGCAGCCGCTTCAGGCACTGGTTGCGGACACTCGTCAGCAAGTAGCCCTCTTCCGTGCCAGCCTGTAGCACCGTCTGCCCACGAAGCAGGTGGGCAAAGATGTCGCTGACCACATCTTGGCTCTCCTGCTCGTCGAAGAGGAGGGTGCGCGCCACCCTCAACATCTTGGCATAGTGCTGCCTGAACAACTGTTGCAAATCCACTTTTTTCATCATGTCTTTTTATGGGAATACCCTTCAAACAAGGAAAATGCTAACCCTGCAAGGAAAAAAATCACGATTTTACCATCATAAAAAAGAATCGTACCCCTCGGGTACACCATGCCGTAGTCGAGGGGTACGGCATGGTGTACCCGAGGGGTACGATTTTCTATGACTTTCAACTTCCCCGTCGAGTTAATAATTCGTTGAGCCGCCGTTTTGCGTCGTCCAAGGGTCTGTCGTCAGTCTTTTGTTCCAGCGAACTATAGACGGTGTTCCCATGACGGTCGATAATGAAGAAGAAAGGAATATAGCCGGGATCGAAAAGAAGAGGAAGTGGTCGCCCTTCGGGAGTGCCGTCGAATTTAGACGCGAGGTTAGGCCATTCGTATTTGGGTAATTCGTTCACAGCCTTCAGCCAATCCTCTTGTTTTTTATCGACCGTCACACTGACAAAGGCCACACGCTCACGGCATTCCTCATAATAAGCCATCAGATCGGGAATCTCAGCACGGCAAGGGCCACACCAGCTTGCCCATAGATTCAGCAGCATATAGTCTTTGTCGCCCATACACTCCGCAAAAGAATGAGCCTTCCCTGCTGTGTCCCACATGGGGAAGAGCTTCGCTACA
>CADAPC010000045.1 GCA_902789725.1 uncultured Bacteroidales bacterium
TGTTAAAAAACAAACACATTCTGCAAGAAAAACGCGCAGAATGAGCGTAAAGTCAGAAGAAATCATTAACTTTGCAAACAAAGTTTGCAGAGTGTTTCTGAGGGCTATAGTTCTATAGAATACATGAAGCATTTACAGTTAACGATTGTGAGACCTAAGTCGAGCAATTTATTGTAAAACTAAAAATTGAAAATATGACATAGAAAGAGATTTTTCTGCCGTAAAAACACGTTTATTGTTGCCATGAGCGTGTAAAAACGTGCAGAATGTGTTGTCAAAGAGTCGCCAGTAGTTTACAAAAACTCTGTAACTCGTTGATAATCAGCATCTGTTAGCCGCCGCGCAGACGGCTGCGGGTGTGACCGACATTATGATGCACACCATGGAGCGCTACTTCAATCCCGACGGCGACATGACAATTACGGACGCCATTGCCGAAGCATTGATGAGGACGATGAAGCAGTGTGTGTTTGAAGTGCTGAAGAATCCTGAAGATTATCGCAACAGGGCGCAGATTATGTGGGCAGGCAGTTTGGCACACAACGACGTGACGGGCAATCGTTCCAATGGCGACTGGGCAACTCATCAGATAGAGCACGAACTGAGTGCCATGTTCGATGTGACGCACGGTGCCGGTTTGGCTGTGGTGTGGCCCAGCTGGGCGCGTTATGTGATGAAAGAAAACGTGAGCCGTTTTGTGCGCTTTGCTGTGAATGTGGCTGGCGTGGAGAATGATTACACCGACCCCGAAGCAACTGCGCTGCGAGGCATTGCAGCCATAGAGCGTTTCTACCATGCTATCGGCATGCCCAACAGCATCCACGAACTGATTGGGCGCGACATCACCGATGCGGAAATTGACGAGATGGCTCGCAAGTGTACACGTGGCGGCACTATCACTCAAGGAAAGTTCAAGGTGCTGAAGACAGAAGACATTGCTGCGATTTACAGAATGGCAAGATAGAGCATTTTGGGGGGCTTACAGGACTTAGAGGTTCAATATAAGCCCCCTTCATCGGATTTACAGCTCTGGCAGCTGCTCCATTTCCAAAGAGGCCCAGATGAAGGGACCGATGCCCTTGGCATCATTGTCGCGCACGGGTTCGGAAATGTAGTAACTAAACGAGCCGTCGCGGCGTTTGTTCTCCTTAACATTGGGGGCGGCTTTCAGCACTTTGGGGCTGATGCCTGGACCTAAACCTGCTACCGAACAGCATTGGGTGAGGGAGAGGGTCTTGTCTTCGTTCACTCTGATAAAGTGCTTCAGAATGCCTTGGTAGGCCTTGATGCCAGCCTCGCGGTAGGAGGCATCGACCCACCCCCTGCGGGCGGCTTTGAGCAGAGCGTAAGCGAACATGCATGAGCAGGTGGATTCCAAATAATTTCCCTCTCTCTCAGGCGAGTCCATCACCTGGTGCCACAAGCCCGTGTCTTTGTCTTGCCACTTGACGATGGCATCCAGGTCCCTTTTCAAGGTGACTATCACCTCTTGCCGTTTAGCATAGTCTTCAGGCAGTGCGTCTAACAGTTCTATGAGTGCCATTGTGTACCAACCCTGTGCACGTCCCCAGCAGTGTTGGCTCTGACCAGTTTGTGGATTGGCCCAAAACATTTCGCACGTTTCGTCCCAGGCATGGCGGTTTAGTCCTGTTTGCCTGTCCAATGTGCGCTCGTAAGTAATGGTCAGTTGCTTCACTGCATCGTCATACACCTTTTGTGCCTCTTGTGGCTTCAGCAGCATGGATGCCGTGAGCACATGATAGGGGAGCCCCATGAAGATGCCGTCGAGCCACACTTGATAACTGTAGATGGCTTTGTGCCAAAACACGCCGTCGGCTTCAGTGCGCGGTTGCTCTGCCAACTGTTTCATCATGGTGCGCATAGCTGTGAGGTTCTTCGCCTCAGGGTGCAGCTGATACATGCGCGCCACGAAATGTCCTGTGCGGATGTTGTCGAGGTTGTAGTCTTTCAGCGCATAGCCTCGAATGTTGCCTTTCTGGTCAATCATGGTGTCTGTGTACAGTTGGCAATATTTCATGATGCGCTCATCGCCGTATTTCAGATAGGTGTCAAGCATCGCCTCCAGTTCAATGCCCATCACATAGCTCCACTTGGGCTTTTTCGAAAAGTCGAGCATGAAACTCTGAGGCACACGCTGCATTTCAGAGTAAGTCATCCACTCGCTGTAGTGTTTGTAAGGCATTTCCTGCAGGCAAAGCGACCCGTTGACAAACAGGTTCTCGAACTTCACACGGTGTGTTTTCCCTTTCATGAAGTTCCCATCCCTTACGCCGTCGAATCGGCAATTCCTGACGGTGATGTCGTGGACAAGCGTGTCTTCGTCCAATCCGATAATCTGAACCCCATATCTTGATTTCTGACAAGTCACATTCTCCATCAGCACATGCTTGACAATGGGGTAGAAACCTCGGCAGCACACCTCGTTGTGCTCGTAATCGAGGTTGATTTTCAGCACCGACTCTCTGCATTGGCCCACTTCAATGTTCCTCATGTTGATATTCTCTATGACACCCCCTCGACAGGAGTTCGTCTTGATGCGTAGTACACGGTCCAGCTGGGGCGAGTCCATCTTACAGTCGTGGGCAAACACATTTTTGCATCCTCCACTTATTTCAGAGCCAATCACCACCCCTCCGTGTCCATTTCTCATTTCGCAATGTCGGATGATGATATTCTGGCTTGGCATGTTCCGTTGTCGCCCGTCGCGGTTTCTACCGCTCTTGATGGCGATGCAGTCGTCGCCCGTGTTGAAGTAGCAATGCTCAATCAGCACTCTGTCGCACGACTCTGGGTCGCAGCCGTCACCGTTGGGGCCATCGTTGTTGATGTGCACTCGCCTGACAGTCACATCCACACATTTTAGTGGGTGAATGACCCAAAAGGGAGAACGAAGCAATGTGACATCCTCAATCAGCACTCGTTCGCACTGATTGAATCCCACCAGTTGGGGGCGCATGCCGTCTTTTTCGGTAAACACTCGCAGTGGGTTGCGTCTCCCTTTTTCATCTGTCATCGGCTCTCCGTCTTCTCCATTTTTTAAGAGTCGGGCACGTGCTCCGTTTTTCTGACTCGCAATGCCCTCCTTCCATCCGTAGCGGGTTGTGCCGCACCAGGGCCACCAAGTCTCCTTGCAGCCTCCCCCATCGATGGTGCCCTTGCCTGTCAGGGCTATGTCTTTGGCCTTGAAAGCGTATAGGCAGGGCGAGAGGTTATAGCAGTCAAGCCCTTCCCACGAAGTTTCCACGATGGGGTAGAGCGTTGGGGCGAACACAAACTCCAGCACGGCTCCTTCCTCCACACAAAGGTTTACACCACTTTTCAACTCTAAGGCCCCCGTGCGCAGTCGCAGCCCTGCTGGCACAATCACTTTGCCTCCCCCGCGTTTGGCGCATTGGTCAATGGCACGTTGAAGGGCGCGTTGGTTTTTCACAGCCGTAGCAGTTTCGCTGGCTCCATATTTTGTCACCACCACTTCGGTGCTTCCTGTTTTGGGCAGCATGATGCTGGCCTCGATTTTTGCATAAAGGTCTTCGTCCCACTCCTGAGCTTGTAGAGGGGTGGAGAGAAAATGAAAAAGTAGTAGGCAACATGTAAACTGAATGGATGTGCGCATAGTTAGTATGTTAGTGAAAAGGTGTTTGTTAGCAGCAATTATCTGTTTTGCAGAGGCCGAGAGCACACTCCTCTACAAACAATCATGAATGAAATTTCTTACAAATATACGGAATTAGGATAAAAATGCTACTTCCTCTCCTGCATTTTCTGCATCTTTCATGCCAATTCTTTCTGATTCTTATACAAAAAAGCCTCTCGAAGCCAGAAAAAAGGATTCGAGAGGCGCACAGGTCATTGTTGTCATTCAATTGTTGAGGAGCATTCATCTGCATCAGTTGATGAACAAGAGTTCGCGGTACTTGGGCAGAGGCCAGAGGTCGTTGTCAACCACTTCCTCCAGTTTGTCGATGGGGCGACGAATGGCGAAGAGCGACTCAGCAATGTCGTAGTAGGCGAGAGCCTTCTCGTATTCGTCCTCCATCTTGTTGGCAGCCTTGCGAGCATCCACCATAGCGGCACATTTGCTGCGCAGGTCCTCTACCAGTTTCGTCACACGCTTCAGCAGTTCCAGCTCAGTCTTTGCCATGCTTTCGAAGTCGTCGGGATAGAGTGCTTTAAGCTGGGTGACGATGTTGAGCAGACGCGTCTTGTAAGCGAGAGCCGCAGGAATGATGTGGTTCTGCGCCATGCGTCCCATCACGCGTGCTTCAATCTGTACCTTCTTGGTGTAGGTTTCCCACTTCACCTCGTTTCGCGCCTTCAGCTCGGCTTCGGTGTAAACGCCTGTGCTGGTGAACATCTCCACCGATGCGGGTTTGGTGAACTCCTCAAACATGCGTGGCACGCAGGTCTCCGTGTCCAAGCCGCGCTTCTTTGCCTCTTCCTTCCAAGCCTCAGCATAACCGTTGCCGTCGAAACAAACCGTGTCGATGATGCTGGCAATGAGTGGCTTGAGTACGTCCATGACGGCAATGTTCAGGGGCTTCCCTGCGGCCATCTCCTTATCGACTTGTGCTTTAAAGACCCTAAGCTGTTCAGCCACCGCAGCATTTAGTGTAGTCATCGCACCTGCACAGTTGGCACTCGAACCCACAGCGCGGAACTCAAACCGGTTGCCTGTGAAAGCGAAGGGAGAAGTGCGGTTGCGGTCGGTGTTGTCGATAAAGATTTCAGGAATCTCCACCAGCCCCAGCGACTTCCCTTTCTTGCCGGCAATCTCAATAGGCGTGTCGGACGGAACTTCCAGTAGCTTGCGAAGCACACTGGTCATGGTGTGTCCGAGGAAGGAAGAAATGATGGCAGGGGGCGCTTCGTTAGCACCCAGACGGTGGGCGTTTGTAGCTGTTGCGATAGATGCTTTCAGCAGGGCGTTGTGCTTCTGCACAGCCACCAACACATTCACAAAGAAGGTGACGAACTGCAAATTGCCCATTGCGTCTTTGCCGGGAGCAAGCAGCAGCGTGCCCGTGTCGGTGCCCAGCGACCAGTTGTTGTGCTTGCCCGATCCGTTGATGCCAGCGAAAGGCTTTTCGTGCAGCAGCAGCACAAACCCGTGCTTGCGAGCAATTTGGTTCATCAGGTTCATCATCATCTGGTTCTGGTCGTTCGAGAGATTGGTTTCGCCATAGATGGGGGCCAGCTCAAACTGGTTGGGTGCCACCTCGTTGTGGCGGGTCTTCAAGGGGATGCCGTGCCGATAGCCTGCTATCTCCACGTCCTTCATGAACTCCATCACTCTGGAGGGGATGGCACCAAAATAATGGTCGTCCAACTGCTGGTTCTTCGACGATTCGTGACCCATCAAGGTTCTGCCCGTCAGCATCAAGTCGGGGCGTGCAGCGTACAGATCCTCATCTACAAGAAAATACTCCTGTTCCCAACCCAGATAGGAGAAAACCTTCTTCACCTTGGGGTCGAACATCTGGCAAATGGGCACAGCAGCGTCGCTTACAGCCTTCAGCGATTTCTTCAACGGGGTCTTGTAGTCGAGAGCTTCGCCTGTGTAGGAAACGAAAACAGTGGGGATGCAGAGTGTGTCGTCCTGTATGAAGACAGGGGAAGTGGGGTCCCAAGCCGTGTAGCCACGCGCTTCGAACGTTGCGCGAATGCCACCGCTGGGGAAGGAACTTGCGTCGGGTTCCTGCTGAATGAGTGATTTTCCGTCAAACTCCTCCAGCATGCCGCCCTTGCCATCGTACTCCATCAGCGAGTCATGCTTCTCGGCGGTGCCCTCTGTCAGCGGCTGGAACCAGTGGGTGGTGTGAGTCACTCCATGCTCCATAGCCCATGTCTTCATGCCGTCGGCCACTTGGTCGGCAATAGCCCTGTCCAGCTGATGTCCGTTGTCGATGCAATCTATCAGCGCCTCGTAAGTGTCGCTGCTCAGATATTTGCGCATTTTCTCACGGTTGAACACAAGCTCTCCAAAGTATTTAGAGGTTTGTTCACTCATTTTTTCTGCAGGTACAGCCTTCTTTTTGAATGCATCCTGCACCACGTCAAATCTTAATTTGCTCATAGTTTTGTTTTGTGTTAATGTGTTGGAATCTTTTTTATGCTTCAATACGCTTGCTCGTGCACCCCCCTTACAGCCCTGCCGCTGGGGTCGTTCATGTTTTTGAAGGCAGCATCCCATTCCAGCGCAATGGCGGTGGAACATGCCACAGAAGCCTCTTGGTTCACGCTTCGTGCAGCCGATTCGCTGGGGAAGTGCTCTTCGAAAATGCTGCGGTAGTAGTATTCCTCTTTGTTGAGAGGGGGATTGATGGGGAAACGTTCCGAAGCCTGAGCCATCATCTCGTCGGTCACCGCCTCGGCGGTGATTTTCTTCAGCGTGTCAATCCAGCCGTAACCCACGCCGTCGCTGAACTGCTCCTTCTGTCTCCATGCCACACCCTCGGGCAGCATGTCGGCAAACCCTTCCCTCAGCACTCCCTTCTCTATGGTCTTCCCTGGACACATTTTCAGAGCTGGGTCAATGCGCATGGCTATGTCCAAAAACTCCTTGTCGAGGAATGGCACTCGCCCCTCAATGCCCCATGCCATCAACGACTTGTTCGCCCTCAGGCAGTCGTAGAAGTGGAGCTTGTTCAGTTTCCTGACGGTCTCTTCATGAAAAGCCTTCGCATTGGGAGCCTTGTGGAAGTAGAGGTAGCCGCCAAAAATCTCGTCAGCCCCTTCGCCGCTCAACACCATCTTGATGCCCATGCTGCGAATCACCCTCGCCAGCAGATACATGGGGGTAGAGGCTCGCACGGTAGTCACGTCGTATGTCTCCGTGTAATATATCACGTCGCGTATGGCATCAAGCCCCTCCTGGATGGTATAGTTCACCTCATGGTGCACCGTGCCAATATGTTCAGCCACCTCGCGAGCCTTCAAGAGGTCTGGTGCCCCCTTCAGCCCCACGGCAAAGGAGTGCAGGCGTGGCCACCAGGCATCGTGCTCGTCATTGGTCTCGATGCGTTTGGCCGAGTAGCGTTTGGCGATGGCAGACACCACAGAGCTGTCCAAGCCTCCCGAGAGGAGCACCCCGTAGGGCACATCACTCATCAGTTGCCGCTTCACAGCAGCCATCAGCGCAGTCTTCACCCATTGCACAGCCTCTGCGCGGTCGGATGTAATCCACTGCATTCCGTCATACTGAAACCAGTCGCGCTGATACCATTTCCCCAACAGAACCTGACCGCCCAGCAGTTCCTTCGTCTTTTCGTCCTCCCATTCCTTCATCCTGCTCCATGCATAGTGTCCAGGAGGGAAGGGCTGATACTCCTTGCATTCACCCTCCAGTGCTTTCAACTCGCTGGCAGCATAAATAGTTCCGTCTTCGTCATGACCAATATATAAAGGAATCACGCCCATGGCGTCACGGGCTATGAAGAAGTCATCGGTTGTGGAATCGTAAAGAACAAAAGAGAAAATGCCATTCAGTTTTTCAATGAAATGAATACCATATCGTTCGTACAGAGCCAGAATCACCTCGCAATCCGATCCCGTTTTGTACTCATAGGTGTCTTTTGTCTCTGCGCGCAAGAGTTGGTGGTTGTATATCTCACCATTGACTGCAAGCACCTTCTTCCCGTCGGGAGAATAAAGAGGTTGACCGCCTGAAAGGGGATCGACAATGGCCAAACGCTCATGAGCCAGCACCGTTTTCTCGCTGCTGTATATGCCGCTCCAGTCAGGACCTCTATGCCGAATCTTTGCCGACATCTTCAGGGCCTGCTCACGTTTCTTGTGGGCATCGCCCTTCATCTTTAGTATTGCTACAAATCCGCACATGTTTCTTTTCTATTTGTGTTACCGTGTAATCAATTTGATTGATTAAATATTGAATTTGGTTGCAAAATTACATTATTTTAATTTAATATGCAAGCGTTTTGTTAAGAAAATTGTAAATACACTATGATTTTGTTATTATTTCTTCTCTTTTTACGAACTACCCCCTCTCCCCTAAGGATTACGAGAGAGGGGGCGCGGGTTTGGATTGATTATGGACGCAATATGAATCCAAACACTAAGTATGCCTTCTGGCTGCATGGGTTAGCAATGACTTGTCCGAAGATTGGCAGGCTGAATGAGTCCGTGATGCGTATCTCTTTTGAGGCTGCCAATGAGAGGTAAGTTACTTCAAAACCGTTGTTCCCATAAAAGTCGGTAGTGTAGGGAATGGCACCAGCTGTTGCAGTCCAATCGACTTGTGCGAATTTGAAGGGGGCGGAAATCTCAAAGTAGGAGCTATAAGCTCGTTTACCATCTTTGTTCACTCCGTCCTTACCCGCAAAGTTGGTGTACCATTGCAAGCTTGCCACTCCAAAGTCGTAGCCAATGTTGCCCTCGAAAACGTGGTTGGTTCCATGAGCATCGTACTTGAAGTAACGTCCTTCAGGGTCGAGGCCATCGCTGAACCAATAGTCGGTCACTCCGATGTTGAAGCCGCCTAAGCTATAGCTGAGCGTAAGGTCAAACTCTTTCGCATCATCAGGATCGGTCAATCCCACGCTTCCCCAGGCTGAGAGGGAAAGTCCCTTGAAGTCGATGCCTAATGTGGGTTGCAATGCCACGTTGCCCAGATCTTGTCCGCGCCAGATGTATTGGTTCACAATACTGGCTTCCACAGTAGTTTCCACTTTGCTCCCTTGTGCTTCGGCTGTAGTCGCAAAGAGCGACAGGATTGAGAGTGTTAACAATCTCGTAATCTTTTTTATGCTTAATTCCATCATTGATTGTCGTGTTATCATTGTGTTTGTGTTATAGTTATATCACTATGTGATGAACTGATATTAGTTGTAGCAGCTTTCACCATGTTCGTAAATGTCAAGCCCTTCTTCCTCGATGCGGGCATCTACACGCAGGCCGTGAATCTTCTTAATACCGTAGAAGAGGAGGAATCCGCACGCTGTAGTCCAAAGGTCGATGACCAGGATGCCGAAGCACTCTGCTGCGAAGAATCCCCAACCGTGTCCATAGAAGGCTCCGTTGCTCGTTGAGAACAAACCTGTCATCAATGTGCCGAGGATGCCGCATACACCATGTACGCTCGATGCACCAACCGGATCGTCAATGTGAAGCTTGTGGTCGATAAATTCGATGGCGAAGACCAGCACGGTTCCGCAAACGAGTCCGATGATGATAGCTCCTATTGGAGATACAAGGTCGCACCCAGCCGTGATTCCAACAAGACCAGCCAAGATGCCGTTGAGGGTGAGCGAGAGTGAGGGTTTTCCATACTTTATCCAGGTGACAAACATGGTTGCCACTCCACCTGCCACAGCTGCCAAGTTTGTGGTGAGGAACACGTGTGATATAGCCGTGCGGTTCACTTCACCGCTGGCCGCCAGCTGGCTACCGGGGTTGAATCCGAACCATCCAAGCCAGAGGATGAACACGCCCAGTGATGCTAAAGTAAGGTTGTGGCCGGGAATGGCACGGCTCTTGCCGTCTTTTCCATATTTGCCAATTCGGGGACCCAGTGCAAGTGCGCCTACGATGGCCAGGACACCTCCCACGCTATGCACAATGGCAGAGCCGGCAAAGTCGTGAAAAACATCGCCAAAAGTGCTCATCATGAACGAGTCGGCTGCATCGTTGCAGAGCCAACCGCCGCCCCAAGTCCAGTGTCCTTCTATAGGGTAGATGATAAGGGAAATGAAGGCACTATAAACCAAGTACATAGAGAATTTTGTGCGCTCGGCCATTGCACCGCTTACAATGGTTGCACTTGTGGCGCAGAATACGGTCTCGAAAATCAAGAATCCCTCTGCAGGAAGGTCGCCTTTGTAGAAGGAGAGATCACCCCAGTTGGGCATTCCCATGAATCCTCCGAAGATGTCACTCCCGAACATCAGTCCAAATCCGACAAAGAAGAACAGCAGGGAGCCGAACATGAAATCGACAAAATTTTTCATCAAGATGTTGGCGGCATTTTTGCCCCGAGTGAAACCTGCTTCGCAAAGTGCAAATCCTGGTTGCATCCAGAAAACTAACATGGCTGCTAAGAGCATCCATACAGTATCGAGTGAAAATCCAATTTCTTCCATAATTGTCAATGTGTTTGCATTGTGGTTTGTTTATTTATAAAATTTAAGGCTTATTGAGCCAGTAGAACAGATGGGGGTGTGAGTTACTTTTACTTCTTGTCCCTTAGCACGGTGTCGCCATTCTCGCCTGTGCGGATGGACCACGTGTCGATCATGTTGCTCACGAAAATGCGCCCATCGCCAATCTCGCCCGTGTGCGCTACTTTGAGGATGACTTTTACAGTGGGCTCCACGAATTGGTCGCGGCACACAATAGAAATGGCTACGCGCTCAATCACGTCGGTGCTGTATTGCACGCCACGATAGATGCGCTCTTCTCGACTTTGACCAATACCATGAACGTTGTGGTACTCAAACCAGTCGATGTCCGACTGCAGCAAGGCTTCCTTCACTTCCTCGAACTTAGTCTTGCGAATGATTGCTTCAATCTTTTTCATTGTCTAAGTGTTTTTTGTTGTTAATTAATGAAAATTTTGTTTGTGTTATCAAAAGGTGGAGGCTGATTCGCTCTTTTTCGAACCAGCCTCCCTTCGCGTTTTATTTTGTGCTTGTGCACGTTGCTTTTGTGTTGCTTTTGTGTTATGCTTGATTTCTTTTATGTGTTCATCCGACTGGAAGATTCCCACAACACGCCATTCAGACCTTGATTCTGATTCAGATTGTAATTCTGATTCTGATTCAAGTTCTGCTGCTGATTCTGCACGCTTGTTGTAATATGTCTCCAGAAAATTGTCATATTGTTCTTGTTTCTTTTAATTTTTGATGCAAAGTTATAGTGTTTTCGCAATTTGACAAAGCAAAATGTTATTTAATTCATAAAATTTGCTTATCTTTTGATTTATGTCAACATTTGTGGATAAATGACTTCCTTTTTGATGCGTGTTTATACAAAAATGCTTACCTTTGTACACGAAATTATAATAAACACTTACACAAGATGAAACAGACTATTCATTTTACTAAAATGCACGGAGCGGGTAATGACTATATTTACGTCAACACATTATTATATAATATCCCCGACCCTTCTGCCGCCTCCATCGCTTGGAGCAAGCCTCATTTTGGCATTGGGAGTGATGGACTTATTCTCATTGGCAAAGCTACGACACCCGAAGCCGATTTCTCCATGCGCATCTTCAATAACGATGGTTCCGAGGCTATGATGTGTGGCAACGGCACTCGTTGCGTAGCCAAGTTTTTGCATGATAAAGGTATGACTGACAAGAATCCCATTCGTCTTCAGACGCTGTCGGGCATCAAGGTGCTCCAACTGCATCTGGATTCAGACAATGTAGTGGAAGCGGTGACGGTAGATATGGGTGAGCCTATCCTTCAGCAGCCTGAACAGTTTGCCGCCAACAATGGCGCTGCGCTCAACTATCCTGTCACGGTGGATGGGCGCACATTTCATGGCACCTTTGTATCAATGGGTAATCCCCACTTTGTTATTTTCCTTGAAGAGGATGATGTGGATGCCTTTCCCATTGACCACTATGGTTCTTTGCTTGAAAAGCACCCTCTCTTTCCTCAGCGTTGCAACATCGAGTTTGTTTCGTTTCCATCTGTGGTCGGCCAGTCGCCAGACGCACATAACGTAGCGGAAAAAAACGCCACAGTTTCCCAAACGGAAATGCGCATGCGAGTTTGGGAAAGGGGGTCGGGCATTACGCTGGCTTGCGGCACTGGTGCTTGTGCAACAGCTGTTGCTGCCTGTCTGACAGGACGTGCTGAAAGGTGGAGCAAGATTCAGATGGATGGAGGGACGCTCCAAATCCGATGGAATGATTCAGATAATCACATTCTCATGACGGGTCCTGCAGCCATCTCTTTCGAGGGAACCCTCACATTATGATTCCTGTCAGGAAATGCGTCCGATTCACCTCTATAGTACCTCGCATGTACCTCGCATGTACCTCGCATGTACCTCGCATTTGTACGATAGAGGTTTTATAGCTGTACATAGGAGTTATTTACATGCATCATCTTCCCCCCTTGATGGCCTTGGTGTGCACTACTGAGGGAACTATTTTTTTTAGCTCTTTCATGAAGTCCAGAAACAGCGGGTGGGGATGGAGCACTGTGGAGGTGTATTCGGGATGGAACTGTGTGCCAATGAACCAGGGATGATCAGTCAGTTCCACCACCTCTATCAGTTTGCCGGCTGGGTTGGCACCCACGCAGTGCATGCCGTGGGTTTCAAATTCGGTGAGGTAGTGGTTGTTGAATTCGTAGCGGTGGCGATGGCGTTCGCGGATGTTCGACTTTCCATAGATGGAACGCGTTTTGCTGCCCTGCTGTAGTTGGCATTCGTAGGCTCCGAGGCGCATGGTGCCTCCCATCCCGGTGATGCTCTTCTGCTCTTCCATCAGGTCGATGACGGGATGCGTGGTGTTGGCATCCATTTCTGTGCTGTTTGCATCAGTGTAGCCGAGTACGTGGCGGGCAAATTCGATGACCATCATTTGCATGCCCAGGCAAATGCCGAAGGTGGGGATGTTTTGAGTGCGGGTGTGCTGAATGGCTGCTATTTTCCCTTCAATGCCTCTTTGTCCGAATCCAGGGCAGATAATCACTCCTGCAAGGTCTTGTAGCTGCTCTTCCACATTGCCTGGGGTGATGTTTTCGCTGTTGACGAAATGGATGTAGGCTTTCACACCATTGTATATGCCTGCCAGCAGGAGGCTCTCACGGATAGACTTGTAGGCATCCTGCAAGTCGTATTTCCCCACGAGTCCGACGTGAATTTCTGTGTTCGCTTCTTGCTGTAGATGGAGAAAATCGTGCCAAGGTCGCATGGCAGGAGTCTCTCCAACAGGTATGCCTATTTTGCGCATGATGGCTGCGTCAAGCCCTTGCCGCTGCATGCTCACGGGCACTTCGTAAATGCTTGGCATGTCTTCGCTCTGCACCACACATTCCAAATCCACGTTGCAGAAGGAAGCCACTTTCATGCGCAGCGCATCATCAAGATGACGCTCTGTACGTAGCACCAGAATATCTGGCTGAATACCCATGCTTTGTAGCTCTTTAACAGAGTGTTGTGTGGGTTTTGTTTTCAGTTCGTCGGCAGCTTTCAGGTAGGGGACGTAGGTGAGGTGTACGCACACGGCGTCCTTGCCCAGTTGCCAACGCAGTTGCCGTATGGCTTCCATGAAAGGGGCACTTTCGATGTCGCCAATGGTGCCTCCCACTTCGGTGATGACAAAGTCATAGTCCTCGTCAGTGCCTTCCCTAAGCATTCTCCGTTTGATTTCGTCGGTAATGTGCGGCACCACTTGTATGGTTTTGCCAAGATAGTCGCCTCGGCGTTCGCGGTCGATGACTGTCTTATAGATTCGTCCCGTGGTGATGGAGTTGTTGCGGGTGGTTTGTATGTCGGTGAAGCGCTCGTAGTGCCCCAGGTCGAGGTCGGTTTCCATTCCGTCGGTGGTGACGTAACACTCTCCGTGCTCGTATGGGTTGAGAGTGCCTGGGTCGATGTTGATGTAGGGGTCAAACTTTTGGATGGTAACTTTGTAGCCCCGCGCTAGCAGGAGTTTGCCGATACTGGCTGCGATGATGCCTTTGCCGAGAGAGGAAACTACGCCTCCTGTAACAAAAATGTATTTAGAATTCATAAGATAATCTGTTTTCATGTTGTTTCAAATCTGTTTTCGTACCATTCAATGAAGGCTTGATTCACTAATTTTATGCCACCAGGAGTGGGGTAGTTACCGCTGAAATACCAGTCGCCTGGATGGTTGGGACAAGCGCGGTGAAGTCCTTCGAGCGACTGAAACACTAGCTGGATGGGGGTGTCCACACCTTCTGAGCGGAGCAGGTCGAGCATTTTCTTGGAGATTTCGTCGGTGGAGAAGGGGGCGTAGATGGCTTTCACGTGGTTCTGCATGCGTGTGGGAGGCAGTTGTCGCTGTGCCACGCAGCGGGTATAGACGTCATGGATGGCTTGCCAGGTGCCGCGCTCGATGTGCAGATTGATGGCGGCACGGAAGGCGATGAACTCGTCCATGTGGCTCATGTCGATGCCGTAGTAGTCAGGATAGCGCACCTGTGGGCATGAACTGACGAGCACAATCTTTTTGGGGTGCAGACGGTTGAGGATGCGGAGAATGCTCTCGCGCAAGGTGGTTCCGCGCACAATGGAGTCGTCGATGATGACGAGGTTGTCTTCGTGTGGTTTCAGCGACCCGTAGGTGATGTCATAAACGTGGGCTGCCAAATCGTTACGTTGATCACTCTCGGTGATGAAGGTGCGAAGTTTGATGTCTTTGATGGCCACCTTTTCGCTGCGTATGTAGTTGTGGAGAATGCTGCGGATTTCCTCTCTGCTGGGTTGGTGCGATTGCATGAGTTGGAAGAGTTGCTCTGCTTTCTGCTCGTTCAGTTGCTTCTTGAATCCGTCGAGGAGTCCGTAAAAGGCCACTTCGGCTGTGTTGGGGATGTAGCTGAAGACGGTGTGTTCTAAATCGCCTTCAATGGCTTCGTTGACGCTGGGGGTGAGTTGTTCGCCAAGGGCTTTCCGTTCGCGGTAGATGTCGCGGTCGGAACCTCGGCTGAAGTATATTCGCTCGAACGAGCAAGCACAGCTGCCTTGGGGCGAAACGTCGGGAAGCTTCTCGGTGGAAAAGTTTCCTCTTGCAGGAAGAATTGTTGAAAGAGCCACTGTTCCGTTCTTTCTGACGGTGAGTGCTTGGCCTGGTTGGAGTTCGTGAATCTGCTCGGTGTCGAGTGTAAAGGTGGTTTGAATGACAGGCCGTTCGGATGCCACCACAAGCACCTCGTCGTCTTGGTACCAGAAGGCTGGGCGTATGCCCCAAGGGTCGCGCATGGCGAACATTTCGCCGCTGCCTGTGAATGCGCACAGCACGTAGCCTCCATCGAAGAGTGGGGTGGAGGTGCGGAGAATGTTGGCGAGGTTGATGTTGTCCTCGATGTAGTGGGTGATGGAGGTGCCCGTAAGCCCCTGCTGACGTGCTTGCTCGTAGAGCCGCTCACTTTCGCGGTCGAGCCTGTGTCCCATGAGTTCGAGCATGATGTAGGTGTCGTTGTAGATGCGTGGATGCTGCCCTTGGGATGTGATTTCGCGGAACACTTCATCTACATTGGTGAGGTTGAAGTTGCCGCACAGGCAAAGGTTTTTGGCTCTCCAGTTGTTGCGCCGCATGAAAGGGTGCACATGAGCAAGTCCGCTTTTGCCTGTGGTGGAGTAGCGTAGATGGCCCATGAGGATTTGTGCTTCTTGCCAGTTGGAGGTGATGTGCTGAAATATCTCAGTGATGGCTCCACTGCCGAGTGCACGCTCTCGTAGCATGTACTCTTCGCCAGGTTGGGCATTGAGTTTTGTGCAAGCTATGCCTGCCCCTTCCTGCCCCCGGTTGTGCTGTTTCTCCATGAGCAGGTAGAGTTTGTCGAGAGCGTAGGTGGAGGTGCCATACTTCTCTTTGTAATAACTGATGGGCTTGAGCAGGCGAATCATCGCCACGCCGCATTCGTGTTTGAGTGGTTCCATTGCACATTTGTTTTGAGTGAAAAGTGAATAGTGAAAAGTGAAAATTCACTTTTAGTTTTTCACTTTTCATTTATATAATTTCTTGATTCTTTCCATCGCTTCAAGACTGTCTTCCCAAGTGCCAAAGGAGGTGATGCGGATGTAGCCTTCGCCGTGTGGTCCGAAACCTTCGCCTGGGGTGACTACCACATGGGCATCGGTCAACAGACGGCGAAAGAAGCTCCATGAGTCCTCGCCATCGGGGGTGGAGACCCAAAGGTAGGGGGCGTTCTGTCCGCCATAGACAGTGAGCCCCAGCTGTTCGAGGCAGTCGTGGAAGTAGTGGGCATTGCGCATGTAGTGCTGGATGGTGTGGCGCACTTGTTGTTGCCCCTCAGGCGTGTAGATGGCTTCGGCTCCCCGTTGGGAAATGTAGGAGGCTCCGTTGAATTTGCTGCATTGGCGGCGGTTCCACAGCCGATTGAGGCTCACGCCGTCGGTGCTCTTCAATGCATGGGGGATGATGGTGTAGCCACATCGTATGCCCGTGAACCCTGCGGTTTTGGAGAAGCTGCGGAACTCGATGGCGCATTGCCTGGCTCCTTCTATTTCGTAGATGGAGTGGGGAAGCCTGTCGTCTTGTATGAAGGCTTCGTAGGCAGCGTCGTAGAGGATGATGGCTTTGTGCTGGATGGCGTAGTTCACCCACAGGGTGAGTTTCTCTTTTGTCATGACGGCACCTGTGGGGTTGTTGGGATAGCAGAGGAAGATGATGTCGAGATGTTCCGACGGTATGTCGCCCGTGAATGCGTTGTCGGCATGACAGGGAATGGAGTGCAGGGTGCGTCCCGCCATGATGTTGGTGTCGGCATAGACGGGATAGACGGGGTCGGTGATGCCCACGATGTTTTGGGTGGAAAGGATGTCGCCGATGTTGCCTGTGTCGCTTTTGGCTCCGTCGCTGATGAACACTTCTGAGGGGCTGAGGTGGATGCCCCGAGGCTGAAAGTCGTGCTGGAGGATGGCATCGATGAGGAAGTCGTAGCCTTGTTCGGGACCATAGCCCCGAAAGGTGCTCGCGCAGGCACATTCGTCCACGGCACGGTGCATGGCCTGAATGGCTGCGTTGGGCAGGGGTTGGGTGACGTCGCCGATGCCGAGACGGATGAGGTGGGTGTCGGGGTGGGCCGCTTGATAGGCGTTTACTTGCCGGGCAATCTCAGCAAAGAGATAACGTGGAGAGAGTTTTTGATAGTTGGTGTTGATGGTTGCCATGTTTGCTTGTGTGGATGATGAAAGTGAGGGGGAGGAAGGAATGGAATGGTGCGTTATGGATGCAGGAATGCATCCACTGCCTCCGCTACGCTTCGGCCAGAGGCGATGGCTCGCACCACGAGCGATGCTCCGTTGGCTGCGTCGCCTGCCACAAACACGTTGCAGGGGAAAGGGGGGTGTTGTGGGTGGAGAAATCCCATGGCCAGCAGCACCAGGTCGGCTTCGACGGTTTCGGGCTCGCCCGCTTCCACCATGATGGGGCGGCCACCTGCGGGATTGGGTTTCCAGTCGATGGGTTGGACGCGCACACCTGTCACCTGGCCCTCTTTGCCTAAAAATTCGAGTGTGTTGATGTTCCACCGACGTTCACATCCCTCCTGGTGCGATGAGGTGGTTTTGAGTATTGCGGGCCAGTGGGGCCAAGGGGTGGCAGGGTTGTGCCCCACAGGAGGCTGGGGCATGATTTCGATTTGGGTGACCGACGTGGCTCCCTGGCGGTGTGCGGTGCCGATGCAGTCGCTGCCTGTGTCGCCTCCTCCAATGACGAGCACTTTTTTCCCTTTGGCCGTGATGCGCTCTTCTTTCGAATATTCAGCACCTGCCAGCACGCGGTTTTGCTGACTGAGCAGTTCGAGTGCGAGGTGTATGCCCTTCAGTTCGCGCCCCGGAATGTTGAGGTCGCGAGCGGTGGGGGTGCCTGTGGCGATGACGATGGCATCGGGGGTTCCCAGCGCTGCTTTCATCTGCTCTGCTTCGGCTGCATGGGTGGTGTCGGCTGCCAGTGCCTCTACATGCAGGTGTTTGCCATACACAAATGTCACACCCTCTTGTTCCATCACGCTGATGCGGCGGTCGATGATTGGCTTGTTGAGCTTGAAGTTGGGAATGCCGTAGCGAAGCAGTCCGCCAGCCGCTTCGTTACGGTCGAACACCGTCACTTCGTAGCCTTTGTGGTTGAGCTGATTGGCAGCTGCCAATCCTGCAGGACCAGCACCGATGATGGCCACCTTCTTTCCGTTCCTCACGGGGTGCTCGATGGTCACATAACCTTCCAGAAAGGCACGCTCGGCAATGGCGCATTCGTTTTCACGGTTTGTCACAGCCTCGCCAGTGGTGAGGTAGAGTACACATGATTTCTCGCACAGGGCAGGACAGATGCGTCCCGTAAACTCGGGAAAGTCGTTGGTCTTCTTCAAGATTTTATAGGCGGTTTCCCATTCTCCGCGGTAAAGTGCGTCGTTCCACTCAGGGTCTTTATTGCCCAGCGGGCAAGCCCAGTGACAGAAAGGTACACCGCAATCCATGCAGCGCGAGGCTTGCTCTTGCCGATCTCTTGTGTTGAGTGTCTGTTCCACTTCTCCAAAATCGTGGATGCGGTCGTGAACAGGACGATAACCGGCCTCCTTGCGAGGTACAGTCAGAAATGCTTTAGGATTTCCCATATTTTTATTCTATTGTTTTAAGTTTTCACAGATTTTCTTCAGCCCGCAGAGTCCTCCCTTTCTTTTTCGACCCACGAATAACACGAATTTAACGAATTTTTCAGCCTCTCTCAGCCCTCCTCTCTTTGAATACGTCGAGCTAAAGTTTGACTACGTCGAGCTAAAGGTTCACTTTTCACTTCACTAATAGTCCCTTTGGATGTCAGATATTTTTTGCTGCAATTTTGCCATTTGCTCTTCTTGCAGCACGCGCTTGTATTCGATGGGCACTACTTGGATGAATTCCTCTACGTAGTGGTTCCAGTCGTCCAGCATTTTGCCAGCAAGTGCACTGCCAGTGTAGAGATAATGCTTGCGGATGAGTTCCTTCAGTTCCTTGCGGAATGGGGCATCTTCCACCAGATTGATTTCCACCATGTCCATGTTGCAGAAGTAGTCGAAGTGGTGATGTTTATCCCATACATAGGCTACACCTCCCGACATGCCTGCCGCGAAATTTCTGCCAGTTTCGCCCAATACCACCACACGTCCTCCAGTCATGTATTCGCAGCAATGGTCGCCTGCACCTTCTATTACCGCAATGGCTCCAGAGTTTCTCACGCCAAAGCGTTCGCCCACGCATCCGTTTACGTAGAGTTCGCCTGTTGTGGCTCCATACAGCCCCGTGTTGCCAGCTATGATATTGTCCTCGGCCACAAAGTCTGCGTTACTTCTCGAAGGGGGCAGGATGCTGATGCGGCCTCCAGAGAGACCCTTGCCGAAATAGTCGTTGCATTCGCCCTCCAACCTCAGGTTCACGCCCTTCATGGCAAAAGCTCCAAACGACTGCCCAGCCGAACC
Organism: uncultured Bacteroidales bacterium; assembly: GCA_902789725.1. Classification (GTDB taxonomy): domain Bacteria; phylum Bacteroidota; class Bacteroidia; order Bacteroidales; family Bacteroidaceae; genus Minthosoma. The sequence goes on from CADAPC010000045.1 coordinate 19,161, forward strand.
TTTGAATTTGATGTTGATGGTGCTGTCGGGCAAGCCGGCTGCTCCATATTTCTTGGCTATCACACCCGAGAGCATCGTGCCCACGGCTCGGTCGGTGTTGCGGATGGCATAGTCGAGATTTATTTCTTCCTTTTCGTCAATGGCACGGCGAGCTGCCTTGATGATTTCCTCGTCTTTTGCTGCTGTCACCTGCGTAAATTCGCCCCGATCCCAATAGAGAGGCTTGTCGGTGGCTGGCTGGTGGAGCAGACGTGAGAAGTCGAGCGTGGCCCATTTGTTCAGCGTGTCGTCCTGACTGTTGGCTTGTGGATGTTTCACTTCAATCAGTTCGGTGTGTCCAATAATTTCTTTTAGGCTGTGTACACCGATTTCGCTCAGGTACTCTCGCACTTGCTCGGCCAGGAACGTGAAGTAGTTCACTACGTAGTCGGCTTTTCCCATGAATCGGCTTCTGAGGCGTTCGTCTTGTGTGGCCACACCCACAGGGCATGTGTTGGTGTTGCATTTACGCATCATCACACAACCCAGAACAATAAGGGGAAGCGTGCCAAATGAAAACTCGTCGGCTCCCAGCATCGCCATGATGATGACGTCGCGTGCGGTCTTCAGCTGTCCGTCTGTCTGCAGACGCACTTGGTTGCGCAGTCCGTTCATCACCAAGGTCTGCTGTGTCTCGGCTAAACCAATTTCGGGGCTGATGCCTGCAAAACGCATGCTGGAGGCGGGTGATGCTCCTGTGCCGCCTTCGGCACCACTGATGACGATGAGGTCGGCTTTGGCCTTTGCTACACCTGCTGCGATGGTGCCTACGCCACTTTCAGCCACTAATTTCACTGATACAGCAGCAGTTGGGTTGATGTTCTTCAAGTCGAAAATCAACTGCGCTAAGTCCTCTATTGAATAGATGTCGTGATGAGGTGGAGGCGAAATGAGTGAAATGCCTGGAATGGCATTTCTTGTTTTGGCAATAATTTTGTTCACTTTGAACCCAGGCAACTGACCGCCCTCGCCAGGCTTGGCTCCTTGCGCCACTTTGATTTGAATTTCCTCAGCGTTCACCAGGTATTCGGCCGTCACGCCAAATCTTCCCGACGCAATTTGTTTCGTCTTGGAAGAAAGGCTCACTCCGTCCACCTCGGTGTAGTAGCGTGCGTTGTCTTCCCCTCCCTCGCCAGTGTTGCTACGAGTGCCCAGCTTGTTCATGGCCAAAGCCAAAGCTTCGTGCGCCTCGATGCTCAGGGCACCGAACGACATGGCTCCAGTGACGAAATGTTTCACGATGCTCTCTACGGGTTCTACTTCCTCCAGTGGAGTGGGCTTGCCAGCTTTTTTGAAACTCATGAAATCGCGGATGAAGATGGGCTTTTCTTTCTCGTCAACCAGTTTTGCCCACTCTTTGAATTTTTTGTACGAGCCTGTTCGGGTGGCTATCTGTAGGTGGGCAATGGTGTCTGGATTCCATGCGTGTTGAATGCCGTCTTTGCGATAGCTGAACTGTCCGTTGTTGGGCAGAAACTCGTTGATTTCGGCTGGCCTGAATGCCTTCTGGTGCAGGCGGATGGCATCGCGCGCTATGTCTCGAATCCCTATGCCGCCGATGGTGGAGATGTCTGTGCCGAAGTATCGTCTGAGCAAATCCTCCGAAAGTCCTACGCTTTCGAAAATCTTGGCGCCCCGATAGGAACGTATGGTCGAGATGCCCATCTTGCTCATGATTTTCTTCAAACCCTTATCGACGGCTTTGATGTAGTTCTTCTCTGCCGTTTCGTATTCTTCCTGAATTTTATGTTTCTTCACCAGGTCGTCCAGCACGGCAAACGTCATGTAGGGGCAAATGGCACTGGCTCCATATCCCAGCAAGAGGGCTGCGTGCATCACCTCACGTATTTCGCCGCTCTCGACGATAAGGGCTGTCTGCACACGTTTCTGCACACTGATGAGATAATGATGTACGGCACTTACGGCAAGGAGCGAAGGAATGGCTACATGCTTTTCGTCAATGTCTCGGTCGGAGAGGATGATGTAGTTCACACCCTCATCGACGCTCGCTTCGGCTTCCTTGCAAAGGTCTTCAATCGATTGCCGAAGTCCGCTGGCTCCTTTCTCCAAATCGAACAGCATGGGGAGTTTCTTTGTCTTGAAACCTTTATAACGGATGTTGCAAAGAATGTCCAATTGCGTGTTGGTCAATACCGGCTGAGGCAGACGCACCATCTTGCAGTTTGACTCGTCGGGCGTGAGTATGTTTGTACCTACTGCGCCAATGTATTCTGTAAGGGACATGACAAGTTCTTCGCGAATAGGGTCGATGGCAGGATTGGTGACTTGCGCAAATTGCTGACGGAAATAGTTGAAGAAGATTTGGGGGCGATCGCTAATGACAGCCAGTGGAGTGTCGTTACCCATCGCTGCCACAGGTTCTTGTCCATTGGTGGCCATCGGCACAACGGTCTTGTCGATGTCTTCCTGCCCAAAACCAAAGTTGATGAGCTTGCGTTCGTAGTTCTCTACCGAATTTTCCACATGGCGTCCGCTTTTTAGCTTTTCCAATTGGATGCGGTTGGTGGAGAGCCACTGGCGGTAGGGGTGTTCTGAGGCAAGTTTCTCCTTGATTTCCCCATCGTAATAAATCTTCCCCTCCTGCGTGTCGATGAGCAGAATCTTGCCTGGCTGTAAGCGGCCTTTGTTCACTACGTCGCCTGGGTCGAAATCCATCACGCCCACTTCCGATGCCACCACCATCATGCCGTTTTTAGTGATAGTGTAGCGTGAGGGGCGAAGGCCGTTCCTGTCGAGCATGCCGCCAGCATAGCGTCCATCGGAAAACATGAGTGCTGCAGGTCCGTCCCAGGGTTCCATGAGGATGGAGTGGTATTCATAAATATTACTGTCCGCTAAACATTGACATTCTCGCGCACGTGTGCGCATAAAGAAAAATTGGGCTGACTCTCCACTGAGAATCAGCCCTTTTGGTTATCTTT
>CADAPC010000046.1 GCA_902789725.1 uncultured Bacteroidales bacterium
CAAGTTCAGGTGCCCATGAACATAGGTTCATCGGCTTACGAACATAGGTTCATTTTTCCTCTTCCGAAATTCATCTTCAATCAAGTTGAGCAAGTTGAATTAAAATATCTCAAAGACTACGACTTAGCTCACTGGAACAGTGTTGGAAAAGAAGAAATGAGTGAAGAAATTTTTTTATTCGCCCACTTAATCGTACCTTTGCAAAAAAGAAAAGGTATTCATGAAGACGACGAAGGATGGATTGACCCCAATGATGAAACAGTTCTATGATTTGAAAGCGAAGCATCCCGATGCTTTGCTGCTGTTTCGATGTGGCGATTTCTATGAGACATATAATGAGGATGCGTCGGTGGCGGCAGACATCTTGGGCATCACACTGACGAAGCGCAGCAGTGTGGCTGGCACATCGGCCAGTGGAACAGCTATGGCAGGGTTCCCCTATCATGCCTTGGACTCTTATCTGCCCAGGCTGATCAGAGCAGGAAAACGAGTGGCCATCTGCGACCAGTTGGAGGACCCGAAGCTGACGAAGAAGCTGGTGAAGAGGGGAATAACGGAATTGGTGACCCCCGGGGTGGCCATGTCGGACAATGTGTTGAGCACGAAGGAGAACAATTTCCTGGCTTCGGTGCATCTGGGCAAGACGGCTTGCGGAGTAGCGTTGCTTGATATCTCGACGGGGGAGTTTCTGTGTGCAGAGGGAACAACAGACTATGTGGACAAGTTGCTGACGAATTTTGCGCCCAAGGAGGTGCTTTTCGAGCACGGCAGACGTGCGATGTTTGAAGGGTGCTTCGGAGGAAAATTCTTCACCTTTGAACTGGATGACTGGATTTATACTGACGAGGCAGCACGCAAGAAGTTGCTGACACATTTTGGCACGAAGAACCTGAAGGGATTTGGGGTGGAGCACCTGAAGAATGGTGTTGTGGCTGCAGGTGCAATACTCTTCTATTTGGAGCAAACCCAGCACACGCACATTGGACACATCAGGAACATCCGTCAGATTGAGGAGGGCAAGTATGTAAGGATGGACAAGTTCACCATCAGGAGCTTGGAACTGTTAGGGACAATGAACGAAGGGGGTAACAGCCTACTGTCGGTCATTGACAAAACCGTAAGCCCGATGGGGGCAAGGATGCTGAGGCGCTGGGTGGCTTTTCCGTTGAAAGACGTGAAAGCGATAGAAGAGCGCTTGAATGTGGTGGAGCATTTTTTCCGTGAACCAGAACTGCGGGATGCGATTGAGGAGGAACTGCATCAGATTGGCGACTTGGAGCGCATTGCCAGCAAGGTGGCTGTGGGGAGAGTGAATCCGCGCGAAATGGTGCAATTGATGACGGCTTTGAGAGCCATTGAACCGGTGAAAAACCTGTGTCTGCAAACAGAAAATGAGAGTCTGCAAAGGATGGGAGGACTGTTGGACGCATGTGGGGAACTGAGAGACCGCATCGGGCGGGAACTGAATCCGTCGCCCCCACTGCTTGTGAACAAAGGTGGGGTGATTGCCGATGGTGTGAATGCGGAGCTGGATGAGTTGAGGAAGATTGCATTCTCAGGCAAGGATTATTTGTTACAGATTCAGCAGCGTGAAGCAGAGGCTACGGGCATTCAGAGTCTGAAGATTGGTTTCAACAATGTGTTCGGCTATTACATGGAGGTGAGGAATACCTACAAAGACATGGTGCCTCAGGACTGGATTAGGAAGCAGACGCTGACACAGGCTGAACGATATATCACGCAGGAATTGAAGGAGTATGAGGAAAAGATTTTGGGAGCGGAAGAGAAGATTTTGTCATTGGAAATGCGGCTTTTCAACGAGTTGGTGATGGCTGCAGCCGACTACATCCCGCAGATTCAGCAGAATGCGGCAGTAATAGGGCAGATGGACTGTTTGCTCTCGTTTGCCATTGCCGCCAAAGAATATCGGTACAACCGCCCTGTGGTGGACGAGAGTTTGGTCATTGACATTAAGCAAGGACGACACCCTGTGATTGAGCGGCAAATGCCTGTGGGGGAGGAGTATGTGGCTAATGACCTCTATCTGGACTCGGAGAAGCAACAGATTATCATCCTGACGGGTCCGAACATGGCAGGTAAATCGGCATTGCTCAGGCAGACGGCACTCATCACCATTTTGGCGCAGATGGGGAGTTTTGTGCCTGCTGAAAGTGCGCGGATTGGGCTGACGGACAAGATCTTTACTCGTGTGGGTGCTTCGGACAACATCTCGATGGGAGAATCGACTTTCATGGTAGAGATGAACGAGGCGGCGAGCATTTTGAACAACCTAAGTGCAAGGTCGCTGGTGCTCTTTGACGAGTTGGGACGGGGAACGTCCACCTACGATGGTATCTCTATTGCCTGGGCCATTGTGGAGTATATCCATGAGAACCCCAAGGCGCATGCGAGGACTTTGTTTGCCACTCACTATCATGAGTTGAACGAGATGGAGAAGATGTTTCAACGGGTGAAGAATTTCAACGTGAGTGTGAAAGAGGTGGATGGTAAAGTTATTTTTATGAGAAAGCTGGTGGCTGGCGGCAGTGAGCATTCGTTTGGTATCCATGTGGCCAAGATTGCGGGTATGGCACCCAGTGTCGTGAAACGCGCAGAGCAGGTGTTGAAAGAGTTGGAGGCCAACAATTCGGGCGATGGAATCAGCCGACCGAAAACAGAAAACATCTCGACAACGGGCGGTGGAGGAACTCAACTCAGTTTCTTCCAATTGGACGACCCCGTACTGTGCCAAATTAGAGACGAAATTCTGAATCTCGACATCAATGCTCTCACGCCTTTGGAGGCATTAAATAAACTGAACGAAATCAAAAAGATTGTGAATGGCCGTTAGAGGTATGTGTGACAGATAGAGAATCATAGACTTGTTGCAGACAGAACGAGCATTGGCATAGATAAAAAAAGATGGGACGAAAGGAATTTACTTTCCTTTTCGCCCCATCTCTCTTATCCTTTTAGCTTGTCGAAACCTTCGCCATAGACACCTTCAGCCTTGGTCTGGGAGATAAAAGCGGTAGGGTCGATGGCCTTGACAAGACGGAAGAGTGCCAAAGACTGGCTTTTTTTTGTCACCACCATCAAAATGCTGACTGGCTGACCGCTGTAGCATCCTGTGCCAGGAAGGAGGGTGGCAGAACGTTCCAATTCTGTACTGATGCCCTCGTAGATTTCCTGTGGTTTCTTGGTGATGATGAAGAATTGGGTGGATTGTTGCACGTAGTTCATCACATAGTCAAGCACCATGTTGCAGACAAACATATCGACAAACCCGAATGCCAGCCGTTGCCAGTCGTGCAGCAGGGGGTAGGAGGCACTGACGATGAAGATGTCGAGATAGAGCAGCATGCGTCCCAAACTGATGTGGCGGTACTTGTTGACGACAGCGGCGACGATGTCAACACCACCTGTACTTCCTTGATGAAGGAAACATTGTGCCAATCCCATGCCGCAGAGGGAGGAACCAAAAATCACGGCCATGAAGCCTTGGTCCTCACCCAGATAACGCGGTAGGCTGGTAGCATCTTCACCTTCTTGCGCCAACAAAATGCGCTGCATAATCCAAAGGAAGAATGTCAGCATCAGCACTGCATAGATGGTTTTGATGCAGAATTTCCATCCCAAAATCTTCAAGGCGAATAGTAGCAGGAAAACGTTGCCAATCAAATAGGAAAACTGCATCTCAAGCCCTGTCACGTAGTAAATCAAGGCACAGATACCTGTGAGTCCACCTGAAGGAATCTCGTAGGGAAGAAGGAATACTGTCCACCCTATGGAGTAAAGTAGCAATCCCAACGTAATGAAGGTGTAATCCTCCAACGCGTTTCTCCAATCTGCTTTCTGATTCATTTTGTGTGATTATTCCGCTGTCTCTTCTTCGTTCTCATCGTTCTCGGGAGAGGATGGAACAAATTCCGCGCCGGAAATTTTTGCCATAATCTTCTTCTCAATCTCTTCTGCCAACTCTGGGTTGTCTTGCATGAGTTGCTTGGTGGCATCGCGGCCTTGTGCCAAGCGGGAGTCTTCGTAACTGAACCAGCTGCCGCTCTTCTTAATGATGCCTGCATCAACACCAAGATCCACAATTTCACCGCTCTTGCTGATGCCCTCGCCATACATGATGTCAAATTCACAACGGCGGAAAGGTGGAGCCACCTTGTTTTTCACAATTTTCACCTTAGTTAGGTTGCCCAGCACTTCTTCGCCATTCTTGATGGGGGAACCTTTGCGAACATCAATACGCACGCTGGCATAAAACTTCAGCGCATTGCCGCCTGTGGTGGTTTCGGGGTTGCCGAACATGATACCTATCTTTTCGCGCAATTGGTTGATGAAGATGCATGTGGTATTGGTTTTGTTGATGGTTCCTGTCAGTTTGCGTAAGGCTTGGCTCATCAAACGGGCATGCAGTCCTACTTTGTTGTCGCCCATATCGCCTTCTATTTCAGCCTTGGGAGTCAGTGCGGCAACTGAGTCAATGACAATGATGTCAACCGCACTGGAGCGAATGAGCTGGTCGGCAATCTCCAAAGCTTGTTCTCCGTTGTCTGGTTGGCTGATGAGCAGGTTTTCGATGTCAACTCCCAGTTTGGCTGCATAAAAACGGTCGAATGCATGTTCGGCATCAATGAAGGCGGCCACTCCACCCATTTTCTGGCATTCGGCAATGGCATGGATGGCGAGTGTGGTTTTACCTGAGGATTCCGGACCAAAAATCTCGATGATGCGTCCTTTGGGGTAGCCGCCTACACCTAATGCTGCATTTAATCCGATGGAGCCAGAAGGAATCACATCAATATGCTCGATGTGATCATCTCCCATCTTCATGATAGAACCTTTCCCGAAACTCTTTTCAATTTTTTCCATTGCAGCCTTCAGGGCTTTCATCTTTTGGTCTTGAGGGGACAGACTATTATCTTCTTTTTGTAGCTTTGCCATAATTTTTTTAAGTTAAAGGGTTGAAGCCTGAAAGTTATTCTTCAACGTAAAGTGGACTTTGTTTTTTAATGTTCTATTTTTTATACTTCTAAATCGCCGTCAAAGACTTCGTGCCAAGGAAGTCCTTGTTTATTCAATTGTTCCATGAAGGGATCGGGGTCGAACTCCTCCACGTTCCACACTCCCGGGCGTTTCCAAATGCCTTTCATGAACATCATGGCACCAATCATGGCAGGAACTCCTGTTGTGTAACTAACTCCTTGCATGCCAGTCTCTTCGTAAGCAGCGCGGTGGGAACAGTTGTTGTAAACGTAGTACGTGCGCTCTTTGCCGTTTTTCATTCCACGTATGCGGCATCCGATACTGGTCTGCCCTTCGTAGTTCTCGCCCAGTTCTTGTGGGTTAGGCAGTACAGCCTTGAGGAATTGCAGAGGTACAATCTTTACTTTTACAGGGCCGCTACCATCAGCTGCCTCTGCCATGTATTCAATCTGATCAATGCGCGACATTCCAATATTTTGAATGACATCAAGATGTTTCAAATACTGTTCGCCAAAGGTCATCCAGAAACGAGCACGTTTGATAGTGGGGTAATTTTTCACCAACGATTCTATCTCCTCATGGTGGAGCAAGTAAGACTCCTTAGGACCAATTTCAGGATAGGTGAGTGGCTTGTGGATTTCCAAAGGGGCTGTTTCCACCCACTTTCCGTTTTCCCAATATAGCCCTTTCTGTGTGATTTCGCGAATGTTAATTTCCGGGTTGAAATTAGTGGCGAATGCCTTGTGGTGGTCTCCTGCATTGCAATCGACAATGTCAAGGTACTGAATTTCGTCAAAATGATGCTTGGCTGCATAGGCTGTAAAGATGGAGGTGACACCTGGGTCAAAACCGCAACCGAGGATGGCGGTCAAACCAGCCTTCTCGAAGCGTTCCTTGAAAGCCCATTGCCAAGAGTATTCGAAATGTGCTTCGTCCTTGGGTTCGTAATTTGCAGTGTCGAGATAGTTGACTCCGCTTTGAAGGCAAGCTTCCATGATGGTCAAGTCTTGATAAGGAAGAGCAAGATTCATCACAATGTCAGGTTGAAACGTGTTGAAGAGTGCCACGAGTTCTGCAACATTGTCGGCATCGACACGTGCCGTTTGGATGCTGCCCTTAGGCACGAGTCCCTTGTCTTCAATCGCCTTGGCCAATGCCTTGCATTTCGACTCCGTACGGCTGGCAATCATGATGTCTGTGAACACGTCGCTGTTTTGGGCGACCTTGTGTGCAGCTACTGAGGCGACACCTCCTGCACCAATGATAAGAACCTTTCCCATATCTATATTTGTGTAATTTTATATTTCTTTGCAAAAATAGGAAAAACAAATCAAATCATGAAATAAATGCATCGATTTCATGTTTTTTCATACGAAAAAGAAAAGAGGTGACTCTTATAATTCATTTTACTTGGGGAAAAGTGGTCAACACCTTCAATGCTTTCCGCTTTTTCGTCCAAAGTCGGCCGGTATCTCTCCCCATTCCTCTGTAGGCCATTTAAGAATGGGATTTCTGTAGGTGTTTTTCTTCAGCCAATTTTCTGCACGCTCAATGAGTCGGTAAAGTTCCTCGCTTTTCTGGCTCCGTTCCAATGTGGTCTTGCACTGCTTCCGTTTCACCCACAGTTGTGCGTTGACACTATCGCTGTAGATAGGCATCGTGTCCAATCCTTTTTGCTTGAGCAGAGCCAGACCATGCACAATGGCTAAAAATTCACCAATGTTGTTGGTTCCCCACACGGGTCCAAAATGGAAAATTTCTTTGCCTGTGCGCAGATAGATGCCACGGTACTCCATCTTGCCAGGATTCCCGCTGCATGCAGCATCCACAGCGATGGATTCGTTGATGGCACCTGGTGGCAGTGGAGGCGGAAAAGACGGAGATGTCTCCTTCACTGTCTCTTTGGGTCTCTTAGGCTCTCCATCCGTGGTTTCTCTTTTCTTTTCCATCGCTGTATAGTTCTCATACCCCATCTCGAAGGCATCTTCGGCTTCCCTTTCTGTTTTGAATGATTTGTACTTCGCTCCCGAAAAACCTTCGACAGCCTCCTGGCATGCCTCCCAAGAAGTGTAGATGCCGTCTTCTGTTCCGTTCCAAACTACATAGTATTTTTGTTTTGCCATTGATTTTTCTATTTTTGTGGCAAAGTTACTACTTTTCTTTGGAAGTTACAAACAAAAAAGTGGCATCCGCGTGTCTTGCGGATGCCACTTTACTAATGATTGAAAGTTAACGGTCAATAATTAACCTTTCACTGTCAATTTACGTATGTCAATAGCTTAGAGCTTGGGGCCTGCGGCAACGAGTGCCTTACCAGCTTCATTGGTGGTGTACTTGTTGAAATTCTTAATGAAGCGGCCTGCAAGATCTTTTGCTTTCTCTTCCCAAACAGATGCGTCTGCATAAGTGTCGCGTGGGTCGAGGATGGCTGGATTCACGTTTGGCAGAGATGTTGGAACTTCGAAGTCGAAGAATGGGATCTTCTTGGTCTCAGCCTTGAGGATAGAACCATCGAGGATAGCATCGATGATACCACGTGTGTCAGGAATAGAGATGCGCTTGCCAGTACCATTCCAACCCGTGTTGACGAGATAAGCCTTGGCACCACTCTTCTGCATCTTCTTCACAAGTTCCTCTGCATACTTAGTTGGGTGCAACTCGAGGAATGCCTGGCCAAAGCAAGCCGAGAAGGTTGGAGTTGGCTCTGTGATACCACGCTCTGTACCTGCGAGTTTTGCTGTGAAACCAGAAAGGAAGTAGTATTGAGTCTGCTCTGGAGTGAGGATAGACACTGGAGGCAGGACACCGAATGCATCAGCAGAAAGGAAGATAACGTTCTTGGCTGCTGGACCTGCGCTCTTGCCGTTCACCTTCTTTACGATGTTAGTGATGTGCTCGATAGGATAAGATACGCGAGTGTTTTCAGTCACGCTCTTGTCGGCAAAGTCAATCTTTCCGTCCTCGGCTACAGTAACGTTCTCGAGCAGTGCATCGCGCTTAATGGCACCATAGATGTCGGGTTCGTTCTCCTTAGAGAGGTTAATAACCTTAGCGTAGCAACCGCCTTCGAGATTGAACACGCCTTCGTCATCCCATCCATGCTCGTCATCACCGATGAGGAGACGCTTTGGATCGGTAGAAAGAGTAGTTTTACCTGTGCCTGAAAGACCGAAGAAGATGGCGGTGTTCTTACCTTCCATGTCAGTGTTGGCTGAGCAGTGCATAGAAGCGATGCCCTTGAGTGGGAGGTAGTAATTCTGCATAGAGAACATACCCTTCTTCATTTCACCACCATACCAAGTGTTGATGATGACCTGCTCGCGGCTCTTTGTGTTGAACGCAACACAAGTGTCAGAGTTCAGACCCAGTTCCTTGTAGTTCTCAACCTTAGCCTTAGATGCGTTGTAGATGACGAAGTTGGGTTCGAAGTTTTTCAACTCTGCCTCTGTGGGCTGGATAAACATGTTCTTGATGAAGTGTGCCTGCCAAGCTACCTCTACGATGAAGCGTACTGCCAGACGAGTTGCTTCGTTTGCGCCGCAGAATGCGTCAACTACATAGAGCTGCTTGTTGCAGAGCTCCTTGATGGCGATTTCCTTCACCTTGCCCCACACTTCTTCTGTCATGGGGTGGTTGTCATTCTTGTATGCGTCAGAAGTCCACCATACATTGTTGTGGCTTTCGTCGTTGTCAACAATATACTTATCCTTAGGTGAACGACCAGTGAAAACACCTGTCATCACGTTCACTGCACCAAGTTCTGTTTCTTTACCCTTCTCGTAACCTTCGAGAGCAGGATTGATTTCAGCCTTGTAAAGTTCCTCGTAAGAGGGGTTGTGTGCAATCACTGTACTGCCAGTGATGCCATACTTTGTCAAATCTAATGCCATAGTACTTTGTTGTGTTTATAATAAAATGAATTATTTGTTAATATCTTTTTACCAAAAATCGTTATACGGGACCCTCCAACTTTGCTTAGTTAGTCAGTCCTTTGGCATAATCAACTACAAAGGTACGCATTTATCTTTATTTACACAAAGGATGCTGTTGCCTAATTTTGCTTTTTTTAATTGAATGAGCACAAAATGTCAACAAAAGGACCTTTTTTTCGAATGAGTTGTAACATTTGGTTTGCAATTGGTGAAAAACATTTCATAAAAATTTGTTAGATGAAAATAAAAGCCTACCTTTGCACACCAAAAGAAAAAAATATGTCGGCGGGATGTAGCGCAGTTGGTAGCGCACTACGTTCGGGACGTAGGGGTCGCGTGTTCGAGTCACGTCATCCCGACCAAAGTGATTTTTATTGAATGGGGTTGTGGTTTTCCACAACTTCATTTTTTTTGTGGAGGCCTTGTCGCCTTTCCGAGCATAAACCACAGAGGTAAGCGGTACAGATGTCAATACTGTAAGCAATGATGTCTTTCCAAAGGAAACCTTGGCCAAAAATCAGGTCGATATGCACATAGAGAAGGGGCGATGGTTAGTTTAGAGTAATACGCTCCACATTTATTTCTTCGTGCAAGAAAAGAGTGGCACTTTCGCGGAATTTGGTGGCTGATTCGGTGGTGAGGTATTGACACATGCCACCACGTGTGAGCCGCGATGCCATTTCGGGGTGACGATGTAGATAATCCTCAAGGCTGGAGGCAATGTATTGACCTTGGGGAATGATTTTAATGGTCGAGGGCTGAGGGTGAAGGGTGGAGAGTTGCTGGTTGATTTTGTCGAGGAGTAGAGGGAAATGTGTGCAACCAAGGATGATGGTGTCAATCAGCTCATCTTGAGCCAAAAGTTTCAGGAGAGAATCTTTCACAAAATAGTCGGCACCAGGTTTATCAAACTCGTTGTTTTCCACTAAGGGCACCCACATGGGGCATGCCTGCCCAACCACTGTGCATTCAGGGAACAGCTTTTGAATCTCCAGATTGTAGGACTGTGACTTGATGGTGCCTTCAGTGGCAAGTACCCCTATGTGCTTAGTGTGCGAGAGTTTGCCCACCACTTCTGCCGTGGGGCGGATTACTCCTAAAACGCGCCGGTCTGGTGCATGCTGAGGCAAATATTTTTGTTGAATGGAACGTAGGGCTTTAGCCGAAGCGGTATTGCATCCAAGGATGACCAAAGGACAGCCCAAGTCGAAGAGTTTCTTGACAGCCTGAAGGGTGAACTCATACACCACATCGAAAGAGCGCGTACCGTAAGGGGCACGTGCATTGTCTCCGAGATAGATGTAGTCATATTCGGGCATGCGCTGGCGGATGCCATTGAGGATGGTCAAGCCACCATAGCCTGAATCGAAAACGCCGATGCAACTCTTCATGTCCATTTACTTAACTCTCAACTCTCAACTATTTGATGCCAAGTTGGGAGAGGACGGCATCGGTACAATTTTCGCCATCACCACTGATGTAGGGATAGGCATTGACATCGGTGTTGAGCACGTATGCATAGTTGCGTTTTTTACCCACGGCTTGGATGGCTTCTGTTAGGCGGGCATGTATGGGTTCCATCAGTTCAGCTTCAGCTTTTGTCAGCAGTTCTTGTGCTTCTTGCTTGAACTGAAGACTCTGATCCATCAGCTGCTGTAGCTCTTTTTGGCGCTTCAGCATGATGTTTTCCGGAAAAGACTTTTGTCCGTCGAGGTATTCCGCGAATTTCTTGGTGAAGTCTTGCTCTGAACGTGACATCTCTTCGTCATACGTTTTTTTAAGGTCCTCCAGGCTCTTCTGCGCCTGTACGTATTCAGGCATTGCATGCATCACATCGTTGTAGGAGAGGTAGCCAAAGTGTTGAGGCTGAATCACCACCTGCTGGGTTGCAGGAGTGGAAACAGATGGCACTGTTTCTTGTGCTGACAGAATGCCAGCACAGAGAAACAGTGCTATCATGGTGAGTGCTTTATTCATATAGATGAAGTTTTAAACTCTAAACTTTATTTCGCACCAACTTTTGCCTTCACCTGATCGGTGATGTCAGTTGCTCCTGTACCAATGTAGGCAATAGCTCCTGCTGGCAGAATATAAGTAAAAGAACCAGCAGCACCAATTTCCTGCACAGCCTTCATAATTTTATCCTGCAGTTCACCCATCTTGGTCTGATATACCTTCTGCAATTCTTGCTCGCTGGTTTCACCAAATTGTTGGTATTCCTGATATGCTTTCTGAAGTTCCTGCTCACGGAAAGAGCGAAGTGTTTCAGAAAGAGTAGCCTTCTCCTTTTCGTAAGCTTCGCTCTTGGCTTGAATGTCACTCTGCTTGCGCTGAAGTTCATCCTGAAACTGTTTCTGGAGATTCTGAATTTCTGTCTGGAGTGCAGCATATTCTGGCATTCCCTGTGCTACTGCATCTACATTAACGTGTCCAATTTTCTGTGCGAAAGCAGCCATTGGCAGAACCAGGAGCATCGCAATAATCAATTTCTTCATTTTAGTTTATTTTTAATAATTAATATTGAGTTTTTTATAAGTCCTATAAGTCTTATGTTTTTTTAGTGTGCGTAACCTAATTTCAGCAGCACTTCTTCGCTGATGTCAATCTTGGGAGATGCATAAATAATGCTGCCACCAGAAGCACGGTCAAGAACCAGTTGGTACCCCTTTTGGTCACAAATGTCTTTTACGGCATTGTAAATCTCGTCCTGGATGGGTGCCAAAAGGCTTTGACGCTTCTTGTAGAGTTCCCCCTCACTGCCAAAATATTTTTTCTTCAAGTCGCTGGCTTCCTTTTCCTTGGCCATGATGGCTTCTTCGGCTTTTGTCTTTTGGGTGTCGGAAAGGAATACTGATTCTGACTGATATTTTTTATAAAGTGCTTCTGCCTCGTTGAGCAAGACTTCTACTTCACTTTCCCATTTTTTAGAAACCTGGTTCAGTTGTTCATTGGCACGCTCGTAAGCTGGTACATTCTTAAGGATGTACTCCATATCGACAAGGGCGAATTTTTGTGCATGGGCGGCCAAAGATGTCACCAGCACGGTCAATGTCAAAATAAGCTTTTTCATATTTGCGATTTTTTGGATTATATTCTTTTTGTTTGAAAATTGTATTTTAGCTGACAAATGAGATGTTTTTTAGAATTCCTGACCAAGTACGAAATGGAATTGGCTTCCGCTGTAACTCTTGGAACCATTGACATTATCAAATCCGTATGCCCAGTCTATACCCATCATACCAACCATCGGGAGGAAGAGGCGCACACCCACACCTGCCGAACGTTTCATGTCGAAAGGATTGAACTTTTTAGTTTCAGTCCACGCATTACCACCTTCAGCAAAAGCAAGGGCATAGATGTTGGTGGAGCCTTGCAGCATAAGAGGATAGCGTAACTCGACGGTCATTCGATCGTATGCGTAGCCATAGTTGTACCCTTGTGTGAAGGCGCCATTGTCATAACCTCGCAAGCCAATTGTCTCGGAGTAGAAATTGGATGAGTAACCCGACATGCCATCGCCACCCACGTAGAAGGTGCCAAAAGGCGATTTCTTATATTGGCTGTAACTGCCCAACAGTCCGAAATCGAAGCGAGTCATCAGCACAAAACACTTCCTGCCTTTGCCGAGAGGGGTATAGAAGCGGGATTTGAATTTCCACTTGTGATATTCAATCCACCGATATTTACGGGCCATGTCGCTTTGGTAATCTGCAGCATAATAGCTGGTAGCCATGTCTTTGTAGTTCACACCATCAAAAAGTGAATAGGGAGGGGTGAACGATACTGAAGCGCTGATTTGTGAACCCGAGCGTGGGAAGATAGGGTTGTCTATGGAGTTGCGTGAGAGGTTGAGTTCAAAGCTGATGTCATTACAGTTACCGTTTTGGATAATGAAATATTCCCACTCTTTCATCATGTAGCGAGTGTAGCCCAGTGAAGCTGTGAACTGAAAGCGGTTATCAGGCCATGTGAGTCGTTTGCCAAAGCCTATATTGATACCCAGCATCTCGATGTACTTGTCGGGGTCGTAATAGTTGGAGTAGTTGTTGTAATAGCTGCTGTTATAGTTTCCTACACCGTACAGCATTGAGTAGTAGTTGTTATAGTAGCTGCTGTTGTAATAGCTGCTGCTGATATCTGTCTGGCGAGAAAAGAACGCACTGACTGATAGCTGGTTAGGACGTTTGCGACCCACCCAGGGGTCAAGAAACGAGATGCTGTAAGACTGATAGTAGGTACCGTTGGTCGAAGCACTTATCTCCAATTCTTGAGCGTCGCCCTGCGGGAAGATGCCTCGATGGGGGCGGTTTTTCCCAAACAAGTTTCGCATGGAGAAATTAGTGAACTTCAATCCCACTTTTCCGATGATGCCCGTTTGTCCCCAACCTAACGAAAATTCAATCTGGTCGCTGGCTTTCGGCGTGAGTCCGAGGTCAATGTCCACTGTTCCGTTCTCAGGATTAGGATGTGGCACGGGTTCAATCTTTTCTGGGTCGAAATGCCCCATCTGTGCAATGTCTTGCACAGAAGTTCGGAAAGATTCCATACTGAACAAATCGCCTGGCTTAATGGACAACTCTCGCCGAATCACCTCTTCATAAACTCGGGTGTTGCCGTAAATCCTAATCTTGTCGATTGTGGCTTGAATGCCTTCGTAAATGCGTATTTCCAAATCGATGGAGTCGCCATCCACTTCAGATTCCACATCCCTCACTTGGTTGAACACATAACCTTGGTTGTAGTAGAGATTCAAAACAGAATTGTCATCCGACTGGTCATGCAGACGTTTATCAAGGAGCACTTTGTTATAGACGTCTCCCCGCTTCATCTGCAAAGTTTGGTTCAGTTTATCAGTGCTGTAAATAGAGTTACCCACCCAATTCACATGGCGGAGATAGTATTTCTGCCCTTCGTCAATGTGAAGATAGACATTGACCAGATTGTTGCCTATATCCACCACACTATCCGCATCAATATAGGCATCGCGATAGCCCAATTCATTATATTTTTCAATTACACGTTCCTTGTCTTCTTCATATTTTTCTCTGACGAACTTCTTGGTTTTGAAAAGACTCTTAAAGCCTTTCTCGTTCGTCTTCTTCAGCAGACCTCCTGAGAAGAAACCGCCATGAAATTTCTTGGTGGCAAGATGTTGGTTACCTTCAATGAAGATCTTATTCACCTTCACCTTCTCTTTCTTGTCAATGTTCACATCCACAATCAGCTGATTTTCTTTCGAAGGGTCATCTCGCTGCACAATATCTACATCCGCATTCTTGAAGCCCTTGTCGCTGAAGTATTTGCGGATAATGATTTTGGCCTTGTCAACCATGTTGGGGGTGAGTTGGTTGTCTTTGACAATTCCGATTTTCTCTTGAAGATCATCGTGCTCCGATTTTTTCACTCCGTTGATGTTCAGTTGCGAAACACGTGGACGCATGCCCAGCACGATTTTCAGATACACCTTTTCGCCAACAATGCTATCGGCTTCAATCCTTACGGACGAGAAAAGCCCCTGTTTCCAATATCGCCTAATGGCACCAGTGATTTCATCGCCAGGCATAGAAATGGTTTCACCTACGCTGAGTCCTGAAAGGCCGATAAGAATGTAGTCTTCATATCCCTTGCCTCCTTCTACAGTAATACCTCCAATTTCATATTTCTGACTTCTGCCATATACGATTTCTGGTTTTGTCTGCACCTGCGCCATCATTGAAGTGAAGGCCGACAGGAACAATATGAATGTCAGTATGATGAATTTTAAAAACCTCATTATATGTTTATATTATAATATGTATAGCGTTTAATGTTCAATTGTGTGATGTTGCCAGACGGCTTTCTTATTTCTTTTCTTGCACTTGTTCCCCTGTCTTTCCGAAACGACGCTGACGTCCCTGATAATCAACGATAGCCTTGCAGAGGTCCTCTTCACGAAAATCGGGCCAGTAAGTGTCGGTGAAATAAAATTCGGAATAGGCGCACTGCCAAAGCAGATAGTTGCTCAACCGTTCTTCTCCACCTGTACGAATCATCAGTTCCGGGTCGGGCATGAAATTGGTAGCGAGGTGTTGGCTGATGGTGTCTTCATTAATGTCTTCTGCGTTCAGCCTACCCTCTTTCACCTCCGTGGCAATTTGCTTCACTGCATGGGTGATTTCCCATTTCGACGAATAGCTTAGGGCCAGCACCATGCAAGTGCCAGTGTTGGCGCGAGTCCGTTCTTCTAAGTAAGTGCAGGCATCCTGTACCACTTGGGGGAGGCGTGCCGTGTCGCCAATCACACGGAAGCGAGCATTCTTCTTCATGAAGAGTTCTTCTTCCAAGTGTTTGAGCAGCAGTGCCATGAGTGCAGCTATTTCAGTCTCTGGACGATTCCAATTCTCTGTAGAGAACGTATAAAGTGTCAGATATTCCACGCCAAGGTTTACGGCTGCTGTCATAATATCGTGCACGCGTTCAGCCCCTTCTTGGTGACCGTATGTGCGTTCTTTTCCTTGCGCCTTAGCCCACCGTCCGTTGCCGTCCATGATGATGGCTATGTGACGAGGAACTCGAGTCATATCTATCTGTTCTTTATACATGCTTTAATAGTTCTTTTTATGAAGAGCAAGACACTTTGGGTCTCCACTCTTGTATGGTTGAATTTAGTTGTTACACTTGCGATATTTGGGACAAAGATCGTAAGAAATGTATAGCATTGTCCACGAATAGCTGTCCTTGTTTTTAAGAAATCCGCTTTTGATGCGGTAGGGGTCTTCTATGCCATCAAGTTTGTCGCCCAGCGCAAAGCGCATGCTCCAATCGATTCCGACATTCCATCGAGGGCGAATCTTGTATTTGATGCCAAATCCCACTGGGATGTTCATCGTCAAGGCTTTGTTGCAGTAGGTGAATCCCAGTCCCATTTGAATATAAGGGGTCAGCCGCTTATGCCCTTTATAACTATTGCCCATTCCATACCCCCAGAAGTTAAGTTCGTACTGGCATCCGACGTCCACGAGCGAGTTGTTGAAATTCCACTTTTTGTTAGGCATGTCTGGAAATTGATTCTTTTCGTCAGCCGCATTGCCTTTGACGCTGCCGAAACCCAAATCGAACTTCAGTGCCATGCGGGGGGTGATGTTGTATCTTCCCATCGCTCCTCCCGCCATCGTGACATTTTTGTAAAATCCGCTCAATTGGGCATCACCCATGTAGAAACTGGGACCACCCATTGCGCCAAGTTCCAGAGCGTATTCCAGTTCTTGCGCTTTCAGTGCCCCCCAATCCTTTCCTCCCCAAATGAGCAGGAACAAGGCAACGATTATTGCATAGAACCTTGCCATACAGTGCCGTTTTCTTGGATAATCCAAAGTTTTGTATCTACAGCCACAATGTTTGCCACACCGTTAGCGGGATCAAGGCCGTTGGGCACAGGGTACATTTCGGTCTGTGGATGCCAGGTGATGCCATTGTCATCCGAACGGTAGAGGTATTTGTACTTGTCTTGTTCCACTCCGATGGCAAAGAGCGCCTTCTTATAATAGGTGGTGCTCAGAGCATCAAGGTGGTGCAAGCCATAGGGGTTGTCATCAGTCACTTGTATATATGCCCATGGCTGGTTGACGGCATTGTCGGTCGAGGAAGCCTTGTACCACGTCACAGCATGCTGAGTGTTGTTGTTAGACAAGCCACTCATCACTACCACCTGAATGTCGCTGTTCGTGCTGGTGGCGTATGAGGCAGAGAAGATGGGTTCCTCTGGCAACATGTCCAGATCGCTGGCACCCTCAACATTCCAGGTGCTCAGGTCAGACGAACCGATAATCACACTCCCGTCGTAGGCATACAGGCGGAACTCATCAGCTGCCAACAATCGTTCCATTTTTTGGTTTGAGGCTTTTTCCCATGTGGTTGCCAATTCTTCGGGCGCAGAGCGGTAGAGGAGCCCATCTGTACCTAATCCATAGAAATAATCTCCATACAGTACCACAGACAATCCGTCAACGGGAACTTCCACAGGAATGCTCCAAGCGGTTGCATTGCTGCTTTCAGCCCAACTCACAACACCTTCTCCCTCCTCGTTTTGTGCAAAGACAAAAACTTTGCCGTCGGCATACAATGCTTTGCTTTTTCCCGTCACTGCAAAGTCCGTGTTAACAGACCGCCATTCCAGCGTATCAGTGTTTGTGGCATGTTTATTCATCTCCACATCGTAAAACCGTGAGGAAGTCTTGTCGGCTGAGACACACATCAACCTCACTTTCTTGCTGAAGTCGATGGAGTCAGCTCCAGATGTGAGCGTGTAATACAAGTCGTTTTCCTCATCCACCAGCATGTAAACATTGCCATAACTTCTGAAAGAGGGCACCACGGCTTTTAGACTCACCCAGTTGGGGAGCGAATCAACATTGTAAATGCGACCATTCACTTGGTCAATGTTGAAAAATATTTCACTCCCGGCAATGGTTCTCGATACGATTGTGTCGGTGGCATTGCCCGATGAGTCATATTTTTTATCCACGTAAGGGCTTGTGATGCTTCCTACTGAAAAATTCACAATAGCGCATTCTGGGGTTGTCGTCACATCGTTGTCGCTCATGCAAGCAACCTGACTGAACAGCGTAACAGTTGCCAACATGATGCCCCAAATCGTCTTTCTTATCTCTATTTTTTTCATTGTTCGTAATGAGCCAATATACAAAACGATGCAAAATTACGAACAATTTTTGCATCTACGAAAGGTTCAACCCGATTTTAACGGATTTTATAGGATATTAGCATTCTTTGTGTTGAAAAGTGGAGGGTGAAAAGCGAAATACCCACTTTTCGCCCTCTCTTTTCTTCTGTTTTTGTCTGTCCTCAATTATTCCGTTTCTTCTTTCTTCAGCAGCTCACACAATTCTTTCATTCCTTCACTGGCTCCTTTCATGATGTGGCGGATGCCAAGACTGGGGTCATAAGGAACAGGCTTGGGGTCGATGAGGAATATTTTGCAATGGGCATTGGCGAAATTAAGAAGTCCCGCAGCAGGATAGACATTGAGCGAAGTGCCAATGACCACCAGGATGTCAGCCTTGCTCACTTCGGCAATGGCGGGTTCAATCATGGGCACACTCTCGCCAAACCAGACGATAAAAGGGCGTAATTGGCTCCCGTCTTTTGCTTTGTCGCCCATTTTGATGATGGGGTTGTCCTCTGGCAAGGTCACAATGCAGTCAGGGTCATTAGGGTTGCGAGTCGAGGTGGCCTTCATCAATTCGCCATGCAGGTGAATGATGTGCTTAGAGCCCGCCCGCTCATGCAGGTCATCAACATTCTGGGTCACAACGGTGACGTTAAATCTGTCTTCCAAACTGGCCACGAGCTTGTGTCCTTCGTTAGGCACCACACTGCTCAGTTGCTGTCGGCGTTCATTGTAGAACTTCTGCACCAGTTCGGGGTCACGTTCGTAGCCTTGAATGCTGGCCACTGCCTCAACAGGATACTGCTCCCAAAGTCCGCCACTGTCGCGGAAGGTGCTGATGCCGCTTTCTGCCGACATGCCTGCACCTGTCAAGAATACTAAGTTTTTCATACGGAAAGGTTTGTTTGAGAGGTTTGCATATAGAAAAATACGTTAATAAGCCACTGAGCACTGAATGCCAAGTTCGCGCACTTGCTGTCCAATTTGGTCCAACACCTCATGCGTCGCTTTCTTCAACCCATGCGCTGGGGTCTCACGGTCTATCGTGTATATCATCACCTCGCGAGGCTGAATCTCTTTGACTTTTTGCAACCAAGGTTGCACAAAAGCATCGCCAGTATTGTCAGCCGACACTCCTTTGTGTTCGCCACTCATAAAGATGGTCTGTATAACACATCGCTGTCCAAATTCTTTCAGTTTGGCGATGATTGCCTCCACATCGTAGTTGCCGTTTGGACGGTCAATGAAGCGGATGTAGTCGGGAGAGACAGTGTCCAGCTTGCAGATGTTGTTGTCCACCTTGCAGAGAGCATCGAACACGGGCTGGCGCAGAATTTGAGTGGCATTGGTCAGCACACTCACTTTGGCATTGGGGAAATAACGGTCACGCAGAGCAAGCGTGTCATCGATGATTTCAGCAAACTGTGGGTGCAGCGTGGGTTCACCATTGCCTGCAAAAGTCAACACATCGGGTTGAGGACCCTCTTCCTTCATTTTGCGCAGCTGATGTTGCAGAGCACGCATCACCTCTTCGCGAGTAGGCATTTTCTCATGTGGCACAAAATCGCGATTAAAGCCGCATTCGCAATAAATGCAGTCGAACGAACAGCATTTGCCATCGCCAGGCAACAAATTGATGCCCAACGAAACGCCCAGTCTGCGGCTATGTACTGGACCAAAAATGGGGGAAGGGTAAATGATAGTCATAGTGAGTGAGTGTTAGGGGGTATGCGGGTTATAGGTCTTATGGGTCTTATAAGTCCCATAGGTCTCATAAACCCAACTGGTCAACAAAAAAAACAGCACAGCACTGATGAATCCGCAAATGGAGTCGATGAGGTAGTGTGCCTGAATGTACACCGTGGCGCAGCAAAGCAACAAATAAATAGGGAACATGCCCCAGAAGAGCCAACGGTTGCCTGTCTTCCAGGCCAGCATCATGGTGACAGTGCTCATGCCCACATGGCTGCTGGGAAAAGCAGCTGTAGGGCGTTCGCCCACTTCTTGCGCTCCTTGCACCAACTGGCTGAAGATACCCTTCACTTCGGGCGTGAGCATTTCCGTGTGAGTCTGGAAGTAGTAGCCGATGGATGGGAACACCCCTGTGTCGGCCGACTCCACACCGATGGCCTTGAAGTAATATTGTGGACCTGCAACAGGCAGGAACTCGTAAATTACGTAGTAGAGAAAGAAGGAGCCCAGGAATACAAACCCCGCCTTGTCGGCCTCCTCATAGCGGCAGAACAAGTAGAACATGAGGGTTGCTCCCATCATGTAGTAGTAGGCATAGTAGCCCATGTTGAAAGCCTCACTCCAGAACGTGCTGGTCACCAACTGATTGAAAACGAGGGAAGGTTGGCAGCCAAAGAGTTCTTGGTCGATGTAGGCAAACACATGGTCAAGATAGGGTAATTGGCTACAGAAATCGTATGTCTCAGGATACCAAAAAATGAGGCCCAATAAGGGAGGGAAGACCCGGAGTATCCGTAGAGCACGACAAGGGTAGAGCAGATAAATCCCAAACAAAATAACCATTACCAGCAGCATGATGCATCGAGTGAGGACCATGTCTAAAGGGGCATCCAAATCCTTCCAGTAGAAGGCAATGAGCAGAGAGGTGAATACGATGTAGATGAGTGTGAGGCTTTCCATGCTCCAGAAATCAAAATTCATCTCTCGCTTAAAATAATTTTTAATAGTCATTTTTTATATTTCCCTTTTAATCATTCTAAATCCATTTGTTGTCTCGATACCACTGCATGCACTCCTTCGCTCCTCTCTCCAAGGGCCATTCAGGTTTAAAACCAAGATCCTTCTCCAGAGGAGAGATGTCACACTGCCAGTTACGTTGCTTCATAATGTTGTACTTGTCGTTGTTTAGAGCAATGGGACGGTGGGTGAGGTTACTAATGACCTCCGAAACCATGCAGATGCACTTCAACAACCAGAGCGGGGCTTTGATGTGCCACACCCCTTTCACGCCCAGTTCCTGCTGAATGAGGTCGCTGAAGGCACGGCTCGAGTAGTTGTGCCCATCGCTCACGAAGTAGGTCTTCCCGTTGGCGATGTCTCCTTTTCCGATGGCGGAGAAAATGGCATTCACCAGGTCGCGTACATACACAAAGGTGAGCACCTGCTTCTTATACCCTACAGCAAAATCCACATGCTGCTTGATGCTCTTTGCCATCATGAAATAGTCCTTTTCTCGGGGACCATATACTCCTGTCGGTCGGAAAATGGTGCAGGGGATGCCCTTCTGCCTGAGCCAAGTCTCACTCTTCACCTTACTTTCTCCGTAGGCAGTGTTGGGTTGAGGCTCATCGGTCACCACCATGTCGTTGTAGGTGCCATCCACATTCTGCTCTTCGCGGACAGGACCCAGTACGCTGAGGCTGCTCACATAAAGGAACTGCTCAGGCAACATGTCCAGTTCGTCCAGCGTGTTGACCAGGTTTTTGGTGCACCAGAAATTGTGCTTGTCAAAATCCTCTCTCCTCAAACACTTCGTGGCACCAGCTGCATGGACAATGACATCCCACTTGTCCACCGTCTCCTTGCATTCCATCAGTTGCTGGCGAAGTCTCCCTGTATCGGTCATGTCAAGGACAGCAAACTTCAGCCCCCCCTGCTGCAGCCATCGTTTGCTCGAATGCTCCCTCATGCCGGCCCATGTTTCCATGCCCCGCTTCAATGCCTCCTCGCACAGAAAACTGCCGATGAAGCCACTCGCTCCTGTAATTAATATCTTCATCTTCTTCCAACTTTTATAGCGAGGATACGTTCTTGTTGACAATGTCCTTCATCATGCTCTGCAAAACTTTTTTGCAAAATTACATAAAAATCTCGATATATGAGCCAGTCAGATAAAGAATTTCAATTTTCTTCAAAGAAATTGAACCTCTCCACTCATCATTACTCATGCTTGAGCACAGCCATTACTAATGCCTGAGTCCTGCCATTACTAATGGCAAGGCTTAGCCATTACTAATGCCTTGCACCCACCAAAAAGGAATCAGTCCATCCTGCAATTTGCCTCCGTCGAACTTCTAAGGTTTCCCCCAAATTTTATCCCATAATTGTTCAGCTTTTGCAAGTTGATCCGAATCCGTTGTTCATGTCGTCGAAGATGCGCTCCTTACCACCCCTGAGGTTGTAGAACTCCACATATGCCCTCATGATGAATGTCATCCTCCTCGTCTATTTTACACAGAGATTTAACCTCACGGCTTAGTTGTTCCTATCCGCAAACTTGTACGCAGTCCCGTGCCCTTAGGCACACCGCCACGTGCCCTTAGGCACACATCCCGATTCACTCAACACATTGTCCCTTTTGTGTTGGGTGAATGTCCCTTTTCAATCGGCACAATTCCCTTGTAGAGTTGGGTGAATGCATGTAGGCTGTTCAGTTTCGCGGCCGTATTGAAGTCATAGCTCCTGCCTGTGTCAGAGGTATAGGCCGTATTATCCGTGGCCAGCTCAGAAATCCCTCTCAGGATAGTGTCGGAACTGCATGTGCGAAGAGTGGGATGAAGCGAGAGATGGGGCATCAGGTGGCTCGTCACATCCTCCACACAGTCGCCGCCA
>CADAPC010000047.1 GCA_902789725.1 uncultured Bacteroidales bacterium
TTTTTATTCTTATATACGTTTGCATCTCTTATAATCATAGACAAGCTATTGTAAATACAGAAAGACCAATTGAAGACTTTTCTGTATTAGAAATTAATTATAGTAGTGGTTATCGTGGAGGTTCTACTCTCTTAGTAGAATTTAATGCGAAAAATGTTTCTCCATCAGCGGTACGGCAGAGTGATGCATGCCCGCAAGGCACATTCTGCGACTTGAAAAACAAGAATTGCCATGAATTGACACGAAAATGTGGCTATAATGCAAGTTTTTTAGTGTCGGTGGCTTGTAAGTCAAAACTTTTATGTAGATTTGCATGCAAGAATCAGAAACGTCATCTGTTCACTTTGTGCAGACTTGCATGCAAAAATAAGGAACTTCATCCTTCACTCTGAGCAGACCTACATTCGAGATAGAAAAACTTCATCCTTAACCTTCAAAAACAACAATAAGAACATTATGGCAACACCACACATTTCGGCTGCGACTGGCGATTTCGCCAAAACTGTCCTGATGCCAGGCGACCCTTTGAGAGCCAAGTTTATTGCGGAAACCTTTCTGAAAGACGCGAAGTTAGTCTCCTCAGTGAGAAACGTGTTGGGATATACAGGCACCTACAAGGGGGTACCAGTGTCAGTGATGGCCAGCGGCATGGGCATGCCAAGCATCGGCATCTACTCGTGGGAACTGTTCAATTTCTACGGTGTAGAGACCATCATCCGCGTCGGGTCGGCAGGCAGCTACCGTGCATGGCTGAACGTGAAAGACGTGACTCTGGCCGAGCGAGCTGTGAGCGAGTCGAGCTATGCCCGAGTGCAGGGAGGAGTGAAGGACTATGCCATCCAGCCCGATGAAGAACTGAACGACCTTATTCGCCAAAAGGCAGAGGACTTGGGCGTGGACCTGAAGATGAGTGTGGTGCACTCCAGCGACGTGTTCTACCGCTCCGCTTCGCAGGGCACTTGGGAAGACATTGCTGAGGAGACTGGTACGGACTGCGTGGAAATGGAGAGTTTCGCCCTCTTCCACAACGCCAAGCAGTTGGGCAAGCGAGCAGCGTGTCTGCTCACCATCAGCGACTCGTTTGTAAACCATGTGGAACTGTCCTCCGAAGAGCGCGAAAAGTCCTTCACTGACATGATACGACTGGCCTTGGAGACAGCAAAAGCTTTGGAGGTAGGGAAACCGTAGAAATAGCTTCCCCCACCTTCACCAACCAATGATGCTTACTAACTTACAAAAAAACAGATATGAAAAAATTCTTACTAACTAACTTACTCGCACTGGCCACCCTGTGTGCCGGTGCACAAACTGATGTGACCAAATATTTTCTGAGCAACTATGGCTTTGACGAAAATTTCGACTACACATCGGGCCAATGGAACAATGTGACAGAAGAAATCAAGGAAGTGAAAGGCTGGACAGCCGACCTGAGTGCCGGCTACACCATTGTAGGCACTTACGAATTTGGGTTCCTCGGTTGGTACAATGGTGCCACAGTGCCAGAAAAAGGCTACGATAGGGAAACTGGTGGCGGTCTCGGCATTTCTACCGGATGGGAGCAAACCTTCCTCTTCTACCAAACCGTTACCCTGCCGGCTGGCACTTACACCGTGAACGTGCCCACCTACAACGGCTCCGACCGCACCGCCGCCACCTCGCAAGTGGCTTGGATTCCAGCCAGCGGCACAGCTGTGAGGTCGAAAGTAACCTCCTACCCCATCGGTCAATGGATCCTCGACCAAATCACCTTCACCCTGACCAAAACCACCACCGGAAAAATTCAGTTTGGCATGAAAGCTGCCGCTAATGGTTCGGCCAATTCAGCCAAGCTGCTCATTGACTACGTACAACTGTTGGGCGAAAACATGACCGTTGACAAGTCGATGCTCGAATCGACCATTGCCTCAGCCAATAACTATTATGGCAACGGAACTGGCAACGAAGCCACTGCACTGAAATCCGCCATTGATGAAGCTCAGGACGTGGTGGACAATTCGAGTGCCGACCTCATCGCAGTGTTGGATGCCATCGAGAATCTGAACACAGCCATCGCAGCTTACCGCAAGCAGAACGTCAGCGAAGAGAACCCTGAAGACTGCACATTCTACATCAAAAACCCTAGCTTTGAAGATGGTTTCACAAACTGGACACAGGCAGGATTGCAAACCCAAACCAATTCTGATTTCAAGAAGAAAGCTGGAGGAACATACGTGGAGAAATGGACAGGATCAGGCAGTGTGGGCAGTGCCTCTGTCAGCCAAACTATCACCAACCTGCCCAACGGTCTTTACAAGCTGACCGTCGGCGCAATGAACTTCTCGCAGAGCAACACCACCAAGAAGAACACGGGTGCCTACATCTATGCAGGCGACGCACAGGAAACAGTTTATACTCCCGACGACTACTCGGTGAAATTCACCAGCATAGCGGGCGAAGTGGAGATTGGCTTCGTAGCCTCCAGCGCATCGGGCAACTGGATTGCAGTGGATAATTTCCGCCTCTACCGCATCGGGGATGTTGCCCCCGAAATTGTGGTGACAGAACTGAGCCGAATAATCACAGAGGCAGAGACACTAAAAGCCAACACCATGTCGAGCACGGCATCAACCAAATTGCAATCGGCCATCGATGCAGCCAAACTCATCACCACCGAATCGAACGATGAGGATGTGCAGAAAGCATCACAGAACCTGAAAGCCGCCATTGCGCATGCCAACACCTCCATAGCCGAATACAAAATACTCGCCCAACTCATTGCTACAGCAAAGAGGATGGAAGAAAAGAAGATGAGTGAAACAGCGGTTTCAGCCCTCAAGTCGGCTATCGGCACAGCCAATCTCATCTCGGCATCTTCAACCGACGATGACGTAGAGAAAGCTTCCACCGCTCTGTCCGCCGCCACCAACGATGCCCAAGTGTCAATCGATGCCTACCAGTCACTGTCGGATCAACTTGCCGATGCCGAAAAAGCTTACGACGAAAGCAAGAAAGGAGCGGCCGAATTGAAAACTGCCCTCGACAATGCAAAGAGCATGTATGACGAAGCAATTGCAGCACCCGATGATGTCAATGCCGAAGTGGTAGTACTGAACAAAGCAATTCTCACCTTCCAGTTGGCCAACGCAACGGCTGGGACAGGCACAGCACCTAAGGTGACCTTTACACACCCCTATGTGGCAACAGGTGCTACTGAAGCCCTGATGCGTGCCACAATGACTGGCAGCAACATTCTGGAGCGCGGCGTGTGCTGGAGCACTGAACATGACCCCACCGTGCTGGACAACCGCACCACCCAATACTACACTCTGAAGGGCTACATTTTCCACTTGACGGGCTTGCAACCAGCCACCGTCTATTATGTGCGCCCCTACGTGATGAACAAAACCTACACCGTGGCCTACGGCGACGAGGTGAAGATTGTCACCCACCCCAAGGGCACCTGCACATGGTCATGGGACGAAGGAGCTCCTACAGAGGCCGCCAATGCCCGCTGCCGCAAGGCGATGGAAGAAACGATAGCCTACTTCAACGAATGGACTGGCATCAAGGGTTTCCACCTCAGTGGTCACTATGGCGCACAGACCCCAACGGCCGACTGTTCTTACGGTGGCTGGATGCGCATTGGTCCCAACGCGGCTTATCAGGCCATCGGCACCGTGCTACACGAAACGGGACACGGTGTGGGTGTGGGCACCATGTGGAGATGGTACAACTGCGCCGAAACTCGCCAAAACACCACTTACGGAAAGTGGTTAGGTCGCGAAGCAAATGATGTGCTTCACTTTCTGGAGAACTATGAAGGTGACGAGGTGTTCTTCACCGGCGACGGTGTACACGGATGGGGAACCACCGCATCGGGTGCTACTGGTAATGCCAGTATTTCCTACGACTGGTTAGTGAATGGAGCCGACAAGGACAAGCACACACCCATACAGTACATCGGTGGCATGTGCATCTTGCACGGTCTCTTCATCGACGGTCTATGCCCCACCGAAAATGACCCCAACGGCATTGCTGGCTATACCTATAACTTCGACGAAGCGAAAAAGTACTACCTAATGAACAAGAATAAGGACCGCGGACTAAGCGAAGGTTTGCTCTATCAACGCACGGCTACGGCTGTCGGTTGGAAGCCCTGTCTGACAGGAGAAGTAGTGGACGACTCGGCTGCATGGTATATGGAATACAACCCCAACAACGGCTTCTACATGTTCAAAAATGCCGCTACAGGAAAATACCTGACGCACGCATCGCAGGGAAGCAATGTGACCCTGAAGGAGGTAACTACTCCCGGAGCCACAGAGCGTTTCCAACTAATGCCTGACCGCACAGACGTGAAGGTGACTTATGGCACCACAAGCATGACCACACATGGCTACTGGTTCACTTGGTACAATGGCGAAAACAAATCGATGAGTGCCAATGCCTATTCCAACCGTCTGGGCTACGGTGCCATCGCACAGACATCTTTCGATTACAGCGACTCAGCCACTGCTCAACAGTGGATTATCATCAGCGAGGACGAACTGGATGACTATCAGACAGCGGCTGTGGCAGCTGGCATCAGCACCATCAAGGTGGACGAGCAGAGTGCCGACGGCAGCAAGAAGGTGGTGGGCATCTACACCCCTGGTGGCGTGCAGCTGAAGCAGACCCAGACGGGCTTCAACATCATCAAGTACAGCGACGGAACAAGCAAACGGATTTACGTGAAATAAAAAGGAATGACACACAAACTCTTATCACTAATGGCATGCGCACTTCTGTGCATGCCATCTTTCGCCAAAAAGACGGTCGACCTTTGGCCCGATGGCACCGAGATTAGTGAATGGTTCAGACAGACTGAACCTGTAGAAGTGAAAGCACTGGGCAAGCAATACCGCGTGACAGACTATGGCGTAGTAAACGACGGATGTCTCCACACTCGCGAACTACAAGCGCTCATCGATCAAGTTGCAACTGAGGGCGGCGGTGTTTTGGTTGTGCCAGAAGGTACTTACATGACGGGTGCCCTGTTCTTCAAGCAAGGGGTGCACCTGCACCTCTATGACGGTGCCACGCTGATGGGCAGCAACGACCCCAGCGACTATCCCTTGGTGAAGACCCGCATAGAGGGCGAGACCTGCCTCTACTACTCTGCTCTGATCAATGCCGACGGGCTGGACGGATTCACAATCTCGGGCAAAGGCACCATCGATGGTAATGGCTACACGTTCTGGAAGCACTTCTGGGAACGCCGCAGTTGGAACCCCCGCTGCACAAACAAGGACGAACAGCGTCCGAGGCTGGTGTATGTGAGCAACTGCAAGAACGTACAGATTGACGGCGTGAAGTTACAGAATTCAGCCTTCTGGACCACACATATATATAATAGTGAGAACGTGAAACTGTTGCGCCTACATATCTATTCGCCCGCCAAGCCCGTGAAGGCACCCAGCACCGATGCCATCGACTTGGACGTGGTGAAGAACATTCTGGTGAAGGACTGCTACATGAGTGTGAACGACGATGCTGTGGCCATCAAGGGCGGCAAGGGACCTTACGCTGACTATTGGCGGACAAAGTATGAAGGCATCGACATGAACAAGTTTCCAGAAATGGTGGGCGACGGCAGCAACGAGAACATCATCATCGAGGACTGCGAGTATGGTTTCTGTCACGGTTGTCTGACCCTGGGCAGCGAATCGGTCTATGACCGAAACCTCATCCTACGCCGCATCAAGGTGAACGAGGCCAACAACCTCCTTTGGCTTAAAATGCGCCCCGACACACCGCAGCTTTACGAGTACGTGACAGTGGAAGACATCGAGGGTAATGGGAAAAACTTTCTGCTGGTGGCTCCGTGGACACAGTTCTACGACCTAAAGGGGCGCGAAAGTGTACCCATGTCGTACAGCGACCACATCACCATGCGCAACATCACGTTCGACTGCGATGTTTTCTTCAACGTGAAGCAGCAGGAAGACCAGTACCATCTTAGCAACTTCACTTTCGAAAACCTCACAGTAAAGGCCAAGAATGCGGATTTCCATCAGGAATATGTGGAAAATTTCGTGGTAAGGAATGTGAAAGCCGAAAAAAAGCCGTAACTTTGCAGCTGTTTTTTAATGAGTACTTATACAATGGACTGGCTGATTGAATTGTTTACGACAGGTGGCGGTGTGGCACATACAGTGATTCTGTACGCAGGCGTGATTGCCTTAGGTGTGTTTTTAGGCAACAGGATTAAATTCGGCAGCGTCTCGCTGGGCGTGACGTGGATTCTCTTCGTCGGCATCTTGGCAGGCGACCTGCTGATGCGCGGCGGCATTGAAGAGAACACAGCCGTGATTAACTTCATCCAGGACTTCGGTCTCATCTTGTTCGTCTTCAGCATCGGTTTGCAAGTAGGTCCCTCCTTTTTCACCTCACTGAAGCAGGGAGGGTTGAAGGCCAACGGAGTGGCTGCGGGCGTGGTGCTGCTCAACATCGTAGTGATGCTGATTATCTACTACAGTTTCCGCAACGTAATTCCAGCAGTGAACGACCTCCCCATGCTGGTGGGTACCCTGTGCGGAGCCGTGACCAACACCCCCGGACTTGGTGCCGCCAATGCAGCACTGGAGCAAATCAACCAGATTCATCCTTTCCCTGACGGTGTGCCTGTCATTGCCAATGGCTATGCTTGTGCCTACCCCCTTGCCGTGGTGGGCATCATCGGCAGCATCATCCTCATCCGCGTCATCTTCAAGGTGAATTTTAAGGAGGAGGAAGAGCACTTTAACAAGAAGAACAACAAGGAGGCAGTGAAGCCTCACTTGATGACGGTGAAGGTATTCAACCCCGCCATTGCCGACAAGAGCATTTTGCAAGTAAGGGGGTTCATCGGCCGCGACTTTGTCTGCTCGCGCATGTTGCACAACGGCCACGTTATCGTGCCCAACAAGGAGACATTGCTGAATGTGGATGACCGTCTCTACATTGTCTGTGCCGAGGAAGACGCTGCAGCTATCGTAGCCTTCATCGGTCCCGAAGTGAAAGTGGAATGGGACGAGCAGGACGTGCCCATGGCATCGCGCAAACATACTGTGACGAAGGAAAACATTAATGGAAAAACATTGGGAAGCCTGCACCCCAGCTCAATGTATGGTGTAAATGTTACACGCGTCTATCGTTCTGGCATAGAATTGTTTGCAAGTCCAAGCATCATCCTTCAGGTGGGTGACATCCTGACCGTGGTAGGTCCAGAGGACGCTGTGGACCGATTTGCCAACAAAATCGGAGACAAGAAGCAGCAATTGGACAAGCCCAACCTGCTCACCCTCTTCTTCGGCATTTTAGTCGGCATCATCTTCGGCATGCTGCCTATCAACATTCCGGGCATGTCCATGCCTGTGAAGTTAGGTCTTGCCGGCGGTCCACTCATCATTGCCATCCTGCTGGGACGCTTTGGCTACAAATTCAAGTTGGTGGCCTACACCACGAACTCTGCATCGCTAATGATTCGAGACATCGGACTGGTGCTCTTCCTGGCCAGCGTGGGCATCAAAGCTGGTGGCAACTTTGTTGACACTGTGATGAACGGTGGCATCCACTACGTGTGGATTGGTTTCCTCATCACAGTTGTTCCGCTACTGGCAATGGGCGTGTTTGCCCGAATGAAGTGGAAAATCAACTACTTCCTGCTGATGGGCATCATGAGCGGTGCCACCACCGACCCCCCAGCACTGGCATTCAGTACGGCCAATGCCAACAACGGCATCCCCTCGGTGGGCTATTCGACGGTTTATCCGCTATCGATGTTCTTGCGCATCATCACAGCGCAAGTAATCATCCTACTCCTATGCAGTTAAGATATGTTCTAATAATTACTAAATCTGAGATGATTATCTTCCATTGTTTTTGTCGCTTTTGGGCATCTTTGGGCTTAATCCCTTGGGCCATAGCTCGCTATGCCCCTGCGGTCTTGCACCCAAATCTACTCCAAAATCAACTAAAAACAATTGAACCTCAAAGGAAGGGAATAATATCGGACTTATGCAATTCAACATCAACGACATATTAGACAATCTTTTGCAGTCAGCAGATTTACCTCTGTTGGCTGCATTTGCACTGGGTGTGCTGGTGGCACTCAATCCCTGCCAATTGGCCATCAGCATTTCGGCCTTAGCCTACGAATACCGTAACGGCAAACAGTTGGTAGATGGGTTGACCTACGCTTTAGGCCGAACCATCACCTACACGGTGCTGGGTTGGGTAACCATGTGCCTGATTGGCGGTGGGAGCAATGTGGAGGGTCTGCAGCAGACGCTTTCAAAAGCGGAGGTTGTGGTTCCTTACGTGCTGATAGGATTAGGCCTATACCTGATGTACAGAGCCTTTCACCGTCATCACCACGATGGAGAGAACTGTCACAACAGCGGCCGAATCATCAAGCGGAACGGACCTTTAGGTTCGTTGGTGCTGGGCATGACCTTGGCTTTTGCTTTCTGTCCCGAGAGTGCCATTTTCTATTTCGGCATGATGCTTCCGCTGAGCCTC
Organism: uncultured Bacteroidales bacterium; assembly: GCA_902789725.1. Lineage (GTDB taxonomy): Bacteria > Bacteroidota > Bacteroidia > Bacteroidales > Bacteroidaceae > Minthosoma. The sequence continues at coordinate 8,521 of CADAPC010000047.1, forward strand.
TCGTGCAGTGTGGGGGCGATGGTGCCGCTGGTGTTCGGACTTTCGGCCAGTCTGCCTGTGGTGATGATTGCGTGGCTGATGAAGAAGACGGTGAACGGCGCGAGGAAACTGAGCCACGGTTTTGAGCAGTTTCAGCAATGGCTGAATGGCGTGACGGGCATCCTTTTCATCGCCATTGCCATCCTGTTGCTGCTACAAAACTGAAAAATTAAATAACTTTAAGAGACAAAAGTGCGTAGATATGATTTATTTGTGCTAACTTCGCATTTAATTCGTAAGTACAGGACACAATAGATACATTCAGCGTATGATGGAGGAAGAACATCAAACAAAACAGGAAGATTATCAAAAGGAACGAGAAGAATACACAGGGAAAAGTGCCCTGCAACTGCTTCGCGAACTCCTTCGGCTCGTGTTCGTGCTGATATGGAGGTTCCTTGTGTGGGTCTTCAAGAAAATCCTGAAGGGAGTGCTCTGGGCCATGGAAGCCATTGAGGCCGGTTGGGAACGACTGAATGACTGGTGGCATGACAATAGCACGCAGGAAAAGGTGGCAAAGACGAAAGCCTGGTGCAGGATGGCAGTCAAGACCTTTGGCCACTGGTGCGTGGTGGGTGCCAAAGCTACAGGGCGTGGCATAGCCGTAGGTGCCAAAGCCACGTGGAAGGGGTTGATAGTGGGTGCTAAAGCTACCGGCAAAGGCATCGTTGCTGCAATCAGAGCCACCATTCAGGGCATCATCCACCTGCGCCCCACCATCAAACGCATTGGACAGAGCATGGTGCAGAGTGCAAAAGCGTTTGTAGCTTGGCTAAAGCGGTGTCGGCGCGGCATGAAGTTGAGGAGCATCCGCCGCAAGCGTGCCTATCAGACATTTAAGCGAAACGGTGGCATAAAGGGTGTCCTGAGCCGAACGTCGCACAATGTGAAGAACAACATAGAGCGTTTCATGGAAGAAGACCAAGAGGAAGCCGCCCCCGATGCGGTGACAGAGGATGACCTGATGGAAGAATCGCTGGCAGAAGGAGCCAACGACGGGAAGAGGTCGATGAAGATAGGTCAGTCTTTCATCTCAAAAGCCAAGAATTTTATGGACGCTGAATAAAGAACTGAAGGCAGAGCCGAAGAGAAAGCAAGCGGAGGGATCTGCCATAACACAAAGTAAACAAAGTGAAGAAGATTCTATTTACATTATTGCTCTTTGTGACCATAGCGCAACAAGGGTATGCAGTGCTCAAAGAGAAAGACTTGGGGCAGACGTTGCACGTGCTGCGGCTGGAGCTATACCACAAGTGGAACAGGCAGAAGGAACTGATGAAGCAGATGGAGGAGCGCAGCAAAAGGCAGCATGAGCAACTCATCGACATCATCAAACGGACGGAAACCACCAGTCTGATTCTCTATTCGCAGGGACAAGACTTCACGTTCGACATGGCCTATGCCTGTCAAGAGGCCACTACCCTCTACCAAGAGCTGAAGGGCAGCACCATGCCTTTCGACCAAATCAAAGCATACATAGAGACAGAAATTGCCAGTTACGACAGTCTGATTTATTCGCTGAAGCAACTTCCTCCTGCTCTGACCACTTCGCCCGATGACTTTGAGGAAAACATCGCCGCCATCATCAATGTGGCAGGAGGTGTGGATGGAGATGACGATGAGGAAGGCGACGCTTCTCCCTTCATGCTGGACGAACAAGGCATCAAGGACCGTGCCTTGTGTATCACCTACGCTGGCAACTTGCGCCGCAACATGAAACTCATCATGAAGCGTATAGAAAAGGACAACAAGCACTACACAGAGTTGTCAAAGCGCGTAGGCCGTCTGAACGACTATGCCCAAAAGAAGTACACAGCTCTGCAGCAAAGCATCTTCATCAACCCCGGAACGAACTACTTTCAGCTGCTCTCACGCTTTCCACGCCAATGGCAGCGGGTGAAGGAAGACTTCAACACGAAATATAAGCCACTGGAAGAAAAGGGAGCTGACGGTAAGTCGAAGGTATATAAGTCAGAGTGGCGCGGTCCCATCGTAATGTTTGCCAGCATTTTCATGCTTGTGTACATTATGGGTGGCACCATCCTGAGCAATGTCATACTCAGATGGCTGATTCCCAAAAGGTTCCGAACAAAGACTTTCCAACAGAAGCGTGGCATCCTCATCATGGCTCTTGCCGTTGTGCTCTTTGCCATTGCGGTGATGATTGTGCGCACCTTCATCCACCACAACCTGATGCTCATGGCCACCAGCCTCATGATTGAAATGGCCTGGTTGGTGACAGCCATCTACGTGTCGCTCATCATACGTCTGACAGGCGAACAGATTAAGGAGGGAGCAAAGGTGTATGCCCCATTCATCATCATGTCGATGATTGTCATCTGCTTCCGCATCGTGCTCATACCTAATGCGTTGGTCAATATTCTTTTCCCACCCATCCTGCTCATTTTCACCATCTGGCAAACGTTCATGCTGAAGAAGTGTTGGAAATACGTGCCAACCAGCGATGCCATCTACTGTTCCATTTCCTTGTTCGCCATGTTTGCAGCCTGCGTGCTGGCGTGGGTGGGGTTCACACTGATGGCGGTACAAATCATTGTGTGGTGGACATTCCAATTGGCTGCCATCGCTACCATCACCAGTTGCTATGACTTGATGGAAATGTACGAGAATCGGACACTATACAAACGCATACAGAAAGCATACGGCGACGTGGTGAAGTCGGATGACATTCGATTCCGCATGAAACGTGGTGACTTTGTGGACCAAACTTGGGTGTATGACTTTGTCAATCGCGCTGTGGTGCCTGTATGCTCCGTATTTTCTGTGATGCTCTGCATCTACATGGCGGCTGAGATATTCGACCTGCGGCACTTGTGCACCACCTGGTTCATGAAGGAAATCACCGTGCCTCGCCTCCTGTCGGCTTCCCTTTTCAAGATTTGCCTCGTCATTGCCATGTTCTTCATCTTCAAGTACATCAATTACTTGGTGCGCTCATCCTGGTTCAAGTATCGGCGCAAAAAAAAGAACAAAGACTTCAATGCCACATTGGCGAAAAACATTATCGGGCTACTGATTTGGGGTCTCTACACCATCGCCGTTTTCCTGATGCTCGATGTGCCAGGCACCGGCATCGCTATCGTGACCGGTGGTCTTTCAACAGGTATGGGCTTTGCATCGAAGAGTCTGCTGGAAAACTTCTTCTACGGCATCTCGCTCATGTCGGGACGAGTGCGTGTGGGCGATTACATCGAATGCGATGGCATGACGGGCAAAGTGGAGAGCATCACCTACCAGAGCACACAAATCACCACCCTGGACGGCAGCGTGGTAGCCATTCTCAACTCCGACCTCTTCAGCAAGAACTTCAAGAACCTGACCCGCAACCACCAGTACGAACGTCTCACCATCCCCTTCGGGGTGGCTTACGGCACCAATGTCAATGAGGTGAGAGATATGGTGATAACGGGCATCAAGACGCTCTGCAAGAAAACGGCCGACGGCAGAGAAATTGTCACCCCAAAGCACCCTATTCTGGTGGCATTTGCCGATTTCGGAGCCAGCAGCATCGACCTAAAACTGGTGGTGTGGGTGCTCGTGGACCAGAAGATTATTTTCACCGCTCAAGCCAAGGAAAAGATCTACCAAGTGCTCAACGAGAACCACATTGAGATTCCGTTCCCACAACAGGACATTTACATCAGAAGCATTACAAAATCGGAGCAGAACTCATAAAAAAGCAAAAAAATCACTGCCTTTTGATAAAAAATGCCTCAATTGTAGCAATGGAACGAAAAAAAAGTATTACTTTTGCCACGAATCGGTGAAGAGGAAGGCGGCTTTGCCTCCAAAAGCAGAGCTGAAAGCTAACGTAACAACAAGAATTAACTAAAAAATAAATATAATCTATGGAAGTAAAGAAATCCAAAAAAGCAGACCTCGAAGGAACCAAAGGTACTGGACTGCTCATCGGCTACATCGTGGCTCTATCTGCCATGTTTGCCTGCTTTGAGTACACCACCCGCACCTACGAGGAGAATGACGTGGTTTACGCCACAACAAGCTACGTATCTGAGGAGGAAATCATTCCTATCACTCAGCCCATCTTCACAGCTGCCCCACCCCCACCAGCTGAAACACCTGCTGTAGCAGAAATCCTCGACATCGTAGATAACAATACAGATATCGAGGAAGAAAAGATTGAAACATCGGAGGACACCCACGACGCAACGCCAGGTCCTTCAGCACCCGTACACTCGGGTGCAGCAATGGTTGCTCCTGGCCCTGTGGCAGAAGAGGGCGATGAAGGCGAAATCTTCGAGGTAGTAGAGCAGAACCCCTCTTTCCCAGGTGGTGACCAAGCGCTCATGGACTGGTTGAGAAAGAACTTGAAGTACCCACAATCGGCTCAGGACAACAACATTCAGGGACGTGTGCTTGTACAGTTTGTCGTCAACAAGGACGGTTCGATTGTGGATCCAAAGATTATCCGTGCAGCCGACCCCGCTCTTGACAAGGAGGCCATGCGTGTAGTACAGGCTATGCCCAAATGGATTCCCGGCAAACAGCGCGGCAAGAATGTGCGTGTACGTTTCACTCTGCCAGTCACATTCCGACTCCAGTAAACGAACACTACCTTCAAGAAAGAAAAACAAAGAGGATGTGTCTCAAGCAAGGCGCATCCTCTTCCCTTTTTCTATAAATAGTAACCTCATTCACAAGGAGCATCATCATAACTTCTTGCAAAATTAACAACAAGCATTGCAGCCTTGCCTGATATATAATATGTATAACAGTACCGAACTGACCGAGAAAATCAACGCTGAGGTAGCGAACATTCAGTATAACGCTGAACCCAAGAACCTCTATGAACCCATCCGTTACATCCTCTCCATTGGGGGAAAGCGCATCCGCCCCTTGCTCATGCTGATGGGATATAACCTTTACAAGGACAATGTCGATGCCATCATGAACAATGCGCTGGCACTGGAAACATACCACAACTTCACCCTTCTGCACGATGACCTGATGGACAAAAGTGACATGCGGCGAGGGAACCTGACGGTGCACAAGAAGTGGAACGAGAACACAGCCATTCTCTCGGGCGACACGATGCTCATCATCGCCTACCAGCTCTTCAACAAAGGTGTGCGCAACGAACAGGCATGGGAAGCCTTCATCGATGCCACATTGGGAGTGTGCGAAGGACAGCAATATGACATTGACTTTGAAACCCGAAACGATGTGACGGAAGCTGAATACATGGAGATGATTCGCCTAAAGACATCCCTCCTTCTGGGTTATGCGCTGAAAATCGGGGCACTCTTGGGAGGAGCTTCGGCCGAGGACGTAGAACTCCTGTATGCGTTTGGCGAAAAAATGGGACTGGCCTTCCAACTGCAGGATGACCTGCTCGATGTGTATGGCGACCCGAAAACGTTCCAAAAGAAACTGGGAGGCGACATCGTGGACAACAAAAAAACGTTCATGCTCATCAATGCCTATCTTCGTGCCGACCAAGTACAGAAAAACGAACTCGACCGATGGATGCAAGCCAAAGCACCCAATTCAGAAGAGAAAATTGCGGCCGTTACACATATATATAATATATTAGGCATAGACCGACTTGCCCAAGAGAAGATTGAGGCACTCTTTGCCGAATCACTCCAATGCCTCGAAAAAGTGAATGTGCCTGAAGAGAAAAAGGCACCACTTCGTGCTTTTGCGCAGAAATTGCTCGGAAGAAAGTACTAATCGCTGTTCGTCACACAAATTTGACTTGCAAAAAAACACTTAAGCATAAAGTCTCATTTTTTGAAGAATCATGATAGATACCCATGCACATATCGACGGACCGGAATTTTCCGAAGATCTGGAGACTGTCATACAAAGGGCCAAAGAGGCAGGAGTGAAAAAGATTTTCGTGCCAGGCATTTGCCTAAAAGACACACCGCACTTGCTTGATGTATGCAACACGCACCCAGGGTTTCTGTACCCCATGATTGGGTTGCACCCAGAAAACATCATGGACGAGGATTATCACAACGCGCTCGACAAACTGGAATCCTATCTCAAGCCTTCACTCAGCACCCCTTCTAAGGCATGCTCCCCCTCCCCTATCATTGCCATCGGCGAAGTGGGACTCGACTTCTACTGGGATGACACGCACAAGCAGGAACAGATGGAAGTGTTGGAACACCAAATTCACTGGGCAGAACAATACCATCTGCCTTTGATGATTCACGCTCGTAGTGCGCATGCCGAACTCATGGAAACGATGGAACGCCATCGAGCCAGCAACCTCAGCGGTGTGTTCCACTGTTTCACCGGCACAGAAGAGGAAGCGCGCGACCTTCTCTCTTTTCCCAATTTCATGTTAGGCGTCGGAGGAGTGTTGACCTTCAAAAAATCCACCTTGAGGGAAGTGGTGAGAAATGTCATTCCACTATCAAGAATTGTACTGGAAACCGATTCACCCTACATGGCACCCGTCCCCAATCGAGGCAAAAGGAACGAAAGTGCCTACGTGAGAAACGTGGCCGAAATGTTAGCAGAGGTTTACGACATAGATTTTGCAACAATTGTGCATCAAACAACGGAAAACGCGCTCAAAGTTTTCAAAAAAGTGACTTTTTTCGATAAAAATTAAAAGTTTCCGCCCTTTTACGTTTACAGATAGAAAAAAAATCATTATTTTTGTCCCGAATTATGGGTGACACCATCAAATTAAGGCAAAAAAGCACCCTGAAAGTGAGGATGAAAGTCACACTTTGAACAAGGAGAGATGCTCGAGTGGCTGAAGAGGCACGCCTGGAAAGCGTGTATGCGTCAAAAGCGCATCCGGGGTTCGAATCCCCGTCTCTCCGCAAGGATGAGAAAGACGGATAGATGAATAATCAATCCCCGTCTCTCCGCAAGGATGAGAAAGACGGATAGATGAATAATCAATCCCCGTCTCTCCGCAAGGATGAGAAGGAAAAGCAAAAAGACCTTGTCCCTTTTCCTTTACCACAGAAAAAGAATAAACAAAACTTAAATAATTTATTAATCTTAAAATTTTCAAGACAATGAAAAAAATTTTTGCAATCATTGCATTGATGGGAGTGTTTACTTTTGGTATGACACAAACCGCTTCGGCTCAGGACGAAGAAGTAGATTCAGCAGCAACAGAGCAAGTTGATTCAGCAGCTGTAGATACAGTAGCAGAAGAGGCTGCCGTTGACGAAGAACCTGTTGAAGCAGAACCAGTAGAGACTGGTATGTACAAAGACATCAAGACTAAGTTCATCGAAGGTGATGCAGGCTTCATGGCTCTCGTTGCTGTCGCTCTGATTCTCGGTCTTGCTTTCTGTATCGAGCGCATCATTTACCTCGCCCTCTCAAAGGTAAACACAGTGAAGCTTATAGAAGATGTTGAGGATGCACTCCTCAAGAAGGGTGACCTCGAAAAGGCAAAAACAATTGCTCGCGAAACTCGCGGTCCTATCGCTTCCATTTTCTATCAGGGTCTTACTCGCCTCAACGACGGTGCTGACGCAGTAGAAAAATCAGTTGTTGCTTACGGTGCAGTGCAGGCTTCTAAACTCGAAAGCGGTTGCTCTTGGATTACCCTCTTCATCGGTATGGCTCCATCCCTCGGATTCTTGGGAACTGTGATTGGTATGGTGCAGGCATTCGACGACATCCAGGCTGCAGGTGACATTTCTCCAACAGTCGTTGCAGGTGGTATGAAGGTGGCCCTTTTGACCACTATCTTCGGTATCGTCGTAGCCCTCATTCTTCAGGTATTCTACAACTACATTCTTGCTGAAATCGAAGGTCTTACCGCTAAAATGGAAGACGCAACCATTTCTCTCCTTGACATCGTTGCTAAGTATAACAACAAGAAGTAATTAGGAGCTGTTCTATTCAGTCAACCACTAATTATTTACTAATCATAAAAAAGGAGAATACAAAATGGACAATACACAAGTAATAAGTGCACAGGATAAGGTTGAGAAGATTTCAAAGATCGCCCTTTGGTCTCTGATTGGCATCTCCATCGTAGTTGTGCTACTTTTCATCTTCGTAGGCTTTGATACGCCTTACGAAGAGAATCCCACCAAGATGGTAGATCCTAAAATGACAGACCTCCTGATTATTTGGACCTACATCCTTATCATTGCTACAGCCGTTGCAGCCATTGGCGCTGTGATTTACGGATTCGTGAGCGGTGGCAACAAGTCGAAGAATGAAGAAGTAGGCCTCGCCAGCAAGGCAAGCCTCATCGCTTGGGGTTCTTTCTGCGTTGCGTTGGTTATCGGTATCATCGTTGGTTTCTCTTCCAAAGATGAAGTACTGCTCATCAACGGTAAGGGCTGGAACGACCCAACAGACATCATCCTGACCGACACGTCGATGATTTCCATCCTCATTCTGACCATCATCACAGTCATTGTCACTGTCTTCAGCATGGTAACTAACAAGAAGTAATGAACCCTTTAACTCAGAGCAAATAATATGGGAAAGAAAAGAAAAATGCCAGGACTGAACACCAGTTCTACCGCTGACATCTCATTCATGTTGCTCATCTTCTTCCTTGTAACCACTTCAATGGACACCGATCAGGGTTTGGCACGTACACTGCCTAAACCTCCAGAGGATGACCAGCAGAACAACGAAATAAAAGTGAAGGAGCGTAACATCCTGAACATTCGTATCAACAAGGACAATTACGTGATGATTGGCGATGACTATGCCACGCTGGATGACGTAAAGGAGAGAGCTAAAGAGTTTATCAAAAACGAGGACAACAAGCCCAACCTGCCCGAACTCAGACCTCACAAAGTGAAAGAGCTTGGAAAGACCTTCATGGTAACAGAAAATCATGTAATTTCCGTTCAGACAGACCGCGGTACTGACTATGGTGTTTATTTTGCCGTACAGGATGCACTTGTTGCTGCTTACAATGAACTGCGCGATGAATTCACACAGGCTGAATTTGGTTTGAAGAAATATGAATTCCTGAACGAAGACCAAAAGAAAGCTGTACGTGAAGTTTATCCACAGAAGATATCTGAAGCAGAACCTAAGAAATATGGAGGACAACAGTAATGAGTAGATTTAACAAAGGCGGAGGCAGAGAAATGCCTGAGATGAACACTTCATCTCTTCCTGACTTGATCTTCACCATCTTGTTCTTCTTCATGATGGTAACCACCATGCGTGAAGTGACATTGAAAGTGAAGTTTGAAAAGCCTATCGGTACTCAGCTTGAGAAATTGGCTCGTAAGTCCAGTACTTCATTCATCTATATAGGTCAGCCTACAGATGCATTGAAAGGGCAGTACGGTACAGGTCATCAGATTCAGATTAACGACAGATACACTGATCCGCAGGGCATCTACGATTTCGTAACCGCAGAACGTGGCGAAATGCCTGAGTCTGAAAAGCCCTTCTACACTGTTTCATTGAAAGTGGACCACCACACCCCCATGGGTATCATCACCGACGTGAAGCAAGTGCTGCGTAAGGCATACGCCCTCAAGATTATGTACTCTGCTAACAAGAAGCAGTAACTTGAGGCTGTGCTCAGTTGACAAAAGCAAGACTAATTCTCAAAACATTCTAATAATGAAGAAAGAGCGGCTTGTCCCCAAGTCGCTCTTTTTTTAACTTTTATTTCTGGCAAAGATTTGCTCCAGACAGAGCCTTTTGCTTTTGGCAGAAACAATCATTATTCAACTATTGTACCCAACATGAAACAATATCTTGATTTGCTCAACCGCATTCTGAAGGAAGGGGTGCAGAAGGGCGACAGAACAGGCACGGGAACCATCTCCGTGTTTGGCAACCAGATGAGGTTTAACCTGCAAGAGGGTTTTCCGCTGCTGACAACCAAGAAGTTGCACTTGAAGTCAATCATCTATGAACTGCTTTGGTTCCTGCAAGGCAACACGAATGCCAAGTGGCTGCAGGAACGGGGCGTGCGCATTTGGAACGAATGGGCAGACGAGGACGGAGACTTGGGACACATCTACGGGTACCAATGGCGCAGCTGGCCCGACTACAACGGCGGGCACATCGACCAAATCAGCGAGGTGATTGAACAGATAAAGAACAATCCCAACTCTCGCCGCCTGATTGTCTCTGCATGGAATGTGGCCGATATTGACAACATGAATCTTCCCCCCTGCCACATCCTCTTCCAGTTCTATGTGGCCGACGGAAAGCTGAGCTGCCAGCTCTATCAGCGCAGTGCCGACACCTTCTTGGGCGTGCCGTTCAACATAGCTTCATACGCTCTGCTGACCATGATGGTGGCTCAAGTTTGTAATTTGCAGCCAGGCGACTTTGTCTATACCACAGGCGACACCCACCTTTACCTCGACCACATTGAACAGGCGAAATTGCAGCTCACCCGCGAGCCTCGCCCATTGCCCAAGATGCACATCAATCCATTGGTGAAGAGTATATTCGACTTCCAGTACGAGGACTTTGAACTGACGGATTATGACCCACACCCCCACATCAAAGCTACCGTTTCTGTATGACCAGCACATGCGCTGAGCCATTCTTCATTTACACAAGAGCAATATGATTTCCATCATTGTAGCCATCGCCGCGAACCGCGCCATCGGCTCGGAGAACAAACTCATCTATTGGTTGCCCAACGATTTGAAACGCTTCAAGGCATTGACAACAGGCCACACCATCATTATGGGCAGACGTACTTTTGAAAGCTTGCCCAAAGGAGCGCTGCCCAACCGCCGCAACATTGTGCTGTCGCGAAAAGGGAAAGCAGAAGATTTTTCCGGCTGCGACCTCTACCCCACTCTCGATGAGGCATTAGCTTCCTGTGAGGGCGATGTCTATATCATCGGTGGAGCAACGGTCTATCGCGAGGCACTCCCCAAGGCCGACCGTCTCTGCCTCACCTACATCTACGACATGCCCGAAAAGGCCGACACGTTCTTCCCCGAAATCAACAAAGAGGAATGGGTTGAAACCTTCAGGGAGGAGCATGACGTGGACGAGAAGCATGCCCACCGATATGCATTTGTCAATTTAGAACGGAAAGCATGAATCTCCCAGCCGATTTTGAACGAGCCTTGACCCATCACCTCGGTCCCGACGAATACAAACGTTTGGCCGAGGCGCTCTCTTTGCCCGCACCAACCAGCGTGCGCCTAAACACCAAAAAGACGCAGATAACCGAGCTCCCTTTCTTTCCCGACATTGAATCAGTACCGTGGTGCCGTGAGGGCTTCTATCTGCCCGAACGCCCATCATTCACCCTCGACCCTCTCTTTCATGCAGGGTGCTACTACGTGCAGGAAGCCTCGTCCATGTACTTGTCGCACGTGCTGAAGCAGTACGTAAAGGAACCGGTGGTGGCACTGGATTTGTGTGCGGCACCTGGAGGAAAATCAACATTAGCCTTGTCGGAATTGCCTGAAGGTTCTTTGCTCATCGCCAACGAAGTGGTGAGGCAACGTGCCAACATCTTGGCAGAAAACATCATCAAATGGGGCAATCCCCACTGCATCGTCACAAACAATTATGCTGAAGACTTTCAGTCATTTAGTAACATATTCGACCTCATCATCTGCGATGCGCCGTGCTCTGGCGAAGGAATGTTTCGCAAGGACCCTAACAGCATTGAGGAGTGGAGCTTGGCAAATGTTGAGACTTGCTGGAGAAGGCAGCGCGACATCGTGCAGAACATTTGGCACACGCTGAAGAAGGGAGGCATCTTCGTTTATAGCACCTGCACCTACAACCCACTGGAGGACGAGGAGAACGTGCACTGGATTGCCAAGACGCTTGGAGCCGAAGTGCTTCCCAGTCACCCACTGCCAGAATGGGGACTGACCGACACCAACACCCATTTTTACCCCCATCGCATCAAGGGCGAAGGGTTCTTTATCTGTGTATTACGGAAGACATCAGAGGCTGTAGTACGAGGGAAGAGGAAAGACGGGAAAAAGGGAAAACTAAGTACAAAGATTCCGAAAGAACTGAAGGAGTGGGTGACGGACAGCCAACTCTTCACCCTGCAGGAAGAGAACGACACGTTCTTCGCCATCCCCTCTGCGCACATGGACTGCTACCTGCAAGCCAAGCGCACGCTGAAAGTGATTCACGCTGGCATAGAACTCGCCGCGAGCAAGGGAAAGAGCTTGCAACCCTGCCACTGTCTCGCCATGAGCAACTGCCTCAACCCCAAAGCCTTCCCTATTGCCGAAGTGGATGACGCGCAAGCCATCGCTTATCTCCGCACCGAAGCACTCCAACTGTCACCCGACACGCCAAAAGGCTTTGTCCTCCTGACCTATCGAAGTCATCCGCTTGGGTTTGTCAAGAACATCGGTTCGCGCGCTAACAATCTGTATCCAGGAGAATGGCGAATCAGAAAGAAGTGAAGAGTTTATTAAGTAAAAGCGAAAAACTCCAGCTTACTTGCCGCTCATACAAGGCAGTTGCATACATTTTTCACATTTCGTTTTCCACTTATCATTTATTTTAGTAACTTTGCAAATCAAAAACAAAGCAAACCAACACTTATGAATTTATACATTAGATACTTTGACCGCGAACATGTGGCAAAATCGGTTGAAGAGGCTATTGATTTCCTTCGCAGCTTAGAAGATGTCAAGGTAGAAAACAACACGGCCAACCGCATCACCACCTTTCTCAACTCATCCAACATCTACCCCTTCCGTCTGAAAGTGAGCTTCTCCAATTACGTACTTTTCTTGAAGACAGAGGCCGACACCATTGAACAGTTTAAGGAAGAAGAAGCAAAACGGAAAGAGCAGAGGGCTGAACGCGCGACTTCGATGGCTGAACGAAAGAAGAACATTCTCGATGCCCTCAACGAAAAGAGAATCGGCTGGTGGGACACAACACTCACCTTCAAGAGAGTCATCACCATGCCCGAGACCGGCAAATGCAAGTACATCGACACGCGCTTCCGCGTAAAGCAGAAGGCCGAAAGCGCAATGGATGCCTACAACCACCTCATCGACCACTTGATCAACCGTCCTGAGATTGACCCGCGTTCGCAGTTCCCCTCCTGCAAGAGCGAGAAATACGAGTACGTTTATCTGGGCGAAGACGGCACGGGAGAAGCATGAACAGAATCAATCATAAAAACAGGGGGAATTAGAAGACGAAATTATCGTCTTCCACAGCTTCGGCCTCACGTTTGCTGGCCGCTTTCTTCTCTTCTTCATCAGGCTTATACTCGTTGAGCGTGGTGCCATAGGTGGTGCGCAACACACGAAACTCCGTGCGGCGGTTGAGGGCATTGAGCACCTCCTGCGCACCCTCATCCTTAAAAGCCAGAATGTATGCTTCAGAGAGCGTGTCCGCCTCCTGCACCTCCACTTTCGGGTCGCCAGCCATCAGCGTTTCGACCAGTTTCCTGGTAATGACCTTCGGGCGCGACTCACCATACCCCACAGCCGTCATGCGGTCCTCAGCCACACCGTGCTGAATCAGATAGCGAACCACCGACTCGGCACGCCGTTGCGACAGGCGCAGGTTGTAAGCGTCGTTGCCCCTATAGTCGCAGTGAGCCGACAGCTCAATGGTAATGTTGGGGTTCTGGTTCATCATATCTACCAGTTTGTCAAGCGCTTCGGTCGATTCTGGCGTGAGGTCGGCCTTGTCAAACTCGTAAAAAATATTGTCAATCAGCACAGGCACATTGATGGGGGGCAACGGGAATTGCAAGGTGTATTCATGGCTTTCCTCTTCATGTTCCGGCTCCACGCGAACTTCATTCTTCACGTTCAAATAGCCCTTGCAAGTGCCCAACAGTACATAATCCACGCCTGGTTTCAGCACCTGCGTGAACGAGCCATCGCCCTTCACCGACAACTTCAGATTGGTGCCGTCATTCCCCACCATATACACCAGCGCTTCGGGCAGTTCGTAGCCGTCTTTCTCGTACACCCACCCTGTAACCGTCTGCAAAATCTCAGGGCATTCGAAGGAAAAAATGTGCTCCCAGCCCTTTCCGTCTCCTCTCGACGAACAGTAAAATCCCCGGTTATGCACACCGTCGAAGGTCATGCCAAAATCATCGGCCGACGAATTAAGGGGATATTGCTGGTTCTCTATGATGATGCCCCGTATGGAGTCGTCATGAGCAATGAGAATGTCCAGCCCACCCATTCCGGGGTGACCGTCGGAAGAAAAATACAGGTCGCCATTCGGACGGAAAGCCGGGAACATCTCGTCGCCCGCCGTGTTGATGGGGCGTCCCAGATTTTCCATTCCACCAAAACCGCTCGCCATAATGCGCGTGCGCCAAATGTCCAATCCACCCTCACCCCCTTGGGCATCGCTGACAAAGTAAAGCCACTGGCCGTCAGGACTCACGGCAGGGTGAGCGAACGTGGTGAGCGTATCGCGCGAAATCATGCACTTCGTAGGCTTGCTCCACGAAGCATCGCTGCGTTGCGACTGCCATATTTCGGCATAGCGCGGATAATCGGGATCGCTGCTGCAGCGGGTGAAGTACATCGTCTTGCCATCAGGACTCAAGCACGAAGCGCCCTCGTCATACTCCGTATTCACCTCTCCCTCAATCGCTTCCACAGGTTGCCACTTCCCTTGTTCGTTCTTTCGCGAAAAGAAGAGGTCGCCAAACTTCCCTCCCGTCACGCCCGAAATGTCATCGCCCTCCGCTTCCTTGCGAGTGGAGGACAGCACCATCTGGTCGGCATCTTCGCCCACCAGCATGGGGCTATAGTCCGACCGACGAGAGTTGAATATAGCCTCCTTCTTCACCTTATACAGATTCGGTTTCGCTTTCCATTGCGGAGCTAATTCGCACGACATCAATCCGCTCCGAGCCAACTCGCTGCCCGGTTCAAACTCCAAATACTTGTTGAAATTCTGCACCGCTTGCTTATACTGCCCAGCTTTCAACTGCTGACGACCCAGATGGAGAAAGGCTATCGAGTCTCCCACATTATACCGGATGGCATTGGTGTAGGCGGCCATTGCCTTCTGCGTGTACCCAATGTGGCGGTAGCACTCCCCCATTTTGAATGCTCTCACCGCCCGCTTCGCCTTTTCCTTCGGCTTGCAGCGCGAGTACGACTTCTTGTAGTTGATGCTGGCAGCATAATATTCGCCAATGGCAAAGCTCTGCTCCGCCTTCTTGAAGGCAATCCCCTCGTTGGAACAAGCGCACACCATCAGCACCGCTATCAATAGAAACGCTGTATATTCAGATATGTGGAAAATCCTCCGTTGCATATTTCCAAAAACGAAAAAAAGGCTCCATTATTGTGTGAAAACATAACAGAATAAAACTCCATGCTATTCTTTTTTCGACCACAGATGACTCAGATTTTCACAGATTTTCTTCAGCCCGCAGAGTCCTCCCTTTCTTTTTCGACCACGAATAACACGAATCTTACGAACCTTTAGGCGTAGCCAATCTAACGAATGTTTTTCATCCCACTTAATCCACCTCTTTCTTCTTCGACCACGAATCTAACAAATCTAACGAATGTGGATGTTCTCCTCTACTCACTTCATTCTCCTTTCTTGTTGAATTCGTGAGATTCGTGAGATTCGTGTTCGTTAAAAAAACTCCATGTTATTCTTTTTTCGACCACGAATAACACGAATCTTACGAACCTTTAGCTCGGCGTAGCCAATGTGGATGTTCTCCTCAGCTCACTTAATTCTCCTTTCTTGTTTAATTGGCTACGCCGAGCTAAAGGTTCGTGAGATTGACTACGCCGAGCTAACACAGCATGCATCTACAGGTCTTTTCAACTTGCGCAACTTGATTAAGAAATTCAACTTTCTCAAGTGTTTTACGCTTTGCGTGGGAAGAAAAAATAGATAAAAATAAGGAAAAATATAAAAAATAATCGTTAGTTAATACCTTTTTTGCAAATACAAAGTGATAAAGCCTTATTGCATTGGCTACGCTAAAGGTTCGTGTGATTCGTGAGATTCGTGAGATTGGCTACGCCGAGCTAAAGGTTCGTGTTCGTTAAAAAATTAGTCCACGGGACTATTAGTTGCGGATTTTAGGTAATTATAGTTTTCTAATGGCGGTCATTAGAAAATGGAATGGAATAAATCTCTAATGACCGAATTGGGTTTAATACACTTGATTTGGGTATAACGTTTGTAAAATACTCCAAAAGTGTTATCAGGGAGGATAGCAAACATAGCATTGAAAGACGAGCCAATTTTTTGAACGAAGATGGGCACAAGGGTTAGGGAGTAGAAAGGAAGGTGGACACCCTCAATGAGTGCCCACCTTCCTTTTGTGCATTTATGACGGATCAAGGAGTCCGTCCGACTCGTCATCTATCCCCCCATAGGTCAAGTCGAAATCGTCATCCCAAAAGTTCGTTCCCTTTTTGCTTTGGACACTGCGATTTAGTGGGCTCGCACACAGTGGGAGCATATTCCCCGCCTGATAGCATTTTATCTGTGGAGTGACATAATTCTTCTTTTTCATATTGCTTGCTTGTTTAGTTTTTTATTCTTTCAATTCAATATATTAGTAGTTCACGACTTTCTTTCCGTCCACCGTATAGATGCCCTTGGGCAGGCTCTTCAAGTCCACGCCCGTTCCCATGAACTGCCCGTTCAGGTTATAGACGGCACCCTTCAGCACGTTGGGAGCATCGATTTCTGCGATGGTGGTGGCTTGACCGTCCCAGACGAGCCGGACGCGGGAATTGGCATTCTCCACCTCTGAGAGCACATCATAGAAGTCGAAGTAACCTCTGAATGCCTTCATTTTGGTAGTACCGTTAGAGTAGTAGAACTTGTTGCCTGACAGGAAGAGCATCTGCTTCTCCACGACCATCTGGGCTTGATATGTCCCGATAAACTCGCTCCACTGCTTCTTCGTCCTATTCACTGCGGCAACCGTCGGCTCGTCCTCAGGGTCAATCTCCACGCCATCCACGGTGAACGAGCTTACCGCCTCGCTCACCTTGATAAGGTAGGGATGGTTGGCTTCAATAGCAGTTGCCTTACCAAAATTGATGCTGATGCCCACAATGTTCTCTTCATCATCCTCAATTGTCTCATAACCCTGGAAGTCTGCCAGCATCCATCCTGTCCCCATCTCTCCGAATGCGGCATCCAGCTGCTCCGTGCTCATGGCGAAGGGCAGGCAGATGGTGCTCCACTCGTTCGCCTTGATGGTGCGCTTCACGCGGACATCCACAAGACCGTCGCTGGGCTCAGGGGCTGCCGTCGAGTTCTCGTCAAGGACGGTGCGCGGCTCATCGATGGTGATGGTGAAGGTGGAGTTGGCCACATCTGTCTGAACTAGGTCGATGGTGCTTAATGTCACATTTTTCAATTGAGCAGACAACTGTTCATTCACCGTCGTCATGCTCGCATTAGCGCTTAATGTCACATAGACAATCGTGCCAGATGTTCCGGCGATGCTTTGGCGGTTTGAATTGTAGCCAAGCACCGTGTAGATGTTATTATCAGCGTCAGAAAGATTCATCTCCAAGGAGTAGCCTTCAATAGCTGTAAGTCTAGCCGCCTTTTGAACTGCCGTCGCAGAGACTCCTTCAGGCAGTTTCAGGTCAAACTGAAAGCCGCCATAGTTACCATCGGGGTTACTCAGATTTATCATCAGTCTTTCCGTCCCACCTTGAGGAATGCTCAAGTCTGCGGTGGTGATTTCATCGGTGGCAAATGCTTGCACTGCCGATGCGACAAGTACCAGCAAGGTACATGAAAATTTTTTCATAATTGTTTCTGTTTAATGATTATTATTCATTTGATAGTAATTGTATGATTAGAAAGTTATTCTCCAGCGTTTCAGTTCCCTTTCACCTTCAATATGATATTGGCTATTCCCATGATGTCAGTAACGTTAATTCGTCCGTCGCCATTGACATCGGCAGCCTGCTCGTTGAAAGTGGTCATTGGAATCTTCAATATCCAGTTGGCAACAGCCATGATATCGGTGACGTTGACACGACCATCATTCGTGGCGTCACCTATCTGCGTGGAATTGTCAATGACGATGTTGGAACGGGTGTCTGCGAGATCTTCCTGATTCAAATCAACATCAGAAATCACAATATTGGAAAGAATCATCTCATAATTTCCAGCAGCAACATTATTATCCACTCCAAGCGTCAGTTCCAACAGCACACCTTCTGTATCACTGAAGTTGGTTCTGTTAGTGGTATAAACAAGAATCTGCCAGATGTTGTCATCCGTTTTTAGAGTTGTGAGCTGATGGTCTTCTGAAAGGAGGTCTCCCTTTTGTGCATTTCTTAATGTAAAGCCTTCCGGAAGTGTCACTTGGCATTCCATTGCAGCATAGTCTTGGTCGGTCTTAAGCAGGACAGGAATTGTGATGTTCCCTCCACAAAGCCCTGTGCGTTCTTCTGCATAAAGGACATTGTCCTCTTCATCATCCACATGAGGAAGGGAGGCTTCGCCAAGATAGAGGAGACGGATGTTGTCCATCGCCACCCAGTTGGCGTTGGTGTCACTGAAATCTATGCCGATGGTGCAGTCACCAGTTACATCTTGTGTGAAGTCCACAGTGAAGTGCTCTGGTTTCTCATCTGCTGTTGCAATAGGCGTATTCTTTGTACCTGCAAAGAGGTTCACGCCAGTCACTTCCACATTGGCGTCATGTTGCCATGATGCGATGGCATCCACTTCAAGACGATAGACACCAGCAGGAAGATTGGTGAGGGTCTGTGTAATTTGGCCATCACCCAATGGAACTCCGTTCAACCATACTTCCACGAAATCGTGGATGCTCACTTCGCCATTTGTGTGTTCGTTAAATCCCTCAGTATTTTGATAGCCCACAGAACAACCATCATAATAGGTGTTTGAATTGATACTCCATCCAAAATCCATGTTGTTGAACTGCGGATTGCGGATGATGGCAGTCACATCCGTTCCTGCTGCGATGGTGGCTGAGCCGAGGAAGGTCTTGGCTGCAGACTTGACGGCATCCATCTGCTCGCCGATGGCAAGGTAGGAGCCTGCCTGCTGCACGGCTGTGCGTGCTGCTGTCACGGCATTCTGCAGCGTTTCCTTGGCTTCATTGCTGGCAGTGATTCCCTCGGCTGTTTTCAGGGCCTCGACATTTGTGGCTTCAGTCTCAAACTCCTCTCTCATCCAGTCCAATGCGCTGTTGTCGGAGATGTTGTAGTATCCCATCTGGAGATAAGCCTGGGCTGTAGATGCGGGGATGTCGAAGAGAACGGAATGGGCCACGTCATCATTGTTACCAAAGAACTCTGCATGTCTGGTTTGTGGCCAGACGGGCATGACGACATGTGTGAGTTTGTTTGTTCCGCCAAAGTTGAACATGCCCAACATTTTTCTGGCTGTGAGTGTTGAGGGGAATACAACCTCTTCCAAACTCGTGCACCCATAGAATTGTATGTTGCCCACATTTTGTACACCTTCTTCATAGACGACTCTCTTCAAAGACGTATTCCATATGAAAGCGCCCCAGTCAACAGTCTTCACGGTGCCGGGAACGGTGAAGTTCTCAAGGCCCGTGTCATTGAAAGCCGCAACGCCTATGGTAGTCACCGTATTTGGAATAACAATTGAGGTTAAATTCTCACACCCATTGAAAGCATTCTCTCCAATGCTCGTCAGTCCTGTGAAATACTGCAATTCATCGAACGAGGTGATGTCCGTGTTGCCCTTGAACACCTCACCAAGGTCCGTCACGACGGCAGCCTCAGCCTTGCTCAGTTCTCTGTCACCATCGGTGTCCCAGTTCTCAACGCAGAGCGCCTTCACGTTGGCGTCAGCAAAGTCAATAATAGAATTATCTTTGATTTCTTTGAACACATCTTCTGTCCAGCCCTTTGCGATGTAGGCAGCCTTGGTGCCGGCAGGAACATAAAGCACACAATCTTCTGGAATATTGTCAAAGGTGTTTTCTTCCAATGTGCATGGAGTCTCCATGCGGGCATCGACTGTACGAAGGCTAACACACCATGAGAAAGCATTTGGCTCAATGACTGTGATGTTGGCAGGAATCTCGATGGATGCCATAGACCATCTGCCCCCAAATGCATTGTTTCCGATGGTCGTGACGTCTTCTGGTATAACAGTTGTTTGACATCCCACAATCAGTTTGTTGGTTGCAGTCTCTATCACTGCATTGCAATTGTTGCGTGAATCATACGTTGCGTTCTCTTCGTCCACGGTGATGGAAGTTAAAGCCGCATTGTTCGCAAAAGAGCATCCATAGACAGAGGACAGGCTGCGGCCAATGTGCAGAGATTGGTTGCTTGTCAAAACAGAGTATTTGTAACTTATTGTGTACCAATTTGTTTTGATTAAAACGGTAGAAAAGTGATTACGTGGATTTAATGGAGGATGAAAAAGACAAAGATTTAACGTATTTAACTTTTGTAAACCACAAAAATGGAGTTGGTGTGCAAATTCTGTACAGAAGTTATTCTCGCAAAGAAGAACTCTGGCGGCTATCTCCGCTCTTTTGTTGCCTACAAGGCACAAAAACTCTTAATAATCTTAAAAAAAACATTCATAAGTGTCATTTATTGAATGAAAGTTCTTTTGTTGTCGATTATTTTGTATATCTTTGCGTTCAAATTAAAAATATTTGTAAATGAAAGATTTGAATCGCATCAAAGTTGTACTCGTTGAGAAGAAGCGAACGGCGAAGTGGCTTGCTGAGGAATTAGGCAAGAACCCTGCTACTGTGAGTAAGTGGTGTACCAACGTATCTCAGCCAGATTTGTACACATTAGACAAGATAGCAATATTGCTTGACATTGACAAGCGAGAACTCATAACAGGTAAAGATTAAAGGTATGACAGATATTATACAAATTCAAGAATCAGAGTATGATGCAATACTGCGACAGGCTGTCGCAGTTATCGACAGGACAAGAGCTATGGTGGCAACAACGGTATGTTCTGCCATCGGTACCGCTCATTGGGAAATCGGAAAATTGCTTCACGACAAGAAGATTGAAAGTAAGCATGGAAGCGGCGTAGTAAATCGCTTGTCTTTTGACTTGAAGCAACGTTATCCACAGATGGGAGTTTCTCCAAGAAACCTGTGGGACATGAAGAAATTTTATGAACGATTCTGTAATAGTGAGCCAAAACTGCGACAGGCTGTCGCAGTTTTACCATGGGGACAT